>JAGVKB010000016.1 GCA_020050835.1 Candidatus Obscuribacterales bacterium | reverse complement strand
CGCCGCACGGCTGCAGCGGCTGCCGAATAGCGGGCGCAAGGGGTCCCAGCGTCAATGCGGATATCAAGGGATAGATAGCCGTACAATCATGGAGCGGTCCGTAAGGGTTATCAAGGAAATGATCACACACGACGATCTAACAAAGTTAGCCAAGATGGGACAAAAAAGCCTGTCCTTGCCGGAAGAAGAGCTGATTTCATTCGTGAAAAACGGGGCAGTTCGAGCTTACAAGGCGGCTGGCGAGGGTCGTGAAACAGAAGAAGTAAAAGCAGACTTCAATCCGCAAACAAAACAACTGCGGCTTGTTGTCCGTAAGAAGGTAGTGGCAGAAGTAACTGATGATCACAAGGAATGCACGGAAGCGGTAGGGAAAACAGGGATTGGGCAGACTGCCGATATTGAGATTACTGACACCAACACGTATCAGGCTATCAAAGCCGGTTATGACGCTTTGAGGGAACTGTTATCAATTGAATGGAAGAAGCACAATTCGCTTGCAGTCAAAACCAAATATCAAGAAGTTAAAGGCAAGTGTGTGCCAGCGACGGTTACAGCGTTAGACGGAGATGACGTTACTGTCAGTTTGACCGGTGAGATAGATGCTCTGTTGCCTAAAGACGGTCAACTCAATGAAAAGTATGAGCCAGGCAACGAGCTGATTGTGTACGTGAAGGAGCTTAAGGAGCAAGGGTCAGCATGCGATCTGATCGTTTCCAGGAATGATTCGGCACTGGTTTCTTATGCGATGCGCAGGCACATTCCAGAAGTTGATCTGGGAAACATCGAAATCAAAGCAGTAGCGAGACTGTCAGGAGACCGCAGCCGAGTGGCAGTGTGGAGCAAGGACTTCTCTCCAACCGAGCGCTGCCAAAAGCGTGCCGACAAAGTCATGAACGAACTGGGCGGTGAGAACATTGATTTTATCGAGTGGTATCAGGAATCAAAGTCATACATCGTAAGCGCTCTTAAGGTAGAAGCACGCGAAGTGCATGTAATCGAGCCTGAGAAGCAGGCATTGGTGGAAGTCTTCAAAGACTCTGCCGAGCAAGCACTGGATCAAGAAGGTAAAGCAATCAAGTTGGCCGAGCAACTCACCGGTTACAAGATAGAAGTGAAACTATGTGCAAGAGAAGATTCAGGTGGCATTCCAGGCGTCTAGTTGGGAGCGGAGTTGCCGTCGGGTGTCGCAAAACATTGTTCAGTTATATTATGTGTAGCATCAAAGCAGAAAACGCTGGATTGCAGAGATCAATTCACTCGAAGGCAGAAAGATCCTCATATGAAAATTCTTCGAGGCAGAGTATCGAGCGGTATGGGAGACTTTTCGTACTGGATGAACAAGCTGGAGTCCCATTATCTACGAAAGACTGGAATGAAGCTACACCCAGGAACTTTGAACGTCCAGCTCGAACAGCCATATTCATTGCGAGATAAGCCGCTTAGGTTGGAGAAAGAAGAATACGGCGGCACAGTATCGGTAAGCTTTGTACCTGTACCTGCAAGATCTTGGGGCAGTCCGCTTTCATTTTACGAACAGATGGTAACGAACAAGGTCACGGGGACCATCCGAAAAGTGTGATTGAGATAGCCGCCGAGATCAAACTCCGCGAGCAATTTAATTGGTAGGTATGAGCAACGATTGAAAAACTGATCCGAAAATAATGTGAGGACCGTCATGGTTGAAATGCAGAAACCGGAAGATGCCGCACAAGCATTTCAAGCCGCCTGGAATGCCCATGACATGGAGGCTCTTGGAACGCTCTTTCATAACGATGCTACATTTGTGAATCGGTTCGGCCATTATGTGACCGGCGTCGAGAAGATCATCGCCCTCCACGCGCCCATTCATGAAACAATCTACAGCGATTCTACGCTCGACAACGAACTGATCGACGTGATTTGGATCGCCGAGGGAGCGGCCGTGGTCCACTTCTGGAGTCGGCTTACCGTTGGAAAAGCACATCCGGCCGGTCCGCATGCTGTAGATACGCTGATCCTTGCGGTACTGACCCGCAAAGATGGCTCGTGGCGCATCAAAGCGCTCGAAAACGTTACCTTGACGAATCCCCGAACCGGGGAAACGATATTGCGAGACCGAAGCGTCGCTAGCTAGTTGATTCAAGAAACCATGTAATCACGGTCTTAGTCGATGGCTGATAAATTCTGGAAATGCCCGGGATCACCGGGTTTTTGGCTACCCCAAAAACGGCTATCGAGAAAGTGGGCTATCAAGAGGAAAATCGGGCTTGCCCTGAAAATCTGTTCTGGTTAGGTTTCCGGCTTTCATGCTTTCATTCCGAGCGATGCAGCATAATTTTTATCATCGGACTCCTCCCCTTATTATCGGCTCTGCCGGAAAAGCTCCAAGATATCGACGCCCAATGCTTCGGCTATCCGCGTGATTAGTTTCACTGAAGGGTTTACCTCCCCGCGTTCTATGCTGCCAATGTATGACTTGTCCAATCCAGCTTCGCTCGCCAAATACATCTGTGACCATCCTTTTGACTTGCGCAGGTGACGGACCCGGCGGCCTAATCTTTTGATGACTTTGGTTTGCTGATTCATTCAGCAAACTGTCTTGTAATTCAGGAAAATCGTCGACCGAATATATTCGGTCAAGGGCTCCAGAAATGCCATGGACAGATAGTTATTAGCCAGTGTGATAACATCTTCAGTAGCTGGAGGACCGACGGAAAAACAACCGATGCGAACCATAAAGACACTACTGTCTGCCGCAGAACAGGCTTCTGAGAAAGGTAATTCTGCGGATGCCGAGCGGTTGTACAAGCAGGCGTTGGAAACTGCCGAGGCTACCTATGGACTGGACAATGTCGGCGTAGCCCTTGTTCTCTTGGACCTGGAAGTATTCTACGAATCAGAAGGCAGGCACACGGAAGCAAAGCCGGTGCGCGACCGAATGAGAGAAATCATGAGAAGATATCTCAACGCGATGAGTCTATGAAGTCATGACTGAAGCCACACAACCTTGCCCGACATGCGGAACTCCCAAGCCAGTTGGTAGCCGGTGCCCCCAGTGCACCACCGTGACGGACTTAAACATAACGGCTCTATTGCAGCGTGAAGGGGCTGTCATTGAGGGCTTACCAGCACCTTTGCCACTAAACATCACTGCGGCTCTCTTGGTTCCCTCTGGTAGTTACGACATAGGAACTACCAGGACGAGGATCGGCCGTGAACCCTCAAACGAGATTGTCCTGAAGGATGATACGTTCTGTTCACGCAATCATGCCTTCATCTCTTATGAAGACGGTGAATTCTGGCTGGAGGACCTTGGTTCTACTAATGGTACGTTGTTGAATGGCCATCCTGTGACAAAGAGGTTGGTCCTTACTTCTGGCGACAAGATCCGCGTGGGCCACACAGAACTGATTTTCGAAGTTAAACGCACTGCCTGCTCATAAACCAGGAAAAGAACCGAGCCCACCAACGTCTGCCGCAGCAACTGCAATCGCTTAGTGCGGTCGATGTTGAAGAGATACCGCCAGTCTAGGACAGCCTGACTACGACAACGTCTTTCATTTGAGAGACTTTGATTTCGTCAGTCTCGAACTTGTAAGTGTCGATAACCAGATGCTTGTTCTCATCGATGCGGAAGTCGATCTGTAGTGCCGGATGGTTATACATAATGGGCCGCTGAGTCTCAAGAAGTGTTGGGTGGTTCTTATTCAGACAGACGTAGCGCAGGACTTGATCGTCCTTTTGAACGACCTGAGCCAGGTCAATGAACTCGCTTCCAGGCTCAACTTCTTCTTTGCTGATCTCGTAGATAAGTAGCTGGAACTTCGTCTGGCCGTAAGTGGCGGCCTTGAGAATCTCGATGGCAACTGCGTTTTGGGATGGGTACTTTTCTCCGCGCTGGATGATAACTTTCATCTGCGCCTTTTGCTTTTGCAGATTGATTACTTCGATCGCGTAGTCATGTTGAATGTGATCGTATAGGGTGACGCCAGCAGCAAACGCAGCAGCGCCGCCGGCTATTGAATCAAGGGGGCGCGAGAGCTGTACACGTTCTTTGCCGAATGTTCGTCGCATCTGCTTTTGAAGCTCCGGAATGATTGAGGTTCCACCGACCATAAAGATTCCCGAGAGCTTGTCGCGCTTGTAGCCATGATCGAATTGGGCGACGTGTTCAGCTGCGCGTATCGTTCTGTCGACTTTCAGAAAAAACTCGTGTTCCTCAAGAGCGTCGATCAGGGATTGTTGTTTGAGTTGAAGCGTTAACGCCTTGCCAGTCTGGTAGTCAGTGACAGAGATATCGGCAGTGTCTGCAAAGGAGAGTTTTTCTTTTGCTGCCCGGCACTCATTGGTCAGAAGCCAGAGTAGAGAGCGCGCATGATCGCTTACCGGATCTATTTGGTGGTGATCGAAGAACTGGCTAGTGAGCCACTGATCGATGTTGTTACCACCTAACTGCATGGACTTCTTACCGAGGACCTTGCAGTGACCGACCCTGACGGAGCATTCTTCCAGCTTGAATCGCACCACGGCAACATCGAGGCTGCCTGCGCCAAAGTCAAAGATCAGGTAGTCATCGTTTTGTTTGACCGTCTTACCGAAGCTGAGGGCCGCTGCCGCCGGTTCGTCTATAAATCGGATGTTCCTAAGGCCGCTCTTTGCTGCAACATCAGAGAGCCACTTGGAATACTTCTCGAAAGCATCGACAGGAACTGCTAGTACAACCAGCTCGTCGGGTCTTATCGCGAAGACTTTTAGCGCTTTGCGCAGAACAGCCTGCAGGAAATCTTCGGCGGCCTTCTTTGCAGAGACCTTGGTGTCTCCTATCTTTACTGTGTGCACTGCGTCAAAACTGGTTTTAAGCGCAACAAACGTGTGCTCATGAACAGCCAGGTTTGCCTGTAAGACCTCATTCCCAACAAGGTAAGAGCCATCTGGCTTGTAGTGAATCAGAGAAGGAATGATCGGAATCTGCTCATCCTGCCAGGGATGCATGCGACTGAACGGGTCTAGCTTGACCGGTTTTGCTTGTTGCGTCTGGTCGTCCCAGAGAGCGATAACTGTGTTGGCATTGCCAAAGTCGATAGCGAGACGGCCGGCCATCACTTGTACTCCAGCGGATCGACAGCCGCCTTGCGCAGCACTTGTCCTTGGTAGGAAATGCCAGGAAAGCGAATGCAGACTTGCTCCGACAGCGCCGGTTGGGAGCGCTCGTTCATTGGCTCGTGGATGTTGGGATCGAACTTCTGAATTTCATCTGGTTGGCCAACAACGGTCAACCCGTGTTGCTCAAGAATTGCAACCAGCCTCTTGACGTTCGCGAGAACATCGTCGGCGGTCAAAGATGAATTTGCATTATTCGCCAGATGGACCTGGAGAAGTAGTTGTGAGACAGGGCTGGAAGCGTCAGCAAAGAGCGTCTGATAGGCCCGGCGTAGTGATTCCTCCTGAAGCGTTGATTGCTCGCGTTTAAGGCGGTCTATTTCACCACGCAAGCGCATGACAACAGTTTGATCTTCGCGTTGTTCACGGCGAAAGCGTTGGAGCAAGTTTTCAACAGGCGCGGGAAGTTTCATCGAGAGAAACGAGTAAGGGCATTGTTGGTTTAGTCTAATGGAATAACTTTAAGTGAGAGTGGCTTAGCAGGGTTGCAAAGATAAGGAGTGAGCCGTGGCGGAAGAAAAGATTGACATATTCATCCACGCCGATGGTCGTGTAGAGATTCAAGTCTGCGGCGTCAAAGGCGAAAAGTGCCTGGAAGTGACCAAGGCCGTTGAAGAGGCCCTGGGCGGAAAGGTGCTGCGCGAGGTTACTTCCGAGATGTACGAAGAGCCAAAGACAACAGAGACCGACAAGCAGAAACTGGGGTATTGACGTGCTGCAAGTCCACAGTTTTCTTGCATCGACGCGGGCCAACGGACCGGGTAAACGCTGCTGTCTTTGGTTGCAAGGCTGCTCACTTGGGTGTGTCGGCTGCTTCAATCCGGAGACACACGCTCTATCCGGCGGCAATGGTCATGCTGTCGATGAAGTTTTCCAGTGGATCACCAACGCGCCAGGTATTGAAGGTCTGACGATTAGCGGTGGAGAGCCGCTGCAGCAGCGCCAGGAGCTACTGGAGTTGCTTGAGCTGGTCAGGTCGAAGACTGACCTTTCAGTTTTGTTATTTACAGGATTCGCTATATCCGAGCTGGAGAAGATGGGCTGCTTGAGCCAGTTAGAACGGCTTATAGATGTTTTGATCGCCGGCAGATTCATGGCTGATGAATCATTGAAGTCTGGCTTGATCGGGTCTTCTAATAAGACCGTGCATTACTTTTCCGAGCGCTACGCAGAGGCGGATCTCAATCAAGTTCCGGTGGCCGAAGCGATTATTTCAGCAGAGGGGGAGATTTCTTTGAGCGGCATCGATCCGCTAATTTTGAGGTGACTAATGAGCATGGATATTGATGTTGAAATCGAGAAGATGATCCGCGCCAACTACAACGTCGTAGTGGTGATGACGTCAGAGGAAGGGCGAGCCGTCAGCATAGTCAATCGCGTGTGCGAAAAGAATCTGGATAAAGATCCAAGAGACAAGAAGACGGGAAAGGGACGCTTGCTGGCGACTTGGGACTTGGCAGACGGTTTTAAACAGATATTTCCATCAACGGACGACAATGCTTTTACTGCCGAGGGCATCGCTCCCAATGCCGATCCTGTCAATGCTCTAAAAGTCATCGAAAAATACAACGGTGCTGCCGTTTTTGTACTGAAAGACTTTCATGAGTTCTGGGAGATGCCTATTGTGAAGCGCAAGTTGCGCAACCTCGCCCAGAAGCTAGAGCCGCTAGGCAAATGCATCATCATTACTAACCCCGGCAAGCGCATCCCTGATGAGTTGAAAGATGACGTTGGCGTTCTTGACTTACCAATGCCTCGGGAAGCAGAACTGAACGAGATCCTGGAGAACCTAGCTAAGACTGTTTCGATAACAGTGGAGCTGGATGATGACCAAAGACAGAGATTCTTGCAAGCAGCACTGGGTCTTACAAGTCAACACGCCAAGCGGGTTTTGACAAAGGCTGCTGTTGTTTCGCGGGCGAAGATAAACGAATCACACATTAAACTCATCACTGAGGAGAAGCGCCAGGTCATTCGTCAGAGCGAGGCTCTGGAGTTCTTTCCGGTGAGCGAAACGATGGATGATATCGGCGGACTGGAGCAATTGAAAGAGTGGCTGCAGGTACGTCAAGGCGCGTTCTCAGAGGAAGCGCGCAGCTTTCAATTACCACCGCCCAAAGGACTTGCATTGATAGGAATCCCTGGTACAGGCAAGAGCCTCACCGCCAAGGCGATTGGCGCGATCTGGAGACTGCCGCTGCTCAAGATGGATGTGGGAGCATTGTTCGGTGGCATTGTCGGCGAATCAGAAGAACGAACCAGGCGGGCGTTATCAGTAGCCGAGACTGTTGCCCCATGTATCTTATGGATCGACGAGATAGAAAAAGCTTTCGCCCAGGGCGGTCTTGATGGTGGTACTAGCGCCAGAGTATTTGGATCTATCCTTAGCTGGATGCAAGACAAGACAGCACCGGTGTTTCTTGTTGCCACTGCCAACAACATCAGCGCATTGCCGCCGGAACTGTTGCGCAAAGGGCGCTTTGACGAAGTGTTCTTTTTAGACTTACCCACCGAAGAAGAGCGCAAGCAGATTTTTGCAGTACAACTGCAAAAGGTGAAACGCCCATTGCAGCTCTATGATCTCGATGCGCTGGCCAAAGCCTCTGAGTTCTTTGTCGGAGCGGAGATCGAAAACGCCATCATCGACGCCATGTATCAAGCCTTCTACGATGCTCAAAGACCGATGGTCACTGCTGACATTCTCATGTCATTGACAAAGCTAATTCCGCTGGCGGAGTCGCAGCGGGAGGCTGTGGCGAAGCTGCGCTCCTGGCTCAGAGAAGGGCGAGCAATTTCAGCATCATATCCGGACAAGAAACAGGCTCTGTCGAAAGCGGTGCATCTTGAGAAACTCGACATCATGGGCGGCGAAGAAGAGGAAACAGAAAAGGTAGGGAGAAACCAATGAGCCATTACACCAAGATCCAGACGCAGATAGTGGAGCGAGATGCACTCGTGAAGGCGCTCCAGGAAATGGGTTATGCCAAGGTGGAAGTACATTCCTCGCCTCAACATCTCTACGGCTACCAGGGCGACCGGCGACCAGAGCAAGCCGAAGTGGTCATCCGCAGAAAGGACATCAGTCCCATGAGCAATGACATCGGCTTTCGGCGAGGGGCAGATGGAACGTATGAGGCAATAGTGTCCGAGTACGATCAGGAAATACTGGGCTCAGACTGGGTAGGCCGAGTCAATCAGAAGTACGCCGAACACGCGATGGTGGCTAAGCTTGAGGCGCAAGGATTCGAGATAGCCGAACGGACGGTTGACAAGGCCACCAACAAGGTTCATCTCGTATTGCGCAGAGGCAGCTAGCGATCCGGCCGACAGTCCAGACTTCTAGACTGCTGGAATTCCGCGAGGTGATATCGACCGACGGTAAGGATGCTGAACAAGAACCCGTTCGGCCTGACACCTATGTCAGCCGGGGTTTTTTATTGACACACTCCGGGCAGCCGCTCATCTTCTGGGTCCGATCCTGAATTCGAGCTATCCAGTGATGCCTAGGTTTAACCGAACATTTCCACCAGACCCGTCGTGGCGAACGGGCAACCACGTCTTTGACCGATAGATCGTTTTTAGTACGGTGCCATTCTGCAGCGACTTCGGGAAACAAAGAAACGAGAGAGTTCGTTACTGACACCTTCAGCCCATGGCACATCGGACAACCAGCTCCAGGCGATGTGCTCTTGGTCCGACTGCGGACTTCAGACTGAAAGACGTGATCCGGTCCTTCTGGGCAATCCCACCAGACCAACTTTTTTGATCCGCAAGTGACATCGGCAGGAGTCAGGTCGCCATTTTTAGTTGGGTGCCACTGTTCAGCTAGCTCGGGAAAGAGTGTCGCCAGCGAGTTGGTAGGTGACGGCTTATTACCTGAACAGAAGGGGCAGCTGCTAGCATTGGCCGTCCGCGAAGACACGCTGGCTTCCCAGTCGTGCAGTTTTTTTTCTTTTGGACATTGCCACCATACTTTCTGGTTCGATTTTGGCAGCACTGCCTCGGGCTTGAGCTTGCCATTCTTCTTCGGATGCCACTGAGCTGCAACGTCTGGAAATAGCACTTTTAGATTATTCTCTGGGGTGGCCACCTTTCCGGCACAACACGGGCAGCCGCTTTTATTCAAGGTCCTGTCTAGTATCCTGGCGTCCCACGCATGTTGGCATACTCGACAGAACCACCAGACCTTTTCGTTAGATCCATATGTGAATTCGCCTGGAGTAAAGTTTCCGTTTTTATGCGGATGCCAATTGCGAGCAATACTTTTGTGAGTAACCGAAAGCGGCGAGGAACCGGAAAACGTATACCACGGCCGTATGTTCGCTTCTTCAGCGGTGTTGGGTTCTGTCGTTCTTTTCATATTGGTCAGCTTTCGATGAATCGATAGTTCTAGCTTAAAAGCTTACCGGCTTGACAGCTTTTTCCGGGGCTTGGTTCGGTCCTATCGTCTGGCATTGCACAGCGAAAGCTGATGCTGCTTAGTCCTAGATCACCATAGAATCATCCAGTCTTGACTTATCACTGGTGATAAGTTATCATCCTTGATAAGTTACTCGCAGGTGCAATTATGGATTTCATGATCGCGAAAAA
Source organism: Candidatus Obscuribacterales bacterium (assembly GCA_020050835.1). Taxonomy (GTDB): domain Bacteria; phylum Cyanobacteriota; class Vampirovibrionia; order Obscuribacterales; family Obscuribacteraceae; genus JAGVKB01. The sequence continues at coordinate 2,120 of JAGVKB010000016.1, read as the reverse complement.
GCATTTCTTCCGGCATGTCGCTGCGTCAAATCTGACCGGGGAGCAGCTCCGCGTGCTGATGTGTCTCTTGAGTCGCGAGGCCGACGGAGTGATCGGCGTGTGGCAGAAGGAAATAGCCGAGATGCTCGGTATTGCCGAACCGAACGTAAGTCGCTCCATCAAAGCGTTGATGCAAGCTGGCATCTTGATCGACAAGGTAACACCGGGACATAAGGACATTCCGATCTTCAGGCTCAATCCCATTTTTGAAGAGCAGGCGATTGCGGAGAGCGATGCACAGTATGAAAAAGTGCACGGTAAACCGTTCAAAAAGACCTGGTAGACGGCGTTATGACTTGTCCTCTTTGTCGTACATTTCGGTAAACGGATCGTCGTCGTCATCGTCGTACATGTCTTTGAAAGGGTCATTGTCGCCATCGGCTGCCGGCGGATCAGGTGGCTTCGGCGTGACGATTACTGTGGCAGTATCGGTCGTCTCGTCAGGCTTCTTTGGAGCTGGTTGATCAGGAGTCGGCTTCTTTGGTGGTTTGAGTACAAGCTCCTTCTCGGACTGATCACCTTTGTGAATCGGCTCCGGCTCCGGAGCGACGAACTTGTCGTACTCAGCCTGCGCGTTTTGTAGCTGCTTCTCTAAGGTCTTTATTGTTGAATGGGCTAATCCCTGATTCTTTGCGTGTTGCAAGGCTTCTTGGGCATCCATCTTTGCACGCCACAGTTTTTCGTATTTGGTCGTTTGTTCATTGGCCTCCTCTTCGGAAAACTCGAGCTGCTCGGCCAGTTCGACCTGCTCAAAGATTGCCGGATCTATGGGCTTCTTTGGTTTTGAAGGAGGTGGATAGCTTTCTTCATAAGCATTGTACTTACCGGGATCGCAGGTGTTGGCGATTATAGGATTGCGCTTGTTACGAATGACCAGGACCTCGCCTTCTTTGATGCGCGTGCCGATTTCACCGGGGGATAGAAGTGGTGCGCCGTATGTTTGCTTGCTGATGTGACCGGAGCTTGAGACTTGTTTCTTGACGCGGGTTTCTTGTCCGAGCATTTGACTTATCTGCTGCTGCGTCTTGGCTGAGCCTGTGGCAAACAAGACTTTTGTGTCGGTGTTGGTAAAAAGTACTTCTGCTTCGTGTTGAGTGTAGACCTTCTGTAATTGTTGCTGGTCCTGGAAACCAAGGACAATGCCTATGTTTCTGTTGCGGATTGTTGCCTGCAAGGTGTCGATTCCGGGGATCGTTCCGTAAGCTGCGAACTCATCGAGCAGTAGCGTGAGCGGTTTGTCGAATGTCTTTCGGAGGGCGAGCTTGGCGAGAAAATTGAGAGCTAGTGCCATGATTGGCTTGTAGTCGTCTCTGTGCACCGGGTAAGCAAGATAGAAAGTGAAGAGGTTCTTTCGCAAGTCTTCTTCCGAAAAGTCTGTTACTTCGGTAAGCTTGATTGTCTTCGGATTGAGAAAAGGATTCAGGCGCTGTATAAGCCCAGAGAAGACACCGAGTCTGAAGTTGGGGCTACTGTTTCTAATGAATTCATCGAAGCGATCGCGCGCTTCCGGGATGCCGTTACTCTTGATCAGGTTATTAAGCGTGAGCGGCCCGTATCTGAGCAATCCTCTGATATGACCAAGGTTAGCCAGCCCGCCTTCTTTGGCCTTCTGCTTTCCGCCCAGCCCCCAGGCATAAAGCAACAAAGCGGTCAGCAGGTGTGTTTCCGATTGCTTCCAGATTTGGTCGCCCATGTGTGACTTTTCAGTCGTATTGGTGATGATCAGATGCGCGTAATAGAGCGCGTCATCTATATCGTGGATGAAGTCAATTGGGTTGAAACGAGTGCTGTTGTCCAGGTCGCTTGGATTGAGGTAGAAGACTTTGTGACCGTTAGCTTGCCGGAAGCCCGATGTCATCCTGAATACAAGTGGTTTTATGTCTTCGCCGGCAACCACTTCGGTGACAATGGCAGAAGTCTTGAGGCGTTCAATGAGGTTTGGATTGAAGATGGTGCGTGACTTTCCGACACCAGGCGGTCCGGCTACAATGGCGTGTGCTTCAGTAAAGCGTTTCGGCACCGAGACTGTGTTGTTCTTGAAGCTGCCGATGAGAAGCCTAGTGCTCGGGTCTTCCTGCGTT
>JAGVKB010000151.1 GCA_020050835.1 Candidatus Obscuribacterales bacterium | reverse complement strand
TTTTAGTCCCGGATATTTTCGGCGCAGAGTCGCTTGACCAGTGAGCTATTACGCACTCTTTCAAGGGTGGCTGCTTCTAAGCAAACCTCCTGGTTGTCTATGCAACTCCACCTCCTTAGTCACTTAATGTGTATTTTGGGGCCTTAGTCGGTGGTCTGGGCTGTTTCCCTTTTGACAATGAAACTTATCTCACACTGTCTAACTGCTGGATAAACATTATGGGTATTCGGAGTTTAACTCGATTTGGTACGGATTTTCTCCGCCCGCACCGAACTAGTGCTCTACCCCCCATAAGATACGTCCAACGCGGTGCCTAAACACCTTTCGGGGAGAACCAGCTAGCTCCGGGTTCGATTGGCATTTCACCCCTAAACACAGCTCATCCGCCAGTTTTTCAACACCGGTCGGTTCGGACCTCTACGCATTTTTACACACGCTTCATCCTGGCCATGCCTAGATCACCCGGGTTCGGGTCTACCTCATGCAATTATCAACGCCCTATTAAGACTCGGTTTCCCTGTGGCTTCGCGTATTAACCGCTTAACCAACTACATAAGGTAACTCGCCGGCTCATTCTTCAACAGGCACACGGTCACACTATCAAATAGTGCTCCCATTGCTTGTAAGCACACGGTTTCATGTTCTATTTCACTCCCCTCACCGGGGTTCTTTTCACCTTTCCATCGCTGTACTTGTTCACTATCGGTCGCCAGTCAGTATTTAGCCTTACCGGATGGTCCCGGCAGATTCGTACAGGGTTTCACGTGCCCCGTACTACTTGGGATACTCCCGAGGTTCAGACGTTTTCGCTTACCGGACTTTAACCGTCTCTGGTGTGCTTCTTCCTACACTTCAACTACCGTCATCCCATCTCTTATGGAGTCCCACAACCCCTGGATGACTTTCGTCATACAGGTTTGGGCTGTTCCCCGTTCACTCGCCGCTACTAAGGGAATCACTGTTTTGTTTTATTTTCCTCCGGGTACTAAGATGTTTCAGTTCCCCGGCTTACCTCGAACCGCCCTATGTATTCAGGCGGACGTTACCAGACATTACTCTGGCAGGGTTGCCCCATTCGGAAACCCGCGGATCTAAGTCTGTAACAACTCCCCGCGGCTTTTCGCAGTTTACTGCGTCCTTCATCGGCTGCTGGCGCCTAGGTATCCACCGTGCGCTCTTTGTAGCTTAACCAACGTCCGTGACTTAAGGATGCTTCTTATGTTTAGCATCCAAATTTAGCGGCAGGACACCGCCAAATCGTCCGGACACATTGGTGAATTACGGACACTCAATATGCAGTTTTCAGGGTACAGGGCCGGAATTGTTCGGCCTCACGGTTGGCCGCCTCGGGGTGTTTCTCAACCCCAGGAATGACAATGATACCAGATAACTTACAGACTTCGCCAGTCTGTAACTGAATTGTATCTCAACTGACTCTTTTTGCCCGGGAAGAACAAAGCTAGTAACCAGCCGAACCTCAAAACCAGCCAGCAATCAGGGTTTTCACACTTCGCTCCGACAATCGAAACCAGTCTTGCCAGCCACTTTTGTTACAAGCTCTGCAACATTTCAGCGTCTGCCACCATTGAGAGGACGACAGATCAACACTCGAAAACCAGCCTGCAATGCGGGTTTCACCCCGCAGCGTCAATCTTTTGTTCAGATTTGCCGCCGAATCTAACGACGATCATCTATATAGTAAGGATGCGATCAAGTTTTTCTTGTGTCCGAAACCGGCTCAAGCAGATGATGCAGACCGGTACGTCGCCAGATCGCAAGCTGTACATGACTGCCAACTGATGCGTTTGACACTGCAATCAATGCTATGAATTCATAGCATTATCAAGACTACTTCTTGCTCGGCGTAATGCGAAGCAGGTTGTGCTCCACTGCGACTTTTCTATCCGGAAAGCTCGCGTTGAGGTGGCTGATAAGTTCGGCAAGGGTAGGCACGCCATTTTCACCATTGAGGCCATGGCAATCATCCATCACAATTACATGTTCCTTGATTCGATGTTTGAGAATCGACTCAAGCTCAACCGTCAGCCGATCGCGATTGCTTTCTTGATTCCCGAAGCCGTAATAACCCGCATCCAGCCAGAACAGTGCCGGACGATTGAGTTTTACCAACAATTCTTGGATTAACTGCTGGCTATCGCCCTCAAGTATGTGTATGTGCTTGTAGCGCGCAAAGCGCCTAGTGGCCAAACGGGCCAGTCCACTGTCGATTTCAATGGAGAAGATCTCCTGAAATCTGGACTTCATTGCCTCTACCATTTCACCGTAATAAGTTCCGGACTCGATCAAGACTGCCAGTCTGAACTCCCTGGCATATTGCTCAACCGTCAATTGCTTCAAGCGATGAGGTATTCGTGCAGGCTTCCCTCTCAGCAGCCAGTACCAATAGGAAGGCCGATGCCCGAATGCCTTGTAAGCCGGATAGTAGTCAGTCCCCCGCATCCAATCATTGATCGCCCGGAGCGGATCGAGTCTCTTGAGAACCATTTTCAACTTAGAGTCCCGCTCGACAAATCGAACTGAAGGCGGAGGCGAGATCTGATTGGTCGTCACTGCTTTAGTCACCGTACTTTATGTAGAAGAATTGCTTTCGAAGTTGGCAAGTTACCTGCGCCAGCCATAACCTGCTCGGCAGCAGCGGCGCTCTCCTGAGATTGGCAGATAGTATCAGACCTGTCCTGATGGAAGGTATGAAGATTAGCCAATCTACCCGAGGGATAAGAGCAAATCCTCGCACTTGTCCGCGTGTAATCGTTCTATTTTCAAAATCTGGAGGCTAGCGGATTCGAACCGCTGACCTTCTCCGTGCAAAGGAGACGCTCTACCAACTGAGCCAAGCCCCCGTCATGATTGGACGGTCTCGGACCTTTTTGAATCCCGTTTGTCTCCCGATCGTTGGAAATTTCACAGACGGAACACCAGTCCTATCTAATAGTACCTATTGCCAGTGAAATGCGCCGGAAGTTAGTAGGCATTTCTTAAGGTCCTATAGAAGCAATGAGGCGCCTTCGGACACCGATCAAGCAGTAGTCTTGTCACAAGGATTTCAAGCGCGCCGGTTATTACATTTAGAAAAGCTACTGCCGGCTTCTCAAATACCGGTACACGCTATTCATGTCATTGTACTGTCGCGCCTTCGCGTCCTTTTCGGGGCCCGACGGCATACCATCGATCTGATCTGCCATCTCGCCCATTTGTTTCCAGATGTCGTCGGGATTGAGACTACCGTAAGCATCCATTAGCTCCTTAGAAGGGATAGAGACGCCGGAGTCATCCTGCTGACCGGAGTCATCTTGCTTGCTTGAGTCATCTTGCTTGCTGCTATCTCCAGATTGACCGGCAGCAGGAGCCTCACTCGCCTTAACCTTGGGCTCGGATTCGGCAGCTTCGGCCGACGCGGAGGCAGCACTGCGCGATGCACCTTTCAAGTCGCTTAAGTGTCCCATTTCGTCATTTAAGTTCTGCAGCCGCAAAACAGCCTGATCCGCGGAAAGTTCACCGCTTTCGGCTGCGTTCATTACCTTTTGAGCCTGATCGGCAGTGGCGTCCATTCTTCCAGCAAAAAAAGAGCTAAGCGGAGTCTGAACCTGTGCGATGCGAGCTTGCCCGTCCGCGCTATGCGACGCTCCTTTCGCCCCCTCTCTAACATTTTCTCTACTCTCGTCTTTGATTGACGGCTCCGCTCCCTTAACTAGCACCTTTCCGCCGTCGCCTACAATTTCTGGTCTACCAAGAGCTTTCGTGGTCGGCTTGGGCAGCCGATTTTCGGTATCCTTTTGATGGGTGGCTTGCGCGCGCGTGCGCTCAAGATGGTCAACGGCCGCTCCCATGGACTCCCGCTGCGCTGCTTCCGTTCTTCTTTCGGGCGGCCGTTCTACCGCTCTTTGCTCTTCTGAATCTCCTTCGCGCTCGCTCATAGTGATCGCCCTCCCCCGTCCGATTAATGCCAGCTAAACTATCACATACCCACTTTACGACCACTTGTGGGCTTGGCGGTCATCTCTGTACCAAATGAGTCCATTCTGGTCGCCAATCCGCAATAAATGCGCCATTTCGGACTCCCTCTGAGGTCTGCTGCACAAGACCTGTGTAATCAGATCTTGTAAACGGCAAGCATGTCTGCCTATGCATTTATTAAGGTCTAACACTGTAGACCGGTTAACACACAATGGCAGGAGTGACACACTTCTCAGGTCTCGCCGGTACTACTTGGTAGAATTTCGCTATCTCCATTTCAGTATGCAGTAGGCGCCGTTGTGAGTGAAACCGCCCCAAATTTTGTGTCCGTTTGTATGCCGGTCTTTAACGGTGAGCGCTTTCTCGCTGCGGCGATCGAAAGTGTCCTCGGACAGTCTTATTCCAACTTTGAGTTACTGATTAACGATGACTGCTCATCAGACTCTTCCATAGAGATCGCCTCCGAGTTCGCCCGCATCGACAAACGGGTCAAACTGTCACGGAATTCGGTTAATGTCGGCTTATTCAAGAATTACAACATCTGTTTGAGCCAGGCTCGCGGTGCGTTGGTAAAGCCGTTCGCGCAGGACGACCTGCTATTTCCCGAATTTCTTTCCAAGACTATTTCCGTACTCGAGAGTCATTCGGACGTGGGTCTGGTCAGCACAGATCGGCTCCAGTTGGACGACTTAGGTCGCCGAATCAATCCGCCGGTGCCGCCACGTCCGGAAAGTCTCCGTGCCGGCATTCCCATCTCAGGACTGGAGCTACTACAGGAAAGTCTCTTTCCTGTAGTCAATTTCATCGGCGAACCGACCTGCGTCATCTTTCGCAAAGAGTACGCAGGAGAGGGCTTCGATGCGAATTTCTTTCATATCGGTGATCTGGAATACTGGCTGAGAATCGCTCTTCAAACCAGATACTTTCACATTGACGATGAACTGTGCGGCTTTCGTCACCACGAGCAGAGCTGTACCTCCCGCAATATGAAAGACATCCTTTATGCACCGGACATGTTTGCCCTGGGAGACAAATACTCGGAGTTTTTCGAGCGGATTGGCCGAACCAAAAGGGACTTTACTGAATGTGCCGTCGATACACTATCCCGGATGGTTTATTACAACAGTCCAGCCGAGCTGATTGAAGCTAGTTCTCCAGAGTTCGGCAAGGACGATCCGCTCGGCTTTCGCCGAATCGCGGCTTGCGCGCTAACCACCCTGGCGGAGCGCGCAGACGGCAGCTTCACCAATCTCAGGATGCAGCTCCGCATCGAGTCACAAGAGCGTGAGCTGCGCCGGTATCTCAACAGTGCGTCATGGCGCTTCACCAAGAGATTACGCGAATTGAATTCCCGCTTGCGTCTGCCTGATTTCGCTGAAAGGGTCCAAACACCGGAGATCATCAGCCTTCCCTCCAACTCTTCGACCAGTTCTGTAGACGCTGACAGCTACCTGCTCTATTTGAGGAAATTGATTCGGCAGGTCCGACACAGCAAATCCTGGCAACTAACTGCACCGATTCGCTGGTTGGAAGCGAGGCTTTCGCCAAGTACCAGCAGTGCTCAAACCGGCCGAACGCCAGCGCCAAAGTTGCCACCACCGCCGGGTAACTACAGCGAAATCGAAAGAGCAGCCGAAAAGCTGCATTCAAAGGATGTTTTTGTAAGTGTCATTGTTGCCACCTGGAACCGCGCCAACCTTCTCAAACGAGCGCTGGCAAGTGTGCGAGTCCAGAGTCATGTAAATTGGGAATGCATTGTCGTCGATGATGGCAGCGTGGATAACACGGCTGAAATTGTCGAAGACTTTCTAAGCGATCCTCGTTTCAAGTACGTGCGCAGGCAGCACAGCGGCGTATGCGCCACTCGCAATGCCGGACTCCGGATCGCCAGGGGAAGTATTATCGCTTATCTCGACTCGGACAATATCTGGTTTGCGGACTACCTAGAGCGCATAGTGACTGCCTTTGCGAACGCGCCTGAAGTACAGTCGATTTACACCGCTCAATTAGTGCAAGACCCACATTCGCCAAAGACCTTCCGGACCAGGTTCCAGGATTGGGATCCGCTCCAACTGCGGGTAGACAACTATATTGATTTGAACGTTTTTTCTCATCGGCGACAATTAGTAGACTGTTACGGTCCGTTTGACGAGAGCCTGCAAAGTCTCGTCGACTGGGACCTTGTGCTCAGATATACCAGAGACGGCGCGGTCTTGTCGTTACCGTTTATCGGTTCGCTCTACTTTTCCGACGCTGACAACAGAATTACAAAGGTGGCAGACCATCGAAAGAGCCGGCAGCTCATAACCAAAAGCACCGCCGGTGGAGTCGCCAATGGCACCGTACGCGTGCTGTATGCCATGTGGCACTACCCGCAGTTAACCGAATCCTATGTTGAAACCGAAATTCGCGCCGTCAGGAAGCTGGGCGTTCACGTCGAGGTTTGGTCTGAAGAAGATGTAGCCGTACCACATGAATCCGAAGTTCGCATTCACAGAGGAACACTCGAAGAGGCGATCACCAAAGTCAGCCCACAGGTTATTCATACGCACTGGCTTCATATCGCAAAAAACTACGAGCCTTTGCTCAAGGCAAACAAGATTCCGGCAACCGTCCGGTCTCACGGGTTCGAAATGACTCCCGAACTCGTTTATGCGCTCAATAGTAGTGACACAATTCAAAAGGTGTTTCTGTTCCCTCACCAGCTCGAGCAGTTAAGCTACCGGTCTGACAAACTGGAGACAATTACTGCCGCATTCAACGAAAGCCTTTATGCTCCAAGCTTCAAGAAGAAGCGAACGATGGTGCTGCGCGTCGGAGCGGCGATCAGGACCAAGGACTATCGGACTTTTATGGAGACCGCACTGCTGTGTCCTGAGCATGAGTTTGTCTTGGTGCTGGGCACCGCTTACAAAGTAGAATTCATGGTCGAGGAGATCGTCGAAGCCAACCGGGCCCTGGGAAGCCCTGTAAAGATCCTTCACGATATCCAACCAGAAGAGATCAAGAACATCGTAAAACAGTCCGGCATCTACATGCACACGATCGGCAAAGATGAGCCATTCGGCATGTCGATCTCGATTGCCGAGGCGATGGCCACAGGAGCCGTGCTCGTGGTCTGCGACAGACCAGAGATTCGTGCGTATGCAGGCGAAGCTGCCTTTTATTACAGCAGCGCAGAAGATGCAGCAAAATTCATAAGGGAAACCCAAATCTGGTCGGAGGCTGAATGGCAAGCTGCATTTTGTCGCTCAGTGGACCGGGCCCACGGGCAATTCCGAAGCCTGGATGTGTTTAAGAACCTTGTCTCCTGCTGGCAGGAATTGTCTGGCGAATCGCGCGGTGCGCCTGTATCATCGGCGGCGCTGACCCAGGTCCAATCGTTGGCACCTGGTTCAATTCCACCTGTCATTACATCGATGAGAGCCTGACTATCCCAGCGCAAGAGATGGCGATCTCTTGACCAGACGTAAGGCAACCTAGCTGCGACTACCTCAAAATTGAGCCACCTTGGTGCAGTCTAAAACCGAAGGACTCCAGCAGACCAAACGAAAAACCTGACTAACTAAGCCAGGTGCCGAATCATTTATTATGGCGCTCTTAACTTGGAATATTTGCGCCGCCCTCACGTGCTTTAGTCGCTTTCCTCGATCAACCTTATTGATAAAGGATTTTAAGCTACACGCGAAGGAAGAGAATAATATGGGCCATCCTGGACTCGAACCAGGGACCTCACCCTTATCAGGGGTGCGCTCTAGCCACCTGAGCTAATAGCCCAAATCATCGGAAATTGTACCACTTTCGCTTCGGAAGTGCACCCAGCAGACGAAAGCGTCATGAAACTATGCACTCGGGGCAGCCGCAAAACCTGCAATGGCGAGCACCGGCAGATCGGATTTGTTCAGCATTCAAGTAGCATCTTTGCTGGTTGCGGGCGATTCCTCGAATCGCCTGCTGAATCTGACACCTTATATGGTGCCGAATCGCGTCTGTTGCCGGAGCACGGTCAGCGGCAGCGGCAGCGGCAGCGGCAGCGGGCCAATCATTGACCTTCGCTGCTCTGGGATTCCCAGTATTTCTCGCTCTGCCCCGGCTCCAGCGTGGAGCTGTTTGCGGCAGCACTCTTGCTGGGCTCAAAGAGAACGGGAGCACCAGGTTGCGCAGCCGGTGCCGGCGGCTGAAGCGACGGCGCTCTCTCGCTCGACGCGCTGCGGTCCGGACGGCTCTCAGCGAATTTACTGTTTTGAGCGAAGCGATCGTCGTCAGCAACAGTGGGAGCTTGCTTCGGAAGCATCAATAGTAATGCCAAAACACAAAGAACAAGCAATACTCCTCCGATCTTTGCAAACAACAAAGTCTGCTTTCGCTTAACCGCGACCGGACAATCAGAAGTCAAAAACTTTCCGTCCACCCGCTTGAACAGCTGTACATTCTTGCGATTTTCTCGCTTGAGAATCAGCTCTTCGGCCTCGGGCAGCTCGATGCCGCTGAAATCATAAACATGCAGCTGACATTGCGCGCAATACTGGAATCGATCTTGCTCCGACGACTTATCCCAGACCGCAGAACAAGGAGTCGCCGGTTTGAATTTTTCGATTGCAACAAAAGGCTTTACCGGTTCGTTTGCTCTCTCCTTCAACTGCTCGGCCACTTTTACTTCCAGCTCGGAAGCCACTTTAGCCACAGTGTCGCGCAGTACAGCATGATCGAGCATCGTCTTCATAACTCTAGGAGCCTTCTTGCTCGGCTCGATGGAGGCAGGCGCAGACTCAGCTTCCCGATTCATCATCGGCGGATTCGACTGGCTTGACCCCGCGCTGGTATTTCGATCGGAAGTCGCCTCCGATTGGCTCACTACATTCTTTACAGGCTCACTTTCCAGCGGTTGATCGATCAAAGTTTTCGCAACCTTAGCTCCGCTTGCCGCTGCTGAGACTGGACCGACAGCATTTGGTTCCGGTCCGCCTGCTTTGGTGGCGGACTCATGATTTGTGGTCTGCTCATGCTCGCCTTCCGGCTGAGCATAAGCGCCGCTGCCGTCTTGCTCCGGTTGTGGAATTCCACTGCCAGATCCTTGCGTCATACTATTTTGCACTCCCACCCCATTTCCAACAACCCTAAATTAGATATCAACCGACTTCTGCTCAAGTTTAGGAGAACCAGATTTATGTTGCTTTGACAAATGCTCAGACAACCCGGGCGGCGGTCTGAAATCCTTGCTTCTGCTCTCCTATTATCGCAGGTAAGCGGAGTCGACAAGTTGGTAAGTATGAGGTCAGTCCAAGTAGGAAATTTCGTAACGACGGCTCTGGCCGCCGCCCAACCACTTAGCTTTGAATCCGGACTGGCGCCGACACGCAGCGGGCGGCCACGAGAGCCGCCACTAAACAGGCTTTTATGCTAGTACCTTTGCTGTCCGAATACTTAGATAAGTTGTGATTCCGCCAGCACCCAGACAGACTCAAATCGCTGCTATGCTATCTACAATTCTGGGGAGACAAACATGACAAACCGACTCTTCCGAGCCACGCAACCAGCTGCAGAGCCGAGGTTTACGCAAGCGGCATCATCATTGTTGCTGCTTATTCTTTTGGCAAGCAGCGGGCAGTTAAGCCTTGCGGATGAAGAGAGCAGCTCTCAAGCCGGCAAGAAATTACCAACAGAAAGATCGCCACGTCGTGACTTCCACCCCAAGATAGACGGACTTCAGCAGTCCGATGAGATCCCTTCCAACTTTCCAGTGCCGGTTTATCCGGGCAATGTCACTTCGAAGCATTTCGTCGCCACGACTAAAGGTCATCCGGCGGCAGCAGCGACCATCATTACGAAAGACGCAGCCGATACAGCATTTGCTTGGTATCAGACATATTGCATCAAGCAGAAATGGGCTGTGAAAGTACCAAAAGGGAAAGCTCGTAACAAAATGGAAGAGGAAGGACGACTGTATAGATTGATGGCCACAAAGGGCAACGAGCGCATGATCATCTCCTGCGCCAAAGACACAAAGGGTGCCGCTACTCTAATCAATGTAAGTTGGACCACCAAGAGCAAGTAATAGATTGAGTTAGCTATCTTGATTAAGGTGCGCAGGGACAGATGCCACCGAAATAGACATCGGTCTTCCTTTGAATCACCAGTTCACCCAAACATCCACCCTTGAAGCCGGTGCCCGCATACCATGTACGAGTACCGGAAAGCTCGGTTACTGCCGGAAACGGACCGAAGTCACCCGGGCATTTAATAACGAAATCAGCGTTATTGTAGAGCGGCACTCCCGGCTCGACATCAACGACCAGGTCGGTTCCCTCTGGATGTTGCGACGCGTCCAAACCGGGCGGCAAGACAGCCGCGCTCAACTCTTGAACAGACATGTGCCCTTGCCCGTCAGACCACAGAAGAAACTCATGATCTGCATCTTCAGTGTCCAGCATCAAGCATTCATCCAGCAGAGTCTCAAGGTTGTTCATAGTAAAATCCGGATTCATCTCTTTGACTCGCTGTAGCAGCCGATTCATAGCTTCTCCCCCAATCGGCTCGATAGCACAGATAGCTTTGTACAAACTCGGTGGAAAGTACTCATTGCCAACATAAGCTGTAGCGACACAAAGTCCGCATGGTGGGGCCGGATAAGCCGGGCTCGTAACGGTATCCGATTCAAATTTGTAATGGTCTTCTCCGGCGGCAATTCCATCCGGATACCACTGCACGATGTTCCTGGCCAGCTTGATTCTTATGAATCCAAGCGGAAACTGCATCGGATAGGTCTGCTTGGGATTAGTCAGCACCCAGGACATCGCCAGCTCACCTGTTGAGCCAGCCTTGACGGCCTTTCCTTCGACCGAGAAGGCATTCGGAGGCGGATTGTCCCAGACCGCCGGCAGCATATTCGGCGGCTGCTTTCCGTTATCGAAGGTCGATCTGGCAACAAGATGCGGCTTCTCTTCGTATTGGAACGGCACCTGCCAGAAGGTCAATCCCGCCGCCGTCAAAGGCTCGTAGCCACGCAAGAATGTCTTGCCGGCCGCCCCGGCAGGCGCCGGGTTGCGCGTACAGGCGGTAACCAGTGCTCCTCCAATGGCCGACGGCAAGTTATCTTTTATCTCAATGTTGCTCTCTGCGGCTCGATTCATCAAAGAGGTCTGCCAGCCGGCACCGGGAATCACAGTGACGCTGACATCAGTACCGATCATTCGAACAGAATTGCGCTGGGCGAAATCGGTGAAAAATCCTTCAAGGTTTGCTGCAGTAGTAAGTTTTTCAGCGAGACCGTTGCTAATAGCCAGGGCACCGTCATGTGCAGCCTGAACACTGGCATCGGTTGGGCCGGCATCGCCGCCGGCTGCGTCAGCATTGAGAGCCACAAACAGCGCTTTGGCCCAGACTCGATTGATATTGCGCAGGGTAACTTTCCCGTCAACCGTGCCGGTATCGGTAACATCTCGGAAAAACTGTTGATTTGCATCAGCGCTCAAATTGACCGAGACGATCTCCTCATCGAGCACTTTCCGTCCGACATTGAGCGCTCCGGCATCGACTGCATTCTTAATCTCCTTGCCCCCACCCATATACATGGAGATTACTACGAATGCCACTCCGAGCAGTACCAATATCAGGGCCAGCACTGCGCTAAAAGCGATCGCCGACCCTTTGTCACGTTGCAGTTGATTCTTTGCCAAAGACTTGCTGGGGCTCACCGTCATGAAAACATACCCTTAATAACTAACTTCTAAATTGTGAGCCAGCCTGTTTGAAGCGACAGGCGCTCTTAATAGACGATCGGCTCGACATCTTGCGCTACGAATGTGACATGGCTGTATCCGGGAAAGGGGACCGGTAGATTTACTTCCATTTTGGTTCGAACGGTCACGCCATCCTTGCTCGGCGGATAATCAACACTGTCTAGCACGATTGAGCTTACAATCGCCGAGCTTTTGAAGGACTGAATGGATTTTTCCGCAGCCAGAGACGCAGATGCTTGATCTCCCTGATTTGCAGCAGCCCGCGCCGCATTCTTAGCAGCTGTGTCATTCATGGAATTAGCCATAACCACTACGATCAAATCCAACAAGCAAAGCGCAATTGGGATGAGAATGAACGCTGCGGCTATCGCTTCGACTAGTCCCTGACCTTTTTCAGATTTCTTACCGACTCTCATCTTGCTACCCCCAATTTCGAGCGCTTGATAATCTTACTTGAGGATCGCCGAAAATTAGGCGGTAGAAGTAGGAAACTGTTTAAGATCGCTCAATTTCAAGCGCCAGCTTCGCATTATGGTTTGCCGTAATCGGGATTCTCCATCGGCCGCTCCGAGAAAATCGTAAAAGTCATTGGACCATTTAGACCCGGTGCGTTTACGATCGGCAGCGGAATCGGCAAAAACGGACTGCAAGTTACCGTCGTCTTGACCGACACGATCTTATCGGTAACACCATCCGAAACGCTCTCGCCATGTCGGTAGTCAACAACCGACTGGACATCGCCGACAACCTTCACATACTGACCGAATCCAGAGGTCTTCCACTGAATTGGGATGTTCTTTCTGACTGGCCCATCAGCGTTTTCCGCGTCCGCCCAGGGAATGAGCGAGGCCTCATGAACCTGCATGTTATTGAGCAGCATGCAGCAGCCGTACGCCACACACATACTCAACATGTCTACCAGCGGCAGGAAAAAGAAGAGCAATAGCAGCCCGATCGCCGGTCCAAACTCGGTGATTGACGACCCGGTCCGCTTGCGCTCACCACTACCTCTTCGTATTGTCATATCGTTTTTCCGTACCTACTCTAGACAAGTAAACGCTGCTGTCAGATGCAATCTGCCGCCCAATCCTAATTGACTCATGAAAGAAAGTTATTAGGTGGTTTTCAACCAGCGTGGAATAGTAAATTTTGGGGCCGACCTCCATGAGCAGAATGCTTCTGTTATCGTGAAGTCCAGTTACGCAAGCGTCTTAGACAGGAGCGACATGGTTGCCAACAATGTACCGTCGGACGAGCATCCAGAGCGAACAAACACGGCTGTCGGCATGCCGGCTCCACCAAGCTCACGCTGCCTGCAAAGAGACCTGTTCATCGTCAGTGTACTGGCGCTCTTTTGCGAACTCTTGATTATCCGCTGGCTGGCCACTGAAGTAAGAGTCTTTGCCTATTTCAAGAACCTTCCTTTGATGTCGGCCTTTCTGGGCCTCGGGCTCGGCTTCCTCTGGTCCGACCGAAAACGCGACTGCTTCGGCTGGTCGGCATTTGGTCTGCTTTATCTGAGCGCTATTTTGATCTGCGCCTTCGGTCTTGGTCTGACTTACCTTACCTTTGTAGACCCTCGCCAATTCATGCTATTCGGACTCCAGGCGCTTAATGCCGGACAGCAAGCATCATCAGCCTGGACGACTGTCCGCAGTTTGGCGATTATGCTTGCTCTGTTCGCACTGACCACCTCCATCTTCGTTGGATTGGGGCAGCGCATGGGCAAGACTTTCGCCAGGCTCAAGCCGCTGGAGGCATACTCAATTAACATCGCCGGCAGCCTGGCCGGAAGCGCTCTGTTTTCTCTTTTGAGTTGGTTAAGGACCGACCCTGGCATCTGGTTGTGCGCCGCCGGCGTGCTCTACTTATCCGTGCAGCGAAAGGCTGCTCATTTCCTTTTAATCGGTCTAGGGCTGACTTATTCCTTCTTACTTGCCGGCTATCTTTCAGATCGTAATTTCGGACCCGATCATTCCACCGTCTGGTCCCCTTACTATCGAATCGATGTTCTGCCTTACCGCCAGCCGTCCGGGCCATTTCAAGGAGCCAAGCTGGGCTACAACATTTACATCAATTACGATTCATTCCAATCAATTCTAGACTGCTCTTCTGCGTCCATATCGCGCTTTCCGCCTGAGGTTCAGCGAACGATGCTGAATACGTTTTCGATACCATTTACGGTATTACCGAAGCATCCTTCACGGGTGCTCGTGCTGGGCAGCGGCACCGGAAATGATGTGGCAGCAGCACTGCGATGCGGAGCTCAACAGATCGACGCGGTCGAGATCGACCCTGCAATTGTGGAAATCGGCCGTCGACTGCATCCGGAGAAACCTTACGATTCCGACAAGGTTACCCTGCACGTAATGGATGCACGCACATTTCTGAAGAACAGCAAGAACACCTATGACATCGTCGTGTTTGCAGCTCTCGACAGCCATGCCGCTTTCTCCTCCCTGTCTTCCTTGCGATTGGACAACTACGTCTTTACTCAAGAGGCGATGAAGGAGGCAGCCCGTCTGCTATCTCCCGACGGTTATATCTCCTTGAAGTTCGTAGTGATAGACGATTGGTTGTGGAACAAGCAGGCAAAAACTCTCGCCGGCGCAACCGGCATGCAGCCGCTCGGATACTGCGTGCGCATGGAAGAGGTGGACGGACTCCTGCTTGCCGGCCCCGGTCTGGCCGGCAAGACGCAGGCTGATTTGAAACTCGATTGGCCTACTAGGACGGCTATAACAGACGCCAGCACAGCGGAGACGGCTGACGACTGGCCTTTCCTTTTCCTACCCAAGAAGGAGATTCCTACCCTCTATATTCTGCCAATTCTGTCCGTCCTCCTGCTTGGCTTCCTGCCGGTCGCCAGCCAGCTCAGGCAAGGGGCGAGCGACCCGATCAACTGGCAGATGTTCGGGTTGGGCATGGGGTTCATGTTGCTGGAAGTACGAGCGATGGCCGACCTCTCCCTATTATTCGGCTCGACGTGGATAATCAACAGCGTAATCATCTCGGGCGTGATGGTGGTGGTCCTGATCGCTAATTACTTTGCGGCCCGGATCAGTGTTCGACGAATTAGCTGGGCAGGCGGTGGGCTTCTGCTGTCCCTGGCCTTAACCACTGCGATCAAACCGGATGACCTATCCTCGCTCGGATCTGCTCTGGGCGGTTTGGCCGGCACTGTTATGTACCTGTTTCCATTGATCTTCTCGTCGACCATCTTTGCTCTTCTTTTCAAGGATAGTAGCAAGCCCACTTCGGCTTTCGCGTTCAACCTGGTCGGCGGGTTGATCGGAGTTTGTTTGGAGTATCTCTCGATGTGGCTGGGCGTGAGAGCTTTGGGCTGGATCGCCGTCGCAATTTATGCGCTCACGCTTTCAATCGGAAAGCTCTCCAGCGATAAGCAAGCGAGCCAGGGAAAGACTTGCTGTTGAGCAGTTTGATTCCCCGAAAATTTCACAACCATTTTGTACTCTGACATTGCGTTGCCAGGACAGTGTTGAAGCGTCTTTCTCGCTTTTTAACTTACCGCGTTGCGCGCCAAGGTACCGGGCACTAATCCGCCACTTTCAAGCGAAGCCCGGACCAAATTTACTAAAATTTCGCAGAAGGCTGGCAGTATGGACCTCCGTAGAAGCTCAAACATTGACAGAAGTCAGGATTTTTTCGGCGGCGGGCAATCCTTCCGTCCCCCGGTTGACAGCAAACCGCTAATCAAGCAGCCGGAAGCAGACAGCCAGCCAGAAAGCATTTGCAAAAGCCTTCAGGCGGCGCAGAAGGAACTGTCCGAAAACCCAGGCAACGACGCACAAAAGGCGTTGCAGGGACTGTTGAAACGAGCGGACAATCTAACCGCTCAACAAGTCGAATCGCACATTCGCAAGCTCGAAGATCAACTGAAAGCAGCCAACAGCTTGAAAATTGGTATTTTGGTCTCCGAACGCGATGCTTCGCTTGCTGACCTTCCCGGCCCGGAGATAAGGCAGGAGGCGGCAGCATTAGCCAGCCTGCTTGAAAAAGCTAAACTCGAGCCGCCCTCTCCTTTCATGGATTGTGTGATCGCCAAGCTAACTACCGACTTGAAGAAACTTGCTCCGACTTTGGCCAGGAAGCAAGAACAGATCGACCGGATCACCAGCAGCGACGAGATAGAATTGCTCAAAGGCTTCAAGGACCTGCCTTTCAAGGGGCGACTGTCGCTGGTCCTAACCACGCCGGATGCAGTCGAATCCGCTCAGCATTTAACTGAAATGGCTGCTCAATTTTCGGATTGGGAGCTAAACAGGCAGTTCTCCCGCTTGTCTCCAGAGCAAGCTAAGCAGCTCGACGAAAGACTGCAACAGTCACGCAACGGTATCTTTCAAAACTATTGGGAACTTTGGAATCCGGAAGTGCAAGCCCGAGCTCAACAACTCGAATCAGCACTGGAATTACAAATCGAAGAGTTACCAATCGAAAAGCAGGCTGAAGCGCGTCAGTTGATCTCAGATCTTTGTGAGCCGAAGAAGCAGAACGATCCGGTAGTCTGCCAGTTCTTGCTCAATCACATCTCGCCGCGACTAGCGGAGCAGGCGCAGCAGCTGGCAAATCTCCGAGCACCATTGCGATCGGTGGAGAAGCAAGACAAAGCACTTGGACGACTGAAGAAGCATTTAGATATATTTGGACCGGTTGGCACGCTCAACAATAGCCATTAACGTTCGGTCAGACCGACACAACTCACCGGAAGCAAGCTTCCAAAGTTGTTGCAATGTCTTAGAAAGCACGACCGGAGAAGTCCGCCGGTTGCGTGGTACTGCTGCTCAGTCCAACCTCAGGCTTTGCTCAACCTCCTTTCCGGCAGCGGCAGTCGAAACCATATTTCGGTTCCTTTGCCCTCCTCGCTCTCAACACCAATCGTGCCGCCATGAGCATCAACAATCGCCTTACATATAGTCAGTCCAAGCCCGGTTCCGCCCTGAACAGTAGCATCTGATACGCTGACCTGCTGAAATCGCTCGAAGATCCGCTCTTTATACTTAGCTGGAATGCCACGACCTTGGTCGATCACGCTTACCTTTATTGAGTCAGCCGCTGCTTCCACCCTTACTCTAACTGTGCTTCCCGCCGGAGAAAACTTGATGGCGTTTCCGAGCAGATTGATCAACACCTGCAGAATTCGGTCGCCGTCTCCGAAAATCTGGAGCTCTGTGCTTTGAAAGTCGAGATCGACCTGGTTGTCGGCCGCCAGGTCAGTGACAGTATTGTAAGCTCGCTCGAAAATCTGGTAAAGGTGTTGCCAGTCTTGGCTCAGCTCCATTCTTCCAGCTTCCATCTTGTCTATGTCCAACAGGTCATTAATCAGATCTATCAACCAGAGAACACTCCTGGTCATAGTCATTAGCTTTTTCTGTGCGGCATCTGGCAACTCACCGCACAGTCCATCATTCAAGAGCTCCATCGCCAATTGCAGGGATGTTAATGGCGAGCGCAGGTCGTGCGTCACCATGTTCATAAACTGCTGTTTCAATCGCTCCAGCTCTTTCTGTTGGGTTACATCATGCGCAACGCAAAAAAGCGTGCCTTCCTGATCCGACCAATGGGCCGACCAACGAATATCAACGACAGTGCCGTCTTTGCGAATCATTCTAAGCTCGCGAACCGGTCGCTCCCGCCCAGCGACAAGCTCGGTAAACTGCCCTTCGGCAGCCTGGCGATCATCTCCACTCAGCAGCTCCAGCCATTGCATACCGGCAAGCTCCTCCGGCTCGTATCCCCATACTTTGCTCGAAGCTGCGCTCGAGAAGGTGAAACGACCGTTTTTATCAAGCGTGCAGATAACGTCCTGAGCATTCTCAATTGTCGCTTGCAACTTGCGCATGGCCTCTTCCAACTGTTGCGCCATCTCCCGGAAGACTCTGTCCAGTTGGGCAATTTCATCGGTCCCATCGAGCGCAGGATTGAGCTGCCGGCGACCGGCCAGACGCTTGGTATTATCCATCAGCACAGATAGTCGTCTGGTAGTGCCAGTATTGAAGAAGGTTGCGAGGGCAACTGCCAATAGAATACTTAACGCGACTCCAACCAGAATTGAGAGCTTAACGAGATTCCGCGTTCGTTCAAGCGCTTTTAAATTTTTCGCGCTGGCCAATTCTCTTTCAGTACGGAACAACCCGGCCATCTCTTGCGATAGTATGGCTGACAAGTGTTCGAACTCCGGGCGTTTGTCGAGCAGTCCTTGCTCCACAGCAGCGTCGCCCTCCAAAGCTCTGCTGGTCTGGTCCATCTCGGACAAGATAGTGCTGGCAGTAAGCGTCACGCGCTTGGCAGCAGCAAACTCGTCAGCATCGCTTTCAGCCAACCGATTAAGCGTTCGCAACTCCTCGAAAGCATCTTGCCGGCGTGTACGATACTGCCGGGCAAACGACTCACTCTTTGTAAGCCTGTAGGCAAACAACGCCCTGGCAGAATCATAGAAAGCCGCACCTAAGGAGTTGAGCGACCAGACGACAGCCCGCGCATGCTCCGCCCTCCTGGTTTCCAGCTCAGACTGATAAAGCAAAATGGACAGTGTTGCCAGCAAGATCAGCTCGAAGATAAGCGGAACTGAAACTAAGATCAATCCCTTCTGTTTGAGGTCTAAATTGAACTTCCAAGGTTTCAACTGCTTTGATCGCACAACTTGGGGATGACAGTTACGGTATCGCCAATTCTAGTAATACCCTGGCTCGGATTATTGTGAGCAGGGTTTGGGAATAAAACTAGCGTCCAATGTGTCTAAATTGAAACTGCCCATTTCGCTAGTAATGGCAAAGATCCTGGTCGTAGAAGATGATCCCGGCGTTCTCGAGAACGTCGCACAGCTGTTGGAAAGCCTCAATCACGTAGTCGATAAAGCGACGGACGGGACCTATGCCCTTGACCTACTATGCTTGTCCGGCTATGACATGGTAATACTCGACTGGGACATTCCCAAACAAAGCGGTCTGGAAGTCTGCAGGAAGTATCGTGCAGACAGCGGCAAAGCACCGGTGTTGATGTTAACGGGAAAAAATGCAGTAGATCAAAAGGAGCAAGCCTTCGACATCGGCGCCGACGACTACTTGACCAAGCCATTTGAAGGCAGAGAGCTTGCCGCACGGGTCAGAGCTCTCTTGCGCCGACCGCATACACTGCGAACGGATGCACTGGTCGCTGGGCACGTCACGCTAGAACCAGCTTCGCGAAGTGTCAGCGTCAATGGAGCATCAACAAAACTCCTGCCCAAGGAGCTGGCGCTTCTCGAGTTCCTGATGCGCCATCCCAACCAGGTATTCAGTGCCGATGCATTATTGACGAGAGTTTGGACTGCCGAGTCGGATGCATCACCAGATACGGTTCGAAAGAACATCACTCGATTGCGCCAGAAAATTGAAAGGGCTGAATTCCCGGCCCTGATTCACACAGTCTTTGGGCTCGGTTATCAATTGATTCCACCACAGTCAAGTCCGCATGAATAAAATGACAGCGGCGCACCGGCTAAAATCGATCCTTTTTCTTTCGATTGCTTTTGCCGGTTGGCACCCACCATTGCTGGCACTAGCTGCAGAAAATGCGATCTCGAAAGAGCGAGAGTCGAACTCAACAGACAAAGAGCGACTTCGGCGAATCGAGATTGACAGTGAGACTATCCGCCCGGCCGATCCCGAAGAGAGTCCAGGCGGTCGTTTTTTTGCCTGGCGACAGTCATACGAAGCAGCACAAACAGCAGCGATTGTGCAAGACTATCAACTGGCCGATAAGTTGTACGAGCATTCTCTCAAGTTGGCCGAGCGCATTTCGCCCACCGACGAGCGCGTGGCAACCAGCAGATACAAGCTGGGCGCAATCAGACGGCAGAACGGAGACTTTCAGAGTGCTAAAGAGCTTCTTTGCACAGCAATGGACTTTAAGAAATATAGACTATGGTCCCAACATCCGACCATTCTGGCGGCCCAATCAGAGCTTGCCGCTTTATATTCGAGCAAAAGCGACTCCAGTAAAGCGGATGAACTTTTCCAGCATCAGCTAAAGTCCGCGCAAGAGTCTGGAACGTCTCCACTGGTAGTCGCAACCATCCTGAACAATCGAGCGGCCTTATTCCTCGCCCAAGGGAATTTCCTCAAAGCAAAACCGATCATAGATCAGATCCTTTCCATTCAGCAAAACAGCTTGCCGGCTCAAGATCCCAACGTCGCCGCCGTCTTTCAGAAGGCGGCCGCACTATACGATCACAATGGTCTCTACCAGGAATCCGCGCAGTTTTACAAGCGCGCGCTAGCCATATACGCAAGGACTGGCCGCAAGTACAACTCTTCCCGGCTCCTCTGCCAGTCCAATCTGATTGAAGTCTTGCTCAGACAAGCAGAGTGGCCGGAAGCACTTTCAACTGCAAAAGAACTGGCCAAGATTGGGCCGGATATAGGAATGGAACCAACTTCCAGCGCTCGCATACTGGCAAAAGTTTACTTGATTACCGGCAAGGCCACTGGAAACCGCGACCAATTGGGCAAAGCTATATCCTTTTACAAGGAACTAACAAACCAGAGCCCGAATGCCCCCACATTCTCCGAGCCAAATTTTGTCATCGACCTACAATTGCTTGGCGAGGCTTATCTCTACACCGGACAGCTGGCAGAGGCAGATCGATACATAAAAAAGTCGATTGCCATCAAACAGGCTTTCCCAGACCAAAGTGAGCCGATTGCTGATAGCTGGATGCTGCTTGCCAGCGCATACTGCCGGCAGAAGAAGTTTGCTGAAGCAGAAACCTATTACAAGAAAGCCCTCTCAGTTGTTTTGACTGCTCCAGGCAATCACACAGCCAAGATCGCCGAAGTCTGCGACTCTTGGGGATACGAATACAATTGGCAAGGGAAATTCGACCTGGCCCTGCCGCTAGCCAGGAAAGCCTTGACACTGGCTGAGACCCATTACCGTCCGAACCAGCAAATCCTGCTCCAATATCTCGGGCATACTGCGGTCGACTTGGCTGCTCTCAAACAATTCGCTGAGGCAGAGCCACTTTTTGCGAGGGCGATCAAGCTCGCCGAGGAAAGAGGAGATTACGACCGTTGCCCAACCAGGTACTGGGGTCCGTACTATCTCGAGACTCTGAGCGCGCTCCAGCGCAACGACGAGATTGAAAGTGCAAGGGCTCGACTGGCTAGAATCCAGAGCACGGCTAAAGAAAGGTCACAGAAGTGAGTACGTACTTCTAAGCAATCACGACTCTCTACCCGACACAAGCTCAACAATATGCCTTTCCGCCAGAAACCTTGGAATCGAGCGGATGCTGAGACCATCGGCCAATTGCAGCTCAGGACCGATTGAAGTAGCAGGTGTTAACCCTGAATCCAAACCGATCGCCCCATTGTCAAGCACCGCTGCGGTTCGTATGTTCCTGCCCGTTACGCTATTTCTAAGCCCTACGACCGGACATATCCGGTCACTAACTCTTGTGCCGGTATTTCATTCTAAAGAAAGTATTTCAACACGAACAGACCAGACCAGAGAATAGATGATAGCGATGTTAACTGCGTACCTGTTATGTACTCGGAAGGGCGGCGTTAAGATATTGCCGTTATCCCCGGTGAAACACAGGTACAGTAAGGTGCAAAGCGACTCCGGAACGCTCGTCAAACCAAACGAAGCGACAGGCTTATCGATCTCTTGTCCATCTGAGTTGATCGACCTTGATCGCTACCCGATCGTAGCGCAAGACAGTGAAAGTTATCAGCAGCTGGTTGCAAGCTGCCGCAAACAGCTGAAATCCGTCGGAGCTTGCGTCCTGCCCGACTTTATTAAGACCGAGGCGGTAGCGGCGCTGGCTAAAGAGGCAGAGGACATGGCTCCAAAGGCCTATCACAACACTCTGACTGGCAATGCCTACCTGACTGAACTGGATCAATCCCTTCCGTCCGACCATCCTCGGAATTGGACGAGCACTACCGCACTAGGGGCGGTGGCTTACGATCTAATTCCAGAGCAAGCACTCATTCGCCAGTTATACGAATGGGACGGACTGATGCTGTTCCTGAAAGACGCTCTTAATAAGGAGACCTTTTACCGCTATGCAGACCCGATGGGAGGACTGAACATAGCAGTAATGAAGAAGGGAGATCACCTGCGGTGGCACTTCGATCAAACCGACTTCGTCACCACTATTTTGCTCCAGGAATCTCAAGGTGGCGGTGAGTACGAGTTTGTACCGATGATAAGAACTCCGGACAATGAAAGTTACGAAAGTGTCAAGAAGATATTGAACGGTTCTACCGAAGGCGTTCTCCGGCTGGACATCTCGCCAGGTTCACTAGTGCTTTTCGAAGGTCGCCATTCGCTACACAGAGTCACTCCGATTGAAGGAGAGCGCCTGAGACTAATCGCTCTGCTCGGATACGACACCCGTCCCGGAGTTGTTAGCAGCAACTATCTGCGTAACATAAGATATGGCCGCACCGTCTGAAGAAAAACAGCGCTCGGTGCGCATCGAAAGCGATCGCTTCGGCGAAGTTAGCTTGCCGTCCACTTGCCTTTACGGCGTGGGGACGGCACGATGCCTTGAAAATCTCAGTTTTTCGAGGTCTCCGTTGAGTGATTATCCAGACTTCCTGGCAGCGCTACTGACTGTAAAACGCGCCTGCGCTGCGGCAAATCTCGCGTCGGGTCTTCTAACTGAGAGCATTCATCGTGCCATTGAGAGCGCCTGTATCAATTTGGCAAACCATGATCAAAGATGCCATTTTCCGGTCGATATGTTGCACGGCGGCGGTGGCATCGCCTTCAATGTAAATCTAAACGAGGTAATCGCCAACAGTGCAAATGTGCAGTTTGGACGGTTACCTGGCGAGTTCTCTCCAGTCCATCCGACCAAACACGTCAATCTCAGTCAGTCTACCGCTGACGTCTGCCACACCGGAGTGCGCCTGGCGATCATCAAGGCCTCGCTTCGCCTTGACAATGCTCTCAAAAGGCTGTCGAAGACTCTCTGTCTAAAGAAAGTCGAATTCCTGCCAATCAAGACGCTCGCTCGCACTTGCCTGCAGGACGCGCTGGTTGTCCCCCTCGGAGAAACATTCGGCGCCTTCGATGCGGTGATTGAACGAAGGCGCAAGGAACTTTGCAATAGCATAAACAAGCTGGAAAGAGTCAATCTTGGTGGCACCGTAATCGGTTCCGGCGATGGCGCAAGCCAAACTTACAGAGCAGTCGTAATTGGAATTTTGTCTGATTATTCATCGGTAAGCTTTGGCACAAGAGAAAACCTCTTCGACGCCGCTCAAAATAGCGACGATATCGGCAACGTATCGGCACAATTACGCTTGCTTGCGCAGAGCCTGATCAAAATCTGCAAAGACTTGAGGTTGCTTTCTTCCGGTCCAAATGGTGGATTCGGCGAGATAACGCTGCCGGCACTGCAGGAGGGATCATCCTTTTTCCACCTGAAGGTCAATCCCGTTGTGCCTGAAACCGTAATTCAGGCATGCATGCAAGTGCTCGGAGCGGACACCGCAGTACAAGCCGCACTCGAACATTGCGAGTTAAATCTCAACATCTTCGAGCCGGCAATGGCAAAGAACATGCTGGATGCCATTGACATGATGGCGACGTCGATTACGCTGTTGTCAGATAAGTGTATTTCAGGCATTAGCGCCAACAAGGAGCGTTGCACGCAACTGGCAGAACAGTCGCATCCGTCCAAACTCCAGGCTGCACCGCTCAAAGGTTGAAGACAGAAAAGTGAAAAAAAATCGAGGACAATTCAGATGACCATACTACTAGAAGACACAACCGGCACCGGATATGACGCCACCGCTCCCACCGTCAATTGGGCTACTGCATGGCTCAGCGAAAGGAAGGAGTTATTCATCGGTGGAACCTGGAGAAAACCAGCCGGCGAAGAATACTCCTCGTCTACAAATCCAGCCACCGGAAAGCTGCTCGGACATTTTGCCGAAGCAAGCAAAATCGATGTTGATTCAGCCGTATCCGCCGCCCGCAGCGCCTTCAGCTCCGAAAGCTGGCGAACGATGAGTCGCCGTAAACGGGCCGAGTTGCTCAGGCAGATCGCTACTGTGGTGCGTCGCCATCACGCTGAGTTGGCTACTCTAGAATGCCTGGATAACGGCAAGCTATACAGAGAAGCGTTCAACGACGACATTCCGGAAGTGTGGGAGGTTTTCGAGTACTATGCCGGTTGGATCGATAAGTATTATTCTGAAAATTGCCCGGTCGACGCAGGCTTTCTCAACTACACGAAGCGAGAGCCGCTAGGCGTCTGCGGGCTGATCGTTCCCTGGAACTTTCCGCTCTTGCTTGCCGCCTGGAAGATCGCTCCAGCACTGGCAATGGGCAATTCCGTCGTGGTCAAACCATCACCGTTCACTCCGTTTTCCATCCTTCGCTTCATGGAGATCGTTCAGAACGAGGTAGATCTCCCGGCCGGAGTGATTAATTTGGTCACTGGCGGGGCCGAAACAGGAAAGTTGCTGACAGAGCATCCGGACGTCGACAAAATCTCTTTTACCGGCAGCACCGCAACCGGAAAAAGAGTCGTACACGGCTCGGCTGATTCGAATCTCAAAACTATCTCTCTCGAACTCGGCGGCAAGTCACCCAACATCGTCTTCGAAGATGCTCCCGATCTCGCTTTTGCCATTCAGAGATCTTTTGACGCCATGTTCTCTCACAAAGGCGAGAAGTGCTCGGAGCCCACACGATTCTTCCTGCATAAGTCAATTTACGATCAATTCCTCGCGGAGCTCTCAAGTCGAGCCGAAGCCACCATTTGCGGAGACCCTTTCGACAGCCGCTCCACCCAGGGCGCCCAATGCAACGAGCAGCAATTGAACAAGATTCTCTATTACATAGAGAAAGGAAAGAAAGATCGGCTCAAGCTAGTTGCCGGTGGGCACCGAGATGTGAGCGGAGACAATGAACAGGGGTTCTTCGTACGACCGACCATTTTTGCCGATGTCGATAATCGTCTGCCGATCGCCCAAGAAGAGATTTTTGGTCCGGTGCTGGTAGTTACCCCATTTTCCGATGAGGATGAAGTGGTCAAAATGGCCAACGAAACGACTTACGGCTTGGCTGCCGGAGTTTGGACCGCCAATCTCTCTCGAGCTCACCGGATGGCTGACAAACTGGATGCCGGAATGATCTTCATCAACAAGTATGGCTGCTACGACTTTGCCAGCCCGTTTGGCGGATTCAAGCAAAGCGGCTGGGGAAAGGAGATGGCGGTGCATTCCTTAGATTCATACACCCGGCTCAAATCAGTCTGGCTAAAAATAGATTGACTGCAAGCGCTATACAACGCACCGACAGACAAGAACCTCTTCTACCGCCATCTTGAGGTCGCCTAATTCAGCACATCAAGCGGGGCCGGTGCAGTCGTACCGGCTTGCTCGCCGTCAGAGTCCGGCTAAGTTACATCGCTCTCGCTTCTAGCCCAACAATCGGTTCTTCGGCTTCAGCGCGGAAAGATACGTCGCCTAACGAGCGGCAAAACGGAACTGGAATAGGTAGCCGAATCGAAACAACCGACCTTACGCGGACGCCGCCACCGGGACGGGCATCGAACTTGCTGACCCGAAGTGTATTTACCTTTTCGACAATACCGTTTGTCGGACAGCTTCTCCTTACCTGGTCTACTACAACGGTAGCTTCATTCCCACTGGCTTTGCTGGCCGCCGCCCGAGCCGCTCGTTTGGCAAGCTCGTCGTTAAAGCTAGCGCCAACTGCTAGCGCAAAGAGATCAATCAAGAATAAGGCCACAAGAACGAGGATAGTCATGCCACAAAGTAACTCTGCAAGCCCCTGTCCAGACTGAAAGCGCTGCTGCGCAACTCCCATTTTCATTTGTCAAACCTCAGTAAAGAAGATTCTCGACCTGGCGCTGAGCTCTGTAGGAGAATGCCACAGGAGCATTGAGACCAGGAACCCTTGCGGGAAACGGCACTATCAGCAACGGAGAGACCGTGACATTTGTGGTAACCGTCAATGCACGGTCGATGTTCGGTACCTCAGCGGTGAGCAAAAACCGCTCGGAAGTATCAGAAGCATGCGTGAATCGTCCGAGTCCGGTTCTGCTCCAGTCTTGCCTTACCTGCTGAAGAACCGCAGAAATCGTCGAGCGATTCCTAATCTCCCCCTGTCTAACTTTGGCTGTGATGGCAGCCTCCCTCGTTTGCAAATAATTGAGATACCACCCGCAACCATAGGAGAAAGTCACAGACATCAGATTAACGACCGGAAAGAAGACAAGAAAAAGCAGAACGCCCAGACAAGGAGCGAACTCCGCGATTGCCGACCCGGATTGCCGTCGCTTGCATTGTGCGGTGAAGCTCGGTGAGCGCATTAACCTTTGTCCTCCTTATAGATAATGGTTACCTGACCGGCGTATCCCTCCTCGCCGGTATCCGATACCGATACTCGGCAAGATTTGTTGTCTTTTCTGGCGGAAATTTTCAAGCTTGTAGAAGCAGCCGGCTCCATTGTCCAGCCGTATTGCGGCAGCACCGTCCGATACCATTGACTCACTACTGCCGGACCTTCCAAGGTGCAGAACTCAAGGTTGACGACTCTTCCTGTCCGCATGTTCGGGAATTCCTGTCCGGCTACGAAGAGGTATGACCGTCCGGTGTAACCCGGTAAATCTGGAAGCCGCGGCAGCGCAGTCAAATCAACAGACCGAAACTCCTCGGCATTTCGGATGTACCGCCATTGCGCTTGCCGGCTAGAAGTAGATTTGGCAATTTCCGCCTGCTGGGCATTACCTGTGGTGACACTCAGTAATGCTGATAGCACTGCTAGAAATGCACTAATATTGAATTTCATTTGGAAGGTTCCCTCACTAGTTAGGTGCACTGAAAGTAGCAGTACCTTCGACTCTGTTGTAGAAGACCAGGTCACCGAGACTATTGCCGAAACCGCTGTTGGGCGTAAACTGCACCTGATCTTGTCCATAAATTCGGCCGGTCGAAGCAGCAAACAGCTTGTGGTGAATGTTCAGCTCGTGCGGTGGATTGACCACCCTGTTAATCAGAGAATATTTTTGAGAGCTGAATATCTGCGGCGCACCATCAGGTGGTGGCACATTTTGTCTGGCTCCTGGCGGAGGCGCTTTTGTCATGGTTAGCTCACCATCCTGCCCGGCGTAGATGAATGCAGTCTCGCCAAGATCAAGTGCAATCTTGTTCAAGGCCTTGTTCAGCTTCGCCATTGTCAGACCTGGGCTTACCTGTCTCAATCGCTTGAACAGTAAGTTCTTGATGGTTGCCTTGGCTGTAGAACCTGCTGCACCTTTACCCTCATCGACCTTGTCTAGATACTGATTGACGGTACCTGGTCGGCTAAATTTGATGGTGCCCTCGCTCAGCATCGACTGCGCCGGAAGTGGATTAGTCGGTATACCCTGCGGTATCGTTATATAAATAAGCCCGCGATCGAATATTCTAAGCCCGGTCCTCATTATCTTGCTTGCATTGATTGTTCGAGGTCCGCCATCATGACTCCAGGACGAAAAATAGGACTCAATCAACTGCGCCTTGGCAAACTCTGCAGCGAGCAGGCTGTCCCGGCCCAAGCTAGCATTCGGATTGTTTGTATAGGCTTTCAAGATCGCGCCGCTTTGATACAACTGCACCAGCTCTGGATGATTGGCGCGCGGATCAAGGTCCAGGTAATCGTATTTGTGAGGCGCTTGAGCTTCGCTGTTGCCCGCATTGCCATACCAACTTAAGATACTGCCTAGCTCTTGCCGGCTGACCGGATTTCCCTGGGCATTGAAGATGCCTTCTCCAGATAAAGCTCTACCGTTGACCTCAGGCCAATCCGTCATTTCCCACGGATGCGTACCTGCTGCTTCCAAACTCTGGTTGTA
This sequence comes from Candidatus Obscuribacterales bacterium, assembly GCA_020050835.1. Classification (GTDB taxonomy): domain Bacteria; phylum Cyanobacteriota; class Vampirovibrionia; order Obscuribacterales; family Obscuribacteraceae; genus JAGVKB01. The sequence goes on along the minus strand of JAGVKB010000151.1, from coordinate 10,221 downwards.
AGTGATCCAATCATTCAACAAATTCTTATCCATAGCAAAGATTGGTCCAGCAGCACTGCTTGGACTGCCGTTAGCCACTGCGGTCAGGTAGATGCCCTCAACCAGTTCATTGTTTAGGGGGTTTTCCACTGAAGCGTTGTTAGTACCGAACCAGTCTATGCCACCCTCATTTCTCACTCTGATGTACCCTCCGGGAATTCCGGCCTTAAACGTCTTAGTCAAAGATCCGATCTCAGCAATTGCAACATTGAGCAGGCCCCTTTCACCACCCGTTTTCGCCACCGCCTGAAAACAATTTGGAGGCACAAAACCAGACGGCACAGGCGATTCGTTTTCTGCCTCAAAACTCTTTACGGAGACCAGATGTGCTCCCTGACCTGGATTTGTAGTGACACCATAGAGAGTGCCCACATCAGGCAAATTGAGAGCCGAATAGCCCTTTATGAAGCGGCACCCGGGATTGTTCTTATCTTCAACATCTGTGAGTATCCCTTTCATGCCGGTCGGAAGATCCGCCGGATTGATGGAAACATTTGTTGCCCCATCCGGATTGCTAGCAGAGTAGCGACTAAGGTACGCTACCTTATAGCCGTTCTTATTGTAAGCAAGAGCCGCTCCCCCATCCAACATGCGCAAGGAATTGCGACCAGCCATCTGATTAAAGTATCCGGCAGCCGGACCATCTTGCCTCGAAAGCTCTCTATGAAGGCGTGCCGACAGGCTTGAAGAGCCAGATTGTACGGACTCCAGCAGCTGCCTCGCCCGTTGCTGAGCGAGCGCAGTACCTTCGTCCTGGGCGTTAAGCGCCACCATCAAGACTTGTCCGACCAAGCGGTTATAGCTCAATAGATTGATCTTGCCGGTATCCTTATCAACCAACGGCGAAAAGTTGTCTAGTTCAATTCCAGCCGACAGTGGCACTCCAACATTCTTCGCGACTTCTCTGGCAACATTCAGCGATCCCGAGTCTGCCGCATTCTGCGACTCCTTTGCGCCTCCGAGAAACTTAAAAATCGAGAATAAACCAAGACCAAGAACGACAATGAACATAAGGCAAGCGCAAACAAGCGCCGTACTTTGTCCTGATTGTTGACGTTTTCCCATACTACCGTCCCCCTGAAAGAACCATTGGAGCGGATCACGCAACAGCAGTTAGCATTTTCCCTGTCGCATTAGTGAAAGTCGCCTCTGGCTGACACTAGAATGTCCGATGCATAACAAGTTAGTCCGAAGTTGTGCCAAAGTCGTTCCAAACCACCTGAAACAACTGAAAACCCGGCAACGCTTTATCCCTATTTCCATGCAGCAATACCGACCGAATGAATTGGATACCTGTTCTAAGCAGGAAGCTTTCCTTACTCATCAATTACTTAAATTGCTCGGACTACAATTTCACACTTGTGTAGGGACCGTGATGACTGGTTGCTACGTGAAGACAGGCCGCCATCTTCATGATCCTTTCCACGATGACCTGTTCGGACTTCGTCGGCCTTTTGGTCAGCTCGTGCAACAGCTTACTTTCATGCAACAGCGATACGAGTGAAATCTCTGAGCGAAGATAGTCTTTGTCATCAGCTCCTCTCCAGGTTCGGATGTTCCTTCGTCCGAACTGCTGGGCACACAGAAGTGACTTTAGATTATCGTCGTTGTTCGCGAAAGCAAGGCTATTTCCGGCACTGACATAAATCTCCTGTCCATCAACGGTTTCCAACACTGTAGATTTCCCGTTGCACTCGTAAACATTAGATACTGAGACAGCCGAATCGTTTCCCTGAAACAGTGCAACAGTTTGAGGAGCGATCGTAATCACCCCGGAAAGACACTTTATCCGTGTCTCTCCAATTGCCCACACAAGCATCTCGCCGCTGTGAAAGTCAATGTGATTGTCGGATTCGACGGTCACCTTGGTATCGTTAGCCAACTTGATCAAACTGTCCGGACCAAAAATCGACCGCAGAGAATTCTTCGGGTTAAAGACATTTTCGGGAGGTAAATTTGACGGTGTTTGCATTACGTTCTCAGCCTCAAGACTTTGTCCGTGCCTGAGTCCGGCCGTCCCGACGACGTAATCACCCGAACCTTTAATGGGCGCTGTCCGCATAGTTGTCAGCCGGTCGACATTTAGACTTTCAGCGGCGAATCCAACCGGCACAGACAGAAGTTGAATCACTAAAAGAGCTAGCGTGTACTTTTCAAGTTTCATAATCTCATCACTCCTGATTTCGACAACTCATTACGCGCCAATTTCAAAATCGCCGCCCACCAGCAACGACTCGAATGAAAGTGCATATGAAGAGCTAAGACTTACTGCGATACACTGCTGCCATAGCCTCTGAGCAGCTGCACGAGTCCAGGCTCTTGATGAATCGCCCTAAGTAGCAGATTCGGCACTAGCCAGAAGCGCATAGCCTCTTCAATTCCCCAGTCGCCCGGTTCACGCGAGTAGATGTTGCCGGCATCGTCGGTAAAGTAATCCAACGAACGATCAAGTTTTGCCTGCCAATCGCCGTCAATTTGCAACTTATAGTACCGCGCCATCCCGGAATCCACCCGGCCTTGTTTGTCCTGCTTGTAAACAGCAGCTTCGTCATAGAGCACCAGGCAACTTTGTCCTTTCAATTTGATCGTTGCTAACAACTGTAGCGTTCTGGCACCAACTTGCCCGAACTGCCACAGTACGACCGTGGCGCCGGCCCGAATTGGCGATCCAATCAAGTACTGAATGCTGCCGTCGTTTGATTCTAGCCTCAACATTTCCATCCCTATATACCACCGTGTTTGATACCATTACGAAGTTCCGTCAGGCAATACTCTAAACGGCTTTCACAGCTATGCGGCTGGTTCGATCGAACTGAATCGGCAAGAGAGCAATTGTTTCCTGTGGCATCTAAGATCGAAGAGCGCATCAAGCACATTACCCAGGATTTCGAGGAGCTGCCAGGCCATATCATATTCATGCGCAGCTTCCGGATCGAATTGATGAAGCAGATGGAGATTGATCCAGTAGGTGTTGTAGTCAATCAATCTGCCGTAGCAATCGAAGAGCTTTGGAACCAGGGAATAGCCATAAAGGCTCTCGTTCAAGATCTGAAGGACATGTCGTCCGTCCTTGGTTGCCCAGAATGCCTCGACATGTTGTTCGAGAAACTCAATTTGTGAATTCAATCTCGTAACGGCAGATGTTCTCTGAGCATTACTGAGATTGTCACCCCATCTCGAAACGGTAAAGTGTGGTCCGCCTGGAAGATTTACCAGTGGTCTAGTTCGCATCTCCTCCGCGCCAACGATCGTTACATTCTCTGCATAACATGCCTGCTCATTCATTAGTAGCAACCCTCCTACTTCTCTTGAATCGCTAGTGTGACCTTGGTCGAACCACCAGCTGAATGCCAGTTTAGGGAGACCTTGTTCCAAAGTTGTCCCAAATACCGCCAATCTACTACTGAGCGCTGCCGCCATATTCTTTCAATCAATTCGGACCCGGCTGCCGACAATTTTGCAGTAACTAAATGGATGCTCAGCTATTGCGCCCGCTCTGCAGATTTTGTTTGTGCCGGTCGAAAGGCCAGGTCGATCGAACCCCAGCCGGCGCTAGGCAACACGCTGACTCACAGAGATGGGAAGTAAACAGTAGCGTTCCAAAATACCAAACACGTGTTCTTGAGCGTCTCGAGTGTGAAGCGATGGTGAGTTCCTGGATGTCGCTAGGTTGAAACAAATATGAGCTGCCGCTTGTCCCTACTTTGGAACAAGTCTTTCATAGACTGGTAGCGTAGACGCTCGCACTAAAACGTGCTGCCATGGATCAAGCGTGAAATTCGTCGGTAGCAAGTACAACTGATTTCGACCGACCCGGCAAAAGTCTGTCGCTCGCTAGAACACCGAACCACGGTTTGCAACCGTGCTCGCTCATTTTTGCCGCGGCTTGACTTCCATTCTCATCAAGGAGGATTACACCTTGCCTTCACATACAATGATCAAAACCACAATTGTCCTTTTTACGATACTCATTCTTTCTGGTGGAACTGCCAGAGCTAATACCTGCCTATCGGCTCGCATCGAAGTTACCAATCAGCCGAGGATTGAACTGTTTGCCGACCTTGTTAGTAACGACCGCAGGATCGCATGCAACGTAAGGGGTTCGCTCCATCGACTGATATCTGTAGCTAACGATCAGAAGATGCGTCATAAAGTGTGGAAGCGAATGCTCAGACAAGAGCTGAAATTTACTGAAAGGGCAACTTTAACCCATTTAGAAAAGCTAGCGGATGCGTGCAATATGTCTCTTCGATAAAGGCGCGGTGGTTCTCAACTACAGCGTCAGTCAACGCTAATTGAAGTCTCACCCGGATCCCTTCTCTGGTGCGACCAGTTGATAGCCCACACCATAAACCGTTTTTATGATCGTTGTATCGCCATCAACACTCAATTTTTCGCGAACCCGCTTGACCGTTTTGCGCACCACATTATCCGGGGACACTTCTGAAAATGATCCCCAGACGCGATTAACCAAGGCATCGTCAGAGAAAACCTCATTGGGATGACGCATTAGAAACTCCAGCAGCGCGAACTCCCTTGGTGCAAGGTTAACTTCCCTATTTCCGACAGTAACGCTTCGCGATGTCGGATCGAGCGTGACACTACCAACCTCCAAGACGTTTCGACGAATCTCAGAGGGTCTGCGAAGCAGAGCCTTCACCCTGGCTAGAAGCTCACGCGGGTGAAACGGCTTGGTCAAGTAGTCATCAGCCCCACAGTCGAATGCTTCTTCCTTCTCGCTAATTGCTCCTTTGCCGGTCAGCATCAGTACCGGAACTTTCCCTCGCCTTGAGCGATATTGCTTGCAGACATCCAACCCACTTAGTTTTGGGAGATTCCAGTCGAGCACTATCAGTTCATAATCGAACGTGAACAAAAGATCCATAGCTTCCAATCCGTTGCCAACCAACTCAACGAGATGTCGCTCATGCTCCAGCCATTCCTTAACGCTGTTAGCGACTGCCGGATCGTCCTCTACCACTAGAATTTTCGCCATTTGACCAACCAATCAACCAACCAACTTGGGAGATACTGCCAGACAATCGCTTAATGCCCAAGTTCCTGCGCTAGTAATCAAACTCAGGCGATCAGTCTGCGAAGCTCGCCAGGAGCCAACCGCCAGGAGCCGACCGCAACACCCCTACTGTTAGCGGCCACCACTGGTCGGCCGATGGCATTGCCACTCTCCCTAAACTGGGTATAGTCGATCTTGGCAAACAGTTCTCTCCGCATGGATTCTTAACGCGACGCCCGCTTAAGCCGGGTAGGTTCATGGCAGTGTAAATTGCATGCATTCGGTCCTAAACTTTCCAGGCAATTGAATTGTCTACTCAAATTACGAGCAAAATTAAGCCTGGTCTTGCCTTGTGCCTCTCAATAGTATTCGGCACGGGCACATCCGGACAGCCGCAATCCTTCTTGAATCAAGCAGCCAGTGGAGCTTCCATTAGAGGAAGAGCAGACCTGCCGTGGCAACGCCCGTTAACAGAAGACGCGATTTGGAAGAAGAGCATGAAGGACGGATTGGAGTTCTATCGCGGCGGCGATTACTTGCAAGCTATAAATTCTTTCCAGTCCGCGGTTAAGCGAGCGAAATTACAAAAGCTAATTCCCGAGTGCCTGACTGGCAGCCTTTATCAACTAGGGTTGTCGTACCAACGCGCTGATAAACTGCTAGAGGCGGAGTGTACTTGGCGGGAGCTTCTTGCACTAGATAAAACAAGCTCGAGTCATCCCGATGTAATGCGCGCGTACCTCAATCTCGCTTCTCTTTATGAAAAGTTAAATCGTCTACCTGCGGCTGAATCGATGTACAAGCGCCTGCTAGCAATCGAGGAACAGTCTCTTGGGTCCGATAATCCGGAGATCGCTCGCAGCCTGAATGATCTCGCTGCCTTTTATGAAAGGAACCAGAGACAGAAAGAAGCTCTCGCACTCTATTCGAGAATTCTACAGATAAAGGAGGTAAATATCCCGAACCGAAAATGCGATCCGTACGTGGCTACTATTACCTATCGCCTCGCCAAGCGATACCTGGAGAACCAGGAGCTTGAAAAGGCAAAGGGACTGTTTCAAAAAGCGATCGACTGTAGAAGGCTTTATCCAGGACGCCACAGTATCGACCTTGCAGATGCAGTGATGGGAATGGGGCAATGTTATGCAGCCAGAGGAGAAAACTATCAGGCCGAGAAGCTCCTGCTCGAAAGCCTCGCTATGAGAATAGACAGCTTGGGGCCAAAGGACCAGCAAATCGCCACAGTCTCAAGTATAGTTGGACAATTTTACTTGAGTATCGGTCAAAACACTAAAGCGCTGGCCTTTTTCACGAAATCTCTCCAGATCGCCGAGCAGCTGCTCGGCCCATCAGATCCGGGACTAGCTAGCCACCTACTATCGGTCGCGAAAGCGCAGGAGAAGCTTGGCTCATACGGACAAGCTGAGCAAAACTTCAATCGTGTGATTGCCCTTTCGCAAAGCAATACTTTCCCAGCGAAACTTCGAAAAGCTGTTGCCTTTCGTTCTCTGGCCAATGTATACGTAATTCAAAACAGATTTCCTGTAGCGCTTGAGTATCTGACAAACTCATTGGAAATTTTTCGAACCTTAAACCATCCAGAAGTAGTCTCTATCCAGCAACAGTTAAAAGCCTTGAGTCGATACACTAGCCTGAAAACTGACGATTTGGAAAGTTCGCAGGCAGCTTTACCGCTGGCCCAGACACTGATCGACAGCGATGAAAATGTCGCGGCGCTTGCCATACTCAACCGTGCAATAGCCAAGACAGCAAGTAACGATCAAGCGCTCCTAGTTCGGTTGCTCTTGAGACAAGCGACGGTGTATCAGAAGCTCGGGAAGCTCTCCCAAGCTGAAACATCGGCCAAGCAGGCACAATCGATCGTGCTGGCAAAACAAGGGCAGAACTGTTTGAGCATGGCCGGACCTTGCATCACGCTTGCTAGACTTTACTCGTGCCAGAGCAAGACCAAGCAGGCAGCAGCGAATTACGAAACAGCACTTAGGCTTTACGAACGGCACAGTCATCCAGATACATCAATTCTTGCCAAAGAATACGCATCAATGCTGAAGAGAACAACTCCGGGAGTAAATTCCGCAAAACCTAAAGAGGACAGACCAAGCGACCGGCCGTCTTCACTCTAAATAGCAACTCTCCCGAAACGGTAACGGCACAGTCAAAGGAAGTTCAGCCAGTGCCCCTCAATCTCAAGCTCACCCATCAAGGCTTCTTTCTCATTTCCGTTCCGCTTTTGTTCGAGTTAATTCTTCTCGGTACGCTTAGCTGGATGCTCGCTCAAGCCGAAGACAAAACCAAAGCTGCTGAAAGGTCGCGGGCAATCATGTGGGAAATTTCCACGTTGGAGAATATCTTTTACAGCGCTGCATCTTGTTTGGTGGCATACAATGTTACCAAACAAGACTTATTTGCCAAACGCTTCGAAAGCACAGCACTGGAGATTCCGGAACATCTTCGGATACTCTCCTCATTGTCCGACAGCAGCCCGCAGCGCCAGCAAGCCTTAAAACGGATTGAGCTCCTGGCCAACAGAGCTCTGCATGTTATGGAAGAAGTCCAGATACTTATCAAGCAAAAGAAATCCTTGAGTGAAGTCGGAATTCTCAGCTATACAGCAGAATTCGGTCATGGCGTCGACGAGCTTACTGCTGAGCTCGAAAGAGTACTGAAGATAGAGCAGGCTTCGGCTGAAAAAAACTCTCCGGAGGAGTCCGAGCGTCTGATCGACATACTCAAGCGCCTTATCTTGACGGGCGTACTGCTAAGCATTGCGTTAGCAGTTGCTCTAGCAGCGTACTTCAATCTTGGTACGGTCAAGAGATTGCGTGTGCTGCTCGACAATACTGTCCGTCTTGCCAAAAGAGACCCTCTCAATTCGCCGATCACCGGTACTGACGAGCTTGCACATCTGGATGATTCATTTCATAAGATGTCCGCTGCGCTGGCGGAAGCGATCCGTAAAGAGCAAGCTGCAATCGAGAATGCCCAAGATGTAATTTGTTCGGTCGACGAGGATGGCATCTTTTTGACACTCAATCCAGCTTGCTTGAATGTCTTCGGATACACCCCCGACGAGCTGATCGGCAAGCACTACTTTCGCCTGCTGGCCCCGGAAGACCAAAGATATGCCGAAACGGAATTCCACCCACTGCTTGAAGGAATCGCAAGGCCGCCATTTGAATGCCGTGTTGAAAGAAAGGACGGACAACTGATTGATGCCCTCTGGTCAGCCCGCTGGTCGCACGAGCAAAAGGCACTCTTCTGCGTTGCTCACAACGTAACTGAACGCAAGGAGCTGGAGCGCCTCAAACAGCAATTCATGAACATGATCACACACGATCTCCGCTCACCACTTACGTCCATTCGCTGCTCTATGGCAATGCTATCCGAGGGCATCTGCGGTGAGCTGCCAGATTCGGCACATCAAAAGATTGTGACCGTCGAACGAAGCGTTGATTGGCTCATCGATCTAATCAGCGACCTGCTCGACATCGATAAACTGGAAGCTGGAAAGATGGAGCTAAAGTTGGATCATCTGCCAGTCACGTCGATCATAGATCGAGCGGTATCAGCAGTAGAAGACTACGCCCAGGCTCATCAAGTAAAGTTGAAACGGGCGCCCACCGATGCTGAGTTGTATGCGGATGCAGATCGATTGGTTCAGGTCCTGGTAAATTTGATTACCAATGCCGTAAAGTTCTCGCCGCAAGGAAGTAGTGTGGTTGTTTCAGCATTGAGCTTGTCTGAGGCTGTCGAGTTGAAAGTGTCAGACCAGGGACGCGGCATCCCGGCATCTTACAAAGAGCGAATCTTCGAGCGATTCGAGCAAGTGAAGGTAACCGACTCCACTCAAAAGGGCGGAACCGGTCTCGGATTGGCAATTTGTAAAGCAATCGTTGATGCTCATGGAGGCACAATCGGAGTCGAAAGCGAAGAAGGGAAAGGAACAACTATCTGGTTTCGAATTCCAAGCAACGCCAGGCAAGCCATCGACGCAGCTCAAAATTGAGTCGCCGCTCAAACTAGAGTTTGATTCGACTAAGCGGAATCCACTTAATTTACCCTCGGCATAATCAGTTGCTCCCTGTCGGTTAGCGTTGCTGCATAGACGCCGACAGCACGGGCGCGATCCTAATTGTTTTGGCACTAAGTAACATCTAGGCAGTGCTGTTTTCGAACAATTTCAGGTCTTCAGAATCACGCCCGAGGCAGAACGGCACAACATTGGCACAAGCTGAACGTAATCTTGCTCAAATCAGCCGGACTCGGTTTCGTCCTGATTTAGATGCTTTATTTCCCCGCGAGGATCCACCATGAACCCTTCAGCGAGATTGCGGAGTCAGATTGGAATCTTACTGCTGGTACTGAGCATTCTCAGCCAGCCACTGCTGATGATACTACCAGCCGCCGCCGAGGTACCGATGGCTACCGGGACGCCTGTTCCAGTTGTGCTCAATGCATCGTCTCTCGACCATGCCGCCGAACTCAACGTCGGACAACATGAAGTAGTCGTGCTTGATTTTTCCAATTCCGAGTCAGTAACCATCCCCGGCAATGTCAATGTAGCTGGAAAGCTATACGGAATGTCTACTAATTCGGAATTCTCGACAGCCTCTTTTTCAGCCTCAAACTTTGTCGTAAATCATGGCGCGGAATTCTCTACTTCTTTACCATCTGACTTAAGACAGAGCTTTCCCAGTGCAATATCCAGCCTGAATTTAATTTTGAACGCCGTCCAAAACATTATTAATCAAGGAACAATCTCGAGTTCCGGCAATCTCACCGCCACCGCCGGCGGCTCAATTACCAATGCGCTCGCACCAGGCGTCACCGGCTCTGCTCCAATCATGCAGGCAGTCAACAACGTCAATTTGACCTCCAATTTAGGCAATATCGTAAACAGCGGCACAATCACTGCGACGGCTGGAAACATCAACATAGCTTCACAAGTTATTCATGACCTGGTTGTAAATAATATCGGAGGAAGGTTCGAAGCGCTGCAAGGAACATTCAATGTTCGAGATTCGCTTTTTACCGATAAAGCCAATTTGAATATCGCTGGCGGAGACGTTGTAGCCCGCCAACTGAATCTGTTTTCCGGAAACGGAATTGCGAAAGTAGATTTAAATGAAGCGCAAGGACAGTTCAAC
>JAGVKB010000149.1 GCA_020050835.1 Candidatus Obscuribacterales bacterium | reverse complement strand
CTCAGCGAACGCAAGCCGAGCTACATCGGCTTTTTCAGCGATCCCGATTCGCCTCTCTGCCCGCACTTCGGGAGCCCGAGACCGGAGCTTCTGGCTCGCAGCCCGCGCGTGCTTGTCTCGCCCGAGGCGTACAAGCGCATGCTCCTGTATGTCGAGATCGCTCAAAAGGAGGTCGGCTGGCTCGGCACCGTCACGCGCCTTGCCAACGGCGACTTCTACATCGATGCCACCTACTTGATCGAACAAGAGGTGACTTCGGTCGAAACCGAGCTTTCGGTCGAAGGGCTAAACAAGCTGGTCTTCGAGCTGATCGAGCAAGGCGACGAAGGTCTCGAGCAGGCCAATCGCCTGCGGTTCTGGGGGCATTCGCACGTGCGCATGGGCACCAGCCCCTCCGGCACGGACGAGCGCACCATGGACCGATTCGCCTCCGAAGGGCTGCCCTGGTACGTGCGGGGCATTTTCAACAAGCTCGGCCGCGGTTCGTTCACCATCTACTTCTACGAGCACGGCTTCCGCATCAACGATGCGCCTTGGGCTGTCTGGACCCCCGAGCAGGGAGTGCTATTGGACTGCGGCTTCCAGAGCCGGTTCGACGACGGCAGCTATTACCGGACAGCCGACTCTGGCACCAGCCCCTACAGCTCGCTCCAGCCCTCGGCTGGCGACGCTGCTGGCGGTATGCCGAGTGGCTCTCCACTGTCTCAGCCTCCCGCTCAGACGCTCGCCACTCGCCAGAAGCGGCTGCCGCCTGCGCTCGTGCCCAGCGATGCTCTGCGTGCCGAAGTGTCCAGAGACTTCCTGGCTCGCGTCAGCGAGCGCTCCACGCCGGTGTTCCGCTGGCTGAAGTGGAGCAGCGACGCCAAGGATGAAACCGCGCAGAACGACGCCGAAAACGCCGACGCCGACAACGCCGATGGCGTTGATTTCGTCCTGGACGATCTCGACGGCAATCCGGGCGGCGGAAGCGACACCATTGGTGGTGCCAAGCCCGGCTCGACGAAAGGTGACGAGCCCGCCGCCAAGCCGGCAGGCGGGCAACCGCTGGCAACCAAGAAGGGCTGGAGCTTCTGGGATTGGCTCTTCGGGTCGAACTCCGCTGGCGGCGCCGAGGTCAAACCCCCGGTCAAGCCTGCGATGACGAAACCGAAGCCGAAGGACCCCGCGGCCATGCCACCCATGGACAATCAGCCGGCCGGTCCTGGCCCGGATGTCAGCGACAAGCAGTCCTGAGCTCGTTGCTTCGTTAGTTTCGGTGACGCCGTCAACTCCGGCGGCGTCACTTTCTTGTCAAAGCAAACTTGCCCGTGCCTCGGCTGGCGGCGGGCGTTCTCACTTACGAACGTGAAGGAACATTTTCCATGAACAACATCGACATCACTCGTCACGTCGACGTCTTTTCGCGCGATGCCTTTGGCAGCAAGCGAATTGACGTGGTAGGCGCCGGCGCTTCCGGCTCTCGGGTAGTTCTTTCGCTCGCCAAGCTGGGTCTGGAAAACATTCACGTCTGGGACTTCGACAAGGTCGAGGCCCATAACATCGCCAACCAGGCTTTCAGCCAGGCTGACATCGGCCGCCTGAAAGTCGAGGCGTTGCGTGACATCGTCGAGAAGGCGACCGGGCTCAAGATTCACATTCACAACGAAAAAGTCGACGGCAGCCAGGAGCTGGGCGACATCGTCTTCTTGCTTACCGACACGATGTCCTCGCGCCAGGAGATCTGGAATAAGGGCATCCGCTACAAGGTGCGCACCAAGCTCATGATCGAAACCCGCATGGGCTCCGATCAAGGCCGTGTCTACGCGGTCGATCCGATCAAGCCGCTGCAGGTTAAGGGCTGGGAAGGCACGCTCTACGGAGACGACGTAGCTGAAGTGTCAGCTTGCGGCGCCTCGATCTCGGTTGGTCCGACTGCCGAGTTTCTCTCGGGGCTCGCCGTCTGGCAGCTCATCCGCTGGCAGGCGATCGACCAGGGTGTCGGCAAAGAGGACAAGCTCGACCACGAGATACTCTTCGGCTTGCGCCCGGTCTACTTCATGACTCGCAGTTTCGAGTAATGACGACCCTTAACCGCTCCTGTTCGCAAGGACGGAGCAGATCATAATTCACCTAAAAAACGGGGCCGATCATGTTTGACATCAACAGTCAGTTGAGAAGGGCTTTCGTGCTGGCCAACGATGAGGCGCGAATGATCAATCGCGAAAGCATCGATGGTATTACGATGACCCTCGGCATTCTGCAGGAGAAGACATCGCGAGCGGCGCAACTCCTGTCTGTCTCCGGTGTTCGCCCAGCTGTCCTCAAGCTGGCCGCATCCACGCAGCTGCGCACCGGATCGCTGTTCGAAGTAACGCTTTCGGAAGTCAGAGCTAAAATGACTCAGCCGCTGATCGATGCAATCGGTAAGGCGGGTGAGCTCTCTAAGGAGTACCGCCTTCCGGACATTACGCCCGAAGCGCTTCTGATCGTACTTCTGAAAGGTGACGACAAGCTCAAGCAGGCGCTGACCAAAGGCGGTATGAGCGCGGAGCAAGGCGAGTTCATCCAAACCGAGCTCCTGCAATTTCTCTCCGGCGGGCGGCCGGAACGGGAGCGCGAGGAAGCGACGGTCGGTCCAGATGGGCAAGGGTCAGCCGGCATGAACGGCAAGACGAAGTCCAAGACGCCAACGCTCGACAAGTACGGCACGGACCTGACCAAGCTTGCGCGTGATGGCAAGCTGCCGCCCGTGATCGGACGTGTCAGCGAAATCGAGCAGTCGGTGCGCATTCTCGGTCGCAAGTCCAAGAACAACCCGGTCCTGGTCGGTGAAGCCGGTGTAGGCAAAACGGCGATCGCCGAAGGGATCGCCCAGCGCATCGCCGCCGGTGACGTGCCCAAGCGCATTCGCGACAAGCGTCTGGTCCAGATCGATCTCAACAGCATGGTGGCCGGCAGCCGCTATCGTGGTGATTTCGAAGAGCGAGTCGCGGCCGTGATCGCCGAAGTAAAGAAGGAAGGCAACATCATCCTCTTTATCGACGAGCTCCACACCTTGCTCGGAGCGGGCTCGGTTTCGGGCGGTTCGCTCGATGCTGCCAACGCGCTCAAGCCGGCGCTCGCTCGCGGAGAGCTCAGCACCATCGGTGCCACCACTCTCAACGAGTACCGCAAGTACATTGAGAACCAGGATGCAGCTCTGTCTCGCCGCTTTCGCGCTGTGCTGGTGGAGCCGCCCAGTGTGGCCGAGACGATTCTCATTCTGAAAGGGCTCAAGGAAGGCTACGAAAAGCATCACGGTGTACGTTTGTCCGAGGAGGCGATCGCTCAAGCTGCCGAGCTTTCAGACCGCTATGTCAGCGATCGCTACCAACCCGACAAGTCCATCGACTTGATCGATGAAGCTTGCAGCAAGGTGGCGATGGACGAAGATGCCAGACTGCGGAAGGAGGAAGCCGAGGCTGCTGAAAAGGCGAAAGCCGAAGCGGGCAAGACTTCTGCCGGCGACGAAGTTGAAGCGAAGCTCCCGGCCGTGCCGATTGCAAGCAATGGGCCAGCCGCTGCCGAAAAGGCTGAGGTGGGTAAGGGCGAAGAACCTGCGCCGGGCGAACAGCCAACGGTAAATGATGCGACCGCGCCCGAACCGGATCAGCTTCCGCTCGTTACCGGCGAGCATGTCGCGCAGGTGATCAGCCTGGCGACCGGCATTCCGTTGTCGCGGCTGACGACGGACGAGTCCAAGCGCCTGCTCGAGATGGAAGCCGAACTGCATCGCCGCGTGATCGGTCAGCGTGATGCAATCTCCGCCCTGGCGCGGGCGATTCGCCGTGGTCGTGTCGGGTTGAAAGACCCGAATCGGCCGCTCGGCGCCTTCCTCTTCCTTGGACCGACCGGTGTGGGCAAGACCGAGGTGGTAAAGGCGTTGCAGCAGTTCCAGTGTGGAAAGGAAGCCGACCTCGTGCGAATCGACATGTCCGAGTACATGGAGAAGCACTCGGTGGCAACTTTGATCGGTGCGCCGCCCGGATACGTCGGTTATGACGAAGGCGGCAAGCTGACCGAAGCGGTTCGTCGCAAGCCGTACGCGGTAGTCCTGTTCGACGAAATCGAGAAGGCGCACTGCGATGTCTTCAACGTGCTCCTGCAGATCTTCGACGACGGCAGGCTCACCGATCGGCAGGGGCGCACCGTCGATTTCAAGAACACTATCCTAATCATGACATCCAACCTTGGCGCCAACAAGATCAAGAACTCCAGCGGACCGGTGCTCGACGAGCAGGTCGTCGAATCGGTCATGCAGGAGGTTCACCGCCTTTTCGCGCCCGAGTTCATCAATCGACTCGATGAGATCGTCTGCTTCAACAGATTGTCTCGCGAGGAGATCGGGCAGATTCTCGAGCTCATGATCGAAAAGGTTCGCCAACGTCTTACTCCTCGCCGCATCACACTTTCGCTCGACGACTCGGCGAAAGCGTTGTTGCAGGAGAAGGGATTCGATGAGCGGTTCGGGGCCCGTCCGATGCGTCGCGCCATTCAGCGCTACATTGAAGATGCTCTCACCGACGCAATTCTCTCCGGTGCAGTCCTGACCGGCGACCGGGTTACCGCTCGCCAGGAGTCCGGGCGCTTGACTTTCGACTGTCAGCGCGAGCCGGAGAAGGAAGCCGTGAATTAGAGCCTGCTGCTGTCGGTTAGCTAAGTCCATTCAGCCAGCCCGAGCTCTTCCGTCGAGCTCGGGCTGGCGGGTTTGGTAGCCAAGCAGCTGCTGGCAGTCACCCGCAAAGCAGCAGGAGCGCCATGACGGATGGCACTTCTGTTGCTTTGCGGGTTGTCAAAAAAAATTTTTCCCCGCTGGGCACCGCCGGTGGTATCGCTGGCGATAGTCTGCCGGTGACTGGCAGTCCGACCGCCGGCTTTCTGATTGTGACCAAAACAATGCGGGCTGGTTGTCCGAAACCAACTGCGCGCAGACTGCTCGGTTGTTCCGGGCGGAATGTAGTGCCTCTGTTAAGCAGCTGCGGCGGCAGATTAGCAGCCGGTTGGATTCTGCTGTACAATCTAACTTGATGAAAAAGCGTGTGATGTGCGTCTTCGGGACGCGACCAGAAGCAGTAAAACTGGCACCGGTGGTGCATGCTCTTAAGGCCTCAGAACACCTGGAGCCGATTGTTGTGTTGACGGCTCAACACCGGGAGATGCTCGATCAGATGCTGAAGTGGTTCGAAGTCGAGCCGCACTTCGATCTCGATCTGATGAAGCACGGGCAAACACTTGCTGAGCTTACGGCCAGAGTCGTAACCGGCGTGGAAGAGGTTCTCAATCAGGTAAAACCGGAGATGTTGCTCGTTCAGGGTGACACGACCACAGTCATGTCGGCTTCGCTGGCTGCCTTCTATCAGAAGGTGCCGGTCGGGCACGTGGAAGCCGGATTGCGAACCGAGGATCGCTACAACCCGTTTCCCGAAGAGATGGCTCGCCGGCAGACATCGAGAATCGCCTCGGCCCACTTCGCGCCGACGGCGCGCGCGGTGGAGAACCTGCGGCGCGAAGGGATTGTCGAGCATGTATACCTGACCGGCAATACAGTCATTGATGCATTGCTCGATACGGTCGAGCGGCTGAAGACTACCAAAGTGGATAGCCGATTATTTGGTGGTGCCGATTTCGAGCGGTCGAAGGTTTTGCTTGTCACCGCCCATCGCCGAGAGAACTGGGGCAATGCGATGACTGAAATAGCCTGTGGCTTGCGCCAGATCGCCGATGAATTTCCGCAATGCCAGATTCTCTATCCGATCCACAAGAATCCTGTAGTTCGCGAGTCGATTGAGCCGGTATTCGACGGGCATCCGAGATTGCTTTTGGTGGAACCGCTTGACTATGTGCCGTTTGTTTACGCCATGCAGCGCTCGCATTTTGTTCTGACTGACTCGGGCGGGGTTCAGGAAGAAGCACCCTCACTTGGCAAGCCTGTTCTGGTCATGCGCACGAATACCGAAAGACCGGAAGCCGTCGAAGCTGGTGCTGCCAAGCTCGTCGGAGTCAGCCGCGATACGATTGTCGAGGCTGCCCGAAGTTTGCTGTCCGATCAGTCTGCCTATTTGAAAATGGCTTGTGCCGTCAATCCTTTTGGAGATGGTCGAGCTGCTGAGCGCATAGTTGCTGCTTTAGAAGAATATCTATCTGTTAAGGAATTGGCTGAACCTCGAATTTAAGCGGTATGATCCGAGCTTAAATGAAGCTTTTGCGCTTTCAGTCAATTCCAGGTTCGACAGAAGAGGAGAGAGCAGCGTGACCAGCACTATCACATCTCAAGACACCTTGCCTTACGGTGAGTTTCTTACGGAAGATCATCATGCGATTCGCGAGATGGTGCGCGATTTCGCCACCAGAGAGATTGCGCCGAAGTCCGCTGAAGTGGACCGTGATGCGAGATTTCCGGAAGAGACTTTTGCGGCGCTTGGAAAGCTTGATCTGCTCGGCTTGTTAGTGCCTACCGAATATGGCGGCGCCGGCGCTGATTATCGCAGCTACGCGATTGCGGTCGAGGAGATCGGGCGTGCATGCGGCTCCACCGGACTGAGCTATGCGGCTCACTGTTCGCTCGGCATCAATCCGATCAAATTATTTGGAACCGAGGAGCAGAAGCAGAAGTGGTTGCCCAAGTTGGCTTCCGGCGAGCATCTCGGTTGTTGGGCTTTGACCGAACCGGGCACCGGGTCGGATGCAGCGGCACAGAAGACCACTGCTAAGAAGGACGGTGATTTCTGGGTGCTCAATGGTACCAAGCAGTTCATCACCAACGGCACTCACGCCGACGTGGCGATTATCATGGCTATGACGGAGCCGGAGCTCGGCCGTAAAGGCATCTCATCCTTTGTGGTTGAGAAGGGAACGGAAGGGTTCTACGTAAGCAAGGTCGAGAAGAAGATGGGGATGCGTGGCTCCCCCACCACCTCTCTAACCATGGACAATTGCCGCATTCCGGCAGGAAATATCATCGGACAGCCGGGAGAGGGATATAAGCAGGCGTTGACGACGCTCGAGGGTGGGCGCATTTCGATCGGGGCGCTGGCCCTCGGCATCGCGCAAGCGGCATTTGACGCGGCTCTCGCTTATGCGAAGCAACGCGAAGCGTTCGGGCAGCAGATCGGTAAGTTTCAGTTCATTCAGGGCTATCTCGCTGACATGGCGACTCAGATTAGCGCCGCCAGGCTGTTGATCTATCATGCTGCCTGGATGAAAGATCATGGACAGCGCGTAACGCTGGAAGGATCTCAAGCGAAGCTGTTCGCTTCTGAAATCGCCTCGAGGGTTTGCAATCTTGGCATTCAGATCCATGGCGGCTACGGCTATGTTGAGGACTTCCCGGCCGAAAGATTCTTGCGCGATGCAAAACTTTGCGAGATCGGCGAAGGAACCTCTGAAATTCAACGCCTCTTGATCGCACGCCAGCTCGGCTTGTAAGCGAGCCAAGCTGGTTGCTCTAAGTCGAGTTGTGGCGCCGGCCTGACCGGCTGCAAACTGCTTGGCGTCTTGTTAGCAGAGCTAAGACCAATATAAATACGTCTGGCTGCGCAAAGACCGGAGCAATTCGCCGTTTTTGCCGGCTGTTATTGTGTCTTTTGGGTCAGCCTTGCTGCTAGTCTCTGACTGTTTCTCAGGTTTGTTAGCGCGTCTCTTTGTAGGGAAGAAAAACCGGCTAATCTAGACCGTTCGGCTCAACTTCCTCCAGGCCAGTCGTTGGCAAGCTGCCGGTCGGGTAAGCTCGCTGATCGATTGGACAACCATTCAGAAAAGGTGAGGCCATGTTAACTCTGGCGCTAATCTTTCTTGCCGGCTGGTTCTTGGGATTGCTTCTTGAGTATGGGATCCATTGGGCTCTCCATTACTACAAGATGCCGATTCACATCGACCATCACAAGGACTTCTTTCGCCTCCCGCCCAAAGCAGTCGCAACCAACTCGCGTTGCCTGTCTACCGATTTCAGGTATGCGGCCTACGTGCTGGTAGCACTTTGCCCGCTTGTCCTCTTCTGGGGCTGGGTGCCGGTGCTCACTTTCTTCCTCGGGCTTCTATGGCAGCTCGTGGTCGTCTACGAATCCTGCCACTATGCGCTCCACTATGACGCTTACGTTCCGGCGATCATTCGGCGCACGCGCCTCTTCCGGTGGTGGCGCCGCTGTCATCTTGCGCATCATTACCATGTTCCGCGCGGCAATTTCAGCGTGAGCTGCCCGCCGATTGACTGGATAATGGGCACGTACGTGCACCCGCGCGACGATTACCCCGACGATCCCACCACTTTGGTGAAGCGTCGGCGCTCCGACGATTAGCTTGCGATATTGAGCACGCTGCTCAAGGGACTTACGGTGCTGGACGGGGAGCTGAGCCTAACGCTCGCTCCCCGTCCGGTTCCTCCCACTGTCCGCGGCGCGAGGGTTGACGCTCGATACCGCGTCGAAGACAGGCTTCTGATGCCGCTCGCTCTATTCACTTTTCTCTGAAAAGTGTTCAACTATATAAATAAGTGTTGGCTGCTGTTTGAACGCTGGTGCGGATACTCACGCTTGCGCAAATTGCGTCGATCTTGTTTTGGTTAGATTCCTGCAATTGTCGAGTGCTGGTTACACCAGCAGCCGTAATTACCTGGTTTTAGAAGTTAAGCGCTCCTTTACTTCTAGTGATCTTCAGGCAACAAAACCATTAGGCTTTCACCGTAATTCAATCCTTGTCGTCCTCTCGAAAATCACTTAGCGCCAGACTTTCATTTGCACACAACCGCAGCGGTTCAAGCTTTCAGGAAGCTGGATTGATTGTGCTCCGGATTGGCTGGTTGGACTGACGCGAGCGCATGACAACTGCGCGCATAATTGAGCCGTTTTCGCCGCCAGGCTGAGACGGCTTGCTCTTTCAGGAGCAGCTCATGTCAAACAATGGAAAGTTTCTGCGGCGGTTGCCGTGGTTCGTTCTGGCGTGTGTGCTGTCTGGCATCTTTCTCCTTTCGACGGAAAGGTTCAACAGTGAAGCGACCGGACATATCCTGGGCTCGCTCAATGATCTGGCGCGAAAGTTCGCCCATTTCAGCGAGTATGCCTTGCTCTTTCTCGTAATGCGCTGGGTCGGTGCCGGCTTGGTCCGCCAGCATTCTGCTCCGGCAGCCTCGCTGGTGGTGCTGGGGTTGTGCTTCCTTTATGCGTTCTGCGATGAATGGCACCAGTCATTCGTGCCGAATCGTACTTCAAGCGCGCTCGATGTGCTGATCGATTGTCTGGGAGCGGCGTTCGGCTTGGTCCTGTGGCAAGTTTGCCGCGGTCGGATCCGCTCGAATCCAGACCAGACTTCAAACGCAAAACAAGATCGGAGGGTGGTAATGAAACGAGTTTTCATTGTGAGCGACCCTGGCAAGGATCTCGACGATGAGTGTACGTTCGTGCTCGCCGCTGCCCTCGAGCGGCTCGGCTTGATCAAGCTGATCGGTGTGGTGGCGGCTTTGGTGCCGGCTGCCAAACGGGCTCTGCTCGCCAAAGGCACGCTCAAAGAGCTTAATCTGCCGGATGTACCGGTTGGTGTCGGTTCTGACATGCGACCGGAAGCCGGTTCGAGCGACCATGAGTTTGCCGGAGTGCCGTACATGGCTTCCGCCTCGGAAGTTTGTGCTGGTTCCAAGGTCTTCATGGACGCGTTTGCCAATGCTCCCGATCGGAGCATCACCCTCTTGATCATGGCCGGCATGGCTGATGTGGCGGCGTTCATGCGCTCGCACGAAGGTACTTTCCGAGCCAAGCTTGAGCAGGTGGTGATCATGGGTGGCGTCGAACAGGCAGATGACGCAGTCATCTTCGATCGAGACGGGTGCATGAAGCCCGATTCCGCTGCCAACAACGCCTTCGATCCTGCGGCCAGCTCTTTCGTCTACAAGCGACTTCAGGAGCTGTCTGTTCCGCTGATCGTGCTTTCGCGTGAGGCTGTCTACGCCTCACAGCTGCCGAGCGACATCTACGACAAGATGGCTGTTTGCGGTCATCCAGTCGGAGTGAAAGTCGGCTACTCACAGCGCCGGATGGTCGAGGATCTCTGGCGCTGCGTCAACCTGCCGGTCGGAGATCCCGCCCGGCTCGGGTTGCCGGCGCGCTTCAACCGGCAGTGGTTCTGCGAGAAGTACTGCCAGGGCTTAGGCCGCGATCGGGCGGCGACTGACTCCATCTGGGACCTCGTGCGGACGGCAAATCTGTATGACCCAATGGCTTTGCTGGCCGTCTTGCCGGATCTGCTCGCTCGCTTCTATGCACCAGTTGTGGTGCAAGTCAAAGGAGTGGAACACCGAATCATCGGATTGAGCAAGAACTGCAATGGACTGAAGTCCCGTCCGGAGTTGGTTGACTACCTCTCTGAGCACTTGCTCGCCGGTCTGTCAGTCCAAAAGGCTGATTAGGCTTGGCGGTCTGATTAATCAACTGGGATTCGCTGAGGCGATTGGCAGCCGCTTAGGTGCTGCGCAACCGCCTCGCATGTAGTGGCTGGTGTGCTGCGTGCGCATCGCCCTCTCACGATTGAACCTTGCTCCGCGCCTTTCGAGGCGCGGAGCGTTCGGCTTCGAAAAGAAGGAGTAACCCTCGTGAAAGTCGACATGATCAAGCTTGCCGCTGATACTACCAGTGGCACCGAACCGCCGGCCAAACCGGTCAAGCTGTTTGGAATTCAGTTGTGGCCGACAAGCGGCAACAATCCTCTTCTGCGTACGATCGTCTGGACGTGCAGCATCATTTGGGTAGTGACTCTGATCTGGCCGGAATTCTTGCCACTCGGAGCGCTCTCCTGGAAGGGGCTGGCGGCTGGATATTGGTGGCAACTCGTCAGCCACATGTTCTTGCATGGCGGACTGCTGCACCTGTTGTTCAACATGCTGGCGCTTTCCTACTTCGTTCGCACGGTCGAGCCGAGAATCGGCCGTCTGGGCTGGTTTGCCATCTTTATGGCCGGCGGCTTGGCCGGTGGTATCGCTCAGCTCCTGGTGCACAGCGGCAGAGACGAATTGCTCGTCGGTGCTTCCGGCGGCATCATGGGCATCTGGGGCGCGATGATCGTCTGCGCTGCTCGGATTCGACTGCTGCCGCGGTCCGCGCGCAACTTCAAGGGGGAGCTCAATCTCAAGGAACTGCTCATCTTTCTGGCAGTGCAGATGCTGCTCGATCAGTCGATTGCGATGATTGCTGCCTACGCGCATCTCGGCGGTCTGGCAATCGGCGCCGTGATCGCGCTGTTTCTGCCTCTCAAAGGCAGTATCTATGTCACCAGCTCTCGCAGCGCTGCGGTCGAAGTGATGGCCTGGGCGGCGCAGAAGGCTGTCATTTACAAATGGAGCGGCAAAAAGCGCGAGCGGGTTGAGGAGTCGATTCGTTTCAGCAAGGTCTTTTTGAATCAGTCATCCGGCTTCGACGACGACAAGGACTTCCTTGCCGTCGAGCAGCAAGAATTGGACTGGTTGAGCCGTCCGCACGTTACGTGCGGCGCTGTCGCCGGTTCTTTGCCGCCGGCCGATGGCCCGGTCTGGAAAGACCGAATCGTTGTGGCTGATCCAACTTACTTGCTGGATGTCGGCAGCCCTGCTGATGCCGATCGGCGCAGAGAGTCGGGAGGCGGTGGACGCCCTTCCACTGCCGGTGAGATCATGCTGGCTTTGCCTGCTGACGCCGATTCACATGGATTTGTTGTGCTGTCCAGCACAGGCAAGCGTGAAAGCAGTCGCGAAGAGCTGGACCTCGGCCAAAAGCGTTCCGGCGGAGAGCTCCCCAACCCGCCGGTTGCACCGCTTGCTGCTCCGGAGCGAGAGGGCATCTCGCCGGATGAATGAAACTTGAAGTCTGCAAGCGCGAGTGGTGATTGCCTCCGGGCTGTTTCTATCTCCCCGCCGGTTTCATTCAGGATGGGGGCGGAGCGCCGGACGGAAGACCGTCGCTCCGCCTTTTTCTCTGTTGCAGGAAAGAAGCATTTACGCTCGGATGCTTCTTTCTTTGTCGAGCGATACGATAAAACATAGTAAGAGTTCAATGCAGAAAGGCGGCTGAGTGCCCGGATAGGGGGGGGCTGCCGTCTTTCTGCATTGAATTTCGTGAGTTTTGGAAGCGGCTACAGGCAGGTGCGAGGCGGTCATGCCGCCTGCGCGCCGCTGTCAGCAATCAGGACGGTGACGTTCGGCAGCGTCCGAAAGTCGTCCCAGTTCGTCTCCTTTGCCGCCGGCCGCGAATCGCGGCAAGCATCCTGGACTACTTCGATCTGCGCTTCAGGCAGAAGCTTCGAGAGTCCCAGTACGATGTCGAAGACGCAACCGGTATGCTCCGGAGAGTTGGTGCGCTCGTCGTACTTGATGGTGCCGTCCTCGTTGCGAAGCCAGCCGCCGGTGCAGACGCCGCAGACTCGAAACTGCTTCGTTTGGTACTGGCGGTAAGTGCTGCCTCTAATAATGTTGTTGGCCCCTTCGAAGCGTCCGCGTGGAAACATCATTTTCATCACGGTATGGCTGCGTTTGTATCCCTTCCCGAGTTCCTTCAGCCGGCGGTGAGTGGGTGCGAGCCCCTGCTCGTCCATCGGGCTGAAATAGGGAATCTCGATGAATACCACGTCGCAGTCCTGCTTGACTGCGCTGAGAATCTCGCGCTCGACATGTAAAATCGTGAGCTCGTCGTTAGCATCCTCGAAAAAAGGTTGCATATCGACGACCACTAGTGTGTATCTGCTCATAACGGTCCCCTTTCCTGGAGTAGTGGCGAGCCAAGCACTGCCTGCGAATGAGCCTGAAATCCGCGGATGCTGGGTTAATCAGTCCGCTTCTGCGCTCAAGCTGGGCTGTGCGATTCAGTTGAGTTGGTCGGTTCTATTTGAGATGGTCCAAAGAATCCAGCTCGAATCTGTTGTGACAAAACTTGAGCTCAACGTAGGTGACAGCGGGGGGGCGGATCAATCGGACCAGACCTGGCCGGCGCAGGCTCAGGAAGCAGTTTTTTGCGCGCCGGTGCCGATTAAAAAGCAAGCTTGCCTCTGCTAGCACCGGTGCTGCGAAATCACTTGACGATTTACTAGGCTAGCGCAACATTTCGAGCTCGCCGCAGAGAAGCCGCCCCCGTGCTGATTTTGAGCGGGAGGTCCCGAATCTGACTGGTATGAAGAAAATTCAATAATATATAAATTGAGAAAAACCAGTAGCGCTCCCTTTGCAAGCTCGATTAAGCTATCAGATGTACTCACCGCTCTCTCTTTTGCAGGTTTTCACGACAGCTCGCTTTCAAGTCTCAACCGTATTCGAATTTGCAAAAACTTGCGCTATCAGTGCTCTGTATGCGGCACTGACCCATGAGGACGAGCGGCAATCGGTGAGCTTATCTTGTGCTTGTCTGGTGGAATGTTCGTCCAGCCAAGCATTTCCTGGCGTCTGACCTTACTCGCGTGCGCCGATTGTCTGGTCCGTAAATCCTTAGCGATGGCGGAACCGGGTAATCGAAGATAGAAATGAGTTACCAATGAAGCGATTCTCGTTAGCGGCCTCGGCAGCGCTTGCGCTCAGCCTGGTCGCAACTAGTGCCTGGGCTCAGCCGGCCAACCTACAACCGTCCGAGCAGAAGACAGGCAAACCGAGCGGCCAGCAAAGTGAGAGGCCGGCCGACAAACCAGCCGACAAACCGAGCGACATGGCTGGCGACGAACCGGGCGGCAAACCGGGCGGCAAACCGGCTGATAAGCTGACCACGCCCAAGGATGAGCATCCGCCACAATTCGGCGTGGTGACGCAAATTGTCGGATACGTGCGCGTTTACCGCTGGCCTTACGGCTATGTTTATGCGCCTGTAACACGTACTTACTACATCGTCGTCGTCTGGAATCCCAAGTGCAGTTGTTATGGGGTCTACGATCCGGGCGGAGTGTTCTATCCGTATTACGGGCCGCTGCTTGGTGACGCTCCGCAGCCGAAACCATCCGACAAGAAATCCGGAGCGGGTAAGCCTGCCGGTAAGTAGATAGCGTTCGCTTCTAAATCGAAGTGGAGCAGCAACCGCCGGCCAAGCCGTCGGTCCTAAAGTCCTTGCCGGTACGAAGCCATGATTGGCTGGCAAACGGCTGAATGAGCGTCCGGCGCTTCGTACCGGCCGGGCGCTGTTTTGAGTTCGACAGTGGCGTACTTTCTCATTCGAATTTCTCCAGTGGTAGGAAGGCGTTGAACATGTCTACGGCAATTTCTGACGGTGCAAGCACCCAGGCTGCTCGTGAAGAAGTGGGAATCGAAAACAATGAATTGCAAATGGAGCTCTACCAGCTTAGCGAGCCGGAGCAGCGCTTCAAGCACAACCTCGATCGCAAGATGATTGGGCAATCGCCCGCCAAGCAGCTCGCGCAGGAAGCGTATCGGGCCTATTTAAATCCGCTGCGGGATGCAAGGCGTCCGATCTTCATCGGATTCTTGCTCGGACCGACCGGCGTGGGCAAAACCTTGCTAGCACAGTTGCTGGCTGAAGAGTTCCACGGCAGCCGCGATGCGCTCGTTCGCGTCAACTGCAGCAACTACAAACATCACAGCGATCTCACGAAATTGTTCGGGGCCGGTGCGACCTGGATCGGCTACAAAGATCCCAAGGACAAGCCGCCGGAAGGACAGATCGACAATTCAGCCCGCTTGACCGCGCATAATCTGCTCACGTCGCGCCGAGGCTCGAAGACCAAAGTCACCATTGTTTTGCTCGACGAGTTCGAGAAGGGCAGCGATGAACTGCAGCAAGCGTTTTTGGCCATCTTCGATAACGGCAAAGAGCACATGGCCAACAACCTGGAAGTAGACTTCAGCGACTGCATCTTCCTGTTGACCAGCAACCTGGGGATGGCTGAAGCGGAGCAGAAGACCGTCCACGCGTTCGGCTTCTTGCAGACGGAGACCAGTCAGCAGAAATGTGTCGAGCAGGTAGTCGAGCGGGCCTGGACCGAGCGTTTCTCTCCGGAGTTTCGTAACCGGATCGACCGGAAAGTAATATACAGCACGCTCTCTAGTGATGAGTTGCGGGCTGTGGTCGAGGTTGAAATCGAGCTAATCCGTCAGGACCTCGCCCGCCGGCTCGGACCGAACAGTTTCGAACTCGCCGTCGAGCAGAGTGCGCAGGACTTCCTGTTGTCCGCAGCCACCAATGATGGTGGCGCCCGCAGCATCAAACGCACGCTCAACCGGCACATTTCTCGACCGATTGGCACGGCTGTTATCAACCGGTCGCTCTCTGCCGGACACCGGCTAACACTGTCGCATAGGCAGGGTGAGGACGGCTTGCGCTTCGTCCGCAGCGGGGAATCGAAGGCGGATTTAAAGCTGGCATCACCGGCGGTGCAGCAGGGCGTTTCGAGTTTGAACGGGCGCTTGACGGCCGCGACTTCGGGCGTGCCAGATTCTGACCGTCTGTATTCTTGGGCTGCGAAGCTGCGAGAGGAGAAGAAGTACTCCGACGCAGTCTTGGCACTTAATGTTGCTCTGCTCTTGCTCGACCAGGGACCGCACGCTCATCGCATGCGGCGCTCGGCCATCTGCAACCAGATCGGCAACAACTACTGGGCGCTGTCTGAGTATGCCAAGGCGGCGGCTCATTACGAAGCGGCGATTAGTTTCCGCCGGCAATCGATCGCCAAGGAGAACGCCGCGGATTCGCCTCAGATTCACTGGCTGTATAGCAACCTGGCCGGTGCTTACTTAAAGCTCGATCTGAAGGCGGAAGCTCAGCGAGTCTGCGCGGAAGGGGTGGAGGCGGTCAAGACCTGGCCGGCAAACACCGAAGAAGTTATGAAGGCAGTCAACTCCCTGTTCGGTTATTGCAAACAGTGCAAACCAGAGCAGAGCAATGAGTTGGATGCTCTGCTTCAGCGGCTCAAGGACGGATGTTTCTAGCTGCAGGTCGTGCTTAAGCAGGCTCAGTCTGAGATGACCTGAAAAGAAGAGGAGCGGGCGCGCTCGAAGCGCTACTCGCTCCTCTTCTTTTCTCTCGCTGCTTTCACAAACGGGAGCGGTCATTGTCGGCAGACAAGGACATGTTTTTCTTCGCAGAACTACTACTGGGCAGAGTAGAGGCGGAGAGTTTTTAGGCTGTTTGCATCTGTGTGCTCTGCCACCACCGATCGGAAGGAAGAAGTTCGTAGCAGATTCGTGCTGAATAAAATGAAACAGATCAAGGTCGGTGCAAATTGGTCTGCCGTGCTTCAAAGCGAATCAAACCGCGAATGTAGAATGCGCAGTTCCGGCTGGACAGCTGTGCTTGCCGGCAAACCGGACTGGTCATCATGCGGTTTGACTGGTCCGGTCTCCGCCGGTCCCAAGAAGGTAAAGGCAGCAAGGCGTCAGGCCGCTCGAATTGTAATGGTAAACTCTCCCCAAGTAAGCAGTTGTCGGCTTAAACGATGCCGAGCGCTGCCAGTCCTCTGAGTGAATCCGCTCGGTGACCAATAAGACATACACTCTTAAGCCGATGGTGCTGATCCGTCTCTTGGCGGAGATGACTGTATTGATCTTATTGATCTCATTGCCGGCATTCACGCTTGCCTTCCCAGGTTTTCAAAAACTTCCGCTGGCGCCGAAACTAGCGGTTTATGTGGTGGCATTGTTGGCTCTTGGTATGTTGCCGTTTTATGGCTTCGTCTCGTGGCGTGTGCGTATAGAGGAGAGAGGGTTGACGGCGGTCTCTCTTTTCAAGAGGCGCTTCGCGCCCTGGCACGAGCTGGAGAAGCTGCGATTCAAGGCGACGCTGGGATGGCGCAGATATGTACTGTCTTTCACCGGCGGCGAGCTGACATTTCCGGTCTGGTTTGCCGAACTGAAGGAATTGGTCCAGCTGATCAAGGAGCATCTGCCCCAGGGCGTCCAAGCCAGCTATGCGCAATCAAAAAGACTGTACAAACAGGATCTGTTCGGGCTGGTTTTGCAGTTTGGGCGAGTGGTGGTGGGATTTTTGTTTATCTCGGTTTTTTGGTTGTTCTTCGCCACCGTCGGAAGTGGCAAGGCTTTGAGCCCCGCTGATTACGGGTTGGTGCTGTTCGGCTGCATAGTCGCCACGGTCTACATCGGTTGGCGGAGCTGGGTGATAGCGCTGATGCCGCGCTCGCTCGAATTGACTGATACCGAGTTGATAGTAAATACCTGCTTTTTCGAGCGCAGGCTAAAGTGGGAGCAAGTTAAAACAGTCGGCCCTTCGTTTTTTATGCTTCCGGAAGGATTGATGTTGAAGACTACCGGCGGGCAATTTCTTTTGACCGAGGAGTTGGACTCTGTCGATGAGTTGGAAGAGGCTTTGCGCGGCAAACTCGCCGCTCGCCTATGAATGCCTAGATGTCAGCGCGAGTCTTTGAGCGATTCGGCCAGCAGTCCATTGTGATCGAACCAATTTCCGATCATTTTCCGGTGTAGATCGAAGGCGATGTTGTCAGGTAGCTCCTGGTGCCTGAAAGCTTGCGCTTCGCTCGCGTCATCCCCCGGGATCAGAATACCGTTGCTCGGCTTGGCAAGATAGAACAGGATGACGACATTGATGCCGCGTCCAGGGGAATGCGCGCCCAGCAGTCTGTCGATCTCAACTGTTAGCCCGGTCTCCTCGAAGACTTCTCGAATTGCTGACTGCTCGGGATCTTCGGTATGCTCGATGAATCCGCCCGGCAGGCACCACCAGTCGACGTATGGCTCGAACTTACGTTTGACCAGCACCAGGCCGCTCTCCCAGGGCACGAGCGTGGCGGTTACCGGTTTTGGGTTATCCCAATGCACGAAGTCGCATTGCGAACAAGCAAGGCGGTCCCTGCCGCCGATTTCGGCGGTGGTCAGTGGTCTGGCACATAATGGGCAAGTGTTCAAGGATTGTGACGGTGCTCGCCGGGACATCAACGATTGTAACGAGAAAATCTTCAGTTCATCGCTCCTAATACATATTGAACCAGATAAGTGCGGTGAGGGTTAACGGGAATTGACTAGTAGTATCAGCGGTGGTGTGATCTCGACAGGGCGAAAATGCCGAAATTATAAATCGCGCATAACTTTTGCGTAAAACATCGAGGGCTGTTAATATGTCCGCAAAGTTTCAGTTGTACATATCGGTGCTGGCTGAGATTTCAATAAAGTGACACTAGTTCTTAGACCGAAATGGCGGTTCGGCAAAGACGTCAGGAGTCTCCCATGAACCAGGAATCCCTTGGTAACTCGCAAGATCTGCAACGGACACAAGATCGTAGAACCGGGCGCGCAACCCCGAAGAAGCTGCCACCAGCTCCGCCAGAGGAGCAATGCAACGGTTCTTGCGAGCTGCACTGGAAGCCCTCGAAGACCAAGAGAAGTTAGCGCTTCAACCGCAGATTAGCGACAGTCGCTTTTGCTCTTTGACAACTGCCTGGTTAATCAATTGCTGAAACACAGTTTCAGATTCTTGCTGAATCAGTCGATTACGATTCCGATATCTTCGTTCCAGATTTCGGGGTGTTGTCGAGCAAACTTTTGCAGCAAGTCATAACATTCGTCGAGGTCGAGATCGAGCACTTTGATACCGTTGCGCTCCATGAATGCTTTTGAGCTATGAAATGTCCTGTTCTCGCCGGCGATTACCTGAGGCACTCCGAACAATACGGCGGCTCCGGCGCACATTGCGCATGGCATCAAGGTAGAGTACAGCACGGTTTGACGATAATCTCCAATCCGGCCGGCCTGCCTAAAGCATTCGATCTCGCCGTGGGAGGTCGGGTCACTATTTTGAACGCGACGATTGCGACCACGGCCGATGATCTCTCCGGCTCGCACTAAGACCGAACCAATCGGGATACCGCCTTCGGCATAGCCCAGCTCTGCCTCTTTGATCGCTTCACGCATGAACCGGTCGACCTGGCTTGCCACCTGCTTAGTCCTCTTATCCAGAGCGCTCGCTCGTCGGTGTCAGAGAATAGCATGGCGGCATTTGCCGAGCTAGCGCAATCAAGTAGTGGCTTGCGCTGCCATCATTGTGCGGCTGTTCCGCTTTACGCAGCAGCCGATTGAAGCTTCGACGTGGCTGACGAGCGCCGCTGCATTGGCTCTAATTAAGTCTGAAGAGCACTAGTTACTTGATCATTCGGTTGACAAGGTAGCTGGCTTTGGTTAGTTTCTTGAAGTCCCTAAAATTTCGCGATCGAATTTTACTCTTATAAGCACCAAGCAGAACGGCAGCGCCTCCTACAGTCAAGCTTTCCCGGTATTTCGCGGGCCAGTGGAACTTCATGTTCTGCTTGACGTCTCCTTTTGCAGTTGAATTTTAGATCGGTCGTGCCAAAGGCATAGTTCGGCCCGTAACCATGAGAGTCACTCCTCCTAAGCTTGGCGGGGTGCTTGTTATGGAGCCGGTCGCGTGCTGGGCGCCATAGCAAAAAGGAGATACAAAATGGGCGCTAACCAAGAACAGTCTGGAAAGACACTCAAGTATCGGGCGGACATCATTTTGTCGACGGCCGGTGAGCTCTGTGGTGTCACTCAGTGCGAGCGGTCCAGAGTGCAGCCCGCAGCCGATGTGCCATGCGCCAACGGTGTCTGTGCGGTTGTCTGGAAACCGTCCAGACCGGCTGCCGCCTAAGAGTAGAACTCAAAGTGATGTTGAGCCATGTCGCTCTGGGAGCGCCATGGCCTTTTGTTGTCTGAAAAAAACAATTGAGTCGCGACCGCTCCTCCCAGAGCAGGTGGTCCGACCAGTAATGGGGGTTTGGAGATGCGCAAAGCCTTACTCGATTTTCTGAAACTCGCCTTGAGCGTCGTCTCGATTGGCGGCGGTCTGGCCGGAGGCTTCTTCGGTCTGAGGCCGGTGGTGACGGAGCTGATGATGCGCTCGGCGCAAGAGCCGTCAACGAACCTGGAGCTCTACAACGAGTTCTTCAACAGCCCGCCGGTAGTTTTGATCGCTATTTTCCTCGGCGGGCTCGTCGGTTGCGCCGTCGCCTTCGCCGTCGAGATCGGCTGGAACCGGTTGGTGGCGGTTGGCTTCATTCCGTCCGAACCGGTCGACGAAACGGTCAAGAAGGTAAAAGTCCGGCTGTGGGGCGGCAAGCTCTTGGACGGCAACTCCGAAGACGGCAACAACGGGCAGTACATCTTCGAGATGAGCGTCCGAGCCGACCAGCTCTCCGATTTCTTCCACAAGCGCTCGGCGCCCGCCCTCCTGTGCAAGAAGTCGGACGGCACTGCGCTCAAGCTTTTGCATGAGCGAGCAAGTGTTTACAACGACGAGGCGCCTGCCACCGGCTCGGGCAAGATCGTGATGACCTTTCGTCGCGAAGGGAAAGTGATCTACGCCTTCGAGACCGTCGATGTGGGTACTTACCGCAGGGCGGATACTAGCTCGCTTGCTCACTGCAGCTACGCGCTGACCTTTCCCGGTGTCGAAGAGCCGGTAAATGCCCTGCTCATGTTCTCCGGCCCGCACCGAGAGATGGCTGAAATCTTCCTGGAGAGCTGATTGAGCTGAAAATGGTGGGAGCAGTTCGCCGCTGCTCCCACCATTGCCGAGATTACTGGCAAGCTCGAAGAAAGGAGCTTTTGCATGCCTCAGCTCGTGACTTTTGCTGCGGGCTTTCTTTTCCTGGCGTTGGCGTTGATGCCGGAGTTTCGCGTCCGTATGGGCAAAGCCTTTCTCCTGCCCGACTCTCGCGATGCCGAAATCAATCGCACCGCCGTGGTGGTCTTGTTCTTGCTTTCTTATGCCTGCTTTACCTCGACCGTCGGCTTCATCCTTGCCACTGTTTTAGTGGGAGCGGCACTGGCTGTTCGCTTCAAGACATGAGGCAGTCCGGGTCTCTAAGGTGGTTGCGATGGCACTGATTGTTTTGCTCGCCCTCGCTTTTCTTGCTGTTGCGTTTTCTTACTGGTTTTTTTCTCAAGTGCGCTCCATGACCTGCATGCCGGGCCGCTCCCACGCTGGGCCGCTTCGCCCGCTTTCGGCGCCCGAAGCTGAGCTGGCAGTAGGGCTGGAGAGGCACGTGCGCGCGCTGGCGGATCAAGTCGGCGTGCGGCATCAATCCACTCCCGGCACGCTCGAGCAGAGCGCCGCCTACATCGACCGTCAACTCTCCGACCTCGATTATCTGGTGCAGGTGCAAGCGTATGAGGTGGCCGGCGAAGTTGTGAAAAATCTGGAGGTGGAGCTGCGTGGCAACCGCTTTCCGGAAGAGATTATTGTGATCGGTGCGCACTTCGACTCGGTGTTCAACTGCGCCGGCGCCGATGACAACGCCTCCGGCATCGCTGCCATGCTCGAACTGGCACGCCTTTTGCGCTGGCTGAATCCGGACCGCACGGTGCGCTTTGTGGCCTTCACTCACGAGGAGCGGCCCAATGGCAAGAACGGCACCATGGGCAGCCAAGTTTACGCACGACGGTGTCGCGCCCGCAACGAGAATATCGTTGCCATGCTGGCGATGGAGACGATGGCCTACTACAGCGATGAGCCTGGCAGCCAGGCTTATCCGCCGCCGTTTAGCTTCATTTATCCGTCCACCGGCAATTTCATCGGTTTCATTGGTGATCGCGCTTCCCGGCAGCTGGTTCACCGGTGCATCGCCTCCTTCCGGCGCCATACAGACTTCCCGAGCGAAGGTATCGCCTCCTGGCGCTGGGTGCCCGGTGTCGGTTCATCCGATCACGAACCATTCTGGCTGGAAGGTTATCCGGCGCTGATGGTCACCGATACTGCGCCGTTTCGAAATCCGTACTATCACACCACCGGCGATCTTCCCGAGACGCTCGATTTCGCCCGATTCGCGCGCGTGGTTGCCGGAGTCTCGCGGGTTGTGATGGAGCTGGCGTCGGACTAGATTCCGTTGGAGCAGAACAACCTTTTTCGCGGACGAATCAGTTCAGTAGTCGATTCAAACCAAAAGACAAGGAGCTGCACATGGATTTTGCAGCGCATCGTCGCCACTACAGGCAGAACCACCGGACCGTCGGGTGCAAGTTGACGCACATGTTCGGTGTGCCGTTGATAGTCGCTTCGCTCGTCACCGTGTTTTTCGCGTGGAAGCTCGCGCTGGCCATGTTCGCGGTGGGCTGGGCGTTGCAGTTTGCCGGTCACTATCTTTTCGAGAAGAACAAGCCGGTGCTCTTCGCCGACCCGACCAATCCGCTCACCTATTTTTACGCCGTCATCTTCGTAGCAGAGGAATGGTGGCGAGTGCTCACGCTGCGTTCTCTCAACGAGGACAGTGACGAGTCGTGAGCCGGGGCGGTTGCTGACGGCGCCGTCGAGTCGCCCGAGAAGGCAAACGGCAGCCTAAGCCAGTCTTGCCTGCGGCCCAATTCTTTCAGAAGAGAGAGAGCATCACGCACAGGTGCTCTCTCTCTTCTGTCTGGCTTCCAGCGCCTAGTGTATTGTTTTTCTGCTAGAAAGTACTAGAAGAAATAGTATTATTGAACTGCAAAAAAGTGTGCGAAATCCAAACAGCAGATGCTACGGGCTTTTCCGGGCCGGTAGCACCTGCTGCTGGTAACGATTACAAAGGAGCGCCGCATATTGAGCAGGTTTAGCCCTGCAGGTGACGCTCAGCCGGCGGCTCGGCGTATTCCACTTCCGGCAGCTGCTTGAGGCGGGCGACGACCGCTTCGACCGACGCTTCGTCCTTCAGTCGGACGTAAGCCATACGACCGACACGCCCATCGCCGCCTGGTTTGAGTTGTCCAGCCGCCTTTGCTTCTTTCCACATGGCGATGTCCAGGATGAGCTCGTTTACTCGTGCAAGCGGAACTTCGCTCTTGAAAGCGAACATTACGGTTTTCATGTGAACCTCGATTCTTCGGGTTACCGGTTGATTCTGCCCAAGCTTGGGACACAATTTGGTGCTGAGCTGATAACAGCGCTGAGTTTGGATCAGCGCTGACTGGGGCGATTTGAGCTGGTGCTTGATTGGAGGCTTTAGCTGGTGAGGTTTTGAAGATACGCGGGTAACATTGAACTGCAGCTTACTAACTTGCGACAAGCTGATTCAATTGCCGGTCGGCGGTTATTTCCTGGCGTTCGTGTAATTGAACAGCGCAACTTACCCAGTTCAGAGTGCTAGCGCAGGTGCAATAGGTCTGCGCTGCTCAGGTGGATTGAGCGATTAAGTTTTTCTCGGTCGCACAGCTGTGTATCGCATCACAGCGCGACTGCAAGGCGGCAAACTTCTAGCCGGCCCTAAGATTGGGACGACTGTGACCGGCGATTCAGCAAGGACTGGCAATGTTTTACAAATTGAATAAATCGAGGATACCAGTTGAAGATGCTTGACAATAGCGTTTATCTTGAGTCTGTAAAACATACTCTCCTCTGTCTCTGGATTCTGATGGCAAAACTAAGGACCTAAACCTTGTAAGCGAGTCATTGTCGGCGTAACTAATAGCGAACATTCGCTTTTTCTACCGGCACAGCTTGCTGCGTTGTTTCCATCAAAGTCGCGGACAGTCTGGTTTAAGCACCTGTCTCCAGGCGCAATTCATGACACTCTCTGCCGGCAAGGGCCCCGGCGATGAGTGCAGCTTTCTTTGGCCCGCATGAAGGAATGCTTATCATGTCTGAAACTTATGACGACCTGGTGAGTGCGGCCGAAGAAGCCCTCGAGCACAAAGATTTCGAGGTTGCCCGCAAGAAATTCGAAGCGGCGCTGACCGCCCGCCCGTATCCCTGCTCGCAAAAGAGCCGCCTGCACAGGCGGATCGGTGAGCTGGCATATCGGGCAAATGACCTCAACCTGGCCCGCCAGCATCTTGTGATCGCTGATGAGGG
The DNA here is from genome assembly GCA_020050835.1 of Candidatus Obscuribacterales bacterium. GTDB lineage: Bacteria > Cyanobacteriota > Vampirovibrionia > Obscuribacterales > Obscuribacteraceae > JAGVKB01. Next base: position 46,643 of record JAGVKB010000149.1, on the reverse strand, counting down.
CTACTCCAGGCGCTTTTGCAGCTGCGAAGACCGGGAAGCCCATGAGCGCTTGCTCATCCTGCTCGCCCATGTTCATCGCGATCTCGGTGAAGTCGAGCGGTCCAATGAGGTGTTGGGCCGTGCCCAGTGGAATCGCGAACTGCTAGTGCTCGAGCGCTGGCGGTTGGCCAATCAGGTTCTGTTCGTCGCGCTGACCATTGTTGGGCTGGCTCTGGGGCTGACCGTCTTCCTGGAATCCGGTCTCGGCTTCTTCAGTCTGATCGGTATGCCGGTTGCCCTGTTTGCCACCGCTACCGGTGCGCTGGCCGGTGCAGCCGTGGCGATGGCTGTCGGCAATGTCTCCGGTCCGGTCATCGTGCGCTGGCAGCTGCGGCGGACCATCAGGCAGCTGGCAGTGCGCAATCCGATTGAGATCAAGTGAGCTGTTTGAGATCAAGTGAACAGTGTTTCCCGAGTTGGTGGGAGTCGCTGTTGCAAGCATTTACTCGAAAGGAGTGATTGATGGCAGTCAAATGCAACGGGATCGATGACCGAATCTTGGGCATCACCCCGAACCTGGCTGTCGAGTGGGGGTACAACCTCTACCTGGTCGATTCATTACCCGAAAGTTCGCATGTTCGAGCCAACGCCGGCAAGGCGGTCGAGGAGCTCGACAGGCTGTTTGAGACCTTTCCGCATGCCAGCCGAGAACGCTGCTACATCACGACGCTCCGCCTGGCAGCCAACAGCTTCGCCCGCGGGCTGGAGCGGCGCAAGAGTATGCGCGCCGCTCGTCTGGTGGCGGCCAAGGAGGAGAAGGATCATCTGGTCAAGAAGTACGCCAACAATGAAAAGCTGGGCGGCTTTCTGACCGCTTCCTTCAAGCCGCTCCTGGCCGGTGGAGCGGTCTGGGCGCTGGTGCAGGCGTTGCTGCTGATTCCGGTGGTGCAGAACCGCGCCGCCGGCAACACCGATATGCAGTACGTATCGCTGGCGTTCGCGCTGTTCACGACTTTGATCGGCGCCTGGTTCAAGGGCTGGCTGACCGGACGGCGTTTGGTCAGTCTCTTCAATCGTTACGACGATGCTCTGCGCAAAGCCCAGGAGATTTACGCCAGCGAGGTAGTAGGCGAGTACAAGCTCACTGCCGACTCGGCCCGTACGGCCTGGCAGCATTTGACCGGACAAGAGCCGCCGCCCGACAGCAAAGTGTTTGACACAGTGCTGGTCGGGCTGATGACCAGCCACGACCATCATCCGGTCGTGGCTCTCAACGACATTCCCAAGGGGTAAGCCTACCGTCATGTCCAATCGGAGGAACAGACGATGAACAAATTCTGCATTGGTGTAGTTTACCGGCACACGCCGGACGGCCGCACCGCCCTGAGCTTTTCTTCCAGTCTCCTCAAGCCGCTCGGGGTCGAGCAGCTTCAAGTTTTTGTCGACGGCGGTAGCCGCGAAAGGACTGCGCTGGCTGCCTCCGCTGGTTTGAAGGACTCTGCTCGGCTGGCGGCTGACAATCTGGTCGCTTACGTGAAACAGACAACCGGACTGTCGGCGGCGCAGATCGAGTTACGCTCGCTGGCCGATCAGGTCGAGCTGCCGGCCGAGGCGGTCGTCGTCGATGGTGGCGGCGGTGTCGGCGACGGCAGTCTGCTCGTTCCCTTCGACGAACCGGCATTCGGCTGGCGCGGCGAAGGCCCGCTGGTGATTCCGTTCGGAACCGACGAGTCGGCTCTCCGGGCTGCCAGCGTCGGCATTCCGCTGGCCAAGCTGCTCAACCGGGAGGTTGTTTTCTATCACACAACCTGGACCAACCCGTCCGTCGAAGGAAGCGATCCCGGCCTGCACGTCTGTTCGGCTGCCAGCCGTACCGAACAGCTGTTGACCGCAGCCGCCACTGCTGCTGGTGTCAAATACCGAGTGGTGATCGAGACCGCTCTCGATGTGGTTCTCGGCACGCTTCGCTGTGCCGTGCGCGAGCGGGCCAATCTGCTCGTGATGGCCCGTGAGCCGAAGATCATTCATGGCAGCTACGTGGACCGGGCGCTGCTTCAGTCGACAGTGCCGATGCTGGTCGTGAAGCGACCAATTGGCGGTGCGGCATGTTAGAGCAGATCAAAGCAAAACTGTCGCGTGCCGCCTGCGACCCGACCGTCGTCATGGCTCTGGTGATTCTGATGTACCTTGCCAAAGCGGCATTCAAGATCACCGTCGGCACCCACATTCACTCACCGATGATCGCCGGTGATGGCTACCACAACCTGGCCGACTTACTGGAAGCAGCGGCCGTGATCGTGGTGATCTTCGTATCGATGCGTCCGTCCACGCAGCAATATCCTTTCGGGCGGAAGAACGTCGAATTCTTCACGTCGCTGGCGATCGGGCTCGGTTTGCTGGCGATGTCCTGCCAGTTCGCCTTGAAATCGGTGGTCGGCTTGCTGCATATGGCACCCGAGCTCGATACCGCCGTGCGAGCCGTCCTGCCGTTGCCGGTGCACGAGCAGCTCATGATGGATTCGGCTACTTTCCCGTGGGCCCTGGCGGTCACCGCCTGTAGTGTCATACTGTCGTTTGTGGTCGGGCGGTATCAGGTGGCGATCGGTCGGAAGAGCGGGCACGCCAGCATGGTCGCCGACGGCGAAGAAACATTGAGCGACGGCACGATCGAATCCGTCACCGTCGCCGGCGTGCTGGGCGAGTACCTGTTGCATCTGCCTTGGCTGGAGTATCCGCTCGGCCTGATAGTGGCTTTCCTGATCGCTCGCACTGGCCGGGAGCTGTTCGTCAGCGCCTGGCGCGTGCTCCTTCAGCATTCGATCGGCGTCGAGCATGAAAGCCGCATTCGCGAGCTTACCAGGCAGGTCCCGGGCGTGCTTGATGTCACCGAGCTCAAGACGTTCCAGGTCGGGCATATCGCCGTCTGCATGATGTCTGTCACATCGCGGGCCGGAGCGCTTGCCGTTCCGCACGTGAAGTATGGCATCGAGCACGCCGTCGAATGCTACGTTCTGGCCCAAGAGTTCAAGGAGTGCGAGCTGCATATTCGCTTCACGCGCCCCGACCCGCAGTACCGGCGGGTCGCCTTTGCGGCCATCAAGGAAGGCGAGCTGTTGGTAATCGCTCCTTCGCTCGACCAGGCGACGCACCTGCTCATCTGCGATCAGGAGGAGGGGGAGTTCGTCCGCATTAAGGCGGAGCGCTCTCCGGCCGATTCGGTCTCCTTCCTGGTCGAAAAGCGGGTCGCCCAGCTCTATGTCTTCGCCGATTGCGGCCAACCCGGACCGGAGGATGACAGGCTTTCCGTGCGCGGGATTAGTGTCACCGCGGCGGTGTCGTACCTGCCCTCGGTGCTGGGGCTGGCGGTCGAGCGCGACAGTTAAGTTCCGACAACCAGATTTGGTTAGCCCGGTCAAGACCAGCAAATCTTGCCGGGCTGCTTCGAATCGTAAGAAACAGGAGTTCAGCAAATGTCGTTAAATCGTTCGCTTGTGGCAATCGCAGTCGCGGTTGCCGTTGTGGTCGGCCTGGTCTTCTATCAGCGCGACCTCGAATACCGGCGCGTGCACGGGCGGGTCGTCGAAGTTACGGTATCGAACTTTGAGGAGGAGGTGTCTCAGATCCGGGAGCAAAAACCGGTGCTGATCTGCTTCCTGCCCGAGAATGCCGACCAGAAGCAACGGCAAGAAGTGGACAGAGTCGCTTGGGACCTGGCCGGCAAGGTGAAGGTGGTGCTGATCGTCTGCGATCCGCAAACGCGTCCGGTCAACCTGCTTTTCCAGGTGCGATTCGTGGTCGTGCGGGTGCCGGCCTTCGTGGTGGTTTACAAGGACAAGGTGATTCACGGAGCCGACGGCAGCTTCGCTGACAACTATGAGTTGAAGCGGCTTGTCGACAAGCTCGGTGCTCCGTAGAAAGGCGATTATTTATGCTTTACCGGATTCAAAAGGGCGTCGTCACCACGGCGCACCTTGGCTTGCTGGTGCTGTTCGTGCTCACTGTTTCGAGTGAGCTGCCCTGGCCCGCCGCGACCTGCTATCTGATCATCTCCGGCGCCTGGCTCGTCTTGACGGCGGTCCGCCTGCCGCAGCTGTTGCGGTCGTTTGAAGATAGGGTGGCGCGCATGCAGGTGATGATCCCGGGGCTGTTCGGGCTGGCTGCCACGCTGCTGGCGGTGGCGGCGGCCAGGTGGTGGGCACCGGTGATGGTGGCGGTGGTGGAGCTCCTGGGTTGGGGTGCGGTTTACTCCAACTTCGACAAACGCAGCAAGCACTTCATGGTGCAGGGTCATGGACCGCTGCCCGACGACACATGGATGAGCCCGGACCTGGAAACGCTGCAAGAAGGCGACTTGATCCTGACTGACGGGCGCATGGCTGCGCGCACTCGCAATAGCGTCGGTCACGTCGAGCTGATCGTCAAGGGTCGCGACGGCAAGCTGAAGTCCTTTAGCTCATACATGGAAAAGGGCGTCGTCATGCACACGCTGCGCGCTCTGATCGCCCTCGAGCGCCGGCTCAAGCAGCATTACATCGTAATCCGATTGCGACAGCCGTTTACCCCCGAGCAAAGCGCCAGGGCTACCGAGGTTGCCTTGGCGATGCTGGCTCGCAATGCTGCCTGGCGCAAGGCTGCGGTCGCGCGCCGGACCGCGATGGTGGCGCGTTTGCCGCTGCCGGAGTCGTGGCGCCAAACACTGCTGGCCAAGACCATGCCCACCGGCTACGACTGGTCGGGTCAGTACACCGGTTTCGTTCACCAGAACCGCTGGACGTGCATGGGAGCCTGCCTGGCAGTGCTCAAAGAGGTGGGCGTCGAAACGCACGAGTACGGCACCGGGCTGCTCGGACTGGGCACCGGCCTGTTGAACCCGCTCATGCCGATTCGCCTGGTACGCGATCCGGCCTACCGGCTGCTCCGGCATGCGGACAAGGAGCTCTACGACATGGAATGCAGCGAGCGCACGGCCGGCGCTGCTACCGCCAGTGCATCCAAAGCCGCGCCGGACGACAATCCGAAAACCGACAGCTGAGCTCGTCGGAGGTCTCGTCAACGAGGTTTGTGGAATCTGAAAGGATGGCTTCATGAGCAACGCATCAACGCGTGAGTTGCGCGCCCGCTGGTATCAAAGTCTCCGGGACGGCGAACAGTGCTGGGCCGAGCGTAGGCTTGCCGATGCGGACCGCTGCTTTCGCCGCGCCTTCAATCAGGCCAAAAAGATCGGTCGAAAGACCAGCAAGCCTGACCTCTCGGTCGAGATTACTTTGAAAACGATGGCGGAATTTCATCTGTCCTGTGGCAACTACTATGCCCTGGTGCTCTATCGCGGTCTGACCTGGCTGTGGTATTTCGAGCGCTGGCTCGGTAAGCGCCGCGGCGCTCGCTAATGGACTTAGTATCTGCCATCAAGGTCGTCCCAAAAGGAGAATGCGTGTGAATCGCACAGAATTTACCAGCATGACTTTCACGGCGATTACTGCCGCGGTCGTCGTGCTGACTGGCCAGCACCTGGCCAGTCAGGTCGAATCTGCCACCGAGCCGGTGATCGCCTGCCTGCTCGGGCACGATCCCAGTTCGGTGATCGCCCTCATCGGCGCAGTTACAGTCGCCTCCGCCCTGGCCGGTTTCGTAATCACTCGGATCGGCCGCTGGATTCGCCACAAATGGGGCGAACTGCCGGCGGAGATGCTGGCCACGCTGCTGTTAGGGCTGGCGGCTGTCCTGCTGTTTTACAGCGCCATTCCCGGCGCGCTGCTGTTGATCTGGCTGGCCGCCCTCGCGGTCGGCGCTCTACTCGCCATGGATTCGAATCGAGGCTCTTAAGTACAAGGAGCAAACTTTATGCAACATCCCGAGCTCTTTCCGCTCGGCATGATCTTCATGATCCTGTCGGCGGTAGCCGGACTCTGGCTGGGGCGGCGCATCACCAGCTGGCGCTGGTATCTCGCCGCACTGGCGCTGGCATTGGCTGGTGGCTGGTCCGTATTTTACTTCCGTCGAAGCGTGGATCTCGGCGTCTATCCGTTCCTTTTCCTCGCGCCGATGTTCTTCTTCGCGCTTGCGATGGGAGCTAACACCAGAGCTACCGACGATCGACGCCGGGTTTATCTGAAACGCTGTCTCGATGCTCAGCTTAAGCAGCTGGGAAAGGACCAGGCGCACTTCAACCAGCTGGTCGCTGCCGAGACCTTGACGGCGATCGCCGAGCTTTACGGACAACTCGGTCAGTCCGAAAAGGCTGTCGATTGCTACGGTAAAGCGGCGGCGATCTTCGAAACGGAGAAGGGCGGACACCCGAGCCTTACACGTTTCTACCTCGCCAGCGCGCAGGCGCACCGGCGAGTCGGCCGCAATCTCGATGCCGACCAGTTGACAGCTCGAGCCAAAGCGTGTGCCTTGCAGGTCGAGTACTGAGCAGCGAGCCTGGTCGCGGTGCACCCGCTTGACCCGGCCGCTCACTCTTCACTTTTATCCGGCCCAATCACAAAGACCGGAGAAGGGCTCTAAGATGCCTATCTTACTGCTTGCGCTCTCAATCGCAGCGGCATTCTGTGCTTGTTGCGGAGCGCTGGAAATCGTTCGCCGTCTCGAGCGGGCGGTGCGATACCGCCGATGGTGTCGAGTGCCGCCGCTGGCCAAGCGCGTGGCCGAAAGGATCGAGTACTTGAGCACCCAGATTGCCCGGCTGGAGGCGACCGAGAGCGGCAACTCGGTGCATGCGGACAAGGTGCGCTCGGTCCGTTGGGCCGCTTGTAAGTCGCTGCAGATATCCGAGCTCGCGCGCGAAAGCCGGGCGCTCGACCGGTCGCTCCTCCACGCTCGAATCGGCATCGAGCTCTGCAAATGGTCCGAGCGCCTGAGCACGGACAGCGATGCTGACGATCGAGACGGTACAGTGACCGGCTTGCTTACGTCCGGCTTCGAGCAGCTTGCTGCCTGGCAGCTGCCCGAAGCGGAAAACAGCTTCAAGCAGATCTGCGAGTCCAGGCAAGCCCACGTCGCTGCCAAGGCGATTTCGTTGCGGGCGCACGGCTGGATCCTCGACTACTGGGGATGCTACTCCCAGGCTGAGTCCGAGGCCCGGCAGGCTGCCGACTTGAGCTGCTTGATCAATTGACCGTCAGAGTTTGGCGGCGCAAGGCCGGATGCCGGCGCCGCCAAGCCCGGCACAAACAGAAAAGGAGATCTGATGGACCCGCTCAAAAATGCAGTCGGGGCAATCGTGCTCTTGTTCATGCTGCTCGGTGCGCTCGACCTGTTCGTCGTCGGAGCTGCCTTGACCGTCAGCGGCATCGTCAATGGCCCGGCGGCAGCGCTAATTTTCGGCGGAATTCTTTTGACGGTCGGCTCGATATTACTGGTAGTCTTCTGCCGAGCCGTCTCCCGCTGAGTGTTTCAACATTGCAGGAGGTTAGATCGCATGACCATGGTTTTGATGATGTTCGCCCTGCTGTTGATCGGCGCCTGTAATGCGCTCTTCTTTTATCTCGGATTCGTCACCGGGGGCAAGAAGCCGTTGAGACCGTACGTGCTGGTCACCATCGTTCTAATGGTGCTCGGCATAACGGTGCTTGTAACAATGCGCGGTCCGGGTGAGGCTTTGACGCTGTCCGTGTTGATCAGCTGGATGGCCGGTGTTGGCGCCGGCGAACTCAGGCAGTGGCTGAAGGCCGATCGCGGTGGGAAGCGCTAACTCCTGACCGCTGGATCGGTACGGTGACAGTTTTCTCGGGCTCCGCGCCGTTGCCGGAGCCTTCCCTCTCTCCAACTTGGAAAGGTTGGTTTAATGAGCGATAGCAAAAAGCCGGCGGAAAACGGCGTTGCTGATGGTGCCGCCAGCGATGCTCCGCGGCCCGGAGCGAGGCTGTCTCTGGCGCTGCTGTTGGCGATCAATCTGTTCAACTACATCGACCGCCAAGTGCTTTCGGCGGTCGTGCCCGATCTTCGCAGCCATTTTTTCGGCGCCGGTGCCGAGCCGCCGGGAGCGTTCGTTCAGTTTTTACTTGACGGGCTCGGCCGGTTGTTAGGTTCGGATCCGCATAATGCGGTAATCGGCTTGTTGGCGATGATCTTCATCGTGAGCTACATGCTGACCGCGCCATTGTTTGCCTTGCTCAAGACCAAACGCTGGTGGATTATCGCCGGTGGAGTAGCGCTTTGGAGCCTGGCCAGCGGTGCGACCGGACTTGCCAGCAGTTTCGGGCTACTGCTGCTTACGCGCTGTTTCGTCGGAATCGGGGAGGCGGCGTACGGACCGATTGCACCGACTGTAATTTCGGATCTGTATCCGGTTAAATCTCGGGGCAGCGTAATGTCCTGGTTCTACCTGGCGATTCCAGTCGGCAGCGCGCTCGGATTCGTGCTCGGCGGCGTGGTCGGGTCTTACTGGGGCTGGCAGTGGGCCTTCTTCGTAGTGGTGCCGCCGGGAATCGTGCTGGCGCTACTCTGTCTCTTCATGCGCGAGCCGGCAAGAGGACAAACTGAGGCGGGCGATGGCGCGCAGCACGGATTTTCCCGTAAGGACTTGCGCGAGCTCGTGGCCAATCCGTCCTATGTGCTCGACACGCTCGGAATGGCGCTCATGACCTTCGCGATCGGTGGCATTGCATTCTGGATGCCGTTGTACATCACCGAATACCGCGGAGCAGGCAACCTGGCGGAGGTCAACACCATCTTCGGGTCGATTCTAGTCGTCTCCGGCCTGGCAGGCACACTGACCGGCGGTTGGCTGGCTGATCGACTGCGACCACGCTACTCAGGGTCGTACTTCCTGGTATCAGGCGTTGCCATGCTAGTCGGGATGCCACTTTGTCTGTCCATTCCATTCGTGCCTTTCCCGTGGGCCTGGCTGTGCATCTTTGGTGCCTGCTTCTGCCTGTTCTTCAATACGGGCCCGACCAATACCATCCTGGCCAACGTCACTCGCCCATCGCTTCGAGCCAGCGCTTTCGCACTGAACATCCTGGTGATTCACGCTCTGGGAGATGTGATCTCGCCGTTGGTGCTTGGAGCGATCACGGATGTTACCGGCACGATGGACCTGGCGATCATGATTGTGGCGATTCTGGTCGGTGCCGGTGGGCTGCTCTGGCTTTGGGGTGCGCGCTATCTCGAGCGCGACACCGAAGCTGCTACCAAGAGTGTTGAAAGCTGAGACGTCAGCCGCTGAAAGCGGCCCCCAAAAAAACATGCACCACTTATCTCAAGGAGACAAACCGTGGTGAGACTTCGTTGTTTGATCAATCGCCTGCTCAACATGGAGGGGCTTACGCTGCGCGAACTCGCTTGGAATACGTGGGACCACGTTCTGACGGAGCACGCGATTTTTAAGCAGGCGAATTCGATCGCCTACTGCGCGATGATGGCATTCGTGCCTTTTCTGGCGCTAATCATCTCGGCCTTTGTGCAGTTCTTGCCGGATCTGTCCGGCAATGCGCAGGCGACCGGATTTCTCAATCTCACGGTCGATCAATTCGAGGCGACGCTCAAGGTGATCTTCCCTAACGAGGCTTACAAGATCGTCGTGGACCAGATCGCCCGCTTGCAAGCAATGCCACCGCTCTTGGTGATCCCGCTCAGCCTGGTGCTCACGCTCTGGCGCGCGTCAAGTCTCTTTCGGGAGATCATTGACGCCTTGAACCGCATCAACGACAGCCGCGAGAGCCGGCCATTTTGGAAAGTCTGGCTGGTTTCTTTCTTCATGACGGTCGTGCAGGCGGTGATTGTCTTCCTGGCGATGGTGGCGATTGTGGGCTGGCCGCAAATTATGGCGCTGCTGGGGCTGAAGAGCCAGGAGGCGAGCCTGATCGGTGCCGTTAAGTGGCTGGTCCTGTTCGTGATGATTCTTCTGTCGTTCGCCATGATGTTTCATGCCGGACCTGGTGCGGTCTTGAAGCATAAATGGGTCACACCGGGCACGCTTTTCGGCACGGTCGCCTTTCTGGCTGCCACCAGCCTGTTGCGAGTCTATCTGCAGAATTTCGCCAGCTACGAGAACGCCTACGGCACATTAGGCGGCGTGTTCGTGCTGCTGTTCTGGTTCTGGATTACGAGCTTCGTTCTGCTGATTGCCGCTGAAATGAACCGAATCGCTCAGTACGCATCGCAGAAGCGCGAAGAGTTCGACCAGCTCCAAGCCGGAAGCGATGCTGCTGTGCAAGCCCCAACCGTGCCGATCTTGCCCAACCCGGCAATGACAGCCGACAATCGACCGGCGACCAAGCCGCCGGACGGTTCGGCAGCGTTTGGCGATCGCCAATACCTCGACCGCTACATCGTGATCTGCTTGGTGTATCCGCCGGAGACCAAGCCGGATGGTGATGAGCAAACTCCCGCCGGCCAGTAGCTCTACTGGCCGGCGTTACTAGCGAAATTTGGTGATGCCGACCGCTCGTCGCGGCTGGCATCATATGCAATACCGTTCAACGGAGAATACTATGATGAACGCTGTGGTGCTCGGAAGGTCCGGTGACTGGGCCGACTTTCTGATCAGTTTCTTCCCGCTCTGGATCTTGATTGGCTTCGGTGTGTACCTGGCGTACCAGGTCAGCCGGAGCTTTTCCAAACCGACCTCGCCAGCCAAGGGTGAAACTACCGCCAGTTACACCACCGACGAGGTTGTCTGCGACGAAGATCCGGCCGACATTCCGGCTGACCTGACGATCGCTTCCAGTGAGGACGATCGCGAAGCCGCCAGAAAGTGGTGGGCGGAAGGTCCGCCGCCGGTGCTCGATCTCGTTGTTGTCGGAGCAACTGTCCTGGAGCTCGAGGGCAAAGGGGTCGCGGCCATCGACGACTTCGCCGAGGCAGTGGATGGCGAGAAGAAGATTGAGCCCGCCGGCAAGGAGGTTGCGGTCAAGCTTGAAGGCAAGGTGCGCGTGACGTTCGCCGCAGGTGGTAGCGCCTCCTTTGCCGAAGGTGGGGAGCTCAAAATCGAGGGGCCCGGTGGCTTCCGAGTCGCCTCCAACAGTGGCTTGACAATCGATGGCTCGGGCAAGGCCTTCGTCGAGCGCTTTGCCGAGGTGAGTGTGAGGAGCGCGGCGGGCGGGCTCATCGTCGAAGTTCGAAAGTGCAAAACTGTTTTCAGCGGCGATGCCAGGGAGATGTTCGCCTACGATTGCGAGGTTGTCTATGTCGGCGATCAATGTCATGCGCTGGCTACTCGCTGCAAGCAGGTGAGCGCCCAGGACCGCTCGCGGGTTTTTGCGGTGGAATGCGCTGTCGTCCGCGCGATGGGGAAGTCGAAGGTGAAGTGCCGCCAGTGTCCGGACGTTCACCGCAGTGACGAGGCTGTGCTCGAGCCGGTTCTGTAGCGTTGCGCTGCCCAAGTCGCGCGTCGGTCGTGAGACCGCCCGCGCGACTTGGGTGGGCGCGCAAATGGAGAAGCAGTCCGAGCCGGTGATTTAGTGAGACTGCCACCAACTTGCTTGCGGAGCGCTACCATCGCTCAGCCGGCCGGTGATCTGGCTTGGCTGGCGCGGCTGTCGTTGCTCTTCCCGGCGTTCTATATACTTTCATCCTAGTGGATGAGCCTCGCTGTTTGGCGGCGCCGACACCAACAGGCGTAGCCGAAGTTAGCTCACTTCGAAGTTGATGCTGGACGATTTCCATCCTGCCAAAATGGGGATAGCCCAGCGTCAACTTTGTTGATCGATCATCTCTCCGGAGTCCCTCCCGCAGCTCTTTCTCGTTTTGTTAACACTATAAAAGATAGTAGAAATGTGACGTTGAAGTAGTTGGTTCACGCTGGAATTGGCGATCCGGATCGGTCTAAATCGCAAGTGATTTTGCTTGAATCAGCTCCAGCTCGGACTTTAGCTCCAGCATGGTTCGATAGCGCTTGTCCTTCTCCTTCTCCAGCGCTTTTGCAATGCATCTCTCCAGCTCATCGGGGAAGGTGAGCTCAGGATTCATCTCGGCAAGCAGCGGCACATCCTCCTCCAGATGCAAGAGCATAGTTTGAGCAACATTGTCTCCCTGGTGAAGGACATAGCCGGTCAACGCCTCGTAGAGCACGCATGCCAGCGAGTAAATATCAGAACGCTCGTCGACAGGCTCTCCGCGCACTTGCTCCGGGCTCATGTAGGAAGGTGTTCCCAAGCTTCGCCCTTCTTGGGTCAGACCCGAACCTTGTTCTGAATTGAGATCTCTGAGCTTGCCGCAGCCGAAGTCGAGCACTTTTATGGAGCAGTTGCTCTGAGCGGTTGGGGTGATCATGATATTGCTCGGGTTCAAGTCGCGATGGACGACCCCCTTCTCGTGGGCATGAGCCATCGCGTCGCAGATCTGGCTGAAGGTGCTCAGAGCTTCCTGTACTGGCAGATGATCCCTTTCCTGCAGCACCGCCTCCAGGATCTGACCGTCGACAAAATCCATCACCATGAACGGTCGTTTGCGCTCTGTTTGTCCGTAGTCATGCACAGTTGCCAATCCAGGATGACTCAGTCGACTAACTATGCGCGCTTCCTGTTCGAAGCGCTGATAGACTTCTTCTTTCATGCCGTGATAGTGAAGTATCTTAATTGCCACCAGCTTGTCGAGCCCGGGATGTCTAGCCTTGTAGACTGTTCCGGCCGCACCCTCGCCCAGCACACAGAGAAACTCATAGCGCGCCGCCAGTGAAGTTCCGAACAATCCGGCGTTTTCAAGCAACTCCTTATTGCCTGTGCCTAGCGGTTTGGGACCTTTTTGCTCGACGCCTCTGAGGGCGGCGCGCACTCGAGCGGAAAGCTCCTTCATGTGGAATGGCTTGGTTAGATAATCGCTTGCGCCTGAGTCCAGCCCTTCCGCCTTTTCATCCACCTCAGCTCTGCCGGTCAGCATCAGTACGGCTGTTGTTTCGTCCATCTGGCGAAATTTCCGCAAGACTTCGATGCCGGTCAGTTCAGGCATATCCCAGTCCAGGATGACGAGGTCATAGCTGTTTATCTGCAAGAGCTGCCAGCCTTCCGGACCGCCTGGAGCAACATCGACGGTGTGTTGCTCGTGCGTGAGCCAGGAAGACATGATGTCCAAATGCTCTACGTCATCATCAATCAGGATTATTCTCGCCATGATGAATCTACTGGGCTCCAGGTGGTAGTTGCGCGCACATTTCCGTTGGATGGAGGGGCGGGTTGATGAGTGTGCTGCCTCCGGATCAACACTTTCGGTATTCCCAGAGATGTTTGCATATTATCAACTGATGATAATGGCTCTCCAGAGGCTAGGTATGTGTTTGGCTTTCGTGAGTGAAGTTTTTGTCGGCGAATTCGAACCAGAAGCAGCTGCCTCCGGTTTCGGCCGGGAGATAGCCAATCTTTCCGCCCTGGGCGTTAATCAGCTTTTTGCAGATATACAGTCCGAGCCCGCTGCCTTGCTTCTGAATTTCGCTTGGCTGGTCGAGTTGCTGAAACTTAGAGAACAAGCTGCCGACCTGATTTGGAGGCACACCCGGACCTTCGTCGATAACCTCAAACCTGATTAACCTGGCTGGCGTAACCAGGAAACGTATTGCAATGGCGGACTTCTTCGGCGAAAACTTTATGGCATTGGCGAGCAGGTTAACCAGAACTTGAATAGTTCTATCTTTGTCGCATAGAACTATGATTTCGCCATCTTGTTCTATTTTGAGTTCAATCCCCTTCTGGTTTGCCAGTGACCATACCGCAGCGAGCGCGCATTCAATGAGTTCGGAGCAGCGGGTCTCGCTGGTTGAAAGATTGAGTTTGCCAGCCTCGAGTTTCTCGGCATCAAGCAATGTACTGGCCATCCTGGAGAGTCTGTTTACATCCGATTGAGTCCGCCCGAGAATCCGCTTTACTTGTTCTGGCAGCGAGTCGGAATGGGTGTTCAAAATAAGCTCTACGTTCAAAGTAATCGAACTCAAGGGAGATTTGAGGTCGTGGCTTAACATGGCCAACTTCGGATTTTGGGACATTTGCTCCTGTGTTCTCAATAATGCTCGCACTCGAGCGGAGAGCTCTTTCATATGGAACGGTTTGGTGAGGTAATCGTTGGCGCCGGAGTCCAACCCCTCAGCCTTGTCGTTAATGTCCGCGCGCCCGGTTAGCATCAGTACAGGCGTGGTGCCGCCGGCAGCTCGAAATTGTTTTAGCAGGTCTATGCCATTGATGTCAGGCATGTCCCAGTCCAGAATCAAGAGATCGTATTCATCCCTCTGCAGGTGCTCACGGGCTTGAGTAGCTTCTGATAGTGCGTCGACGGAATGCTTTTCATTTTCTAGCCAGGACGACATGATCCCTAAATGATCAACATCGTCATCGACCACGAGAATTCTTGCCATAATTAATTTGCGTGGACTCTAGACAATTGAGCAATTCGCAGTACTAATGGCGTACTTCGCAGTCTGGTCGGTGTTCTTCGTGCCAGGCGCTAAGAGCGCTATTCCCTTAAGTACTGGAAGTTAATCCCTGCACACGAGAGCTTCTCCGCGCTGGCCTTTTAAAAATGGTCAGGGCGGCAAGCCTGATCGATTGGAATCAAAGGTTCAGTCGATCGGTTAGCGTGGTAAGTTGATTGAGGATCAGCTCTGGAGCGCCGATGGCAGGCAACGAACAATTTGGCAGTGGAGATTTAGCCAGCAGCGGCAAGACACTGCCGGCCAGCAAAGAGTATGTGAAAGTAAGGTCGTGGTACTTGGCGCGATTGCGCAGAGTGGCGATCGACAAGGCCGCTGCCACTCAGTTAACGCCGGCGGCTCTGATTGCGGCTGATAAAGAGTTGGTCGAGCGGCTTGTACTGGAGAAAGTCGTACAGCAAGGCAGCGTGAAGCAAAAGCGTCCTCACACCGCCTTGCTGCTTGGCAGTTGGATACTATTGGTGGTGGCATCTTTCGGCTGGCTCTTCGTGCTCGAAGGATTTGACGCTGGCAGCACCGTGTCGGCATATTTCCGTCTGACTTTCGGAGCTTTGGTTGGGCAGGGTCCTGACGATCTCATAAATGCGGGATTGCCTGGCTATTTCACCTTCTTGCCAGTGGCGGTCATTGGCTGGCCTTTCTGGTGGCTGGTAATAGCGCCACTGCTCAATCCCGGTAGTGAGCGAGGACTGTCCGGCAGGCAGAAAAGTGATTAGCGTAAGTGGATGAAGCGATTTTAGGCGGAAGGATTTGAGGGAGACAATCAACTGAAGTACTCGCTATACAAAATTGGATTGATTGCGATTGCGGCCTTGCTGGTAGCACAATTGCTCTTTCTCTTCAATCTTTCGACGATGCTCAAAGAACAGCCTCAGCCGGCTCAATTGCAGGCAGCCAGGGATGTTATTCGCTCCGGAGTTGTCTTGAGTATCGCTTGTGCAATTGGGCTGGCCTTTGCCTATAAAAGAAAGATTGTCGAGCGTCTCGCCGGACTTCGAAAGACCGTTGCCGGTTTGGCTCGAGGTAATGGTGGAGCAGCAGTTGCTGTCTGTGATGATGAAATCGCTACGCTCGATCGAATGGTCTCGGCATTGTCGCTAGAACTGGCTGGTGCTATTGAGAAAGAACAGGCCATTGCCGACTATGCGATGGATGTGATCTGCTCGCTTGATGGCGATGGCCGGTTTATCGCGGTTAGCCCTGCGGCGATCAGGCTCTGGGGTTTCGCACCGGAAGAATTGGAGGGACGGCGATTCTTGGATATGGTGCTCACCAAAGATATTGAGCGCTGCAAACAGTCCTTGCAGAGTTCGAAGGAAGTTCGCGGTGAAACATCCTTTGAGAACCAGATGCGCTGTCGTGATGGTTCGTCCCTTTACATGATTTGGTCGATCGAATGGTCGATCACCGAGAAGAGGCTGTTTTGTGTCGGTCAAGATATCACGGCACGTAAGGAGCTCGAGTTACTCAAGCAACAGTTTGTGGCTCTGGTCAGTCACGAGCTGCGTACACCACTCAATTCTATTGGTGGTGTTCTCTCCTTGTTGAGTGTCGGAGCACTGGGTCCGATGCCTGAAAAGGCGGTCGGAAAGATTGAGATTGCAGAGCGCAACATAAATCGGCTTATGCTGATCGTCAATGACCTGCTTGATATTGAGAAACTTGAGGCCGGTCAGATGCAGATGAGCATAGGCGACATCAGCTTGGCTCCATTGCTTGCAACGGCGGTTGAGTCAGTCGAACGCGTTGCCGAGCGAGAACAAGTATCAATTGAGACTGCTAGCACGGATGCCTTGATCTTTGCAGACGGCGACAGACTGGTACAAGTGTTAGTCAATCTTCTGGGAAATGCAATTAAGTATTCTCCCAAGGGCGGAGTCGTGGCAATATCGGTCAAAGAGATGCCAGACTTCGTAGAAGTCCGCGTCACGGATAGCGGTCGCGGAATTCCTGCCAGCCACCGTGAAGCTGTTTTCGAGCGCTTCCGTCAAGTTGAGATTGCTGATTCAAAGAAGAAGGGCGGGACAGGATTGGGTCTGGCTATCTGCAAAGCGATTGTCGAACAGCACCGAGGCTCGATCGGCGTCGACAGTGAAGAAGGCAAGGGAAGTTCGTTCTGGTTTCGCGTACCGGCTAGCCGACAGAGATCGTGAGTTATAAGCGGGTCACTGTTGTAAGTGGTCAATTGCTATTTCGATGTGACCTTTGTGAGTTGAGTATTCTTGAAGCGCACCATCTTCTCATAGATAGCACGCGTTTGTAGTGTGAGTGGGTTGTTTGCTCCCAGCTTTGCTGTGCGAATCTCAAGTGACTTTCGCTGGAACATGAGCGCCTCATCAAAGTTTTTCTGCCTGAAGCGCAGATCGGCGAAGCCCGCATTGAGACCGGCAGCAAAGGGGTGATTTGGCCCGTACCATTTATCGACTAAGGCCAGTCCTTTGCGCAGCTGGGCTTCTGATAAGTCGTATTTGCGTTGGGACATATAGAGATCTGCTAGATTGCAGAGCACCTCGCAAAGCGGCGTATCGTCAAAGCTAGCGCTCTTTTCCCAAATTTTTATGCAGTTTTGATAACACTTTTCGGATCTGGTGAAGTCTCCCAGTCTATAAAAAACGTACCCGAGATTATTGTAAGTGCTGCCTAACTTTGTGGAATCGGCACTGAGAGTTCGCTTTTGAATTCTAAGCACATCCAGGTACATGTATTTTGCTTTAGCGTATTGACCTTGGTGGAAGTAAGACTCCGCAAGATCCGAGGAGCTGTCGGCAACTTCTGGATCGCTCTTACCTAGCCATTCTTGCCTGATTCTGAGAGATTCCGCACAAGCTTTCTCCGCCTCAGAGTATCGACTCAGTCGCAGCAGTGCCACTCCGAGATCGTTTAGTCCAAACGCAATTGCTAGATTCTCCGGAGAAGTCTTCTTTGCTTCGGAGATGGCTTCGCTGGCTAAACTGTAGGTGCTTTCGTATCTTCCCTTCTTATATGCTTCCGCTGCTGAATCCAGCAATTGGTGGCAGCGTTGGCTCCCCCATTCGAGCTCGGTTACTCGCTTATCTGTTTCGGACTGCTCATGCCACTTTTTCTCTGTGGTAAGGATTGGCAGCAACTGCTTCAATGTCCAGTAAAGGCGCTTGTCTTTTGTTCCGAGCAGATCCAGTACCCTGATCGCGGTCATGAACCTGAACTCGGCTGCCTTAAGGTCTTTTTCAGCCAATGCTTGTTGGCCTGCTTTGAAATTGAAGCTCCAGATATTGGCAATCAACTCTTCGCGTTTGTAATATGCCACTGCCAGCAGTGTTATGCAAAGTACGATGCTGGTAACTAATACGCCTAGCAGCAATTTTTTTCGCCACTTGAGCCACTCCAGCAGCGAGTGGCGTCTTGGCGACGCATGACGCGGCTTGCGGCCCTGCTTGGCTTGGTCGAGATCTTCTGACAGCTCCTTTACGGTTTGATAACGTTGGGACGGCTCCTTGCTAAGTGTCTTGAACACTATCCGATCCAGCGCTTCTGCCTCCGGCAGTTCCGGACGCAAGGATACAATTCCTTCTGGCATCTCGGTCAGGTGCTTTTGCATGCATTCCACTGCGCTTTGTCCTGAAAACGGTTGTATGCCGGTTAGTGTTTCATACAGCAAGCAGCCCAGGGCATAAACGTCGGAGCGAGCATCGACTCTTTTGCCGGACCATTGTTCGGGGCTCATATAGGGCGGGCTTCCCAACGCTTCACCGGTTCTAGTGATACCACTGCAGCCTTCTGCTTCGGAATCTATCAATTTGGACAGTCCGAAGTCCAACACTTTTACACCAATTTGCTTGCCTGCTACTTCGGTCAAAACTACGTTGCTCGGCTTGATGTCGCGGTGGATAATGTTCTGCCCGTGTGCGGCTGCCAGAGCCGCGCAAATGTCCAGTCCGATCTCGATAGTTTGTTGTGCCGGCAGGCGTTTCAGCTTTTCGATCTCCTCCGATAGGGGGCGACCCTCTACATACTCCATTACGATGTAAGGCTGCGGCGAGGCGCCATAGTCGATGATGGAGACAATATTTGGGTGGGCAAGGGCGCTTGCTGTCTGCGCCTCTTGCTCGAATCTCTTGAGCAACGTGCTGTCGAAAGACAGATGCTGGTGCAAGACCTTCAAGGCTACGGTTTGCCCCAAGGCTAAATGGCGAGCCTTATAAACAGTGCTCCAGCCACCAGAGCCTAGCTGCGATATCACCTGGTATCTCGAAGAAAGGAAATCGAAGAGTTGCGATTCGGCTGCCGGCACAAGCGTTGATTGTTCCTTGACTAGAGTGATGCAAGCACTTTGTTAGCGGTTAGTGCTAGCGCTGGTGAGCCGAGCTCTGATACTCTCGGACTGTTGCTCGAGCTTGGTTGCCAGCTCGGGATTTTTGGATCGCACCACACGAATGAGATTCTCCAGGCTGGTTAACGTGCCTTGATTCGTTTCGCCGAGCTTATTTATGTAAATGTCGTATGCCTCTTTCATGCAAGCGGTAGCCTCGTCGAGTCGGCCTTGTGCGAATCGCAAGTTACCTAGCACTGTGAGCGCCGGACAGGTCATGAGGTTGCCATCACCGTACTCCTTTTTTTGTATGGACAGCGAGCGGAGAGCGAGCGGTTCAGCCTTTTCGTACTTTTGTGCTTGGGTGTACAGCCTGGCCAGACCCCCTGAGATTGGGGCGGTGCGAGTATCGTTGCTTTTCCCGGCTTTGTCCATGATGCTGAGCGCTTCCTTGTAAAACTGTTCTGCAGTAGAAAACTGATTTTGTCCCCAGTAAGCGTCTGCTAGCCTGCCCAGGATAACTGCCACTTCGGGGTCAAAAGCGCCCAAGGCGCGCTTCTTGAGCGTCAGGACTTCTTCCAGTAGCTCTCTTGCTTCCGAATAACGGCCCTGAAACAAGCAAATTTCAGCTAGTTGCTCGATGGATTCTGTCAGCAGCGGGTCGTCTCGATCAAGATACTTCTCCCTAATCGATAAGGACTCTCTATATGCAGTTTCGGAGTTCGGCAACTTTCCAGCAAGTTTGTAGGCATCGCCAAGTTTGATCAAGCTGAATGACAAAGCCAATCGGTCTTGCGGCGACAGGCGTTGCTGAGCAATGATATTAGTCAAAATACTTTCAGACTGTGCGTAATGTCCCTCCTTTTGTTTTTTTTCTGCGGACTGAAGCTCGGCGGTCCATTTTTGACTGCCTTTTTCCAGCACGACTATTCGACTGTTTAGCTCTTGAGCCAATGAGCTTTCATGTTTGGCTTTGTAGAGGTTACGAAGTTGAACCAGACTTCTGCCGGTGCGCCAATCGTCGGCACCGAACCAGCTGGTAAGATATAAAGCCGACTTCAGTTTGGGCTCGGCCTTGTCATAACTTTGCTGGTTCAGCAATTGCTTGCCTTGATCGTATTGATACTGCCAAGCTGCGTTTACGATTGCCTCTCGATTAAAGAAGAAAATGAACGTTGATAGAACCAGTAAAGCGATCGAGCTGCAAGTAATTTGTACTTTCGGTTGTTGCAAATATCGGCGAAGTTGGCTCAGCCGAGCGCCCCACTCTTTGCGCGTATAGAGCAGCCCCTCTGTTTTTCCTTCGGCAACCGAAAGCAGGTCTTTCTTGACGTCAGCAACTGTCTGGTAGCGCTCGATTGGCTCGACGGCAAGCGCGCGGAAGACTATTCCTTCCAGAGGCTCAGGAATTTGAAGCGAGCTGTCGATGCTATTCATACCTGGCGGTAGCTCCAGAAGGTGCTTCCGCATGCACTCGGCGGAGTTGTCCGCATCAAAAGCTCGCTTGCCGGTTAAGGCTTCATAAATCAGGCATCCCAAAGAGTAAATGTCGGAGCGAGCATCGAGTTTGCCTTCGGTACATTGTTCCGGCGACATGTAAGCGGGGCTTCCCAGCACCTGTCCGGTGGTTGTAAGTTTTACTATTGTTTGATCATCGCTGTCGACCAACTTAGCCAATCCTAGATCCAAGACTTTTGCAACCGTCTTTCCTTCCGAACTTTCTGTGAGCATTACATTGGCTGGTTTCAGGTCTCTGTGGATGAGACCTTTTTCGTGAGCTGCTTGCAAGGCGTCACAGATTTCAGTGAAGAGCCCAAGCGCTTGCTGAACCGGCACCGGTCCATACCTTTTGACGCGATGCGCTAGAGTTACGCCTTCGAGATACTCCATTACGATGAATGGTTGCGGGTGCAATCCGAAATCAAATACATTAACGATGTTTGGATGTTTGATAGAGCTGGAAACCTTAGCTTCTTGCTCGAAACGCTTCCACTTTCGATCGTCTATCGCCAATTGTGGCTGAAGCACTTTCACTGAAACCAGGCGACCGAGAGCGATCTGCCTAGCTTTGTAGACCCGACTCCAGGCACCGACCCCGATCAGCTCGAGTATCTCGTAGCGGGAGTCAAGCTTGGTGCCCACCAGCGGGTCTTCAAGCATATGTATGAGCGTGGCATCGTCGCGAGGGCAGGCTGCCAGTCCTGAGCCGGCGTCATAGCGTTCGCCGCAGTGTGAGCAGAAAAGCCATATCTGGCCTTGTTTAGAGCCAACCGTCTCCACGCCAACCGCCAGCCTCTACAGTCAGTCAAATAGTTTTGTCAGCTTTATAAGGCGACAATTCAATCCTGGTCGCCTTATACCCATCATCGGTAGCGGCTAACCGGACTTCTTCGCCTTCGCCTCTGCCTCATGGCTCATCTGCAAAAGCCTTTCATATGAAGCTCTGGTCTGTACGGTGACTGGATTATCAGCCCCCAGGCGCGCCTCGCGTATCTTTAGTGCTCGTTTCTGGAAAGGTAGAGCGTCACTGTAGCGGTGCGATGCCTGGAGCAAGATGCTCATATTCTCAAGCATCTTGGCAGTTTCGGGGTGCTCTTGTCCATAAAATTTCTCACTTAAGTTGATAGCGCGCCTGATGGTGGGCTCCGCTTCAGCGTAGCGTTTCTCAGCCAGGTAAGTCTGACCGAGATTGCTCAAAGTGCCTGCCAGCGCCTGGTCGGTTCCGAAGGTCTTTTCCAGAACTAAAATGGAGCGCCGCAGATATCTTTCGGCACTAGCCAAATCTTGGCAGTCATAACAAGTGCCGCCCAGATTGCTTAGTGTAATTGCCGCTGCAAGGGAATCACTGCCCGCTATCCTTTCCTGAATTGCCAGGACATTTTCATAAGTCTTCCGAGCTTCAGCTAGTCTTCCTAACCCAGCGTATGTTCTGGCCAGGTCTCTCTGGCAGGCGATCACAGTTGGATCGTCATTACCAAGCCAATCCTGAAACAGCTGGAGCGCTTCATTCAAGACGGTTTCAGATTCCTGGAATCTACTCAAATTAGCTAAATCTTTTCCCTGTACGTAAAGACCCCAGGCTACCTGAAGATTCTTCTTGGACGTTCTTCTCGCCTCAGCAATTACCTGATCGCAAAGCCGCAAGGAAGCAGCATAATGTCCGCTTCCGTATTGAGAATATGCAGCTCTATACAAGTCCTGGTAGCGCTGGCTGCCCATGGTGAGCTCGGAAAGCTTGCGATTCACATCGGTCAAATCCGTATAATTCAGCTGTTCTTTCAAGAGTGGCGCCAGCTTCTTGAGCGTTTTGAATAATCGTTCGTCCTTGCCGCCGGATAGCTCGAGCGCAGTCAAAGCTGTGGTGAGCTTGGCCTGAGCCGTCCTGCTGTCGTGGGCGGCGAGAGCCTGTTCGCCGGCTTTGTAGTTGAAACTCCAGATGCTGCTTAAAATGGTTTCGCGGTTTAGGAAGACAACGACTACAATGAGCACCGCCAGAGATACCAAGGCGATCAGCACGCGTAGCAGCAATGCTCTGCGCCATTTTAGCCATTCGACCAGGCTGCGCTGCTTTCGTTCCGCATAGCGAAGTTTTCCGCCGGTCTTTACTTGAGTCAGGTCGTCCGACAACTCTTCTGTTGTCTGATAACGTCTGTCCGATTCTTTCTGGAGCGCTTTAAAAATGATGCGGTCCAGCAGGTCTGCTTCTGGCAGATTCGGTCTAAGTGCGACCACGGCTTCCGGCCAGTGGGTAAGGTGCAAGTTCATACATTCAACAGCGCTACTTCCGGGAAATGCTTGTTTACCTGTGACCGCTTCGTACAGCAAGCAACCGAGCGCATAGATGTCAGTTCGAGCATCGACTCCCTTGCCGGCCCATTGCTCCGGGCTCATATAGGGTGGGCTGCCCATCGCCTCTCCCGTCCTTGTGATTCCGCTTGCACCTTCTGCGTCCGACTCCAGCAGCTTGGACAATCCAAAGTCGACAACTTTTACCGCTTGGTTGGTGCCGAGTGACTTCGTAAGTATGATGTTGCTCGGCTTGATATCGCGGTGAACTATGCCCTGTCTGTGAGCACAAGTGAGCGCTGCGCTGATCTCCAGTGCGATGCTAATCGACTCCTGTGCTGAAAGCCTCTTTTGCGTTTCGATCTCTTCAGCCAGAGATCTGCCTTCGAGAAACTCCATCACGATATAGGGTTGCGGTGAAGAGCCGTAGTCAATAATTCCTACGATGCTAGGGTGTGACAGAGTGCTGGCTGTTTGTGCCTCCTGCTCGAAGCGTTGCAACATCCGGCTGTCGAAGGAGAGATGTTGGTGCAAGACTTTGATAGCGACAAGCTGGTTCAAAGCATTGTGTCGAGCTTTGTAGACCGTACTCCATCCTCCTGAGCCAATCTGGGCAACTATTTCGTAGCGCGAGGCTAGATCTTCGAACAAGCTCGACTCCGCTGACGGCACTAATTGAGTCCCATCTGCCGGACAGATAGTCTCCAGCGCGCCATATTGCTTGGCGCAGCGGGGGCAAGCTTGTCTTTTGGTTGTTTGATTCTGCACAGCGCTTCTAATGGCTAACTGGGAGTCTCCTCGACCACGATAGCAGAATAAAAAAAGAGCTTCTCTCGACAAATTCCATCTTGATCCTTTGGACCCGGGACGCAGAGTCATGGAGTTGTAACGTTAATACTCATACACCAGGGGTATAAGACGAGTGCGTGGTTGTAATTCCTCAATAATGAGTTGAGAAAACGAGCTACTTTACTGGCACGATCCGATTCGGAGAAGCAACACGCTGGGGGCATGCAATGGCAGAAGAACAGTCAGATAAAACCACTCCGGCTTCTGATGGCAGAATTCACGATCTAGATGATCCAGATGAAGTAGAGTTGCTAGACCTGGCTAAGTTAGAATCCGACCCGTTGTCTCCACAATCCGCTGAAACGGAAACCAGTGCAATTGACCGCCTGGCGAAAAGAAGGAAGAAAAAGGAAGTCACAGTCGATCGAACCAAACTTGATGTTGAAGCATGTGTAGACTTTGCCGCAAAGACTAAGGCAGACCAGGAAGAGCGGCTGCGAGAGCAGCTCGAAACTCAGCCCCCCGAACCAGTTAAACCATTTTCCCCGATAGTTGATTTTAGGCCGGCGACACCGTGCGCATCGCAGTGGGATTCTATGACCGGCTCCGGACGCATCAAATTCTGCCAGCAGTGCAAGCTTCAGGTCTATGATTTTGCCACGACAGAGATGCCCGAAGCGAAGGAAATGATCTTCAAACAGGAGGGCAAGGAGAATTTTCTCCTGTTTAAAAGAAAGGATAGCAAGTTTCTGACGTCAGATTGTCCTGTCGGCGTTAAAAGAAAACAGACAATGCTCGTTCTCTATGCCGTCGGATTTATGTTGGTGATTGGTTGTGCAATTGTGGTTGCAAATCAGCCGCCACCGCCTCCCCCCACCGTTACAGTGAATAGTTCGAGCGCAGGGCAAGATACGTCAGAGAGCGAAATCAATCGAAATGTAACTTCAGGGCAAGGTTGGGAGGTAGTATCACCGAAAAAAAGAGCATCTAAACCCAGGGAGCCTATGCCGCTCCCTGATAATAATGCAATCCCAGTCCCGAGCGATGTGGATTCTTCCCTGCCCCAACCACAGAGTCTCGAACAACCGGCACCAGCCGGTCCAGTAGACAATCCTTCAATTCAGAGTCCCAGTTCTAGTCAGCAGCCGGTCCAGACGTCTACAAATACATCGACTGACGCTCTCGCTCCGGCTCAAACGGCTGTATCGGGACAGAACAACGGCGCAAGTCTGCAATCAGGCGCGAATCAAGCTTCTTCGCCGGCTGCAGAACCAGTAGCACCCGCAACTGAGTCTGACAATACTCAACCCTCCCGCCAAACAGGAGTATGGCAACGCCCCAGGTGAGGGAATATTGGTTGTGCCTTGCGAATAGCTTCACAACTTGTTGAACAAGTGATTGGAACATACTGTGTCAAAAGTTTTGGTTGTAGACGATGACATTTCTCTTTCTCAGTCTGTCCAGGAGACCTTGTCTGCGTTCGGCTATGTGGTTGATGTAGCTAACTCGGTGGATGAAGCTGAAACGATGTTGTTTGCTTCCGTTTATGAGCTGATCATTCTCGATTGGGTCATGCCGGGCGTCCACGGAATAGATTATCTCGCTCGGCTGAGGGGGCGTGGTGTGCAGACTCCGGTGATAATGCTGACCGGGATGAACACCATAGATCATAAGTCCGCAGGTTTGGATACCGGTGCAGATGATTACTTGACGAAGCCATTCAATACCAAAGAGCTCTTGGCACGAGTGCGCGCTCTTCTGCGGCGTCCACCCGTAATGAAAAGCTCTCTGCTTGCGGTGGGCAACGTTTCAGTCGATACCAAGACTCTTCAAGTGAAATGTGCTGAGAATGAAGTAAAACTGACACGACAGGAATTCTTGCTGCTGGAGTTCTTGATGCGTTATCCGAATCAGGTGTTCAACTCCGAAGCTCTCGTGGAGCGAGCCTGGTCTACTCTTTCGGAATCATCTCCAGACACGGTTCGTGTTCACCTTTCACGCCTGAGGAAGAAGCTGGAGTCGGCCGGAGTGTCGCCTATCAAAACTCATCATGGGCAAGGCTATCTTTTCGAGGATTGCTCCTGAGTCCTTCGTTTTTGTAATTGCGGACTAATAACAGTGAGAGTAGTTGCGGCCTGTATCCTTCGGCAGGTGGCAGGCTGTGCACCATGAGGACATCTTTAGTATGACTAGAAAGCTACACGCATCGAAGTTTTTTCTGACCAGTGAAGACTTCAACAGTGAGGAAGTTAACGCAAGAAGTTAGTCTGTCAACTCTTTGCACTTCCGTAACAAACCGCGCGTAAATTTTTGTTATTGCCGATTAGTAATAGTGAAAGCAGTTACGGCTTGTATCCTTCGGCAGGTGGCAGGCTGTGCACCATGAGGACATCTTTAGTATGACTAGAAAGCTACACGCGTCGAAGTTTCTTCTGACCAGAAGGACTTCTGGTTCCGCCATTGTGGAAGGCGTTGCCGGTCTGGGGTTGGTCATTTTTGGAACAATCTGTGCGGCTCTGTTCCTGTACGACACAGGCGTGGCTACCTATCACAAGAACAAGTTGGGCTTTGTGACCGCACAGACAGCCCACTATGCTGCTAGTTTGGCAGAGCACGACCTGGCTGCCGTAAGGCGGTTCGCGGTGGGGCTACTTAATCAAATGGGAATAAGCTCGACGGACACAACGCTAAGTGTGACGAACGTGGAGGTTGAGGGTCGACCGGGTGTACGTGTTGAGTTAAGTAATCGATTTCCGCTGTTCGAGAGCAGCTTCAGATTCTTACCAGGTTCAATTTTGCTAAGTGACTCAGCGGCTTGTGTAACTAGCAATTATGCATCGAATATGGAGGGGTCTGGTTTCATGAAGATGACATGCATCCAACCTGGAGGTCCTACTAAAGGTGGTTCTCCACCTCAGTACTCGGAAATATGGATACCGGTAGTCGGGTCTACTCCAGGCACATCAACTTGGAATTCAACGCCGCCCTTACCAGGTGTGATTTACAAGGCACATGATGCGCATGCTCGCACGCATTGACAGCCGAGGTGAGTTCCACAGTTCCTGCGGATAGTGATAAGTAGTCAGGTACCAGTACGACTGTCGATTGGTTTGAATTCACATCAAAACCCTAACGCTGCCTTGCTGTGACCTTAAGTGTCTGGCATAAATTGATGAATGCCTGTAAGCAGGGTGCCAGAACCGCAGTATAAGTACGATGCCAACAGTGAGGAAGTTAACGCTAGAAGTTAGTCCGTCAACTCTTTGCACTTCCGTAACAAACCGCGAGTAAAGTCTTGAATGTGAAGAGCGGGCGGGACATTCGGGAGGGCAGGCGAATGGCACAAACATACAATCTGGACACACGGTACAAGAGAGAAGCGGAAAATCTGGAACTCGTGAAGAGAATGCGCAGCGGTTTTGCGCAGAGCCAAAAGCAGTCGCCGGTGGCAACCCTTCTTCTAATAGTTCTTTCTTGCGCGCCACTTCTGTTTCTCGAGCAAGCAAAGACGCTGATGAGCGATCTCGGACTGACGAAAAAGGGAAGCTCTCAGGTCGCCATGCTGACCAAGAGCGAGCAAGCTGGTTCGCACGGTAAGAAGAGCGGACATGGAGCCAAGCACCGCGCTAGAAAGCACGGAAGATAACGCTTAGCGATGGTTCTATAGATTTCCAGGGCAATCTCCAACGCAATCCAGGAAAGCGGGCATAGTCAAGCCACTGACGATAACGGGCGTGATTGGCTGAGTTGCTCAGAGCGATGTTTGTATATCAAGCGGTGGTTTCCAACCGTTCACGCCCGCGGCAAGCAAGTGCCTTCTGCCAGTACTTGCCGGCGCTTAGTCGCGCAAAGAGCGGTCTCCGTTCAGGACCAGTCAACCCCGCCGAAGCTCCAACAGTCAGCCTTTGCACTTTCGTAACAACTGCTGGCTAATCTGTAAGAGTTCTGGCTGGGGGATTTCGAAATGGCTAATTCAAGTGTAAGTCTGGTAAGTGGATACTTCTTTCCCGAACTCGTAATTGAAGGGGCGGCAATCAAGTCTGACTGTTTAGCCAAAAGCCGCTCGGAGTCACTACTTCCGGACCTCTTGATTGAGGACTTGCTCGAAAGTCCTGAAATGGCAAGCGATGCGGACTTGCTCGAAAATTGGTCGGAGCGCGCCAGTCAGCGCCTTTCGACTGGCAGAGCTGTTTACTACATTGAAAAGATAAGCGCAAGGAAGGACGCCAAGCTCCGGAATGAGGGTGACTCGACTGCCGCGCTGCTGGAGCAGTCGGTAGCGGCTAGTGCCGGCTTTGGAGAGCTGTCGGGATTGCTTTCCGCCTGCTAGTCCCTAAAGGCTGGCTGCAGCGGGTATAAATTCCTCGGACACGGGACCATTTCCAAGCAGTCCGGGGGGGATTATGGCGGAACAAGCGTTCTCCGAAAGCGATCGAGACGAGAAAGAAAGGGACACAAGGCAACCGCCGGAAAGATCTCAGATCGAATCATTCGTTAGAGAGTTGTTGGGCTCGTCGGTTGCAGATCGAGCTGCCAGGCAAGGCTCTGAGCAAGAGCGCTCCGGCGACAGAAGCATGCTCTATGATGCGCAGGGGAAGCCAATCAACACATTAATCGGTCATGATGGTCCGGTTTTTGGCGTCTCCAGGAATGACGGAGGAAAGATCGAGATCAACAGTTTCGCGTCTTCCGAATCTGCTCTCAAATTGAAACCGCAGGAAAAGTGCGTTCTTGGCTACAGTACTAATGGTAATACCCTCAGTGAAACTTGTTGCGTCTTCGATGACAAGGCGCAACTGAAGCTAACCACTGTCACTACGCTTGATCGCGATCGTGAAAAGCTTACCATCGAAGCCAAGACGGCAAATGAGCATCAGACAGTCAGTTATGAGAACGGTCGATTTACAGAATTGCAGCTGAAGTCAGGCAATGGACAAGGTGACCAGCCGACCAAGATTCTATCTGTCCAGTTCTCACCCGATGGCAAAATCAACGATGTTCTGTTGAACAGCAAGCCTCTGCACGGGCAGCTTGCCGCTGATTTTTTTGAGGCGGTTAAGCGGACTTTGCTCACGGTCGGGCGTGAGAATGGCTTGCCGGTGCCGGCTTCATTTGAAGCATCGACATCAAATTCAGTGGCGAGCAATGAACTCCGGCTCTTGGCTGGCAGCGAGGATAGCCTTGCTGAAGCTGTTCGGTCTACCTTCCACGCTGATATGCTTTCGGAAGCGCGAGATGATTTTGGCTCCCCTGCTCAAGCTGGGGATTCTCAGGCGGTTCAAAGTGAATCCGACACAATCATTAATCTGTTGTCGGACCTGCTCACCGCGGTGCCAGCCGAGGCAATTGCCGGCCAGAGCGATCAATCCGGCAAATCAACTGACGACCCGGTGTTTTTTGCCTCTGCTGAATTTGCTCCCGAGCCGATTGCCGAGAAACAACAGGCGGCGGACTTAGATTCCGATCAGCCGGCACTAATGCCGCCAAATGTTGAGGCTGCTGGTGCGGACATAGGTGTCGTGAGCCCACCGTTCGACAAGGCAAAAGACAAGATAGATCAAGATCCGCTGACCGACACCAGGCAGCCGGCCGATCCCCGACTCACTTGGAAGCGGGCAGTGGACAGCGGAGTTCCTTTGCCGCCTTTACTCAAACCGGAAAACTTATTTCTTCCTCGCGGGTTGCAATTGCCGGAAAAGATTCCAATCATCGCTGCTGACGGTACTGTTACTGAGAAAGGCCCGACGCTCAGTCAAATCGCCAGCGAGAGAAAACTGGATCCTATGACTGAGACCAGCTACTATCTCAAGGCATTTATGACTACCGACAATCCGAGCATTCGCACTGAAGCGATTTGCGGATTGCGTGAAATGATTACCAGTGGCAAAAATCCCTCTGCTCTCCACCAGTTTCAAGAGATTATGGCAGTAAAGGCTGCTACGGAACTGAAAGAGGCGGAAGCGAACGGAGATCAAAATACTCAAAAGAAGGCGCTAACAGAACTGGCAGCGATCGCCCAGTTTAACTCCCTGGCCCGCGACATTCTCAATGGCAAAAAGGGCGAGAATGGCGCTCCCGACATTCCGCCTCATCCGTTAGCCGAACAGGCCAAGCAAGCAGCAGTTCAACTGGCAAAAGAGACATTTGCTCCAATCGATCAGGCGGTTGGCTCCTTTCTGGCACGTAATGATGGATCAACACCGGAGGATCGCCAGAGACAGCGCAAGGCAGCGATAGGCGATTTGGAATCGGCAAATCAGCAACGGCTCAACTTGATGAACCGGGATGACTTTACTGCCGTCAGTCGGACTTTCAAGGCTCTCGATGCTGGCTTAACGCTCAAGGAGACTGAATCTCCGGATCAGGCGGCCAAAGCTCTTAAGAGTCTGCTTGATATGGCGTCCGATGTCAGCCTGCCAAACACAGAGGCCAATGGCATTTTAAATACACTGGAAAGAAAATTGGGGGGCGAGGCACAGTTTCAAAAGGCTATAGATGCCTTGAAGGGCGGAGGAGAGGACGGTCTCAAAGCTCTTGAGAAGCTGCAGAAAGCGCTTCCTGACTTGACTGAGACTCTGGATCAATTCCGGTTGGATCGGATCATGAAGGGCATCCAGCCAGCCGCTGCCGCCAGCGAATTTGAGCGGGCCGCTGCCGAGCTCAAAGCAGAGAAAACGGCTGGCAATAAGGGGGCCGAGCAACTTTTGCAATGGGCCGAATCGAGCGCCGCTATTCAACGAATGAACGAAAAGCTTCAAGTGCTAAATCCTGAGAGCCCACAATCTGCTGAAACGGCAAGAAAGGTAGTCAGCGAAGAAATTGCCAACCTTAAACAGCAAATGCTGGAAGGCAATCCGCACGCGAAGCTTGCCTTGTTGGGGCTATTGAACGGTAAAACTGATAAGCCAGCAGCCGAAGATTGGCAGCTGAGCGGCAACATGTCTCCCGTCCTCGCCAATCTGGACAAGCTGTCGCTGAAAGATCGGCAAGAGCTTAAGCTTAACGTCGTAGAGATCTTCCAGAAAGAGCTCGAGAGGAGTAATTTAGAAGAGTCCAAGCTGAACACAAATACTGCTGAGACGGTTTCGCCGCCGAAGCCATTTCTTTCCAAAGATGATGGGGTCGCACTGGCTGTCACGCTTGCGGAGGCCAGTCAGTCAGGTAATCAGGAGCTTCAGTCACTACTCCAAAAGACTTTTGACACCGCATATCAGGGCTCGTCTGCCGGCTCGGCATTGGAAGGAATTTTCCGGACAATCGAGACCGGGGCGCCCGGCACAGACATACTTGCTGAAGTCTATATCGGTGGTTCGAGTGACAAGAGTGTCGTTAAACACTTAAATAGTATGGGTCTGATGGTCGGTGATGGTAACGTTGTAGCGACTCGAGTTCTTGCCCTTATGGCTGCCGGGCAAGGGCAGGGCGAGTACAGTACGATGCTGGCGGGCGCGGCCGGTAGGAGCCTTGAGCGCGCGGCTGATAGTCCATCTAATCGCCCGTTGATCTATCAAGAAATGTTGAGTGCCAATCGACTCCACGGCGATGATACTGGCATCTTAATGAAGACACTCGGGCTGACTGCCAGCCGTGATCAAGGGGCACCGCCTGCAGTGCGTGATGCGCTCAGGCATGGCTTTGAAACAGCAGCAAATCGGCCCTGGTCACCAGCGTATGCCGGAGCGCTTGAAGGCATGCTGCGGACCGCACCGCAGTGGGGGCGTGCTGATTACGAGACTTTACGCCAGCACTGCAATTCCGACGTGTTGGCGGGGCTGAAGCAGATTGCACCGCAAGTACCTGAAAGGCTTCGCAATTTCATCCTTGAGGATCAAAAGCACTTTCTCACTTTGGGGGAACCTGAAGAGCGTCTTCGTGCTCTGCGGATAATGGGTGATTTCGCGAAGTGGGCTACACCTGAGCAGGCGACAGAAGTGGCCTTCTTCGGGAGCGAAAAAGGCAAGAAAGAGTTGGGAGCAGCCGGCATGAGTCCGGAGATGATGAAGGATTTCGGAGATCGCCTGTCTGCAACGATCGTGTCGATGCTTGGTGCGCAGAACCCGAAAACGCAGGATGCGGTGTTCAACGCGCTCAGGGAAAAGCGAGATTGGTCCGGCGTGCTCAGCAACGAGTTGACTCGTAAAGAGATTATCAACTACGTCCAAAATCGGCCGACCAATCTTGAGACGAATGCGGAAGCGATGAAACTCCTTTACGATGCGGGAGTTTCACGCCCATTGGCGGGCATATTCAAAGACTTGGGAATTCGCGGGGAGGCAGGCAAAGACAGTGACCTGTTTGCGATCGCCGACCGAGCCGTAAAAAATTACAGCTCCGATAGTGTCGACGGCAAAGCGGTAGTTGAGCGCGTGCTCAGTAATGCTGTTCGGTTGAATGCTCTGCACCCGGCAATTCGTGAACAAATGACAGGATCGGCTGATCCGATCGATGTGCAAAAAGTGATCGGTCAGCTCGCCAATGGCGTAATTGATGCGGGGCGGCCGCCCAACAATCCGCTCTTTGCCAATCTTGAGGGCAAGCTGCTGGAGTTGCGGGAAACGCTAACTGTGAAGCATTCTGAAACCAGGCGTGATTTAGCCGGACTGAGCAAGGAGCGAGCGACCAGTATCAGGGCGTTAGGTCAGCATACCGTACAAGATAAGATCTCCAGTGGAGAATGGCTTGCCGATAAGTTCTTCGGCACTGATTTTAAAGAGTCGTTTGCAGACAACCAGGGTCTTAACGTTCGGCGCATCGAAGGCATCGATCAAAGAATAGAGAAGAAGGAGGAAGCCCATGCCGCGTTGGCTTGGCAGCTTTCTTGCATTGAAATTGCAATACAAGCTGGTGACCACTTTAAGCTCACCCAGACAAATCAGAAAGAGGCCGACCGGAAACTCATGAGTCTGATAGCCGAGTACGGTCCGAGTTACTTGCAAAACATTGCGCCGTTTACTTACGGGCAGGCAGCCGGTGCATTCCAGAGGCTAAAGGAAAATGGTCTCGGCAACAGCGATTTTGTGCCGAATTACGGTAATCCGAGTAATCCGCAAGCATTCGACTTCTCCCAATTTGACCGAGCTCTGGCCGGTTTGAAAGAGATTCGTACCAATAACTCAAGCGGTAAGTTTTCAGCCGATCGTAATGCACTGCAAAAGATTGCTTTTGAGAAAATAGACAGCTTGCCGGCTTTCTGTGAGATGCAGAGAGCAGCGAAGGACGTTGTGTTCAGTACGACCTTGCTTAACGAGATGTTTGTCAGTGGTTTGAATGGTACGCGCACTGAAGTTTTCATCAACAAGGCAAAGGAGCAAGCTCAAGAACTAAAGGAGCTACTAGGGCAAATCACTCCGGAGCATCGCATGGAGGCTCGTAAGGCGCTGGTTAAGATGGAGGAAGCGCTGAAAACGATGAGTCCGGAGGTTGATGCTGATACGAGGGCCATGTTGAAAGAGCGCATTGAAGGAATGAAGCAGGCGATTGAACTGTTCGATCCAAATAGCGCAAAAAATCATAGCTTCCGGAATATGTTGCAGACCGTTCTAGATAGCGACAAGTTTGATGAATCTACTTTTACTAATTGGCTTAAGAAAGATGGGCTGCCTATGGTCGCCGCTATCGTTGCGGCAGCTGCTGTCATTGCCGCTACCGGAGGTGGAGCTGCTCCACTCCTTCTGGCGCCGGCGGCAGGTCTGCTTGCCGGCGAAGTGACGAAAGATGTATTGCGAGTCGCCGGAGTGCGGACTGAGGGCTCAGCCTTGATAGACACAGCCCGTGGTCGAATGGTATTCGACCCGGAGACAAAGAGAATGCGTCAGATGGACCTGGCAAAAGATGTGATTGTCGGCTACGGCAAGCAGTATCTCACTGATCTTACTGTCACTCTGGCAACGATGGGATTGGCGAAAGGATTGAATACTACGGTTGGTTCTCTCGGAAGTAAGACGTCAGCTGAAGCGTTGGCTCCACACAGCGGTAAATTGCATGATTTAGCCAGAGGGCTGCAAAAGGCGGAGGCAGTAGCCAATGCCACAGGAAACCCGGGCTTCGTGAAGCAGTTTTTTAAGGAGTTCAGAGGTCAATCAAATTTTGCAGCAGAAGCAACTGCTGCGGAGATCGGTCTTGAAATAGTGACAGGGCAAGATCACTTGTCTGAGCTAGTCAAACACCTACCGGCAATCTGTATTGGTGCGGGCAAAGGCATGCAGTTCAAACCAGAGCCAACTGGTAAAGTCATCCGATTTGACTTGGAGCCGGCAAAACGAGGTGAAGCCAAGCAACAAATTAGCGATCAGATGGTTCAGTTTTACAATAACGGCAATACCGTAAGACCGGTGGCGGGCAAGCCGGGTGCATTCGATGTGATTTCACCAGCTGGTAAAACAACTCGATTCGAACCAAGCGCTGAGTTGAGCAAGCATGTCGCTGACTTCAAGGACCCAGCCTGGTTAAGATCTAGACAATCCGATGACGGACAGAAGAGTCATGAGCATTCGGATGGCGCAGGCAAGAGTTCGACAGAGCAGGCGAAAGCCGCCGAGCAGATTGGGGCGACGGGTGGCAGTAAGCCGGCAGAAGCTAATGCGGTCAGTCCTGCAAAACCGATCGAAACGCCGCAGGCAGCCGCTTCTCTTAAACCAGATGCTGCTAAGCAAACGCCGTTGAAAGACTTGAGTTCTTTGCGTGAACTTAGAAAGAGCTTAACAGAAGAGCCTCTGCGCATGGATCAGATTCCGAAGGCAGAGCGCGCGCGCGATCTCAACGAAAGTCAACCGGTGCTCGAGGGCAAGACTGCCGAGGAGATGCGGAGAGCCTATCCGGAGCTGATGGATCCGAAGGTGCTGCGCGAGCTTTCAGCTGAACTCGGCAAAGTGTATGAAAGCGCTCTGTTCAAAGCAGATCTTTCCAGTAAGGCGACTTTCCTGGATGCATTGCCGACAGTTCGCGAACACATGGAAGCTCAGATTCGCGCCAAACGGGATATTGCTGATGGCACGGATTTCGATCCCAAGGCATTGCTATCGGAGAGATTGCAAGCCAGAGCGGAAGCGGCAAAGCAAATTGAGCGATACGAAGAAAAGCTCTATGGGACAAAACGACCGGATGGTACCAGAGAGAAGAACGGCTACGACAGCCTGGAGCCGAGATACATTAAAGAGTTGAGCGAAGCGTTGACCGCTCGTGCTCAAGCCATTCAGGAAACATTCAATAAAGTAATCCGAGAAAACAAACTCAATCTGCCTGAGTTTCGCGCCGTTGGTGACATCAAGATAGATGCGTTTGGGTTGTACCATACCGGAATGGGAGATGTTTCACTCAGTAAGGGAGCCTTGGCTAAGGGACGAGCGCTCTTGGAGTCGGAACTTTTGCAAAAAAACCCGGCTGAATTTGAACGCAAGCAAACGGCTTTGTCCGAGTCGGAACGCTTGCGAACGGCTCTGGCTGTTCACGAGTATCTTCACAAGCTACAGGACATTCTTCAAACGAGAAGTGCAATTGAAAAGGCTGCAATAAAGCTCAAGGTTCCTCAGATTGATCCAACAAACGAATTGCACATTCAAACCGTGCAAGATGCATACAAGTCGGTAACTTCCGTTAAAGGATACAAGTCTATCGAGGTGTCTCCCAAGCTGATTCGAGAGGCTGCTGAGATTCATGCGAAATCACCCTGGACTAAAGAGCTGCAGGAGATGGCGAAGCGCTTGGAGGCTGCAGAAAGAAGTTATAAGTTTGATCTAGATGCGCTCACAGCCTTCTCGAGACAGAGCCAATGCATCAATAAGGCGCTCGATTTGCTAGAAGGGAAGGGCGCTCCGGGTGGCGATAAGGCGCGACCAACCGTCACCGGTCATCCGATCGGGGATCTCTTTACTCAGATGGCAACACCGGACAGTCGGCTCAACAACTTCAATAAGGACAGAGGGGGCACTGAGCAGCGCGAGTCGTTGCTTGGTTCGCAAGGAATGACACCAGAACTTCAGCAAGCTTCGCGGGCGCTAATGGAGAAGTTTGAATCCTGGAAAGATGCCAGAGATCGCGGGCAGCAGATGGAAAAAAAGTGGATGGACCAGACGCAAAGGGAGTATCTCGATTACTTGAAGGCGCGTGCCCATCAACTCAATGAAAACATTAAGCCAGAAGCCGATGGATACTTCAAGAACTTGAAAGAAGTGCAGGCCTTCGGCTCGATGGCGCTGATCGATCAAGCCCTTGGATTACGAAAGGGTGATTCTACAAGTAATAGCAGCCTCGTAAAGCCTGGAGAAGGCTTGCCTGGCGCAGGCGATGCAGCACCTCCACGCGGCAAGGGCGGTGACAAGACTGTTGGCGATCAAATAGCTCCGCAAAAGTTGGAGGAAAAATCCTCGAAAGCTGCTGATATGCTGGATAAGTCGTCGGTCGAAAAAGACAGCGCGAACTACTCAATTTCACTAGAGCGCAACAGCGAAAAGAGCAAGTCGAAAGATTGGGATGCCACCGACAAAGCACGAGCAAAGGTACTGGTGCGAGACTTGTCAAAACAAGGCTGGCCAAGGGAAGAGGCGGTCAAGTATTCCAGGTCTCTTGACAGTAAAGAGCTCGAGCAGGCGTTGCGGGGGATGGATTCGAAAGAGGCAAGAGCTGTGTTTTTTGGAACCGAACAGCCATTCGATCCGGTAAAACTAGGGAGAATGGATGAGGTATCCACTGCCGCCACTGCGCTCGACCAACATACTTTTGGCCAAAATGCCTACATAAACGTAGTTGAAGGAGTCAGTCCGGAACATGTCAAAGCGCGATTCGGCGAAGGTGACACCTCGTTCTACGAGCAAGCATTCAGGCTAGATCGAGACAAGATGCCGGATAATCTCAAAGTGTACTCAGTACCTAAAGAAAAGTTCCAGAAGATACTCGATCAAATCGGTTCGGAGCATACGACACGGGTACTGGATCTCGAAGCTACTCCTCCGGTGTCGTTCCTGACAGTTAAACCTGGACACGACGCGGCGGTTGGACGGAAGGTGATCGAGGCTGTAAAAAAGGAAGGCATCGAACCAGTCCCCTTTACCGCAAACTCCGAAAAGTGAGCGCTAAGCAAAACCAGTCAAGATGCTTTTGAAATAGTACGACTTATGGCTCGGGTCAAGAGAGCTGGTTCAGGTAGTGCCAAGCCCTAGTGAATTAGTTGAGTTCTTTGCTGTTGAGCTATTTTAGGGATCATCTATTCCAGCGTCTTACTTCCTGGATTCCTTTGCTCGTTTCAGGAAGTCGTTCATTACCGAAAGTGACTGCTGATACGCCGAAGATTCCTTGCTGTGTTGTGCGGCAGTCAGCTCCACCATTTTCTTGAGGCTGCGCTCGAGATTTTCCAGGGTCGGTGCTTTGCTGTCGGCAGGCACGACCGGCAACTCTACCAGATGTTTGAGAGCGGACAGATAGTGAAAGCTTGGAGAATCCTGCCGAGGGTGCTCTTTCAGGCTCTTGTCGGCTTTAGATAAGAATTGCTGGAGAAGGAAGTTGTCTGGCTTTCGTCCATGTGTGTTCATATAGTGGCAAGTGAGTAAAGCATGCTTTACTTGCGACTCGATGATCTGCTGCACGTTCGATTCTGCAAATCGATTGTTCGGTTGTCGTTTCTTGATATCACTTATCGCTTCAAGAGTTCGATCGTAAAGATCCAACGTTAGCTTGACCGGTTGCTCCCGCGAGCCTCTCTTGGGGTCGGCGATGTGCAGTTGAGACAAACGCTCCATCGCTACCGCCGCGTTTCTCATACCGTTAAACCGTCCGTCTGTGCCTGTTGGATAGTAGATTGCTACTAGCCTTTCTTGCAAGGCGATCGCGGTGACTGCCGCATTAAATGTTTCCGGTGCGACCTTGTCGTTCGCTTTGAGTTTTTGTTCCATCTCGTGAGCGCTCAAGTTTACGAATTGATTGAGTGCTATGAGCAGACTCGGTATTTGTCCGGTTTGCGCATGTTGTTTGGAGAGGCGATCGACCATCTGTTTGAATTCGGTGGTGCTTTGAATTTGGGATAGCTCGTAGCTGTAATTTGAAGAACAGCCAGATAACCACTGGATGTCGCTAGCAGGAAGCCCGAGTGCTCGTAAGGAGTCTTCTATGCATTCCTTCGTTTGCGACCAGCCTTCGTCGTTTGATTTGTCAATCTGATTCACCATTACTGACGCAGCTTGTCCGTAACGATGGAGGCAGGTGCGCAGCTCTCTTGCTGTGTCCTTGTCGAGATCCTCTCGAAGAAGAGTCCACGCAGCATAATCAATCAAGCTTCTTCTCGATCGTCTGGACAATTCACTTTCCTCAAGTCCGGTTGCTTTTGAAAGTGACTTTATCAGGTTCGACTTGGGAAGCTCGAGTTCGTCTTCGGTGATGCCCTTTCCTTTGACGCCGTTCAGCACCAGTTGAGCATCGTGCCTTACTGCTATCCGCTGGGAGTTGAGCGAAAGCTGAAGGAGCAGCGGCTTGATTTCAGACTCCGGTACCGAGCGGGTTTGCTTGAGGGCGATACATGCTGCCAATCGCACTCGGTCGTCGATGTCCTTCGATTTAGCCAAATCCACTAAGGTGGCAGTAAATTTGCTGGACCATTGTTGATTGTTGAGAGCGCCGCCCTGCGCTGCTGCGATAATTCGCTCGCAAGCGAAGCGGACTTCCAGATCATTGCTCAAATTGGCAGTTTGAGTCTTTGCTCTCAATTTGTCAGCTTGTGGCAGGCTCTCAAAACGTTCGCGATCTGTCTTTTGCGTTGCCGGCTGGCAATAGTAAAGTTGGAGCACGCTGTTCCAGTTGCGTTCGTGAATTTCAGTAGCGCGCAGTCTGACAGAAGCTGGTGCCGCTTCGGAAAATGATCGCACTGCGATGCCGTTTCTGAGCTCGGCAAAAGATGCGCTTTGCGGATCAAGGGTGCTCAGATATCGATCGACGAGATCCAATAGAGCCACCATCGTTGCTTCCCTGGAAGTAACTGCCGAGCCGGTCCTGACGAATTCCGACAGTCGAGTGACAATAAGCCTCTGAGTCTCGGCGCTGCAATCCGGTCTGCTGATGATCGCTTCCAGCGATTTTACAAGAGTGATTCCTACTTTATCGTCATTGGGCGTTGTCAGCGCATGTGACTTAGGTATGACGGTATCAAAGATGTTGTTTACCAGCAGATTGAGATTAAGATCTGGTGGACCGCTCTTGCATAGTTGCAAGACATTCTCGGCCATTTTTTGCTGGGCTTCGGGCCATGGGTCTTCGCGCAGATCTCGCAAGGATGAACTCTGGCAGATCTCCTTTCTGCGTGCGGCAACCCTCCCTTCGATAGCAATGTATTCTTGGTCTGGCGTATAGATGCCCTGCTCCAGCCCCTTCCTGTGACTGTAGAATGCCGGTCCCATTTGCGATGGAGAGCGCAGTAATGAAAAAAGCGCGCACATCGCCGCTTCGCTTTGGCTCAACTTCGCATCGCCTTGTCCCGCCGGAATGTTTTTCGTTATCTTGTCGCCGCGCTCAATGAGTAAGCGAATCCCGTCCAGTCCATTCATGTAGGCTTTTAGCGCTTCGTTTTGAGCAACGAGTTCCCAGTCGACCAGGCTGGAGTTGTAATCTTTATCTTGCAGGCAGCGCTGCCACATCTGTTGAAGGGTGGGTTTGCTTTTCCATGCACCAAACCAGTTTGCCACGGGTTCTACCAGCACTTCATTTGGATCTAGATAACCCAGGATGCTCGATTTACCGTCTTGAATCAATCGTGGGAATTGAGTCTTGAGAAAGGCCTTGACCGCGGTGTCATCATATGTGGTTCGACGCTGCTGTTCTTCCAGGTTGGCCCGTTCTTGTTTCGAACGAGCTGAGTCGTGGTCGTGAATAGTTCCGTCCGGTTGATGAAACTTTGCAAGCAGCTCCACTACTGCTGGGTCTGTCTCTTTTTTTGCGAGAGGACCCATCAAGTCGCTTATCTGCTTGCTGGGAATCTGCATTTGAGAGATGGCTTTGATTGCGGCCAATCGGACAGCGGAGCAGGGCTCGTCATCGGGCGAGATATGTTCGCTCAACTGAGCCAGCATGTCGGAGTTGCTGAATTTGAGCGCTGCCAGCGCATTAGCAGCGGCGATTCTGACTTCTTCGGGGTTTTGCGGTCTGGTCCCGCTGCTGGCTTTCGAATACTCCATGCTGAGATATAGTCTGGAGCAGAACAGATCAGCTGCCTCCAACCACTCCTTTCTTTGAGCCGGTGGCTTGTCCTGAGCCTGTCTAACCAGGTCGCGATAGAACGGCGCTGCCATTTCGCACAACTTTACTTGCGCCAGTCCGCGCTCTATCCAGGCGGACTTTTGAATGTTTGGACGCATTTCGAGTGAGGCGAAGATGTCATCTGTCTTTTGAGCTAGTGTGAGTCTCCAATTCTTCTCAGGTTGAGACTGGACTAACAGATCGAGCAGGTTTTTTCCCTCTTTGCGTTGTTGCACAAATGCCTGCCAGGCAGATACTTGAATGGCTGGAATATTTGAATCCATGCATTCGTAAAGAGCATTTGTGAGTGCGTCTGGAAAATTTCCGGTCTTGATACCGTCATCGAGTAAATGTTCTACTGCTCGCAACTTTCTTTCCCAGTCTGCGGTCAGTTCTTTACTATCGGCGCCGTTTGTATCAGCTTTCTTGAGCCTTGCTTTCAAATCAAGATTCACCTGGTCACGAAAGCTTTGCATAGAGATGCCTGGCTCTTCTGCCAGAAACATGGACGCGAAGCGTTTTTTTGCTACGTCATCAATGGCGACGCCTTCTTTAAGTAAAGGTAGAGCAGCCAGAATCGATGCTTTCAATTTGCTGTCCGGCATTTTTTCAGCCGCCAGTGCAAGCTTGTTTGTAATGTCTTTAGATGTCAGTCCAGCGTTAATGCCAGCGTAACCTGCCGAATTGCTCATGAGCTTTTCTGTGATTTGCAATTTGCTGGTGATACTAAGCAATTCGATTAGATGCTCAATACCTTGCCGCTCGGTTGCATCTTTGGCGGGATTCGACAGCGCTGTTAGGAGCATGTCAGCCATCGTGCCGGGTGGCAGGACGCCTGCGTCGACCAGCGCTTTGCCCTTCGCTATGCGCTGCACGCGGTCTGCAGATGACCATAAATCAGCCTCCAGCATCTCCACAAGTTCAGCCGCGCCTACAGATTGTTTGACAGTATGGGCAGGAACCTTTTCGTATTGAGTTTGCTGAATACCATCCATGGCTGGGCTTGATTCAGGTTTGACTGCTCGCAAATAGGGTCCGACTGTGATCTCCCGCTCCGCGACGAGCTCCTTAAGGTGGCCATTTTCACTGCGTTCTGCAAGTAGCAGCGTGCATAGCGTTGCGACCTTTCGCAACTGGGGCGATAGCTTATCTCCCTTGCGAGCCATTGTTTCCAGCTGGTCTTGCGAAAACGGATCTTGCCTGCCATCTTGTATGGAGTTGATCTGCTCCGGCCGATATCGTAAGTAGTCCATCAGTTGCTGGCGGAGCTGAGCCTTGTCAGAGTCACTGGCTCCCGTCTGCAAGAGTTTCACAGTCTTGCTGATCATCTCGTCGGCTGCCGGCCGCTCTGCGGCACCACAAGTGATGGCGGCGAATGATTGTAAATCGGCAGTCAGGTGTCGCCCGTCTTGTAAGCGACCGAACAGTCCAGCAAACTTGTTCAGCTCGTTTGGCTTGATGCGCTCAAATTCATTTTGATCGTCGGTTGATACACAACCCTTGGCCTTGAGAGTTGCGATTTCCAGAGCAGTCATAATCACGAAGCCTTTCTCTGTAACGGCAAAAGTTTGCCGAGCCAGAAAGTCAGCGGCTTGAGTTGGAAGACCGAGCTCCTTCAAGGCAAGTTCGCGTGCGTTAATACTTGTTTTTGATACTGCCTCTGTGCCGCGCAGGCTGGTGATGGTGCGATCCATTGCTGCGCCAGTTTTGGGAGAAATCATATCTACAAATGCCTTGCTCGTCTGTGGGAGCTTAAAGAAGTTGGCGATGTCCAAGCTTGCATGCCCTAGGAAGTAGGCAGAACGAGCTGTCATTGCCGCCGGAATTAGCGGATGATAGTTTTCGGCGCCGGCATTGTTTAGTACCCCGGTAGCTCCAAGCACAATTTGAAACCCGGAGCTCAGCTTGTTCCGCAGAAGTGCTGAAGTAATCTCTGCTGCTTCTGCTTTCAGAATACCCTTTGCTGCCAAGCTGCCGGCGGTATAAGCAGCGCGCAAGCCGACTGTTCCAGTCACCACCATCGCGCCATCCATGCCAACAGTTATCACCTCGTCAGCCAATAGTCTGGCCTGTTGCCTGAGTAACCAGCCATTCAAATCACGTGCCAATACAATCTCTGCTTGTCCGGGACCGGTTTGAACCAGCACCGGAGCATCGGGTTTGTACTTGACAGTCTTGCCGGTCGATTCATGAATAATTGTTCCGAAGCTATTGAGATAGCCGAGGACTGGAATTGTCTTGAATTCGCAATGTGGCGTAACTTCGACACTCGTCAATTGTCCTGCTGCGTCTCTCGTCTCCTTTAGTTTCATGTCCAGCTTTATCAAATCAAGTGGCTGCCATTGTCCTTTTTCTGGTTTGGTGCCCAAGCAGAAATTCTTACTGTTGGAGTCGAACCAGCCCTTAATCGGAGTCTCTCCGAAGCCTGGAATGTCTTTGAACTCCTTCATTGCTTCTGCCTTTACCGGCTCTATCTCCTTGGTTAAATTCTGATACCAACCTCGCAGTAAATCCAACTTGCGCTTATTTTGTTCAGCGCTCAAAGCCAGATCGTCGATCATCAAGTTGCCAAAGGAAACTTCTTTGATGTTGCCGAATTGATCGCGAGAAACTGTCAATCCGGGGGGTAATTTGTGCAGCATCTCCGATTTGAAATGAGGCGGGTTTCGCTCTAGTCTGTCCGCCAGTTCGATCCATGTTTTCACTGTGCTGTATGTAGATTTTGCTTGATAATAAGCTTCGCACCAGGATCGCTTGTCGAGTTCACCGCGCCGCCATCCAGCAGGTACCCTGCCCTCCTTGATGTCTGTTTCGAGGTCTCGAGATAGTCGTTCTTCCAATCGGTCCATCTGCAGCTTCTGCAAGGGAGCCTTACTTTCAGAAAGCCAATGACTGAGCCTGATCAACTTTTCAAAGTCGGCGATGGAGTTGGTGTCTATGCCAAGGTCACCTTTGCCGGACAGAGCTTTTCTTACAAATGCATCAGTGCTGAGAACGATGGCTGAATCTTTTCCGGCAATCTTCATCTCCACGCCAGGCGGTAGTGCAAGACCAGCGTTTTGATATTGAGACAGCATTTCCGGAACCAATTGCTTGGTATACAAGTCCACCAGCTTTTTGTAGCCTTCTTTGGTGGCAGTGCCGAAAGACCCAGCGTCTCGCTCGGCT
This sequence comes from Candidatus Obscuribacterales bacterium, assembly GCA_020050835.1. Classification (GTDB taxonomy): domain Bacteria; phylum Cyanobacteriota; class Vampirovibrionia; order Obscuribacterales; family Obscuribacteraceae; genus JAGVKB01. The sequence continues at coordinate 4,062 of JAGVKB010000149.1, read as the reverse complement.
TTGACTCTCGCTGCCAAATCTTTTCGCTCTGTTTCATCCGGAATCAGCTGGTGAGCAAGCTCGACTATCGCAGCTTGCAGCTTTTCTAGCCGGCCATCGCGGGGCACCGCGGTTATGGTCGTTTCTCCCCGTTTGTCTGAGACGAAGAATAAATCCTTATCGTCTCTAGTAGGAGATTCGGTCGAACCGTGTCCAGGGCGAACTCCATTCAGTGCTGCCTTGTCGATCTTGTTAATTAGCTCGGAGTTTAGTAAATGAATTGCCTCGTCTAGAAAAGCCTGCGAAGCTGATAGCGCTCCACCTGCATTTTCTGTGCTGCCCGCGTCTAGCCTATCTAAGCTCATCCCTACTGTCTCCAATTCGGCAACGCCGATAGTTCGAACTGGGAGTGTGTTTACCTAGAGCTAGTTATAGTTCTGACTTGTTAAGAAAGCGTTTCGGCTTATCGCTTCCATGGTACGGAACCAAGCTTGCCGGTCGTTTCGGAGTTGGGGACACCAAACACAAGCGGAGCAAGCGGAGCTGCTAGCAGTGCCCAGGCCCCTGCTCCACCAGGTTTGCCCTTCATTCTGGATTCCAGCTCACCGACTTTCCCTTGTTTGGCGAGTTCTTCCCAGGCTTTCTTGCGATTGACTTCATCGGGTGAGGTCAGCTTGCTTTCAACCTCTCTGGCACGGACAGGCTCAACTTTCAATTCAAGCAATGATTGATAGATCACTCCGCTCTTCTGTACTTCGACTAGGGACTTTGCGAACTCTTCGGGCGTTTGACCGGTGCCTTTCGCCTGCGCAATTGACTCTGGAATAGCATTGCTGAGATCGGCAGAATCTGATTGTTTCCCAGGCGACAGATGGCGAAGAACTTTCTCTACTACTGCAGGATCACCCTTTCGAAACCCGTCGCGAAGCTTGTTTACTGCCTCCCGGTCTTCACTGCTTAGGGTGCTTGCACTTGCTTCATTCTCAAGCTGCTCGGCTGCCTTCCGCAGTTGCGTGAACACTTTCGCCTGGTTGATTTGACCGTTGCTGTCTCGCAGGCTGTCAGCCGTTCCGGCTGCGGCCAGGTTTTCTTTCAGGCGATCCAGTAATTTTTTCTCGGCCTCAGTCAACTTCGGTGCCGCTTTTGCGCTCGACTCCCGAGATTGGGACTTGTCTTGTTGTGACTGCAGCAGATGCTGATATCCGTCGATATCTCCGATGCATCTTTGAACGAAGTTCAAAGCACCGCTCTTGCGAATGAAATCTGCGTATTCAACGAGTTGCTGAGCAGTCGTTCTCATTCTATCTGTCCTTTCGATCTCAATCCTCTTTTCCTCCGCGGTCATACTCTCATTCTCTCGAATTGCTCTTCTCGTTTCAAATGCTTGGGCGCGCTTTAGTTCGGCTGTTCTTTCCAATCCAGCGCAGTATTCGTTGAGCCCGTGAGCGACTGCTTGAAATGTGTCCCGATTGATTCTAAGTTCAACGTTTTGCTGTTTGATATCTGGATTTTGCTGGATCCGCTCGAAAGTCGATTTCCAGTTCCAAGCGTCTCCGGACATTTTGAGATTGAGATCCAGCGGTGCTGTGGCGATGTTGAACGGAGAGCCATCACGCTTGAATTTTACGAGCTGATTGACTAGGGCAGCCTTCATATCTACTTTCATTTCGGCGAAGCCATTTTGCTTGTGCTCATAGTCTTTCCGGTCCAATGTAATCACGCCGTCGGCTCTCAACCGCGGCAATTTGCTTTTGTCTCTTGCGGTAGCATCGAGCAATAGATATTCGCCAGTAAATTTGTTGTACAAAATGAAGTCGCAGCCGGCCAGATCCATAGCAGTTCTGGTTGACCGTAAAATCGCAAAGCCAGCTTCTGCAGGAGTTTTGCCCTTCAGCTGGGGCAATTTTTCTTTCATCAGCTCGTTAGCGCAGGACTGCATCAGAGACTCCAGCCGGTCGCCTCCGCTTTGAATTCTCTGTGGAAGGTTGGCTTGATTTCTTAACTCTATGTCGACCTGCCGGTTAAAGTGCTCGCGGGCTTCGTTTATGATGTTTCTATGCGTATTCAAATCCTTGTGAGCGATTGCGTACTCTTCACTTTTTGCTTTGCCTTGAGTCTCCAGCTGTTCACAAAAATTTGAAAGCCGAGCGAACGGTTCGGCCGATAGAGCTGCCGACCGGCGCCGGCCAAATTCGTCAAAGTCCTTTCTCGCAGTTTCTGGTAATGACATGTATTCGGTGACAATTGTCCTGAGTTGCTCTGTTTTTATCTTGTCTCCAGAATCGCAAAAGGTTTTTGCGAATCTGGAGACAAGTGCGTCGCTGAGTTGAATGAATGATTTTGAGGAATGTCCCGCAAGCTCTAGAACGGATTTCAGCGGCAAGTCAATAGACGCAGCTGCTGGAGAAGTAAGCATTCGATGAAGCTCAGGCACTAGCTTGAAGAGCTTCGGGTTGGTTGAGAAGCGCTGCAGTGTTTCTGCCAGCTCGGCAGTCATTGTGGGATCGGCCGACTGAAGTTTTGTCGAAATTGCGGTCAACAGCTCCTTTCTTTGAGTTGCATTCAAGGGCGACTGGTTGACTGCTTCTTCAAATGCTTCCATCTCTTTCTTGATGGCTGGCGGGTAGCTTGTAATCAACTCAACTCGTGAGCTATGAGGCTTGAATTGCTGGGCAGCGGAAGCCACTTCAGGTGCTTGAAGCTCGGCAAGGAATGCGTGTGACGCAGCGGTTGTGCTGTCGGCTGCGAGGCTCAGCGGCCTGCCTGTAGTGTCGTTTTCTCTGAATGCTGACATGTGACCATCCCCATGGTTCGTGCGGTGTTTCGAAAGTGTCGTAGACTCTTTCCTGTCTTTTATAAGCTCCTGCTCGGCGATAGCGAGTACTTTTGAGTTGAGCTTGCTTGATCGGTGGTCGAACAATGATTCGAGCTGTCGATCCAGGAGCGCCTTCTCTTGAGCAAGCTTGGCCTTTACTGCTGGATAGAATTGTTTGTAGGCTTGCCGTACGATTCCAGGATCTGGCTCCAGTCCATAGGCGGCCTGCTGGTCGAGATGTACTATGTAGAGTCTTAGTTCGGGCGGTAACACTTTCACATCAAGAATCGTTTTTGCTCCCTCTTCAAAGAGACCAGATGCCGTCCACGGCGTAAGATCGAAAGTCAATGATTGGAGTAGCTTGTCGGCATTCTGCTTGGCGTCGAAAGGGCGATTGGCGATGCTGTGAAGCATTCTGAGGCGATCCAAGCCTTCTGATCTCGCCGTTAACTCTTGGTGGTGCTTAGACATTGCTGCTGCTACTTCGGTGGACCGAGCTTTGTCTCGACGCGTCCATTCTTGCTCAGGGTCCCAACTCGACAACGATTCCAGCACGAACTGTCTTAGCTCCGGCGTACAAGGGACGCCAATTTTTTCAGCGTACTTTTGTGAGAGCCCATTCAATAGTTGATAATCTGTGGCAAGCTCTACAATCAGTGCAGTCCGAAGATCACTTTGGTGACCGTGAGACCGGCTGCGCAATTCTGAAGTTAATTGCGCGTTATGGGCTACGGACCAGGCAATCTGTTGCTGCTCGACAAGATTGGACAACTGATGTGAGCATTCCAGCAAAAGCCTTCTTCGCTTTTCGGGCTCAGATGCGTGAGCAAGGAGATCGGCTGAAATGCGGATAGTACCGTCACCGGTGGATTTGTGCCTGCTGCTGTCGTCGTGGCTGATTTGCAGTTTAAGGCAACAAGCTGGGCAGCCAAGCTCGCGAGCCTGTGCACGCAGGGTGCTTTCCAATGCCATGCGGCGTGGTTCGAGCAAGCTGTCGATCTGGCGTTCGGCTGCGCGAGCTTTTGCATAGTATGTAGCAGTATCCAGAATCAGTTCTACAGTTGGTGAATTCCAGCCGGCCGCTTCGCAGCTGTTTACCAGCAAGTTGTTTATTTTGGCGTCATTGCCCCAGTCGGACCAGGCGCCGGACAAGTAAGTCGGTCCATATTCCGCTAGTACAAAGTCGGCATGCCATACATTCCGCCCGGCTGCCTGCAGACCTTTCAGCGCTTCTGCTCGTTGTGCCATGGACTGGGCATAGCCGCCTG
>JAGVKB010000081.1 GCA_020050835.1 Candidatus Obscuribacterales bacterium | reverse complement strand
GTTCCAAGGGTTGGGCTGTTCGCCCATTAAAGCGGTACGTGAGCTGGGTTCAGAACGTCGTGAGACAGTTCGGTCCATATCCGGCATGCCCGTAGGATTATTGAAAGGAGCCGTCCCTAGTACGAGAGGACCAGGACGGACGAGCCGCCAGTATACCTGTTATGTCGCCAGACGTAGACGCAGGGTAGCTGTGCTCGGAGCGGATAAGTGCTGAAAGCATATAAGTACGAAGCCCACCTTAAGATGAGTAATCCCATAGCACAAGCTAGTAAGGACCCCGGAAGACCACCGGGTTGATAGGACGGAGGTAGAAGTGCCGCGTAAAGGCGGTATGCAGCTGACCGTTACTAATATGTCCGAGGGCTTATCCAACACAGATTGGTGAATTAAATACGACTTAAATGAGGTTAGAGACCTCAACTCAATGTGCAGTTTTCAGGGCACGGTTCATGATTGAACCGACTCTGTAGTGGCGATGCCAGGCATCGTTTATTACTGAGACCCTAAAAGGTTCTTGGTGCCGAAGCGACCGGAACACACCCGTTCCCATCCCGAACACGACGGTAAAGACGGTCAGCAGCGACAATACTTGGCGGGTGACTGCCTGGGAAGATAGCCCGGTGCCAGGATTTATGAAACCCACGAGGTAACTCCTCGTGGGTTTCCGTTTGTAGATACTTTCGGAGATCGATGAACGGATTTCTGATTGATAGGTAATTGGGCAGTTTGTTTTTTGCCAGGTAGGTAGCAGTTGCATTCGCTTGGGGCGGTGCGGTGCAGCCAGGCGGTGATTTAAGGCTTTCGTAAAGGGTGGGCCTTAAGTTCCATATTGCACCCGGGCTGGTGCAGTCAAAGGCCGATTAGTGAGTCGCCGATTATTGGTACTGTTTTCATCCTGGAGTTAGCACTGTATACATGGATCACGCAACAACCATAAAACTGTTCGAGCATTGTCGCCTGATTGTAGGCATGGTGATGAGTTTGGCGATTGCCAGATTACTGAATGGGCTGGCTCGTTTCGTGCAGCATCCCAAGAAAGTCAAAGTCTATGGCGTTCACCTGGCTTGGGTCTTTACAATGCTACTCCTGCTCACGCACTTCTGGTGGTGGGAGTTTAGATTGATAGACCTCCAAATCTGGACCTTTGGAGCCTATTTCCTGATTATCCTGTATGCGATTGTGTTCTTTATTCTCTGCTCCCTTTTGTTCCCAGATACGATGGAGGAGTACAGCGGCTTCGAAGACTATTTTAAATCTAGGCAGAAATGGTTCTTCGGAATATTCGCTCTGAGCTTTTTGATCGATCTTCTGGACACCTGGCTCAAAGGAGCGGCACATTTTCAGTCCCTGGGAGTGGAATATCCGATTCGGAATTTCGCTTACATAGTACTGTGCCTGGTGGCGATGTTTGTGAAGAGCAATCGATTTCACGTGGCACTAGTGGTGATATCACTTGTCTATGAAGTCTCATACATCTTGAGGCTCTTCAATACGCAGTAACATGGGCGGTTCAGTCGTGACGCTGATTTCTGATGATTTGAAGCAATGGCACTGGCATGGTCTAAACTTCTCATGCCAAACATGTACCCGGCAAGAGTTGGGAGCTTGTTCCCCACTCTGAGGCAGTCTTTGAGTTTTACATAATCACTCATTTTATTTGTGAATGCTTCCTTGGAAACAAGCTGTTTATGTGGCAATGTCAGAGAGCTGGCTAATTCTTTGGCTTGCGCACTTGAAAGAATAGTTTGTCAGCACCAGTATCTGCGACGAATAACTCTCTTTGCCGAGGTAATCCAATTTTGACATTCCACTTTCCATTACCCTCATCGAGAGTAATTCCAACGGCCGGGAATTCATAAGTCTGGTGAAGCCCTCTTCGTCGCGAGTGCACAGCCATGTGCTCGGATTTGTTGCCGTTTGCGTCTACAACCGTGAGTTTGTATCTGTCTTTGTCCTTGGACCACTCGAACTTGTACGTATTTCCTCCATCCTTCACTTCGTAGGACTGGTGGTCACTGTCACCAACTTGATACTTGCACCGTACCTCTACGCCATCTTTGGTCTTGAGCTTCCATCCTCCTTTAAGATATTCTCCCTCGCCGGTGTCAAGTTGCTTCTCTAATCGAATCTGCAACTCGATTGACGATGGTTTCTTACCTACGATTCTGATTATTTCGGGATCCTCAATGCCATTGCCTGGTTTATAACCCAGTGAAAAAGGCGTGTCATCTTCAATGTCATCGCCGATTTGATTTACTATGTCTCGCGGTGAGTGGCAGCTTCTAAATATCTGTTCGACTTGCTCTTTCACTTTATCGTTCCACTTACCCTCCTTGAGGAGGGTAAGCAGCTCTTGGGCACGCTCCTTGTCAGACTTGCCCGGCGTTTGTTCATCCTTCTGAGCTTTGAGAAGGTGTTCGATGCCCCGGTCGAACGCCTTTTGCCAGATGCCGTCCTTGCTTCCCTGGTCTTTCGGATCGTCCGGTAAGTGCTTGGGGGAGTAAGAAGTGTGCCAGCAATCATCAGTGATTTGCAGAAATTGCTGACCATCTGGTGATTGGTCGGAGAGATCCAAAGCCGGTTGTTTCCTGCATGCCGGTTGGCGAGAAGTAAGCATGTTGTTGATTTCGGCAAGAAGGTTATTGGGTGACTCACATACTGACTCGCTGAAGCGGTATTCGGATTCGTGCAACGAAATCTCTGAAGTATTCATATTGCTCATCTTCTGTGTCCCTATGCTCGTTGTGAAGGAATTGGGTTGGAAATTACCGCTACATGCCGATTGGATGGTTGCCTGGCGGAACAAAGGAATACGATGTCGCTCTTACAGCTGCTGGTGCCGACGTCTCGATGATGCATGGAGTAAGGAGACCGATTGTTTATTCCGTGTCGCCAGTCTGACAGGTCTGCGTTACAGATCCGTTAAGAAGTGGACGTCCAGGGTCAATTTGATACCAGGCGCGAGAATTCTGGGTAAGTCCCCAAAATTGTCGGGACCCGAGTCACAGTGCCTGCGCTGATGCCGCATCAGTCTTCCGTACAATCAAGCATTTTGCCATAATGTCGTGAAGTCCCTGTTTCGTCGGACTCATGCCTATGTACGCAAAACCGAGGCAAAATGCAGTAAATTGTGAAGCTGCTGTCACTGTCGTCAGTAGTTCTTACGCTGGCGGCATTTGGACGAGGAAATGAGATGAGATGTTGCCAGCTGGTTGTCTAGCTTTAGCTGACACGTAATTTGTTTGAATTACATCTACCGGGATCGTTCTATGAGGTATGCTGCACCATTTATAGTGTCATTTGTTGTAACTGCGGTTTCCGGATTAGCTGTTAGCGCGCGTCGACTTGGCGCTCCTTGTTGTAGAAATCAGCGAGATATCCGGCCCTCCCGCCGACCTTGAACGTCTCAATTTCATGGTACCTGCTCCTGTAGTCTCGGTGCTGCTTGCTCACAATCTTGCTAATGCGGGAGGACAGCTCTCTCATGACTTCAGCCTTTAATTGCTCGTGGAGTCTGGTTGATTCGACCGAATTGTCCTTAGTCTCATTCAACTGTTTCGTCAGATCCTGTATCCGCGCCGGTGCTTCATTCGCTCCAAACAGTTTCTGCATGCGGGCAATATTCTTCAAGTTGGCACCAAGCACGACAACAACGGGAGCACCGTTTCTTATGAAATCGATATGTTTTGCCAATTGAGATGCCGTCTGCTTTGCAGCTTCGCTCGCAGCGTCAGCCTGCGCTTTGTCGAGGAGTGCGGCAGCCAGAGTTTTGGCGCGGTTACGTTCGCTGTCGTTGAGTGCTAAACCGTTTCTAGCTTTTAAGACCTGATTGATGAACTTTTCGTCGAGCTCTCGTCCAGTTTCGCTGAGAAACAACTCCTTGACTCGCTTTAGTTGCTCTTGCGATTCTATTGTCATAGCTACTCTTTCGCGATCGAGTACCCAGCGTGTAACGATGTCAGCCTGATCATGGTGTGTAGCTTCGTGCATAATTGTGTTTATGATGTCTGGCTTCGGATGCCCATCGGTTAGAATGCCTCTCTCGTGAATGCGAAAGCGATTCATCCCCAGGTTGTATGTTCCGTTTGTAGTCTCATCCAGAATCATTGCGTTCAGCTCAGTTGGCGGCAAATGCAGGGATTCTAGAAGTTTGTTCAGCTCCGTCTGAAGTCCTTGCAGTCGTTCGGCTATAACTGCATCGAAGAATTTGCGCTCGCTGCCCAGCCTGGTTTCCTCATTCAATAATGCTTCATATCTGCGGAGAAGGTCCGGGGTGTCCTTGAGTAGTAGTCGCATTTCTTTTGGATTCTTCCTAAGATCGCGCAGATCCGGTCCTTCGAAATTCTCATTTATCAGCCCCTTATCAAGCAGGTGCATTGTTACTTTCGATTCGAAAGTATCTTGCTGATCGATTAACCGCTCAATGTCTCTGTTGTATGCTTTGTAGCGCTTTTCCACTCCGCCAGGATGGTTCCAGTCCAGGTCCTCGGTAGCCGCGGAAAACCGCTCCAGGTGTTTCCCTTCCAGCAGTCTTGGCCGTGCCACGTCTCCCGGTTGAGGAGCGGGTGGATGCTCGAAAACCTTGTCGAGGGCATCTTTGATGACATGGCGAAAGTTACGATCGTCTTGAGCAAGTCCGATGTTCTTGAGATAGCTCTCCAGATCTGGTGGTTTGTCCTTTAGCAGTTGTTCTATCGCTTCTCTCCGCACTGCTAATGGGATTTTAGTGTCTGAGCGATCGAAGGCGATCAGACCGAGGAGCGGATCGTGCAGATTGGTGCCGCCGCCGGCGACTGTAGTGCACAGGTTCACTCTGAGATCTTTTCGATCGTCAAGTTGCTTGATTGCCTGCTGAAAAATCGAGGCCAGATCGAGTTGCGAGTCCTTGCTTGCCGTCATTTTGAAAATGTCGCATCCGTCTAACTTGCCTTCTTTCCACCATCTGGTTATATCTCCGCTTTGCCAGAGCTTTTCTGCGGTGGCAAAGTCTTTTGGCGAGTCTGCCATGATCAAAAGCTCGCTGAGTGCGAGCGGCGCCGCTTCGCTCTTGCCGGAGGCCAATCGGCTCAAGGACTCCTTGGCGGCGCCAGTGTCCTCGCGCGTGTAAATGCGCTCGATAATTGCGCTGATATCTTTTAGGCTCTTGGTGGATTCTGCTTGCTTGACCAGTGCATTGAGATCGTCCTGCCCGCGCTCGGTCGGTCGCAACTCTCTTCCGCGCATGTCGGGAGACACCACTGCTCGATCAGGTATCGCCGGTCTAACTTCTGGTTTTGCCTGTTCCGAAGTCGGATTGTCCAGTTTCAGTGCGGGCTCGTCGGTCCTAACAACTGATTCCTGCGCTTCAGGTCTTGTGAACTTGCTCGGTTCGGGTGGTCTGGCCGGCTGTCTGGCATCTCCAGTCGGTCTATGGTCGGTGCCGGCGGTTGTTGCTGGTCTGTCGAGTTCGGATAATCTTCCGAGTGGCTGATCGGCTCGAACAGCAGGACTTGGCTCTCGTGTTGATCCTTCCGACCAGCGGGCGCCGGCATTGTGTGGAATTCTTCCTGGTCTCAACTGGTGGGCCCCAGCTATGCCGCTGGCGGCAAGCATGTTGAATCCGGAGCTTGCAACGGCGCCGCGATCGACAGCTCCGTGCATTGTCCCTTGGGTTGCGACATCTCCGGCTACTCCACTGAAAGTCGCCTGCAGCATTCCGAATCCATACTGTGTTACCCGACCTGCCCTTTCCACCCCGGCCACGTGTCCCATTCTATGAATGCCGCGCGCGAAGGCGCTCATGAAGAAACCGCCAAATGCACCCTCGAGTCCAGCTTGACGGAGAGCGTTGCCATCGAGAGTTCCGCTCAACAACCTGTCTGTCGCTGTCCCTGCAACAGCGGCTCCGGCGCCGATTGTAGCATTGGCTGCTGCATGGAAGAATTCGTACTGTGCTCGCTTCAGAAAGGTCTTAGTCTCTTCCTTGATGGCAGTTTCAAGCGACTGGCTCATTATCTCGGTCAGTGCTTTTTTCCTTGCGGCATCGATAAAGCCACGCTCGACCATTTTTTCTGCTACGGCAGCCAGCTCCCGCTCGCTAGCTCCGGCTGCTCGATTGGCAAGAGCGCTGCCAATCAGCGTTTTCATCTCGGCTTCCAGCAGTTGCTTGCCCTCTTGCTTCAGTAGGTTCGTTCCCAGTTGGGCGCTGGCAGCCTTTGCAGCCTGTATTCCAGCGCGCTGTCCGACACTGACCAGCGCTCCAATTTGACCGGGATTGATGGCAGTGAATGCTCCTTCCACCATGCCGGCGGCTAGCTTGCGTGAGATGTTGGCGGTAGTTGCCTCGAAGTCAGCGCCGCTTACTATCATGTGAGTGCCGAGCTTGAGCGTGGCGCCTGCTGCCATCGCATAGAGTATCGGGTAAAGTGAGGCGCCACCCGTAAATGGTGCGGCAGCAAAGGCGGAAACAGTAATCACCGAATTGACTATCGAGTCGGCAAACTGCTCTTTGGACTCCCGGAAGTTGACCAACGCTTCCCTGAATTGAGCTTCCAGTTTTTCTACCAAGTTTCGATCGATCGGACGGTGCTCGCGGTTGGCGTCGGCTATCTCCTCTTGAAGGTCTGCCAGGGTCTGCCTCATATCGGTGCGTGAGGCGCCGTAGTGCGTGTACCTCATCAAGTCAGAGCTTAAGCCATCACTGGTAGTGGCAGCTGTCAGGGACAGATTGTATCGTTCTCCGGCAGATAAACGCTCCGTACGGCAAAGATACTCGATCTGAGGTCTGTCCGATGCCTCGGCGCGCTGCAAAAGGTCGCGCTTGAGGTTGTTCAACCCGTATTTGGCGGCATACTCTTGAAAGACTGCTCGCCTTTGCTCGGCATTCATTGAACCAAGCAAATCTTTCACTTGCTGGGAGTTAACTCCGGCATTTATAACGAACAGCCGCATCTGATCGGCGGCTGTAGCCGTGCCCTTCTGCCAGTCTCTTACCAGTTTGTCGAGAGTGTCTCTGGCAGTTTCCTTTAGCGAACCAACCAGCTTTTTCTCCTCGTCGCTGCGAGGACCACCTTGTGCGATGATCTTCTCGACGCTTGTTCGATTTTGAACGCCCATTGCCTCAAGCAATGCGAGCTTACGTTCTGCCAGATGAGTTCCCTGCCGGAGAATTCTGTCCACGACTTGACAGTCTTCGGAATTGAGCGCATTGATTAGCTTGTCGCGCTCTTTACTATCTCTGTTTAGCTTGTGCAGTGTCTCTGGTGACATTGCAAGAAGATGACTAGTAAGTCCGTGCCGATCGAGAGCAACTTGTGGCTTGTGCAATCTGATCAGCCGGTCGGCCGGCAAATAGGACTCGTCTTTCAAGATTGGTTTGACAAACTGTTCGTAAGATAAAAATCTTGGATTTAGATCATCACGAAATGCTTTGTTGGCTGCGTTCTCAAATTCTCGAGCGAACCTTTCGTCTGTTTGCAAGCGTTTACGTAGCTCCGGATTTTCTTTGAGTGCAAGGTCAATTTCCCGCGCTACATCGCCTCGCTTTCTGCTTGCGTCGTAAGTCATCATACGAAGCTTGTCTACTATTTCCATCTTGGGCGGCTCGTTAACCTTGCTAGTCTCGATCTGTTTGAGCAAGCTCAACGCCGTTTCGTAGGACTGAGTTCCATTTCGAAACACGACTTCCGCCTTGGTCTTGAGCTCGGTTCTGAAGTCACTGGTATTGTGGCGGTACTTGTCTCGCTCCTCCGGAGTCATCTTGAGTATTGCTTCGATTCCGAACTTGGGATCTCCCTTCGCATCCTCGAGCGACTCTTGTACATCGCGTCTGGCTCCAGCTTTCTGAGCTTTATAGACTTCGTCTCGATAAAACTCCAGAGCTCGCAACTTGTCGTTGGCTTCCTGATCGCCGTTTAATGCCTTCAGGGCCAGCGCTTTCTCCAGCTCGTGCCGTTTGAATGGATCTGCTTTGTTCTTGCCATCTCCGGCTTGTTGAGCGATAAGCCTGCTTACTTCCCGTCCCAGGATGAATTTTTCCAGGTTTGCGGACGGCATCTTGCAGAAATGATGGAGAGCAATCAGCTGTTCTTTCGTTGCTTGCTCCAGTTGAGACTTAAACTCGAGCTTGCGGTCAATCACTTCCAGTGCTGCTGCCGCTTTGGTGTCACCGAGAAACTGTTTTAGCTCTTGCTCCATCATTGTTCTGTAGTCAGGATCTCCAATCAGAGCATCCCACTGTTTTTTGTTCAGGTTTTGAACGGAGTCGACGATATCCTTCATGCTGCTGGCATAGATAGCACCACCGTGCTTCCCGAGTTCCCTTATAAGTCCACCGCCTTCGACTCTTACCTGGTCGCGCAATTGAGCGATGCGAAGATCGGCGGCCCAGGAGTATGCCTCACGGAACGACTGAGAAAGATTGCGGTAAAGATCGCGGGCTTCTTCATCTTTCTTGTTCTTGATTTCGTCAGGATGCCTGCTCAGATACTCGCCACGGAAGAACATTGCCCGTCGCTCTTCCGGCATCTCTCGCAGTACTTTGTCGATGGTCTTCTCATCATTGCTGAAAGTGCCGGTCGCGTCTCGGATAGTAGTAGCTTCGGTGATGCGACCGTATCGAATGGTGTCTCTGGCATGGAAGAAATCTCTGTCGCTGAAGATGCCGCCGAATTTGTCTTGGAGGCGACTGATGGTTGATTTTAGACCGCCGTTTTCTTCTATGTACCGATCTCGTACCTTTTGTGAGGCGTTTCTTGTAGCCTCCTCAAAGCGATCTATATTACCTTCCTGGTAGGCAAGGCGAATCAGCCGCAACATGCTCAATTCAGAACGATGGTCATTGCCGTGCAAATAGATTCGCAGAGACTCGCGCGTGAACCGATCGTCTTTGACTTTAGGATGAGTCAAGAGTGCATGACCGAGATCCTGATTGAAGCGACGCTGATACTCGTTTTTTAATTGACGAATTTGCTCGGCGTTAAGCTTGCTTAGAGTTGAGCGTATGTCTTCAGTGATGTTCGACGCCCAGCGTCCGCGCCAGCTTTGCCCGAGCTCCTCAAGAGCGGTGTGAATTCTACCTGCGTCATCTGCTTTAACCTCGCTGAAATTTGCGTCATCGTGCCTCTCGAGATGGGCGAGACCTTTTTCAATTTGATGCCCGCTTAGACGGTCTCTCAGTACGGACTCGAAGTTGTCTGCGCCGCCATCCTTATTCCATTGTTGCTCGAATAGTCGTTTGATGATCTGCACTTCGGCAGCAGACCTGCCCGAGAGCGCTTGCTCGACCCTTTCGGATCGTTCGTTGTAACTCGTAGTCACGCTCCAGGAAAGAGTTTCGACCATTGATTTTGCCGCAGCTTGAAGATCTGTTCTTTGTTTTTCTACAAAGGTGCCGTCTGTTTTCTCGGTTGTATCGTAACCACGCTCTCCAATCCTTTGCAGAGAGCCGTCATTGTGCAGAATCGCCACTCCTTTCCAGTTTGTATTCCGGTCGTCGCTTTGCCAGGTGAAACCGTCTGCGCTTCGCATCCACTGTCCATTTCTGTCCTGGAAGGCCGTGAGTTGGTCGGGAACTGTTATAGACTTTCCGCCAACGATTTTGGTGACTGAGCCATACTCATATGACCTATGATTTCCGTCGCGATCAATTGTTTCCGTTATCTTTGCCTTTTCGACAGCATGATTGTCGTAGACTGTCACAAGCCCCCGTTCGTGTACAGTCGCAGCGCCATTCGTATGCAGGAAGACATCGTTGCCATTGCTCAAGTGTTGCTTTTCTGTGCCGTCCTTCATTACTTCTATGCGGGCGTCGAACTTGTTCTCGGTGAAGGTGTGTCCTGCCAGCCTGGTGCCGACCCAGCTGTAGCCATTCGCGCTTGTATACTCGGTGCCATCCGGCCTCTTTATGCGATTGAGGTGCCCGCTTTCGTCATATCCGTATTCAGTGTTCTTTCCATTTTTGTCGATTAGGCGTACCACTCGGTCATGACTATCCGTAAATACTACGGAGCCATCCTTTTGCCTGCGCTGTGTCCAGTCGTGGAAGGTGTCATATATGGTGCCGTCAGTCTTGAAAATTCTGACTGCAACTATGTCCCCCTCCCGCTGAGATTGCTTGAGGCTGCCGTCCGGATTCACCGACGCCGCACCTGTCTTTTCCCTGTTGAGATCCTTGCCGTCCTTGTCGAACTGTCGCCAGAGCTTGCCGTCTTCCGTGCGCCAGATATTGCCGTTGCGATCCGGCCATTGCACCGAATTCAGTTTGCCGTCCGTGCCGTACTCGTAGTGGTAGGTCTCACCTTTAGCCGTGGTCATGGAAACAATATTGCCAGCTTCCACTTTTAGTTTCGATCCGTCCCCTCTCAAAGCTGTCTCATAACCTTCCAAACCAACTCCGACTGAGCGGCATGTCCCGTCATCGGACAATTGTGCCCGGCCTTCTCGTGTCTCCGGCGGTCTACTGCCGTCCCTGGTCCAGTTACGGCCGTCTCTGGATGACCAGGCGCTGCCGTTTGGATTGGTGATCCTTACAATTTGACCGCGATCGCCATACTCGAATGCCCGTGAGTTGCCGATTGCATCGCGTATCTCTATTATTTGACCGTGCTCGTTCTTAACTACATGCGAACCGTTGGCATTGTCACGCTCGAGAGTAACTGTGCCTTTATCTGAAACACGCCTTTCCCACCCATCCGTTCCTCGGCTTATCGACACTCCACCGCTTTCCATATGTAACACGCCATTGCGATCGATCGAGCGGGTGCCTATCCATGTCTCTGTGCTTCCCTCCTTTACCCAAGTCTTGCTGCTGGTGTTTGTCCAGCGAGTCCCATTTGGTAATTGCATCGCGCGCAGTTTGTCTTGCTCGTTGTAGAAAAAGTGAGTTGCTTTACCATCCTTGTCCTGAATTTGGCTTACTAGTCCCTTCTCGTTGGCCAAGACGATGGAGCCGTCAAATTTGAAAGTCACCGAATCTTTGCCTGTAGCCGATGTGAGAGATACATCGCCATTTGAAGCGAGCGTCCAAGAGCCATTCAACAGCTCACCGGTTTTGGGGTCCTTCCAGAGATTGTTATCGACTTTTTCCCAGGTCTTGCCACTCGGCAGGACTATCCTCGTGGGTTGCTCGTGTGGACCTCTGTTTAAAGGCTCAAACCAGGTGAGACGTCCGGCACCATCTCGGGTTGCAGTCAGTGCTTCGCTAGAATTGCGCATCATCTGGCGTCCATCAGCGCTTATCGTGACTGTGCCGTTGCGGTCGGAGAAAACCAGGCTGTTGTCCGGATTGTGCAGTTTTTCTCTCCCTTCAGGCAGGGTGAATTTGTACGAGCCGTGTTTACCGATCGCTAATAGGCCTGTTATGGTTTCGCCGCTAGTCACATTGCGAAAAGTCTTTCCGTCGTCTGAGTGCCATACCTGGCGACCATCTTCCTCGATCGATGTAACTCTTCCCTTGTCGTCCCGCTCGAACTTTCGAGTATTCCCGTTAGAGGTTGTGGCTTCGCTAATATGCTCTGGCAAACGTGGCAGGCCGTTCGGCTTAAGGGCGGGTGCAACCGACTTTTCAGGGAGTGTCGATTCCCAGTCTTTGAACGCATTGGTGGTCCCCTGATTGCGATTCTGCATTCCTCTGATTTCCAGGTCAGCAAGATCGCCGCGTTTTTTCAACTCCTCTTCGAGCTGCTTGTAATGCTTGTTTTTACTTTTCAGCAACTCATCTTGCGACTGCTTGTTGTTGTCTGGAGTCGCTGAACTATGCCCGCTGCTATGCGGTGGAGACTCAATCTTCTGTTCGTAGCTCCAGTCAATTGACATTAGCAGGGACTTCCTCGGAATCAACGAACTACTCGTTGTCAGTAATGGTGCGCCCGCACCTCTTCTAGCTCAATTCGCAGAGAAAGCTTTTCAATAATTCCCTGCTAATAGCTTCTGTACTCTTAGTTAGGTGCCTTCAATTTCTTTTGTTCGATAGTAACTGCTGCTCAACAGGATTCGCAAAACTCTCATTCTGCCGAGCCCACATTTGTCACCACAGACGGATTTCGAGTGGTCCTGCATTAGCAGTGCAGTTTAGATGGTATGCGTAATCAACGGGTGACTGACTTGTGACCAATCTGTGAGCGATTGGCCAAGCCGTGTCATAATTTGGCGACGCCGTCTCGTGTGGTCTAATAGTCGTGTGAGAAATCTACTTATATTTCTCGCGGCTGCAGTGGTATTGGCGGATTTTAGATTGGGATTGGCTAGTGGTCTTGTTTGCCAGTCGATTACTGCATTGACCCAGGTTCGAGAATAATTTTTGAGACACCGCTAAACGAGGCCTGGCAGTTGCACGGCTGCCTGGATAACTCTCACGGTACTTCTTTGGAGAGTAAACATTGGCTTAGACAGGAAGTGACGGACCCGCCTCCGCTGTTACGACAGTTTCGGATGATTCTGGGCAATAGCACCGGCGTGAACTTGAACTAAAAGGGAAGATTCTCTAGAACCTCGGCGGCGACCTTCTGGAATACCCACCGGCGCATCTGATCGAAAGAATTCTTGTGAGCCAGAATGTTTAGGCTTCCTTCCCAGGCGATCTGCTCGTCTATGATGGACCGACGCTCTTGGAAAATGCGCCATGTTGCAGTGCGGTTACATTCAGCAACTAAAGTGCCCTCAGGACCAAAGTTACTGGACGAACAGGAGGGCATAAACATGGATTCTCAGATGATAGCAAATAGAGCGCAAGATATTGCTGAGGCGGTTAAGAGTGGCTCCTGCAGTTCGCTGTCCGATGAGCTGAATTCGATGAGTGAAGCAGATCGGCTGGCAATCTGTCGCCAGGCCGACGAGATCAATCACAAAATGCGTACGGGTGATTCTTCGCTACCCGATTTGCACCTAGATATCGAATGCGTCAACGGCACTTTGATGCTCAAGGATATGCGTGTAGTAAATTCCAGCGGACGGGAGTTGGACATATACGACCGACCATCGGATAGAGTCGCACAGCTAATCGATCCGCTACCTGCGGTGCGCGATAGAGAGCCTGGCAATTCAAAGTCGGTATTGCCTGGTGCTCAACCGTCGCGCCCGACCGAAGCAGCACGTCAGGCTGACCCTATAGACACGATCGAACCTGCTCCAACTACAACTCCTGTGCCTGGTGCGCGCGTATCCGTAGAACAAACGCCTGGGAATTCCAAAGTGTCGTCTGGTTCCAACGAGAAGCCGCCGATCGAGAAATCCGGTGAAGTTAGTAGGCCAGTTGAGCTGGGAGACTGCAAGTCGGATCCCGAAATCGAGCAGATTGAGAGGCTTGCCACAAAGATAGCTAAGCTAGTTCTTGAAAAAGGGGATTTCTACACGGAGTACAAACGAGCGCAAGTAGAGAAAGCCTTCGATGAGCTGACGCTAGCCGGCGCTGGAAAGCTAGACAAGCTTATTGAGAAGATCAACGACGAACTCAAGAAACACGACTCGTCTCTTAGATTGAGAAGTTCCAGTTGGACTGAGCCGGTAATCTACCAACCTCTCTTCCAGGGCAGCTCGTCACCATTAGTGGATATCTCGCCTCGCACTGTTAACGAACCGCGTTCATGCGTTGAAATCGTCAACGCGACCGACGGTGAAGTAGCAGATCAAATCGTCAGCACTCCTCACAAAGGTATTGCGCCATCAGACTACGGTGTTGCGAGGCTTACTTGGGTTCGCCCGATCAAACTCGGCGAATAACTTTCCTGTAGGGAGCCGGTGAAGCACCGGCTCCCGGTTAATAATCACAGATAGGGCAACTACCGGCAGGGCTTGCAATTTGCCGACCGCAGCGACCGCAGAAGTACACCTGACCCGACCCTCCGCCCGATGATCTGCCGGTGCCCTTAGGCCTTACGATTTTACGCCTGAAATTTGCTATTTCTGATTGACGCTTTTGCAGAGTTTGCTGGCAAGCGTTGCGCATTTCTTGAGCGCTGGCACGATATGGACCGCCTCCGGAAATGGCCAGCGCTGCATCGAACTCCTGAATTGCCGAACTCAAGTCTCCTTGATACTGATCGTTGCGCAGTGCTGACATCGTCTTCAGTACCATGCCTCTCTCGTAGTGCCAACGTGGATTCTGTGGTTCCCAGTTGGTCAGGGAAGTGACCAGTTGTTGCAATGCCGAGACAATCTTGTTAGTCGCATCTGTGTTGCCCTGGGCCTTCGCGTCTTTGATTTTTGCGTCGAGGTCGTCGACAGTTTTTGTAGCGATTTGAATGTAATTGCTATCCGGCATCGCGCCGGGAGCTGTCTTTAGAATCGAGCAGGCTTCATTGATGCGGGCGACTCCCATGTAATAGTCGCCATGATTGAAGTATGTCGAAGCTTCGTTCAGTCTTTGCTGAATACGATTGCGAATGGCCTGTTGAGCCGGCGCGGGAAGTGGAAGCAACCACAATCCAACTATCAATAGAGCTAGTAGTCGGTACATCGCGAATTACCTCATTTGCCGTCCCGCTTAGATTATCCTATACGAAGATTCTTTGGCTAAAGCACTCCACTGTGTTTCAGCAAGTATTCCACCTGTGCGACTGCACGTTGCGTTAACTTATCACAAACGGTGCTGAGTCAAAAGCTTGGTACAGTTTCAAACTCGATTATAGATGCGACGGGAGCCGAATAGATGCAGTGAAGATGAAACCTGTTTTGTTCCAAGTGGAAAGCGAGAGCATGCAACTGTATCATCCGAATTCGGTTCATTTGTGCTGGCTGGTAACACTGTTGAAATCTCTAGCTTGATCAACCTTCCCGCCGGTTATGTCTAACTCCAGCCAATGGGCGCGAAAAACATTCAGGCCAGTTCCTGTATTGGCTGTCCTGGTGCCGAGTGAACTAAGCACAAATCCAAACGTCTCATTGCCGCTAGCATTGGTTTTCACGGAATCTGGTTTACCAAAAATCTGTGTAATCTCGTCTCGTTTCATGCCTACTAACTTGTCGCGCACGTGGCTGAAGCTATGCTCACGTATCGTTCTAGCGAGGACACTCCCTGGCGATCGAGTATCTTTCTGTTGAACATTGTTTCCGTACCGCACTGTATCCAGAACCCGAGTCTTCTGATACCCATTTTGAATGGGCGTTGTTTTGTCATTGTAGTATCCGCCGCCTTTCCCAGTCTGCCATGTCTGCCCATCCGAGTTCTGCGCCAGTACCTGGCAAAAGCCGATAGACGAGACGAGCGTCATATGAATGAGAAAGCTGCCCGTGCTGGCGACCCACGTATTTAAACTATTTCCCATTGCAATGCGCGTCCTGCCGTCGCTGAGGAATCAATTCCGTGGATGAAGCCAAGGTCCGCTTTGCTCTCTTTATACCCGGCTGATATGAAACAAGTAAGCCCGTATGATGTGGACTCCAGGCATGAGCTTACGAAAGCGGCTTCACAGGCAGCAGCGGGTCCCAGTCCGGAACAACGTGCTGATTCGACAAGAATCTTGGATGGACAAAACCCGATTGAAATTTTCGAGAAAAAGGGCAATGGACATGAGCAAACCGTGCGAATGGAGGTGGGAGGAACCCAGCAAAAATAGTTAGCGAAGTACGATTAAACCGTGTTTTTTCACCACGCACAGCAATTTCAGCGCCATTCCACTTGGGCGCTTTGCTCCCCTCTCCCATTTCTCTACCGTGCTTTCGCTCGTATTCAGATACTTGGCGAAGATTGGCTGGCTTACATTGCAGGTTTCGCGCAGTTTTTTTATATCCTTTGGAGCTAGCTCGGTGGGAGCTTCCAGGCAGGATGCATCGAAGCTTCGAAGCGTTGCCTTGTCCACCGTGCCGGCCTGATGCATTCCTTCTACGGCGCTGTGGATTGCCTCAAATGCGTCACTCTTGTACCTTCCTTTTGTTGTCTTCATGGCAAATCTCCACTAATACTAGCCAAAGGGCTTAGCGGCCGGACTGATATGGACCGAGTGAGCCGAAGACATCGGCCAGAATGACAGAGTTTTTGAGTAACTGCTGTGCAATCCTCCGTTCATCTGGGCGAGCTGATGTGAGCATTTTCTTGAGCGGCGGAATGTTGGCGATTGCTGAAGGAATGGAGAAATCCGAGATAAAGCCGGTTACGTCTCCGGTCAACTTCATCTCTTTGGCATTGCGGTAGGCGATTCTTGCCCCTGGGTTTACTTCTTTGAAGTTGGCGCCGGGCTTGCGAGTCAATACCAATTGCTTACCCGGCGGTACAGTCACCAGGATCTTCCCTACTACTACGTTGAGACCGCCGGAGTGTTTGTCGTGCAGGTTGTAAACCGCGACATCGTGGCCTGTTTCCACGACAAAGGCGAGCGAGCCTTTGTCGATATGCACATTGCCTTCTTGCGTGCCGACCACAATCGGCTTCTTGGCGTTGAACAATGCCACTCCCCGAGGGAGGTTGAAGAAGCCACTGCCTGCTCCGTTTGTCGACGAATTGCTATTAGTTGCATTTGATTGCGCCTGAGCAAGCGCAATCTGAATAGCATCTTTATCGACCGATCGACGATGTCCGAGGGCTAACGCTTCTTCATAGTTGGTTGCACTCCACTGCTGCCCTTCTCCGGAGTCTGTTAACTGATCGGCAACTTTCTGTATCACTCTGACGGCGTTTTGAGTTACTCCGCCGCCGGGAGAGCCAACGCAGCCAACGCAAGACCAGACGCCACCGTCTTCCGATGATTGCCAGCCCTGCTCTGAGCCTTCGAGATTTACGTAAGGAGTTGCACTGGCGATATTGTGAGGGCCGGTTCCTGGTCCCATCTGATTGACAGGCTGCGTGCCGAGCTGAGTCACATCGGTGGCAATCTTCGTACTTATCTGCTCGTTGGTGGTGCCGTTGGTACTTCCTGGCATTGAAAGGAGATTCGGTCCGCTCGAAGGTGGATTGACAGGCGCTTCCAGCGGAACGACCGGTTTGGGAAGTGTTTGTGATGTTGGCTCTTTGTATACCGGCAGCGAGAATTTCTGTGTATTACCGGTGAGTGTGAATACATAACCGTTATTGGCATCGGACACAACCGAGCCGCCGTCCGTGTTGAGCGGGAAGACGCCGTTGGCTGCCCAAATGCCGTAGTATGGTTCTTCGGGGTGTCCAGCGTCGATTGATTCGCCTGAATTGTGCAGGTTGAGAAGCTGTCCAACGGTGACTGTGGCACCGCTTATGCTGTTGATGTTCTGTACCTCTTGTGTCCCATTGTTGGGATTGAGCACGATACTTGCCGGCGTGAGAGTCGGAAAGGTACCAGCACCGCTAGTGACAACGCCTATCGGTACCGCTGATGGTCCAACAGCGGTGCCGACTGTCGTGGCTTGTCCATTGATGCCGCCGGGAATGCCGCCGTCGATGCCTTTCCAGGGTTCGTTGTACAATCCGAAGTAACCTCCGATTTCCACTCCTTGGCTGCCGGTAATCAGGTTATTGTACGTAAACGACCAATCTTGCATCGCTGGGTAGTACCAGCTGGCCCATTCGGTTCTTTGTTCCGGAAGACCGCTGCCGGCGTATCCGAAGCCTGGATCACTGGTCGGGTTCAAAAGCTCAGTAGCCCAACCGGTTTCACCGACTCTCAAGTCCGGCAGTGTCGGCACTGGAGTAGTAGCCGCTGTTTTGGCATTAATGAAGGCTGTTTGAGCGGCACCGTATTGAGCGCTCATGTTGGTCTGCACGGCCGTTGTGAATGCGGTCTGACTCATACCGGGGGTCAACCCACCATATGTGTTGAAGTAGAAGAACGGATAAACATTGCCGTAGATGTAACTATCTACCGTGTTCAACAAGGTTCTCATTTCAGCGAAGTCTGTGACGTTGCCGGTTAACACGCCGATCTCCTGCCTGGTAGTTACCGGCATGTCAGCAGCTGTATAGGCGCTGCCGGTAACCGGATTGATGTAGTTGCCTCGTGCGGTCTGCACTGTCTGGATGGTGCTTACCAGTGTTTGGATCGAGGGGGTTGGGTCGGAGCCGCCGGCGGGTGCCACTATGTCTTCATTGCCAACTACGAGGTCGACGACATTGCCATACTTGCTCGCCTGAGTTAGGGCCCAGGTGTAGTCGAAAGTTGTTCTGTCCGGTGCCAGGTTATTGCCGCTGCCGTCCAGATCTACGAACACGCCTGCCGACACATTGAGTCCGACTTGCTTGGCTGCTCCAATTACATAGGATGTCGAGTACTGCTGGGTGTAGGTGGCGAGTATCTGCACTTGTTGTTCAGCGGCTACCGGACCAAGCATCGCCAGTACTACCTGGAAAGGATAGCCGGCAAAATTGATGAACTCCGGCGGACTTTCGTTGAGGCTGTCGAAGTAAGGACCGACATATGGTTGAAACTCTGCGCCCAGTAAGCCGCCGGCTGGATTTGTCACTATGGTATAGGTGCTGGATGAAACAATGCCGGGTCCGACTGTGGTCGTCCCGCCGCCGGAGGTAGCCAATTGGGCAATGGCACCGGTAAAAGTCAGAGTGCCTCCGTCCAGGTTGGTAATGGTCAGATTTTGGCCGTTTGTTGGACGCAATCTGATTGCGCCGCCACTTTGGGTCTCGATTGTTACATTGCCTGAGCCTGCCGCTGTAACCGTCAAGTCGTCAGCTGTGTAGCCGGAGCCGATCGCAATTATCGAGCTGCCGGCAGCATTGATTGACGAGCCACTCTGCATATACAAGCTTGGCGTGTTGATGCTGACGATCGGACCATCGCCGGCGCCGCTGCCATTGATGGTCACTTCTGCGTTGTTCGCAAGCTTCACAACGCCGCCGGCGCCCTGTGCGTTCAGTATTACGAGCGAGCCGATTCCGGCGTTAAAGGTAGGCACTGAGCTACCGCCTCCGCCTATGAGCAGTTTGTTCGTGTCGGTGGCGGCGATTTCGATCACGCTAAAACCAGGCACAGAGAAGCTGCCTGTGCCGGACAAGGTCATTTCAGCACTGCCTGTCGGGCTGTATACATTAATGTACGAGTTCGAAAATGGGGTGTCGGTCGGGTTGCCACCGGTAATGGTGCCGTTGTTAATGAGATTTTGAGTGAGGATCGTGATTGTGTTTGGTGCATTTGCGATAGTATCGTTGCCCGATTTGATCTGCGAGCTGATTACGGCTGCACTGGCGACTGTCACGGCGGTGCCTGTGATTGAAATGCTGGGAAAGGCTTGATATGGCTGAATCAGTCCAGCCTTCATTTGGGGATCCATTGAGAGACTCATAGAGCCGTTGAGCTGCACCATGCCGTTGTCTGCTGTGGCGGAGGGGTTGGTGGCGATATTTATTGTATTGTTGGCGGAAATGGCGCCGACTGTGATATTGCCGCTCTGCATGGCTCCGGGAAGGACTATGCCGCCGAAGTCGGTCATAGCAAGCCCATTTGTTGGAGCGCCGGGCAGATTTGTCGGGTCAATCGTAAGTGTTGAGGAGGTAACGTAAATCGAGTCAGACTGTGTGTGGTTGTATTGCAGCGGAGTATCAAAAGTCAAGACTTCGCCGTTGATTTGGTTGATTTCGAGCATCTCTGCGTTTCCACCCAGGGCATTTACGTAGATGACCTCATTAGCTGACAGGTTGGATACATCGGTCACTGTCAATGTCATATCAGTAAATGTGCCACCGCCCTCGGTCGTGACGGCTTCGGTGGTGCCGGCCGGACCAGGATTTCCCCAGAAGACCGGGGTGGCGGAAGCGACTATGACATTGCCGTTATTGGCTGTTACAGGACTTACCGTGTTGCCGTTTACACTTACACTGTCTAACTGAAGCGAATTGCCGGAGGGCGCTCCGGCCACTATGATAACGTTGCCGTTGACGGCCGGTGTGTTTACGTCGTCGACAGCGGTGCCTGTGGTAATTGCTAGCGACGGGGCGCTGATGGTCCCGGATAGCGAGGGAATGTCTGCATCGCCGGCTCCCGTACCGTAGAAGGCAGCCATTGTCACGGAACCGCCGGAACCCGAGCTGGTGCCTGTGTTGGCAGTGGTCAGCGACGTCAGTCCGGAAAGATTGATCATCCCGCCAGTTGAGGAGGCACCGCTAATTGCAAAAGAACTAGAGGAGCCTTCGCTGGGAGGAGAAGTAAACGCTGCGCCGGCGATAACTAACAAGGAGTTAGCGTTGGCGTTGAGAGCGCTGAGATCGATAGACATGCTTGTGCCGTCGGCGATGACGCTGCCGCCTGCCACCAGCGCCAGGTTGGTGTTATTCGGTGCTGTGACTGTCCCTGTGCTGGAGGCCAGGTTAATGTTGCCTCCGGCGGCGACGCTATTTAGCGCTATATTGCCTGCTTGAAGAGTGCCGGGAAGCACGATGCCGCCGAAGTCGGTCCCGGACAGCCCGCTGGTCGGAACACCTGCCGGGTTAGTAGGATCGATCGTCAGACTCGTGGCCGGCATGTAAACAGCTTCGCTTGCCGCATGGGAATAACTGAGAGTTCCCTGTAGATTCACTACGTTGCCGTCGACCGTGCTTACTTCTAATAGTTCGCCGTTGCCGCCCAGAGCATTAAGGTAAATCGAGCCTGAAATATTGCTGCCATCGGTCACCGTTATGCTGTTGGCCCCGGCGGCGGCTGACGATTGCAGCGTGACCGCCGTTGTAGATTGCGAACCCGGATTGGCCCAAAATGTTGGCGTAGCTGATGCGACTATAACGTTGCCGTTGTTGGCGGCGAGCGGATTGGCAGTACCACCGGTAGTGTTGATTACGCCGGCTTGAATCGCGCAGTCGCACGAGGCATTTGAATTCGATCCGCCGATGATAGTCACATTTCCGTTAACCTTAGTGCCGTCGGTAGTTGCAGTTCCGGTGTTGATTGTCACATAGCCGTTAAGCTGCTGGTACATGAAAATGTTGCCGGACGTGGCGCTGTCGCCCTGAAAGGCAACCAGAGTGATCGAGCCGCCGTTGCCTTCCGATCCGCCTGTGCCGGTGGCAGCCGCCTTCAAATAAGTAGTGTTGCTGAGGTCAATCTGTCCGCCCGTCTCCGACGCGCCGCTGATAGTAACTACAGTGCTGTCGTCGTCCGTTCCCGAGCCTGTTGTAGGAGACGTAAAATTCGCTCCGGCGATCATTAAAATGGAGCCGGCGTCACCCTCGTTATTGCTGACGTCGACGTATCCCTGAGTCGCTTGCCAGAGGATGTCTTCAGAGGCGACAACCGAGAAGTTATCGCCGCTGAAAGTGTAGGGGCCGTTAAGCAGAACCCAGCCGTTCGTGTTCCAAAAGAGCGGATCACCGGTCAGGTTCAACGAACCCAGCTCCAATTTCGGGGTGGAGGCAATCACTTTCGCTTCTCCTGCCGATATGTTGAGCATCCCATCCACCCGCCCTACACGCATCGAGACCAGACCGCTCGGGCTGGTCAAATTGAGCTCCTTGGCTATCAAGTCGCCGCCAGTGATTGACAGACTTGGTTTGAAGCCGAGGGTGGCCAGCGATGCCGTCGATGCGTTGATGTTACCGGCAAGTGCTTGAAGAGTCCCGCCGGCATTGTTCAGTGCCAGCGATTGTGCCAGCATCGAATCGATGTTGATGTTGCCGGCAGTTGCTGCAATCAGTCCGCTATTTTGAATGGAGCCGATTGCTGATGATAAAGTGGCATTCAATGCGGCAGACATCGTACTTTGATTCACAATAGATGCGCCGGCGGTCAGGTTCAGATTGCCAGATGATGAGATCGTGCCCTGATTGATGATGCTGTTTGCAGCTGTCAAATTGAGATTGAGCGCGTTGACTGCGCTGGTGAAGCCCGGCAACCCGCCGGAGGGTAGCACTGAGGTGATAAGCGCGCCCGGTTGATTGAATATATTGGCGGCTGTGATTGAGGCGGTGGTTACAGCCGCGTCGGACGAGAGGGCATAAAAGTTGCCTGCATTTGTAAGATTGCCGCTCAGGTTGAGTGCAGCCACTGCCCCGAAATCGTGAATGGCTGTAACGCTGGCCGGCACAATCATGCTGCTGACTTGTTGGGCGAGCGCCGAGGTCATGGCAAAGCTGCCGCCGACTGCATTTCCCAGGGCACCCAGTTGAATTGACTGAGCGCCCGAGGAGACTATTTGACTGGCAGCTAAGAATTGCGCAGGTGTTAACAGATCTCCTGGATTGACTGTCTGAGTAGCACCGGCGACTACCAGATTGACCGCAGCATTACCAGCCATCTGGATCGATTGGGCAGTCGACTCGAGGTCGAGATTAAGCTGTCCGGATGTCGCTGCCTGGACGTTTGTGCTGGAAGTAGCTGGTACGCAGATGCCAGTAGTCGGGTTGCAGCACATGGCTGGCCCAGGCTGAATCGAAGCTCCCGCCTCCTCTGCTAGCACTGGGGGGGATGATGATAGCCAGAACAACCCGGCCGACAGAACCGAAAGCAATCGGCGTGCATCCATAAGGTAATACCCCTGCGTAAGTCCGATAACTGCGACACTAAACGAGCGTCAATAGTATGACGCGAACGAAGTTATTCAACCATCCCCACCCAAATTTTGTACCCTACTTGTCTGTTATCTAAACTAATTATGGGAACGTCGTACACATGCTGACGGCCAGGTTGCCTGGCACGTTGGATAGGATCTAACTGCTGCTAGGAGACTGGCAACCGAATCGAGTAGAGGGAGTGCTCCACTTCCGGATGATGTATTCCTTGGTGCCGGTAACGCTCTTGTTAGTGTTTCCCGAGCTTTGCAAAATGCTCTTTCAAGACGTTGGGTATGTCCAGCATGGCAAGATGTGCATCAGCAGGACTACTGAGGCTGTTGTCCGGCATCAGACGGTGATCGATGCCAAGCAAATGATCGGCAATCGCTCGGTGGGGTGAGCGAGGAATATTTGGTCGAAAAGTGAAAAGCGGTTCGCTTTGCGGTGGTTCAATCGGTGACCAGCTACTACCTGAACCTCGTCCTCCTGTGCCTCGCATTGGTTCTGCGATGTCGGCGCCGGTTCGTCCCGGTGGTGCTACTGGTGGTACCACTGGCTGATGCGGCCTGGGTAGCGGTTGAGTAAGTGGTGGCACTGGTGGAAGGCGGTTCAATTGGATGCTGTTCGTTCGTCCCTCGGGAGATATGAAATGAATCGTGCAGCTTCGATCAGTATGCTCGGTCGAGCAAACTCTCGCGACACGTATACCGAGTGCTTGATGCTGGGATGGGTAGCCGGGGCGATCTATTCTGATTAGACCATTTGGTTGCACGATTGTCGTAGAGCCGTCTGTGTGCGCGAGAACCGTCGGTCCGGACGGCTGCGTGTCCATGTGAATTTCGATGTCGCCATTGCGCAGCCTGGCGGCAACGACGCGATCCTGCATTTGCACCATGACGTCCCAGTGAGATCTTTTGTTGAAGGTGTATTCTATATTGCCGTCTAGCTTCCTTACGGATTGCACATGATGGATGGGCTCGCCAATGTCCAGGTAGCTGGCGCGACCACCCGGGAATGAGATTGCTACTTTGCCATCATATGCGAAGAATCCTTGTCTGCCGTCTCTGTGCTCGACCGAATTACCTCTGCGACCGCTGATGCGGGCATTGTCGAAGTCATGGACGGATTCGCCCAGGTGGTTCCTGTAGTACTTGTAATTTAGGGGATCGCCACCGCCGCCCTTGTTTTGAGCGGTCATATACATCGGCTCATTTAGCTCGACTGCGCGAGTCGGTCGCGGGATGCGTGGTCCGCCTTCGAAGGCAAGCTGAGGTCCTAAGTTGTTAAATCCGAGCCGTTGTCCTGCTAGATCAGTCAGAGCTCCAACCTTGTTGTCTACTGATTCAAGCATTAGTTTTGGATTTGTCTTGTGCAAGCGTTCCGCCAGTCCGGATGTCTTGTGAAAGACGATTCCCATCGCTACTGTGTCGAAAGCTAGTGGTCCCATGGTCTCTGCCACTCGCTGGCGGTTATTCGACATGTTCCTGTCCGAGACCCAGGTCTCCGCCATTATTGGAAGGGTCGCAGACATGCTTTCCTTAATGTGGTTCGAAAATCCAATTGTTCCGGCCGATACAAAAAGGGCGGCAGGGACGCGCGCCCAGGATGGACCTCTTAAGGCCAGAGCAAGCCCGGCAGCTCCCGCTAGTTCTAGCCCGAACCGACCTGGATGTTCAGTAACATTTGAAAGTCCATACTTAACTGCGCCTGCGCCGGTGCCTCCGCCGACCACTGAAATCTCTCGCCACAGCTTAGCTGGTATCTGCTGCGCTTCTTCGAGCAATCGCCCGACCGCGGATCTTTCTGATTCCGGCTGCGAGTTCTTGTTGAGTGAGTCGGATATGTTGTCTGCCAATGTTCCATCTCCTCCAATTCATTCGAACCGCCGGCACGATCGAATAGAGGTGTTTGCATTTTCTATGACTTCGCGCCCTTTGAAAATAGTGGAATCACCACTTAAACGCACATTAATTGATATGGATCTCCGAACTGGTCGATATGCGTGTGTCGAGCATACCGTTGCGGTTCTATAGAATAGTCTTGGGTTTGGGCATTAGCGACATTAACTTCGGAACCTAGTGGCTCCACCGAACCTTATCCAGGTTATTAGCCATGTCTGCAATATGTTTG
Source organism: Candidatus Obscuribacterales bacterium (assembly GCA_020050835.1). Lineage (GTDB taxonomy): Bacteria > Cyanobacteriota > Vampirovibrionia > Obscuribacterales > Obscuribacteraceae > JAGVKB01. The sequence goes on along the minus strand of JAGVKB010000081.1, from coordinate 65,325 downwards.
CAGTGAAAAAACTTTCTTAGTTGAAGTAGGTTTTGCAATGACTTCTGGCTAGGCTGTTGGTGTGTTGCGGTATCGAGCCGCTGCGAGCTTGAGTTCATCGGCAATCAAGTCGCGTAATGCCGGTGGTGCCAATACTTCTGCGTCTGAGCCGTAGGTGAGCACCCAGCGTTTGACCTCTTCGAGATTCTGGGTTTTGAACTCGAGGGTACATGCACCATCATGATGCTCTTCCAGTCGTTGTGATAGATGCCATCTGCGTTCGCGAATGTAGCGTGCAGATAGCGGTTGAAAGTGAACTCTTACTGTTTGCTCCTGGTCTCCGTGCTCGAGCTGAAACGCGGATTCCAGCCAATTGTCTATATCTAGATCTTCCGGTACTCGAAACCGCTCGTTGCGAAGCTTCCATTCCTGAATTCTGTGGAGAGCGAACATTCTCAACGCATTGCGCAGAGTGCAATGTCCAACTACGTACCAGGTAGCGCGATTCTCCACGATGCGATATGGATAAATTGTTCGCTCGGTTGTATCACCCGTTCTAGCACCGAAGTAGATTATGTCCACTGGAAGTGTTTTCTCGCAGGCCCTGTTTAAATCCAAGAACATCTTCCTCGAAATTGGAATGACCGCTTTGCTGTGGAACTTGACCATACACTTGATGTCGTCAACGTCGACCTTAACTTTCTCCGGAAGCCGATCGCAAATTTTTTCTATCGCTCCTCTAAGGAGTGGCTCGAACGACGTGCCAGTGTACTGCGAGAGCATCTCTTTACCGAGAGTCAAAGCAAACACCTCTCCATCCGTCAGGTTGAACTGCGGCAACTCTTTCGTCGGATTTAAGTTGTGATAGCCACCGTGAAACTTGTCGTACTTGATCTCCTGTTGCATGTCTTCTTTCAGGTATCTGATGTCGGCTAAAGCGGTGCGAGGCGCGATTTCGAATTCACGACAAAAGTGCTCGACGTTGGGATAACGTCCTTTGTTGATCTCCTCTATCATGCGCGCGACGCGCTCGAATCGCATTGTCATGTCAACTCCTAAACTGTTGATGTGGAGAAGTTTTCAGATGATTAGCTAGCTCTGTGGTTGCTAGCGCCTGAAGGGCAGGACGGGATTAGCTACCAGACAGGCGTATGTCTGATTAACCCTGTTTGTATATACCCAATCCGGTGCCTGGGCTCACGGAAGTGTGGCGGGTGCAATTAGTGGATTTTTCTAACGGAGTCAATGAGCGTATCTCGCAAAGCTTCGCGCAATTCTTCAATTGAAGTTTTTGGTGCTCAACTCCTATCGGTGTCACAGAACGGATCGCGATATCATGAGATGAATCTCTGTAGATGCATCGGTTTGAGCTAGTTTGGCTTGTGCCTTTTAGGGTTTGCGGCTCTTTCTCTAATAGCGGGCGGCGGGCTATTCAGATTCAGCCCAATTTTTGCGATCAGCTAAAACGGCGATTTGGCTAGGTGTGGCTAACCTGGAGATATCCCCAAAACATAGCTCGGGCCACGGTCTTGACTTTTCTGTGCAAGTAATAGTATATTCTGTACAGAAAATGAGATTTGCGCGAAAAAATGGCTAAGAAACGTAAGCCCCAGAAGCCTAATAAGCTTAGTGGAATGGATGAGCATGACTTCTTGGGACTACTAAAAGAGATGGGATTTAAGAGCAACCAAACACGCAAGAATGAGTATCAAATACGAACCGAAAGTGGAGAGTTGGTGGGGAGTTTCGGGGTCTATCATCAGAAAGGTACCAAGTCGTTCGTAAAGCCCTGCTATGTAAAGGAGCTCTGGAAGGCTTACGAAGAAATTCAAGAAGAAGGGACAGCTGAGGAAGAAAAAGGAGAAGCGGGTGAGATCCAAGACGTAGAGGAAATTCAAGAGAAGGGCGGTGACAAGAAATGAAATGGAAGTCGATTGTTAAAACCGCGGTTTGTAGCTGGAGTGACGAAGACGAATGCTTCGTAGTGAAGTCTTCTCTGTTCCCGCGCATTATCGGTACGGATGAAAGCGCAAGGGGTGCCTGGACAATGTTTCGCAGTATGCTCGACGATGCTTTTGATGATATAGGCCAAGATCGGGTTGCCGGTTACAAAAAGGGTCGCCCAGCGAGAGGAGGTGTGAATGTTCATTTGCAGTGTCGTGCGGAGACCAGAGATGCTTTGGCTGGGCTAGCTGCCGAGTTTGAAGTGTCCCAGGGAGACGTATTGGATTTCCTGATGCATTTCTATGAGAACTGCAAACAATACATGCCCACCGAGGAGGCTGAATATAAGCTTCTATCCCAGGTCGCTGTTCCCTATCCGGGCATGCCACAAGAGCGGGCTGCTGCGCCTCAGCCAGTGGAATCAACATTCGGCATTGGCTATCCAGCAGCTGCGGTGGCATGTCCTTCGGTGGCGGAACCGCACGCGTCTCAGTCGTTCGCGCTTGATTGTCCTAATGAGGCTGAGAAAGAGAAAATCAAGAAATCCAACAAAACGCGGACATAGACAACGAATCACATCAGATGGGGCACCTTTACCACAAGGCAATGTCGCAAGGCGACTTTCTGTTCTGCGCTGAGGATGTAGGACGAGGAGTGTTTGAACCACAACCAACCCATTGAACGGAACCGCAGCATTAGAAACAATGCAATCAGTTTCATACGCTGGCTCCCTTCAAGGAACAAGGAACCCTTGAAGCTCACTGCATCTATTTTGCATCCTTGGCTTCTATGATTGAAATTGAAGCAGTGCTTAGCTGTTGACTTGGCATCGCTTGCGATTAACCGTGAGTCATACATGCTACTTACCAAACGGCTTACCTTTGCAATTCCTCTTTCAGCGCTATTTTGCGTAGCACCACTTTCGGCTGCTCAATTTGAAGCTAAAGTGATTAATTATCGGTCTTTCAGGTAGAGCAATACGTCCCTTGACGGGGGTGGGAGCGCTTGGTAGGTTTCGATCATGGTCTGAGGTTGGTAGGAGACAGTTTAGTTGGCTACACCTTTTGTACTTGAAAGGTTTCGATGAGCAAGATGAATTTGGCCTTTGCTTTCTCTATTTGTTGCTGGTGTGTCTTTGCTGGCTACACAAACAATGCTTTGGCCGGAGGAGACAGTGCATGTAGTCTCCCGGCTGGCCAATATGTTTTTCTCGGAGAGGACCCAGCAGGAGCCCCGCAGAAAACTTTCCGAATCGATTCCAATGGCGCTGTTCACTGGCACACAAGTACCGGTTCAACCGGCGAAACGAGCATGGAACAAGCAGGGAAACCAGGCGAAAACTGGATATCCAATAAATATCCGGTTATTAAATGGAAAGGCAGGATGGTGCAAGGAGGAATTCGCGCGGTCGCTGAGCTGACCACTAGCTTTGAATACGATACGGTGAAATACCAAATTTCCCTTGGGAAACCAAGGAATAGTCCGTTCTGGCACAAGAACGGAATTGAGGGAATATTTGATGCGGCAGCAGCTCAGGGACTGACAGTAGAGTTTCTGGATAAGGACGGATTTAAGCTCTGGGAGTTTCGCATTCCTGGCAAAGTGCTAAATCTGGATAAGCACCAAGAAGTAATCGAAGGTCGTGCCACGGCCCAAATGCCGGAGCATCTTTATTCCAAAACATATGATTGGAGGGTTCGGTAGATTCACACTGGCAATGAACGCGGGACTGAACAGTGCCTTGGAGAATTTTACTTATCGCATTCGTGATGTGTTCTGCCACAGCAATTGCTATCGCAGATGAGACTTCAAGCGCCGGACGCGATGATTGCAAGTTCCATTACACGGCTGATTCAGAAAGTTCTTCTTCAGGGTCATTCTTCGAGCTACAAGCAAAACACGACGTAGAATTGTCAGAACAAGAGCCGGCCTCAATATTTCATGGAAACACTAGCTTAAGTTCGAATACCAACAGTAGTTACCTTCGTGCGGGAGTCGAGCAGCGCGGCAGTCCTCTGTACTCAAAGCAGCGCAGGGGAAAGGGCCAATATCAGTTAGACCTGATCTTGTTAAATCCTCTGTTTGGACGGGCCGGAAAGGAAGCTGAAGTACGGCGTTCAATGCAGGTCCTTACTGCTGAGATATCGCGGCGACAAGTGAGTGGGCACGTAGAGCTAGCCGGCGGCAAAGCAAAGCCGGATTTGGTATTGGTGCCGCTGAAACCTCGAAGCTCACCTGAAATTGGACGAGCTGCAGAGGCAGAGGTCCACCGCCGGAAAGAGAACTTAGGAGTTGAAATGGGATTGGGTAAACCGTCTATCGAGGCAGGTTCTAGCCCGGCGCGCCCACCGTTGAATGCAGAATCTGTAAGAGAACACGGCATAGACATATCAGATGTGCCGATTCGTAAACAGGACGCAGGAATAGACTTAAGCCTCACAAAGCCACGTGGCGAGGGACAGATATTGCGGCGAAAGCGCGTAGCGGACACCGGAATATCTCCTTCGAGACCACAAATGGAGTCTCAAGCAATCCTTCGCAAAACACCACTAAATGCTGACCAGTCGCCGACAAGACGAGCTTTAGTACCAGAAGTTCTAGCTGCGAAGCCGCCTATCGAAGTTCCACTGAGGCAACCGGATCCTCGGGTAGATACAGAACTTGCGCGCGGTAAGCGCAGTACGGGAACGGAAATATTAGTTGCTAAGCCTCAGACCGGAGTAGATCTGATTGTAGAAACGGAGAAGGTTTGCACAGATATATCTCGAGTCGCCAAGCCTCAGTTAGGGGTAGATCTGATTGTTCCGGAACGCAAGACAGATGTAGAAACGTCTAGAGTGAAGCCGAGTGAGACCGAGATCGCACTCGCAAAGCCGCAGATCGGACTGGAATTAGTTGTTCCGAAACCAGCGAAAGATGCAGAGCTAGCGAGGAGAGAAGGTCAGAACAGTGGAACCTCAATGGTGCCGGTTGGGTCTGCTCAATTGGATACCAATGCACATCTGGTACGGCGCAAAGGAAGTTCGGTAAATGTCATATCCTGGGACCAGTGGTATGCGGGAATCAACGAACAATCCAAGCCTCTACTTGTACAGGCTTTAGAGAAACATGGTAATCCTGGAGGCACAAATACGATCTCGATTACGATTTGGTCAAATCGGCAACTGGAAGTGAAAGTAGCCAGAGTCAGCAATAGCGATTTCGACGCTGCAACTTTGGAGGCCTTCAAGTCGCTTGCTGGGTCTTCCACTCTAGAATTTCCAACTGGCTCAAGACGAGGGAAAGTAAGCTTCTTCATCGACAACAGCCGCATTGGAGGGGAAGTAGTCACAGCAGTGAATAGCCAGTCCATAGTTGGAGATGAAGAGATTCAGCAAAGCAAGTAATCATTCAGAGCTACAACGACGTAGGAGTCTGCATGGCATCGAAGCAGCACATGTGCGCCAAGCACCGGTATTTGCGGAAATCGTTGGAGCTGATTAGCAATCATGCGTGATGCAGACTGCATTGCTGGTCAAAGAGACCATTTACTTCGTTTGATAAGAAGCCGGGTGTGAGGTGGCAAGATTTGCGCAGTTTGGGCCATCTATTTGCTAGTGCCTGTAAAAACCGATGAGCAAATGGGTAGATTAAACTCGGGCGCGCAGGGGATAGAGAGATGTTTAAGTACCATACCGGTCTTCTGTGTGTCTTGTTAGCAGTTGGAACTATGACTTTGCCGGCTTGCGCAGGAGATCTTGGCGACTTGATTAAGCGAGCCACTACGCAAGGCAAGTCCTATATACGCAATGAGATTAACAAACGTTTGGGTCCAGATCCATCTCAAGCCGGAAGTTCAGGCTATGCCAGTGGCACCGGCAGTTCAGCATCGACCAATAACACCGCAGCTAGCCCGACTGAAAGTGGTCAGCCTTCGTCCGGCACACCGCCAGAGACAAGTTTTGCACCGCAGAGCTCTACAGCCAATCAACCGGTGTCTCCATCAACTTCTCCGGTATCTAACAGCTATCAATCTCACAGCACTGCTCATGGCCCTGTCATTAATGGATTTGGATCAGCGAGAGCTTTAGGACCGAACACTTCTCATCAACCCCAAAGCAGCCCCCAAAGCCATCATCCGAGCAGCATTCAAGTTCCGCAAGAAAGTCCCCAGGGTTTTCCCGTGCCACCGGACGCCGGTGTGCCCTTGTATAAGCGACACGACGATCCGGTGCCGAAGTTCTTTCCGCTGCCATCCTATCCAGGCAGTAAGGCCTCCGAGTCATATTCGGATAGCGATAGTCAGCATCTCGGATTGCTTACGGCGGACTCGGTGTACAAAGTCTTTAAATACTACGTAGATTATGCACGAAGCAAGGGATTTTCTGTGCCCTCAGACTGGTGCTCGGAGGACTCGCATAACTCGACTCTAACTCTGCGAGACAAACGCGGTAAGTGGATTTATGTTGGTCTTAGTCATTTTTATGAATGGACAGAGATTCAGATTAGTTACCAGAAATGAGATTGGTCGCACTGTCTTGTTTTGAGTGTGCCCGATTATGCGGAATGAGCACAAAGTAGGTAGTACCGTCCACTCCTTGTGATGGGCCAGCAGTTGCAGCTAATGAAGCCTGCGGCTAAGTTGCCGCAGGCTTCCCTGGGTATGGCGATCAAAATCCAGCCGGACCGCCATTTCTGACATCGACTTTCGGAACGAGCCGCTGTGCCGTGGAATCCGAAGTGTTTTGATTGCCATCATTATTCGGTGCCGGATTGCTTAGAAAGTCGTTGCTGCGAAGAGCACCGAATCTCGGCGCGTGTGAGTTGAAACAACATCTGGTCGATGTCGATTGCGCATTGCCTGTAATCAGAGGTAGGTAAAGCGTGACCTATGTGTGCAACATTCAAAAATGGCGTTGTAATAATTGGCGGCTGTATTCATTTGTATTATAATGAAATACAACAAAGGGGACGCTAATGGTCACCTACAACAGTGATAACCTCGCCAGGCATGGCATAACCATCAGTGAAGTTGATCAGGTGTTGAACGACCAGCGCACCATCTGGCTTGACTTGGGCGTTAGCCGTGATGGTAACGACAGACTAATGTTTGTGGGGCTCACCAAAGCCGGTCGTGCCCTGGAAGTGGGGGTTGAGCTAATCGGGGCGGACGAACTCGTCTTTCACGCCATGGATGCTGGAGAGCGCTACCTCAAGGAGTTTAATGATGCGCACTAAAGAAACGCCAGAAGAGAGAAAAGAGCGCCTTAGCCAGCGAGTAGAGAAGATCCGTCGCGAAGCTGGCGAACGGCTTACAAAAGACGCGGTCATACAATGTCGGGTTGAGCCAGAACAAATGGGACAGCTGCGAGCGGTAGCCCAGTCTAAAGGGCTTTCCGTTAGCGCATTGACTCGTATGTGGCTCCTGGAGCGGTTAAAGCAGGAAAAGCCAGCCTGAGGATATGTTCGCTCATTCACTCCCCTTTTACGTTGGAATTGGGAGCTGCTTGTCTCATCAAACTCCCTTTCGACTGTGACTCCGAGAAAATAAACGCAGCCTCCGACAGCAAACAGGGGCAAAAAACACATTCTGGTCAACGCCGCGAACTTGCCCAGCTGATGTAGTCGAGCGGATATGAAGTATTTGTGGAGTAATCTCAGCCTGGCGGACAATTTTTCTGGAAATCTCAGCTGACTTTGCTAGGTTTTGAAAGGCGTTGCGTAGGAGTAGTATCGACAGGGCGGTTGTCAAAGGGGCGCGTTTTTACATTGGAATGCTGTCCCCTCTGGATGAGTTTTATCCAAGGAAGTCGAGTCTTAACTTAATATCTGTTCGCTTGTTCTTTCCCAATTCGCCGTTTTAGCGCCCTTTTGCAGCATTTAATTGACTGGCAGTGCAAGACTTTAGGTGATATTGGCTGATTGTGGGTTATGCTTGGCACTTGCGGAGTCAAGTAGCATTTAGCATGAACCATCCGTAGCCGCGCTAATCCTGACCGTACAGCAGTATCGGGGACCGGAGAGACGTGATGATCATTTTGCAAATTGTCGGCTGGTTCGGATTCTCCTGCGTTTTGATGTCCTTTATCGAGCATCAAGTACACAGCAGACTAATGCACCGGAGAACCGGAGCTTTTAAAAAAGCTTTTGAAGCCCATGCAATCTTTCACCACAAGCATTACTCCAAAATATTTAGTGATGAGCCAGTCCCTGACGGTGAAGACCAAGAAATTCGTTTAACCGTACGTAAGGCGCCGATCAAAGCGATTCCGTTTGCTGCTGCTATCGCGCTAGTTTCCTGGCAAGGAGCGCTCATTTTTGTAATGGTTGTCTGCCTCCATCACTGGATATGGAACAAGATTCACCTGGAGATGCACAAGCCTGAGCAAAGAGGGTTTAGTAAATGGCCGGTCTACAAGTTTCTGGCACGCTACCACTGGTTGCATCACCGCTACCCGGATAAGAATTTTAACGTTGTTTTCCCATTGGCAGATTACATCCTTGGCACATGTGCCAAGCCCAACAAAGCTGATTTGCAAGCTATGCAGCTTCAATTGGAACCGCAACCGCAACCGCTGCCGCTGCCGCGAGATCCAGTCGCCAAATAGGGTTACTGTCACTTCGACGCGAATTCTCATTCGAACTGCAATGCTCTAACTTTTTCTCCTTGCATTGCTTGGAACACTCTTGCGCACGGGCTGTAGATCTGAAGCCGGATTCTAGCAATAACCCCTAATTTTTCCCGAGTCACCGTCAGGTAGCTTGGAAAGGCAAAGCACCCCATTTCAATCGGGAGCACCGGTCTCGGGCTGGTGCGGTCGTTTGTTGCTTTCTACTATCTAAGCGAGCCCTGAAGCGAGAACAACGAAATGCTCAAAAGATTAACCGCCGCAATTGCTCTTTTATCGTCACTGACTCTGCCTGTTCACGCTTTCTCTGGCAGCCAGAACACCGCTGGAGCAACTGGAGCGCAGGCCAGGATGAGCGGTCGCACCGGGGGCAGCACCGGTTGGAATCAACCGACCGGACGGCAGAATGTTCAACTGCCACGCACAGGAAGCGGGCAGCTGGCTCGAGCTTTTGGCATGATGCTGCCGGTCGGCCTGCCACCAACCCGCTTGGATAGCTTTGTTCAGGAAGCTGGCGGTCTTGCAGATCAGATTTATGGTGATGAAGGAACAAGTGGACCTCCCCCGATTCAAGACTTCAATCCAATTAACAGGATCGATATGGGGATAAGCACTTCCGCCAGCAACTTTGGTCTGACTACCGGGCATGAAAGTGTTCTTCCGTCTGCCTGGGGTGGAGATGAGTTTAGCTCAAAGGCTGAGCCGCCTAGTGTCTCTGGCGATCACATTCTACGCAACGGTCTTGGATTGCCGATACCGGGCGGTCTTCCGTTTGATCCGATGTCAGCGATGCCGGGCGGACTTCCCGGTGGAGGATTGTTTGATCCCAGTGCCGGTGAGTTTCCTGGAGCTTCAGGCCGATAACTGGACGTTTCCTGCTGGGCGGAATGTCTCACTAATAGCATTCAGACCTATCGATCGGGACGATTTAAAGAATGGTCAACTTGATGCTCTCAATAGTTCGGAGAGTCCAGAATCCATTTCATCAATAACTGCTCGCAAGTCGTAAAGCAGATCGACTCTGCTTCTGATCAGCTTGATCGATTCATTCCACCAGTGGTGCGAAGATCCGGTGGCTGCAACTTTCTCGATCACGGAGCGCTTGCTTAGGTCTAAATTAGCATGCTTGGTGCTGCGCCAGTATGAAAGCAGCACCTCTCTGCGGGTTGCGTTGCTGGCTTGGCCGGAGACAGGCGAGTTGAGAAACTTCAATACGTGTGGACAAAATTGGCTTGTTGCTTTACTTTGCAGTCCAAAACAAGCACCGAGCATATTAGGAGCTACTTTCGTCGGTCTTAAACCGCCTCGATACTCCAGAAATGAGGCGGAGGCTAGGCCGGTTCCTACCAATCCGGCGATCACCTTTAACCTGTCTGCATACAAGTTATATCTTGGTACTGACGATAGTCCCAGGGGTCCATAAAGTAAGATTCCGAGCACATATACTTGATAGAAGTTTGCATTATTTGTTAGCGTAATTGCCATGTCGCGCGCTCTGGTCATACGGCCTAACACTTGCGTCTCTGAAGCGATTTCGGTTTCGACATTGGCAGCTGTCATGCGTACTTCGAGAAATGCTGACAGTACCTTTCTGGTAATGGCTAGCTGTTGCTCCGCCACTGATAAGTCGAAAGGCGCTGCCGTCGTCTTCAACTGTATTAATTGCTGCAGTTGTGACTGGGCGTCCAAGATCTCCCCAGTCGCGGAAGCAGAGCCGTTCGTATTTTGAGGCAGCGGCATAGTTGTAGCCCTTGGATTCGCGACAGTTGGCTCCGAACGCTCCGTGGAGCGCAGGATGTCGAACAGTTCGCTGTCGAAAGATGTGAGCCGAACCCGCAGGGACTGGAGCAAACTGATTCGGCTCGACACGATAGCAATTGTGTCGAACTTTGCAGGTGGGCAGCCTGCCAACTTAGTCATATTGGTATTACTGTCGAGATTGACGGTTGATATGTGTTCGCGTTTCCATATATCACGTAGTTCTTCCTTTCTGGTTACACGATCGGACCGTCCTGGTGCCGGAGAGTTCAGAAAGCTTGCAATGAGTGGAGTGAACGAATTTTGATCGCTATTGCGCAGGTCGAAAAAATCGGCGAGGGAGTTTGGAGCAGTATCGATCTTCCTCTTGCCTCCGCGACTTTGCCAGAGTGCCAGAGAAGTCAGAGCCGATCCTAAGCCGTATGAAACGATGAAAGTTTCATTGCCTGCTTTGCCATATCCCTTTAGATCGAGCAGTCCACCAGTCGCGCCCAGCGTGCCCTTTGTGATGAAGTTAGCTTCTGTTGTTCGCTGTAACTGCTTGGCTCTATCAGAAAGCAGTTGAGCCAAAATGACATCGAAGGAATAGTTCAAATCTTCATTGATGTTATCAACTGCAACTCGGAGCTCAAGGCATCCGGAGAGCACTCGCTCTAAAACAACTGTTTCGACTTTTAGTCTCGTCAGTCGATCCGAATTACTTCCATTTAGCTTGATCAACTCTGCAAGCTCTGGTTCGATTCCCAGCAGCTGCGCTGCTTCAATTGCACCGCTACTGAGACCCAGACCGCTCAATAGATCCGGTGCTCGTCTGTCGCCTAGCTGAGCCGGTGATCGTACCAATGCCAGCAATGAAAGAAGATCACTATCAAAACGTTCGACATATGTGTGAAGTGACCAGAGAAGTTGAATGCGCTTTTTTACGGCTGAAATGCTTTTTGCTTTGCCGTCGTTTAGATTGCAGAGGCTGGACGGAATGGCTGGGTCAACGCCGAATCTTCTCTTCCACAGAGAATACATTTCGTCTTTGCGGGTCCTTGACTGTCCCGGCTCGGTTGATGCCAGGTATCGGCTTACAAGCTCCGGCATGTTATTGCCATCAACTGGCCCTCCGGCTGGAACCTTCGGACGAAACTCGGACTTTGCGAGATTGCGTATCTTGCTGTACTTGTTGTACTGGATATTGAGTGCCGGCAAACCAGCTGACAATCCTGCTTGAACAGTTGTAAGCACAAATGACTGAGTGTCTTGTTTGTGAATTTTCGAACGGCCCTCAATCGCATAGAGGATGCCGCCTTGCAAGAAGTTGAAGAGGTTGAACATGCGGTTGGCATTGTTGGTTCTCTCCTGCTCGCGCTCGCTGATTTCGTAGGTGTAAGCTAGTTCTGCATCAATGAGGTTGCAGGCTTCACGTACTGCCAGGCAGCCCAGTAGAATGCTGCGCATGATTGATCCACGCAGCGATAGAAGCTCATCCGCATGAAGATCTAACGCATCTTTCTGGTTGCGTAAGATCAACAGCCGATTGACCTCTCGCTCGACGCCGAGAATCTCAGCAGCCTGCAAAGAAGCAGCATCCGAGCTCGGTTCTAAAGGATAAGCAAACAGTTGACTTGAGCTTGACAATACAAGTGAGCAAACCAGGAATAGTGTCAGCAAACTTATCCTTGGATTGTACATTCGAAATTGTTCTTTCCAGACGCCAGGTTCTTTGTCGATTTTGATCAACGATTTGATTCTTGCATGCGACGATCGCCAAAGCAACATTCAGATTCTATCTCGCGGAAAGTCTTATTGATAACATGCCGGCTGTGAGCGGAGCGGCAGGAGACTTGTGCTTCCCGGATGTCGGTAGTTGGCGATTGAAAGTGATCACAGTTTGACCGGCTTTGTCGGCAAATTCTGGATGAACCGAGATGGTTGCGCCGCTTTGCCCTAGCAAAATATTAGGCAGCCGTACTTCTCCGCTCCAGGGACCCTCCGGCAGGATTCCGTGTCGAACGTAGATATGCTGGTCATTGGCTGAAGTGTAGAATGCAAACACGCCGGCGCAGCCCTCAGCCCGTCGGACGTTCAGGCTGGTCACTGCGTCGCAGAGAAAGGTTGGTTTGGCATAGTTCTTGTTCTTACTCCACAACGGGCTTCCATCTAATGTCGTTAGATAAGTGAGAGCCGAAAGATTCATAGCAGAGAGATTTTTCTTGTCTATCCGCGCTACAAACACTTGCTTGCCAAAACCGGTGTGGGCACTTCCAGAGTTGGTGCCGAATACATACAAATAGTTGTCCATGTAAACGCATGACTCACCAAACGTATCGACGATTCCAATAGTTCTAATGGTCTTGCGGGTAGTCCTCCATTTCTCTGGACTTTCTGCCGGATTCTCAACTTTGATTAGATCTATTTGCTGGTCAAAATCTTCCTGCGACGCTTTCGCTGGACTGCTTACTACGAATACATAAAGCTGTTCATCCACTAACGCAGCATCCAAGACCTTTTCTTGCTTCCTGCCTCCGGCGGAGCCGAACAAACTGAGCGGTTCTTTGGATTTGGGATTTAGCAAGTAGGTGGCTGGTCTTGAAGGATCCGCTAAATCCAGTTGCGCCGCATAAATCGGCAGTGGCATAGGGCGGATCGTTGCGACCTTCTTCTTTGCCTTCGATTGCTTGGGGTGATTTGGTGCCTTTGCTAGCCTGACCGGCTTGACCTCTTTCGTTGCCCTCGCCGGTATAGTCTTTCTAGTCGCAGAAGAATCGTTAAGAAACCAGAGTGAACTAAGGCGATTGAGTTTTACGCTCGGGGATTTGCAGGCATTGAGAAGGTCTTCAGAGCGCATGAAGCGGTTGTTGAAGCCGTTGAAGGTGGCAACGCTTTCGACCACCGGTGGACTCTTCCAATCGCCGATATGGCGCTTGTATTGCGAGATCTGGTAGAGGAGAACGCTTGTCCAGATAACCGCAATCGTAACCATCACTTTCCAGAACCAGTCAGGTGTAACGTAGTCTCCCTGCTCCTGACTCTTATCCGGCAACTGATCGTCTCTGACGTTCCAGCTTCTGGGAATGTCGAGCTGTTCGCGAGGATCGCTCGAATCGGGATGTTCTTCGATAATCGCCGGGCCAGGAGGTAGAACGATGACCATGAGCCCGGTTATGAAACCTCCGATATGGGCCCACCAAGCTACTCCGCCATGAGCAGCTTCACCGCTGTAACTGTTGAAAGCAAGCGAACCGGCCAGCCATTGGAAGGCAAACCAGGTTCCCAGAAAGATAAATGCCGGCACTCTAATCAGGAACCTACGGAATAGCGTTAACGCAAGCCCACTTACGCCTAAGTCCATCAGAGGATTGAAAGTCACAACTTTGGCAGTGGGGAACATCACGACATAAGCACCGAGAATTCCTGCGATGCAACCACTGGCTCCGATACTTGGAACGCTTGAATGAGGATTGAAAATGATTTGAGAGAGATCTGCTCCAATACCGCAGAGCAGATAGAAGAAGAGATACTTCAAATGTCCAAGGCGATCTTCGACGTTGTCGCCGAATAGGAGCAAAAACCACATGTTACCCAGGATGTGCGACCAACCGCCGTGGAGAAACATTGAGCTGAAAAGTGTCAGGATCTGCTCGGCAGAGTGCTCACCCAGGAGCCTGGAGGGGACAGTACCGTACTGATTTATAAATGAATCAAGATTGGCCTCTCCTTTGACCATTAAACTGAGTTCGAAGAAAAACGCCAGCACATTAAGCAGTACGAGCAGCCACGTTACAAATGGGACGGTTCTGCTGTGATTATGGTCGTAGAGTGGAAGCATTACTGTTCTACGTGGCAGATCCGTTCCGATCGGGGCAACTGTTTTACATTTTCCCTCCAATTGCTCTAACGTAAACTACTAATTGTCCAAATATGGACTTGATTTATAACCAAAAGGACACTGGCTTCTATGATGCAGACCAATACAAGATCAACACCTATGCAATCTGCATCGACTCCGACGGCACCGGAACAGCCGTTCAAGAGCTCTATTACCAGGCTCCGAAGCTGGACTAAGCCGTCTTTCTAAAGCAGGCTCGCGAAGCGTTCAAAACAATTCAGTGGAAGTAGACTGCCGCCTATAGGCTGAATCTGGCAATGTCATAATGACTTTGGAAGTCAGGAGCTAGGCAGGGTACGAGGCAGGGTATGGCGGATAAGTCGAAAATTGTGCCGGGAAATGCACCAGGCGATTTCTTTGTCGACACGAGCTGCATCAGTTGCGGCAACTGCCGAGATCTCGCACCGGAAATTTTTGCCAAGGTCGGGATTTATTACGCAGTCGTCAAACAGCCGGAGGGCACAAACGAGTTGAAAGAGACTTTGGATGCGCTGGTCTGTTGTCCTGAGGGCTCGATTGGCGGTCACGAGAAGCATGATTTGAGAGCGGCCGTCGATTCGTTTCCCGAACATCTGGGCGATGGTGTCTTTTACCTTGGATTTAATTCTCCCGCTTCGGCCGGGGGGAAGAGCTATTTCATCGTGAGCGATCATGGCAATTGGATGATTGATAGTCCGAAGTTCACACCGAGATTGGTGAAATGGATAGAGGAGCGTGGTGGTATCAAATACATTTTCTTGACGCATCGGGATGATGTAGCCGAAGCTCACCAATATGCTTCGAAGTTTGGCGCTAAGCGGCTGATTCATCGAGCTGAATTGGAGTCTCAGCCAGAAGCTGAGATCGTAATAGATGGAACAGACGAACGAGCCTTCGATCAAGACTTCATCGTGATTCCCCAACCTGGCCATACCGAAGGGCATTGCATGCTCCTGTTCAAGAACTATTATCTGTTCTCCGGTGACGTTTTTACATCCAGACAGCGCTTCAACGAAGGGCTCGAAGTTTGGGAGCCATTTTATTGCTGGTGGTCCTGGCAGGAGCTGACGAATTCGCTCGTCAAGCTTAAGCGATACTGCTTCCAATTAGTACTTCCGGCGCATGGACGCAGATTCAGTACAGGCGCCTCCGAAATGAAGCTGTGTCTGGAGGCAGCAATTGCAAGATGCCAGGAAGAGCAGGAGCCCGACCCTGCTACACCGGCGCGCATAAAGATGTTTGAAAGAATAGCCGAAGGATTCGCTGAGGCGGGACAGCAATCAAATGCCAGGCAGATGGAAGAGCATGCTGCGGAATTGCAGAAGCGTATGCAGCAAAGTTCTGGCGCCTAAGGCAGAACCTGGTTTCGCTGGTGATGCACACAACCCACAAAGCCATTAGCTGGAGCAATCGAAACATCTCCAAAATAGTGCGAGGAAGACAAGATTGCCTTCCTCGCTTGGTCTGGAAATGCACTGATTAGTTTAGTGCTTTTCTCCATCGATGTGGTTTTTGTAAACAGCCATTCTATGCCAGGCTTCGAGGTTGCTTGCCGGGTTGGCGTTCTGTTCGTCATCCTTGTCAAATACTTTGGGAGCAAAAGCGTTTCCGGTAAACGGAACGGTCTTCACATGTATCTCCTTGATGTCACCACCCTTGTCTGTAGTTATCTCGACGTCATTGTTCCAATTCTTGTCGGAGCCGGTCATCTTCTTTAAGTCTTCGGCAACCGACTTGAAGCTGGAGGCGCTTGCTTTGTAATCCTCAAAGAGTTTTGCTCCGGCAGTCTCGTGGTCGCCTTTGTCGATGTCTTCCTTAATCTCTTTTGCTGAGTGAAACTTCAAGTTATCTGTAGTCATTATCTAGCCCTCTCCATGCCTGATTGCCAGCATAGGGGTGTCGCTTGGTAAAGTCACTGCGCAATTCCACATTCTTCCCGGCACGAACCCTAATCAGCTGCGAACAGAGTGAAGTGTAATCACTAGATGTAGAAAAGCCTTTGAACGTTTGTGGAATAGAGATCTACTTTTTGTAGAAAAAACCTGGAAGTCAAGCGAGTGGCTGTAATTGGACCTTCTTGTCAGGTGGCTGGCCTGAGGCTGTGATAATCGTTGAATCAGGCAACTGACTGGGGGGTAATCAGCATAGGGAATGTTTAGGCGGCTGCTGCCCTGCTCCCGGATCTGGCTCAGGCGAGCGGTTGAAGGGGGCGCCCTCGCATTGTTTCTGGCCAGTTGATGCGAAAGGTACCGTCCGACTGCTCAGTCCAGACGAGTTGGCGGACCGGGGTATTTCGAACATGATGGTAAAGCAGCCCGGCGCGTTCATAAAAGCCCCGAGTGTGAAATGTGTTTGGTAAGCCGAGTTTTACTACATCTAAGTGATGGCAGAACTCGTGGCAAAGCGTACTGAGGAATGTCCCATAGGACGTCGGTTTCTTCTTCAAAGCTGTCCGCATCCAGAGCCGGATTAGCGCTGTTTCCAGGTCATAGTCCCCAAAGAGCTCGTCAGCCGAAGTCTCTGTTACCTCAAGCGGCCTTGCCCCGAGAATCCGCACAGCGGGAACCTTTACATCAAAGGCCTTGGCCAGCGTTGCGGCAATGGCATTGGACGCTAGCTTGACGTCAGTGCGGCTGTCCTTTGAGAGCGCCTCCTCCAGAGCCCTGGCATGAGCACGCAAAGGTTCGGCCGGTGGAAGCTGGAGAATTCTAAGCTCATCGCTCTGGAGATACTCCTTCTTGTGGGCAGCCTTTCTTGGGACTTTGTCAGTAATCATGGCCAAAATGTGCTTGTGTGCAGCTAACGGCATGAGTCCGTTCTTCCTGGGACCTATTGAACCACATTGATTCGCAATGGCCGAGCAGTGTCCAGGCTTGCAATTCTGAGAGGGTATGTCCGATGAATAAGAAGGTTTGTCGCTAGCCGTTAGGTACCACTCTTGTTGACAAGCCCGGGCGCTGCACCACATTTGGTGCAAATCTCTTTATCGATCTCTTAAAGTGGATTTTCGAACCTTGCCTTGTCAATCCGGACATGATGGATGAATGTTTGGGAGATCTCAGTCGCTCTGCTGATTAGATAAGTAAGTCCACTCTATAGACCGCCCTAGCCGGCCGAATTTAAGGGCAAGCGCAGATTGATTTCAAGATTAAACGGCACGATTTTGTCTATAAAATCGTTCGACCGTATACACACCATTTACAGGCTGGACTTTGGGCGATTCATAGAACGCGGGGAGAAGTTCGGCTATGAGCGATGTCAGACCACTGAAAAATCCTGGTGACGAGCAGGAGAAGAAGGCAGATAATCAACATCTGCTGGTGGCCTTTGTAGGTGATGGACCGCCCGGAGTCGAGCGGGGAAAAGATGGTGATGGTGCCCGCGAAAATGAGCAGGCCGGACCGGATGTTTTCGTTCAGTCTGTTCAACACTTAAGAGAGGCCCAACAGCATCTGTTGACTTCTATTCAAGCCGAGAAGCAGGGGCGAATGCAAGATGCTAAGGAGGCGATTAATAAGGCTATCGCTGAGGCTGATAAAGCAAACATGGGTCCCTGGCGCGAAATCTTGAAGGACGTCGATGCTCAGCTCAAGAAACAGCCTAATACGGCCGACGGGCTGGTGGAATCGCAGAAGCTCAATCAGGAAAAGAAGGAGATTCAAGGTGTACTTAACCTGGCAGTTGATATGCGACTGCAGGCGGCTCAACTCTGCCTGATCGAACGAGAGCCGCATGCAGCCAGGCGTTATCTCGATCAGGCGGTGAAGATCGACCCTGAGCTCGAAAAAACTTTTGGCTATAAGAAGATGAATGAGTTCATAGTGGACTTTTCGAAAGGTCACTTGGAGACAGTCTCGGACTGGATTAAAAAACAGGGCAAGGAGTTACTGATTGACAGCGCTGCGGGCGGCGCGGGATTGTGCGTGAGCGCTCTGTTCCCTCAGCGTATGTTGATGCGCCGGCTGGCGTTCGGGCTCTTGACCAGTGGCGTGACGCGCTATGGTCTTCGTTCTGCAACCGGCGAGCAGGCCAACTTTAGCTCGGACATGATGTGGGGGAGTGTTGACTATCTGGCTTTCGCATCGGGCTCGAAGGTTCATCAAAAATTGACCGAGCGCCTGGTCCGGTCAGCTGAAACCGGAGCTGTGAAGTCAGGATTCAATGCCTGGAAAGCCAACGCGGCTGGAATTGGCACTGCTTCTCTTATCTATCGTGGTACTCACAACTACTCCGACATCGGCAAGATCGATGAAAAGACCAGCTGGACCTACAGCGGCAGAGACGCGCTCTTCGACACAGTTTTGGGCGCCGGATCAGACTCCCTTCTGGGGGCAAGCGCGCTCGGTTTGGGACGGACCGCACTGCCGTTTACCAGTCGCTTTGGAACTTCATCAATGCAAGTTGCCGGTCGAGAGTTTTCTCTTTATCCGATCGGTCAAACCTTTGGGCTTTCAGCGCCGCTCTATACCAGACTTGGATTGCGGGCCCTGGGAAGCAATGAGCCGGAGCAATCCTTGCGTGGTTTCTTGATGCCCGGAAAGAAACTTGGTGAATTGTACGAACGACCGCTGGATCGTTATCAATACGACCTGGATGATCTGCTTCAGCAAGTGCAGAAACCTGGAGAGCGAGAAAAGTAGTTGAACTCGGGATCCTTGCAGGTGTTAGAGTGGCTGGGTTGAAGTAGCTTTGACACTTTCGAACGATAATTCGACTTGACAATGAACAGTCTGCAAGCACTGGAGGTCACTCCGCCCGTAGTGGCAGTCAAGTATTGCGAAGTCTTACGAAGTTTGGTGTCACATAGGCACCATGCAATTGACTGGCTGGCTCATCCTTTGGGATACTAGTATTCTCTGGCGACTGCGATTTTTGCTGTGTGAGCATTGTCGTGCCACTGGTGAGAGTAGGAAGATCAGCCCCGATGCCTAGACGCAATATACGGGAAGCGTGCTCTTAAACCGAGGGTAGTCAGTAAAAGGGGAAGCGGATACCAACCTTGAGAAAGTTGGTGGAGGCAACTGCGTGATAGTCGACGATCGTGCAGCGTTCAATTCCGGCCGGTTTTGTGGCTTCTCACCTCGGGACTTGGCTGGATTTACTAATAGAAGGGGCGCCTGGCGCCCCTTCTTGTTATCTGGATGTGCCGGAACGTATGTCACCCGATTGTCACTATGCCCTGACGATACTGCCTCCAGTTGCGAACAGCCTAATCCTAAATCGGAGCGAACTCAATTGAAATAGGAACAACGGCGAACAGGTATTGAGAGATAGGAATCGGAGCAAATAAGAAATGAGCGAGAAGGTAGCGATGAATGACACGGCACAAACTGCGACTGAAATTGCAACTAGCATTGAATCCGCGGTAAGAAAGGATGACAACCCATCGTATGGTAATGCGCTAGCGGAAGTAGACAAATTCCGATTGACTCATTCCGCAGACGAGACTCAGAAGCTTGTTGGCGCTATAACGAAGAAGCTGGAAGAAGATAAAATGTTGCCGCGAGTGTCGTTGTTTGAAGCAAAGCGCGATTTCGATCGCATTGATGTGAGCGGTGATGGCAATCTGAAAGTTCGTGAACTCAATGCTTTTAAGGGACAACGAGACGTTAATGATCTTCAGCAGAAATTTGTTGAGCAGGTTGCGTCCAACTTTGATGGTATCAGTAAGCATAATACTGAGTGGTCGACAGAAAGTGGAATTACTGCTCAAGATTTGGAGGCAGGCATTAAATCCGCGGCAGAACGGGAGCAGAGAGAGGCCGCGTTGACCAACCTATTCAAGAAGAACGAAAGTGGCGTGAGTCTGTACGACAAGCTTAAAGATGCCGACGGAAATATTCCGCCGAACGCTATCGGCAAATTGCAAGAGCTGGACAAGCAAAACGCAAAAGTACTTGGATTGAGCGATCAGGATCGCGCAAGTCTAGAACTATTGAATGCTAACAAGTCAGTCAACCAAAAGGTCAACTACTTTGCCGATGACATGAAGAAGGAAGATTTGAAGAAGTTGTGCCAGGATAATGCGATCGATTTCGATAAGTTGGTGCCGGCGGAGTCCGAAAGAAACAAGGCTGCTTTGCAAAACCTGTTTCAAAAGAATGCGAATGGTCAAAGCCTATATGAGCGGCTGAAAGATAATGATGGCAATATTCCCGCCGAGACGGTTAAGAAGTTGTCAGAACTGGATCAACAGCTTCCTGCCGCTTCCGGACTATCAGATAAGGATAGAGCAACACTAAAAGCTTTGGGCACAGAGGATGTGTCAAAAGATCTTCTCAATCAGAAGTGCAAGGACAGCGGCTTGGATCTGTCCACGCTAATGGCTGAGCCAGCCCAAGTTGAAAAAAAAAGTCCAGAACAGTAAATGAGTCCGGTCAACACCCTGAGAATGAACAGCATGGTTCAATTGTTCCATCCAAGGTTGGCGATCAGTTCGTTGCGCCTAAACCGATTAGGCAGATAGTGCACGAGCTGCAATCGAAGTCCGGCAATCGCCTAGCAACGGAATCGTCCGAACGGTCCGCTCAAGCGAAGCAGGAAGGGCCGCATGTCCCGGCGACATCAGCGGAGCGGTCAACTCAAGCGAAGCAGGAAGGGCCGCATGTCCCGGCGACACCAGCGGAGCGGTCAACTCAAGCGAAGCAGGAAGGGCCGCATGTCCCGGTGACATCAGCGGAGCGGTCAAATCAAGCGCAGCAGGCGGCCCAGCAAGTTTCCGTAAAGCCTGAGCAGCCTCGAGTTATGGCAAGTGTCGAGCAAGTGCGGTTAGGAGAGAATTTGAAAGATGCCTTGACAGTGCACAAAGGTGAATCTTATGCGCACTGTGCAGAGCGCCTGTTGAGTCTGGCCGGCAACAATGACCCAACCGGGGGACAAATACGCCGTTTGGCACGTCAGTTGTGGATTGCCGATCACAAGCGAGAAGCCTATGGATTGCGCGTCAACCAGGTGCTCAATCTAAGTGACGAGATCAAGAAGAACAAAGACCTGGCCAAGCTTTTTACTTAATCGAACTTAGATTGCCTCCAGTTAACCTTTGGGAGGAGATCTAAATTCTTTCCAAGACTGGGCGCTGAAGCGTGATTGACGATATCGGTTGGGCAAACCTAGATCGGACGGATTGTGTTTCTCTTCAGCGTTCAGCGTGACCGGGCTATGAAAAATCAATCATTGGCAATAGTGTTTTCTTTACTGGCAGTGCTTGGAGTCAATCAATCACTTGTATCAGCGCAGGGGATGGTAGAGGCTGGCAGTGTTTATTCCATGTCTTCAATGGGCAGCCCGCTGACCAGGTCTTTTGCTAAAAGCGTAGCCCGCGTTTATTCTGCTCCCTCGGCAAAGATTGATTCTCTGTCGTCTGACGAGCAGTCGGATGCCAGTACTGTCTATGGAAACCAGGCCAATGATCTTTATCAAAAGGCAATGGCAGCTCAGAGAAAGGGAGACAAAGTTCAGGCTGAGAAGCTTTACAGGCAAAGTATGGAGATCAGGCAGAGTGTCTGGGGCTCTCGCGATCCCGCCGTGCCGCAAATAATGATGATTGTAAGCAAGCTCGAGCAAGACCAAGGAAGGTTGGCTGACTCGGAGCAGACAGCCAGAAAGGCTCTTTCGGCGATGACTCGAATGTATGGTGCCTCCAGTGAGTACATTAAACCCCAGGAAAGGCGGTTAGCAGAAGTTTTGGCAGCTCGTGGAAAGGAGAGCCACTGAGTGTTGAATCGACAGCGGTGAAGTTCTAGAGGGATCCGATAGATTTGCAAGCAGGGAGCTTCCGCGCCCGCCTGTTCTCATCCGGCTGGAGAACAAGCGGACTCGGAAGCTCCCTCGGAGACGGAGTTTCATTCCGTTTTTTATGCGGTTGTTATTTTTGGGACCTAATATAGTCAAGAAAGAATCTTTACTCAAATGCGGCTCTAGCGGTTATGTCATGCCTGATCCCGGCGATGCCTGACGTCTATTCTATGGTCGATCCTGCAAGAAAAACGGCAAGTGAGGGTGGAATGAGAGATAACGGGCGATATTTTGTTCCTCCGCTCGGTTTCGAGCAATATCGACAACAGCATCAGTCTCAGAGCGATGCTTGTGGGTTACTTCAAAATGAAGCTAGCTGGCTCAAGCAGACTTTACGCGGCGCTCTGCAATCAGCCGGTGGCGAGCGGTCACTTCCGGAGTCCAACTTCAGAAGGTTTCTACCACCTTTTTCAATCGATCATGGTCAACACCAGCCGGATGGACGATCGCACCATCACGGTCCGGGCGAGCTTGACTCAAGAAAGTCTGTTGCTGACTTGATTGGCGAAGGCCGGATGCGGAGATACGGCTCGCAACGCTCCGCCGACCATTGTCTTTCCGACGGACTCTTTATGGAGCCTCTGGAATCCCTCCATCGACGAGCTGAAAGACCTCCGTCGGTGAGCGTTATGTTCGGAGATGCTAGCCGTTCAACTTCGCGCGAGCACAATGATGCCAACTTCGAGATCGGAAAGTTTGGGCGCATCAAGGTATTGAATGATCCGGAATTGAATCAGAGCAAAGAGATTCGCATCAAAATCGACCGCGAAGCTGGTCAGCTCTTCGCCACTCCCAGGCAGCAGCACAGCTTGAATCAGCTCCTGGGTTACCTCGGGGACAGAATCAGGCGTCACTTCGGTGCAGCTTGCGATAACGGTATCAGGCTCGACGATCAGCAGGGCTTATCGGATGGAGATGGCAGATCTGGCTCAGGAAGAAAGTTCTCGCGAAATGATCGGTTCCATTCTGAGACTGAAGATCAGATTCATCGCATGAATCGATTTGATGGAGCAGGACATGGCCGTCTGTCTCGGCGCGAAGTAGACGATTACTTCTCCCGGCGGACGGTGCCGCAACAGCGTGACGAGAGCAAGTCCGTCATGGCCGCGAAGGAGGCGATGTCGGCATTGTTCAATCCGGACAGGCGATCTCCTTACGATACGCTCCGGCCAGGATTGTCCGGCGGATTGGAGGTTGGTCGATATGGACTGACAGCCGATCATCTCAACGGTTGGTTGAGCAAGAACATCGGCTTGCCGCCGGATTGGCAGAAGATTCAAACTTTGGCGAACGAGGGAAAGGTTTCTCCGCGGTTTGCAGACCAGTTTCAGAATCCCAACTTCGCAGGAGAATTCCTCGGATTTGTCGACAATCTCAGGACCGGGCAGCAGCCAATCTCGCGCCTGGACATGCGGAGATTCCTTCCCAAGGAGCTGCAAGAGGCTGTGATGACAGACATAGTTAGTGATTTTGCGCGGCAGTGTCGCGGCGACATGGGAGCGATCGCGCTCTCTTATCGGCTCGGACGAAGTCCGGAGCAACTAAGTGCGGCAGACATAAATGATCCCCGCAATCAGTCATATGCCCGTTCGGCGCAGCGGCTATATGGCTTGGCGCAATCGAGACAGATGTCGACGCCCGATTCGCCGCTCGAATATAGTTGCGACAGATCCGAGCTGGGGCAGAGACTTGCAGCAGAGGCGGTAAGAACAGCCAGGCAAATGGACTCAATCGGCTGGTGCGCAAGGGGTGTGAAACGCACACTGCGGCGCTTTGGCGTCGACGGAATCGAAGGACATGCCGCCGACACCAAGGAATTCTTCGATCGCGACAGGAGATTTCAGCGCGTTGACATCAATCATCTTCAGCCAGGAGATATCGTTGTAAGGGGACGGTCGAGAGGTCATAGATACGGGCACGTTTTGGTCTATCTCGGAAATGGGATGGAGGCCAGCGACCATGTGCAGCGCTTGTCTAAGGCAGCGAAGTACGGTGGCTCCTGGGCATACCGGATGGTAAGCACTTAGGCGACCATTGGCGGGGCAGAATGTAAAATAAGAGTGACTTCGGCCGTCGACCTTCGCTTGAGTAAAACGGGACCAGATCCGGAATGGCCAAAATACTTCTCATTGAAGACGACCAAGACCTGACTGTTCTGATTCACGATGCGCTTGAATCGGAGAAGCATTTGGTTGAGGTCGCTCATTCCGGTCTTGATGGGCGGGAATGCCTGCTCATGTCCAAGTACGATGCGGTTATCCTGGACTGGGATCTGCCTGGGCTGAGCGGATTGGAAGTCTTGAAGGCATTTCGAGCGGCTGGTGGTAACACGCCGGTAATGTTTTTGACAGGAATGGCAGATCTGGCCGACAAGGAAATTGGATTTACGGCCGGTGGTGATGACTATTTAACAAAGCCGTTTGAAATGAAGGAGCTGATACTGCGCTTGCGCGCCATTCTGCGGCGTCCGGCTCAAATGCAGGAAAGCATACTGAAAGTGCGCGATCTGGAACTCAATGCCGGGCAGCACCGGCTGTTGAAAAATGGTGCCGAGCTGAAGCTGTTTCCCAAGGAGTTTACACTCCTGGAGTTCTTGATGCGGCATCCCAATCAGATTTTCAGCGCTGACAATCTGCTTAAGCATGTTTGGCACTCCGATTCTTCTGCCGGAGTGGAAACTTTGCGCCAGTCTTTAGCCAGACTCAGACAAACGATCGATGACGATCGCGATAACCCATTGATCAAAACAATCTACGGCGTAGGCTACAGGCTTGAGCCGTAGAGCTGCTCTTCTTTATTCTCTTTATCTCTAACGTACGGAGCCTCCAGCGCTATTTTTTCTGCGCGCGGGCCCAGGAATCTTTCAGCGTCACAATGCGATTGAATACCGGTGCCGCCGGTCTGCTGTCCTTCACATCGGCTATGAAATAACCTTGACGCTCAAATTGAAAGCGCTCTCCCGGCTTTGCCTCGGCTAAGCTTCTTTCCAGCTTGCAGCCGCTCAGGACCGTAAGCGCGCTCGGGTTGATGGCATTGATGAACTCGCTATCCTTGCCCGCCGGCGGTGCTTCTTCCGAAAGAAGACGATCATACAATCTGACTTCTGCATCTACGGCATGACGAGCGCTTACCCAGTGAATCGTTCCCTTCACCTTTCGTCCTTCCGGATTCTTGCCCATGGTCTCGGGATCGTATGTACAGCGAATTTCCGTGACATTCCCAGTTGCATCTTTGACCACGTCTGTGCAGGTAATGCAGTAGCTGTAACGCAACCGGACTTCTTTGCCGGGAGCGAGCCGGTAATAGTCCTTGGGTGCATCGAGCATGAAATCGTCCTGCTCGATGTAGAGCTCGCGGCAAAACGGCACTTTGCGCGAACCCTCCTTGGGCACATCATGCGGCCAGTAAGAGGCGTCGAGTTCCTCAACATCGGCTTCCGGATAATTCTCAATTACTACTCTCAATGGTTTCAAAACTGCCAGTACCCGCGGTGCCTTCTGATTGAGATCATCGCGGATGCAAAACTCCAGCTGTGCCATATCGACGGTGCTGTTGGCTTTCGCGACTCCAACACTGGCGCAAAATGCGCGGATGCTTTCCGGTGTATAGCCGCGCCTTCTAAGGCCAGCAATGGTCGGTAGTCTCGGGTCGTCCCACCCGCTGACGTGCTTCCCTTCGACCAGCTCCAGCAATCGGCGCTTGCTCATTACCGTGTAGTTTAAGTTGAGTCGGGCGAATTCGTATTGATGAGGGCGGCTGGGAAACTGTGCGTAGTCGATTAAATTGTCGATTACCCAGTCGTACAATTCGCGGTTGTTCTCGAACTCGAGAGTGCAGATGCTATGCGTGATGCCTTCGATTGCGTCCGAAATCGGATGGGCGTAATCGTACATCGGATAGATGCACCAGGTGTCTCCCGTCATGTGGTGAGCTGTCTTGCGAATGCGATAGAGCAGCGGATCGCGCATCTTCATGTTGGCATTTGCCATGTCAATCTTGGCGCGCAACACATGCTCGCCATCGCTAAACTCTCCGTTGCGCATACGCTTAAACAGATCCAGACTTTCATCAACGCTGCGCTCGCGGTAAGGGCTGTTCGTACCAGCCGCGGTAACTGTCCCTCGATGAGACTTGATCTCCGCGTCGCTCAGGCTGCAAACGTATGCTTTGCCTGTTTTAATCAGGTGCTCAGCATAGTCATACATTTTATCGAAGTAGTCGCTTGCGTGATAAAGTCCATCCCAGTTGAAACCAAGCCAGCGAACGTCTTCCTGAATGCCGTCTTCGAAGAGCGTGTCTTCCTTGACCGGGTCCGTATCGTCAAATCTCAAGTGACAACGCGTACCGCTATCCGGCAATTTATCCCGATACTCCAAGGCCAATCCAAAGTTTAAGCAGATGGACTTGGCGTGGCCGATGTGCAGAAACCCGTTCGGCTCAGGTGGAAAACGCGTAATCACCTTATTGTGGCGATCTGCTTCCAGGTCGCTGTTGATGATATCCCTGATGAAGTCATTGGCCCTTGCCGGTGCCGGTGCGGACGAGCTCACTGGTTTCTACCTCTTTTCGTGATCTTTGCTTACGTTCTAGAGCGGCTATTTTACTCTAAAGGCAGCTAACAGTGATCAAGTGGGCTGGCTTACTCCGCTTTGTTGTGACCGAAAGTTTAGAAGGCTGATTCGCTTGTCGATGCCCGCTTCGATTGCAGGCGACCGATGGCTTGTAAAGAACCGAGTGATTTCGCCGGTGCGGTCGGAGGTTTGCGAATGAACTCCGGCTGATGACAAGGGTAGCTTGAGGCTGCCGGCTGAGTTTTTCGTCGGCGAGATCGTCTCAAGCGCTGCGGAAATCCGGAGCAAACCGGTCAGGTTGGCCGGCAACCAGTAGACGACTGGAATAGAATTTGCTAACGCGAGTTGGCAGAGCCGAAAGGGATTCGCTTTCGCGACGCAAGGTTAAGGAAACTACCTCCGATGCAGCTGGCTGGATTGGCTCGAACACTCTTCAGACAGTTCGGGACGTTCTCAGTCGAGCAGGTCGATTACGCGCCGGTCGAATTGGTCTTTGGTAATACAGCAGCCGGTATCTATCGGGATGAAAAGATCGCTTTGTTATCGATGTTTCGCACATTGAAGAATTTACCGAGCTTCCCGCGACCGATGCTGGTATTACTGCTGGTGCCTCTGTCTCCATTCAAGACTTGGAGGAGTTTGCCGAAGGTCTCGGGAGCGGCCGGCACAGAGCACTCAATATAGTGCTTCAGCTACTTGGCTGTGGTTTGCCGAAGGATTGATGCTTGTCCTTCCATTTTGTCCGCCTCCGGCTTGCGCTTTAAGCTGATCAAGAGTTTGGCGTAGTTGTGAAGAATGGGGGGGATGAGTGCTCGATTTCGGCGCTCGTCTGTCTGGAGAATCGTCAGCGCGCGCCGATATTGCTTTTCTGCCTCAGCTGCTTTGTCGTCGGCGTTGTAGACTGCCGCCAGCTCTGCATGAATTTTTGCTACTTCCGGATGCTGCTCGCCGAACATCAGTTTTTCATGCGTGATTAATTTCTCGTATTGCATTTCGGCAAATGAGAGCTTTCCTTCCACGTTGTACAAGCGGGCGAGATTAAGCATGATCGTCACGGCATCGGGATTGTCGAGGCTGTCGGCGCGGTCTCTGATGGCCAGCGCTTTCTCGAGCGACAGCTCGGCATCCGAGTAACGATGCTGCATGACGTAAATCTCTCCCAGCTCATTCAAGCTTCGAGCCATGCGCAGTTTCGGCTCTTCCTGCTGATTTGCGGCCCGCACAGCCATGATCGCAAATCTTTCGGCAACGTCCAGCTGGCCGGCTTGAACTCTAGTCTCTTGTGCTTGGTTGTACCAGGGCCAGAGCAAAGACGGGTCGATGAAGCTCGGATACCAATAAGCGTTGTAAGTTGCCCAGGCAGCGCCGCAGAGAATCGCTGCAATCAAAAAGGCGATCACTCTAAATGCGGTCAATTTCTGATTGAAACCGCTTGTTGCCTGCGGTCTTGGCGGCGAGGAAGATTTGCTAGAATCAGCAGGTATTTCTTCTCGGGGAGCTTCCTGGGAAGGTAGCCTTTTTGAGTCAGGTCTGTTCGCTGGTGCTACCATGCCGGGCTGAGATCCGCTGCGTACCTTCTCCAGATCCTCCTTTAGCTCTTGCATGGACTGATAACGTTGGTTTGGATCCTTTGCCAGAGCCTTAAACAAAACCGGCTCCATACCGTCTGGCACTGAGATGTCTGGATTAGCGTAGCGCAGCGGGCGAGGCATTTCATTTACATGTTTCTGGATCGTGTCGACGCTATGCTTTCCAACCAGCGGCGGAACGCCGGTAAGCGTTTCGTAGATGACGCAACCAAGCGAATAAATGTCTGCTCTGTTGTCCAGTTTTTGGGCCATGCATTGTTCCGGGCTCATGTACAGCGGGCTGCCAAAAACCTCGCCGGTCTGGGTCAGTTGCATCGACTCTCGCCCGGCTGACGGGAGTAGTTTGGCGATGCCAAAGTCGACTATTTTTACAAAGTTCTTGTCTTCGCCGGAGAAGGTAAGCACGATATTGCTCGGCTTCAAGTCGCGGTGTACGACGCCATTAGCATGCGCGTGCGTGAGCGCGTCGCAAGTTTGAATGAAGATGTGCAGAGCGCGTGCCGGGCGCAATGTTTTCTCTCTTTCGAGAATTTCCGCCAGGCTGTGACCTTTCAAGTACTCCATCACCAGGTATGGCTGTCCTTCCGGGGCTATCCCGAAATCGAAAACCGAAATGATGTTCGGATGGGTAAGCGCGCAGGATGCCTTGGCTTCTTGCTGAAATCGTTGCAGGGCGTGAGCGTCGGAGATGAGGTGGGCGTGCAGCATCTTGATCGCCACGGTGCGGTCCATCAGCATGTGTGTGCCCTTGTAGACGGTTCCCATGCCTCCTTTGCCCGCGACCGACAGAACTTTATAGCGGTCTGACAGAACGGTTCCGATCAAATGGTCGGAGACTACCGGTGTCAAAAGAGTTCCGTCGTGCGGACAGACGACTGCTGTTCCAGTAAATTCTTGGCTGCAGCTCTTGCAGGACTTCTTTTGAAGAGATTTTGCTAGGTCGTCTGAATGCACTTTATCTGCGCCTACGCCAGATTCGCTTCCAACCCTAATCATATGCCATAAACGTCGGGAGCCTAATCTTACGTGGCCGCGCTGAAGGCGACCGTAGCGCCATGCTTGGTTTCTGATCTCAATTGCTATCGGCGGCTGTGTTGCCCTTGTTTCCCTTGCCTGAAAGCGGAACTAATCCTTGTGGAACTCCCAGTACTACGGTTGGACTGGTGCCGGAGTTCGAATTAGATAGGGATTGCAGGATTCTCAAATTCATAAGTGCCGGATTGTCCTCCAGCAGTTTGGCCGCGTTGGCAAGGCTGCGCAGAGCGGCTTGCTCTCCGCGGGCTCGTTCGAGTGCAGCTTGACCCTCCTTCTGGGCGCGCACCACCTCGGCAAAGATTTTTTTCAATTCCCCCGGAAACATCACGTCCTTGACGTCAATTGCTTCGATTATCAATCCAAACTCGACGGCAAGTTTTTGGGACTCTTCCAGAAGGTCTTTGCCTATGCCCAGGCGCTTTTCCAGTAGCTCATCGACCTTCGCTCGGCTGACGGCGTTGCGAAGCGCCAGCTGTACGACCGCATAAAGCGATTGATAGTAATTTTGAACCTTGTGAGAAGCCTTTTCGGGATCTCCCAGGCGGTACTGGATTGAGATGCTGAGCTTGAGGCTGACATTATCGGACGTCAACACCTCCTGGCCGGGAAGCGTGAAATGGCAAGAGCGCATGTCCACGATTGAAACGGTAGAACGCGACTTGAGGTAATGATGGTTGCCTGGTTCGAGCAATCGCTTGAATTTGCCGTCGGTATAAAGTAAGCCCTTCTGGTACTCGTAAACCGTTGTCTTTCGCACGACCGATTTGTAAATGAGCAGGCCGCTGACAGTCAAAATCAGCACAGATAGTGGTTCGTACATACATGCTTGCTCCAGAGACGTCTATCTTAATAGTCCGCCTCCAGGGTCCACCGCACCAGGCGGGGGTCTAAACCCGCAGGGCCCTGTGCTGGTTGCCCGAAGGCAGGACCCTGGAGACAAACTTGTTGGGAGTCGAACCCGTGTCTGGATAAACAGCCAGTTGGAGGAAGCCCGACACGCAGAACCAACGCCGAAGATTTCGACCCGGCTGCTGGAATTTCCCACCTAATGGAACCATACTGGCGCCGATTCAGCATTAACTAGCGGGCAATTCTTGTCGTCAAGTAGCCTGATTCGCTTGTTGCGGGTTGGCTACCTGCGATCGGCTATGTCCCTGTCTACGTAGAATCCCCACTATACCTGCCGAAATTTCATGGTTAATATAGCCCGCAACAAGTAGGGCAAGTCCTTTCAATTTCAGCTGATGATAATCAGGCGCTCAAATACTTTTGTTACTCCAAGCCTTCAAGCGATGGCAGCTTTGGCCGGCTTGCTTGGACTTTGCCTTTATCTGTCCGCTGGAGTTTGCGCTTTTGCTGAAGCTCCAATTGTCGCTGCCAATGAAAGTCAGACTACTCTCTCGACTGCCGCGCTCGAAAGGTGTTATCACACCCACTCAATGCGCCGCAATGAGATTGCCTCGCGTTTGAGTTGGTTGTGGCGTGAAGAGGGTTTTTTAAAGGAAGACTACGAATATAGCGGCGGCAAAGGAGACATGATCGCCAACCGGCAAGACTCACGGGACATAGAGCTAGTTCGCCACGAGATCGATCGGCTGCGGGCGGAGTTGTCGAGAGAGAACAGTGCAATTCAAGAAATTGGCGCGCTCATTGCCGATTAACTGCATAGACCGAAGGCGCTCGGCGAGAGCGAACCACGTCGTCAAAGCAGAAGCGAAGGCGGCTGGGTGCAGGTCGAATCTCATGTATGTGTGAGAAAATGGCACCCAACGATGCTTACCTCGCGCATTCAACTTTTAGCAATCCTTTTGTCGGCAGTTCTCTGTTGTGTTGGCTCGACTTGCGCTGTGCTTTCGAAACCGCCGAAAGTCTCAGCCGGTCCACACATCGCCTTTGATAATCCTCGCTTCGACTTCGGTAAAGTGAAGGAAGGAGTCAAGATTAGCCATACTTTCAAGATCCGCAATCTGGGCGACACCACTTTGGTCATCGAGAAAGTGCTCACCTCATGCGGTTGTACGGTGCCTACTATGAAGGTGAGCAAAATCCAGCCGGGACGAGCCGAAGACCTGGTCGTGGTCCTGGACACGTCGATTAAGCAAGGAACGGTGACCAAGGAGATTGAAGTCTACTCCAACGATCCGGCTGCTGCGAAATCGTCTGTTTTCATTACTGCTACGGTGGCGAATCTACACAAAGATCTCACTGCTGCCGATCGTCTCAAACTCTTTCAAGGTAAATGTGCCGTTTGTCACTGGAAGATGGGTTTGGGGCTCGAAGGGGAGGACCTCTTCAAAGCCGACTGCGCAATGTGTCATGGCGATAGGGCTCAGGGTGCAGTCGGTCCGGCGCTTGCGCCAAGAGACTACAACACGCCAGCTGTTGCCGCGCATGTCAAGCAAGTTACTTCCTACGGCAGCAAGAAGCACCTGTCCATGCCTGGATTCCTCGAGGATGCAGGCGGTCCGCTGACCGCCAAAGAGATCGAGTCAATCGTGAAGTATCTGGCTGAGCTTTCTGCCGGCAAGAAAGGTTAAAGCTGGTCGGTCATGGTGGTTTCCGCATTGACGTTTGATATCCTAATCGGGATAGTAAGGCTAAGTGTGATTTACGCCGCCGCCAATCAGTCGACCGACGTACGGCTCCCTTGAGGGCAAGATAGACGGACATGGATACTCCGGCCATCAATTTCCAACATTTGCCTGCCGGTAATTTGTCCGGTCAAGAAGGCGTCACTAGTTTCGCACCGGCAGCCGCTGTTGCGGAGCTGCTTGAGCTGAAGTACAACGACCCCGAGTTCGAGTCCAAGCTACTTGCCGTTTTCGCAGTCAAGGCGCTCAGCGTTGGCGCTTTGCCGCCTGGAGTCAGGCTGGTACAAGAGTTGGACGGAGATGGTTTTTACTTCCGATTTGAAGGTGGAGTTGATTCCAGACGACACTATTATCATCCCAAAGGTCTGAAGGAGATCCGTGTCAACAGCCAGTTTATCGATGTAGACCTGGAGCGAAAGTGGCTTGTAGGTGGAGCGCTGGCAGAGAATCAACGCGTCTTCAAGAGTCTGGATGCGGATACCGAAGTTAAGGCTCTCATTCACTATTACTGCGAGCTTGCTCAGCTGCCGGATGCAAAGCTGGAGATGCTGATTAATTGCCTGCACCGAACAGTCGAAGGAGCGACCGATCCTTATCTGCGAATTTATCTCGCAGATCTGATTATGGCTCGTGTTCTCAAATCACTGATCGCGCACAAGTATAAGTCCAAGGCTGTGTCGGTCGATCGAATTGAAGCGCTAACGATTGTCGAGACGGTGCTCGACCTCTATAAGACTGTTACCCGAGATTCTGATATCGCGCTCGGCTGTTTGAATTTTTCGCTATCAGAAGCCAATGTTGTGCCTTTATCTGTGATTCCAATGCGCAAGGACCCGAGAGCTTTCTGGGCCGCAGCGCACTATCAAGGGAGCCGGCGGGCGTTCTTGCTAAGTGAAGCTATGCCTAGATTCCAGAGCGAAACCATATTGATTCTGGTGCCGATTCCTGTGTTGCTGCTTGCTCTTGCCGACGGTAATCGCAATCTCAGTCTGACAGAGTTTCTCGGCAAGGGGGCGGTCCGCTGAGGCGCCTTTACTGCTCGTCTATCCGGAGCAAGAGCAATTCACCGCGGGCTATTGCTGTCATTTTGACGTTCTTGTAAGTGACGGTTTCGACATTGTCCTGTTCGATCGTCGGTATCGAGCGCGGTATGTGTGCTCGCTCTGCCTCGTCGACCGTCAGCTTTTGCAGCGCGTTCGGATCGATTGATGTAAATGGCCGAGAGTGTCTGATCTCATCGAGATCGACGTGACGCCAAATTGCAGCCGGCCTTCCGGTGACGCTGCTGGTCTTGGTTCTGACCGGCGAAACCGACAGAAAGATTGCCAGGACTAATGCCAGAAGGATCAATTCCATCTCAGTGTGCTCCAAGCCGCCTGTTAGAATCATTCTTCCCCGCAGGCGGGAAAACTTTCATCAAACCGCTAACTTTCTATCGAGGTCTTGCCGCTCTGGACAGAAAGTGAACCGTCGATAGCGCGGAGGCGCTGCCCACCAGGGTCGCTACCGCCTCACCATCCGCTGTTGTCACGACGATAGTCGGGAAGGCAAACACGTGAAACTTCTTTTCGAGATCGGCTATCTGCTGTGTATTCTTTCCATCTTCTTTTAGCCTGTCTCTAACTTGGATTGGAATGAATCTGGTGCTGATCATTGATGCTATCTCTTTGTTGCTCAATATAGAGCGTTCCATCCTTTTACAGGGCTCGCACCAGTCAGCTCCGAATTCAAGCAAAAGTAGTTTCTTGTCAGGGTTTTGGGCGGGAGCGTACTTGGCTACTTCTATCCAGGGAATGCTCGCAGTCGGAGCCTTTGCGGCGCTCAACTCGAACGGCACCAAGATGATGCGAACCAAAAGCATGACGGCGGTTAGGATCACCAAGTTGCGCGGCATGGTGGCCGTTGAGATGTCGTCAGTTCGTTCCATAGAAAAAGTCTCGTTTGTTCGTTATGGCGATGGCGCCGACCAGATAGAGTAGTAGCGTGGAAACATAGGCAAATAGCGCACCCCAAGGAAATACAGCTGCATTCGCCGCGTCGTAAACGTGAACGGTCGGCAGGATGAAATCGCCGACCAACTGAGAAGTCTTGAGCAATAGATCCGTTGCGCCTAAGGAGACTTTATCGGTGCCGGACATGTTGGGTCCGGCGATGCTGACCGGTGGCAATGTTTGACCGACCAGCCAGACATAGAAAAGCACTATCGCCGTCGATTGAAACAGCCAATTGCGCGCAAAGATGGTGAGCATGAAGGCCGCAGACAGGATACCGGCATCGAGAAACCTTTCCAGCATCTGGCCGAGCACTAGCGATAGAGTCCACTCTTCGCCGAAGCAACTTCCAAGTACAGCCACCATGAAGTTCTGCGCCGCTGTGATCGCACCACATGTAAGGGCAATCGCTACCCACTTGGTGATTACGTATTCCGCTCGAGTCAGCGGTCGTGTGAAGAGCAATGAGAGGCATTCACCGCCCTTGCCGCCAGCGACTGCGCTGTTGCCTGCCACACCCAGGCAAAGACCGGTCAGAACGAAAGAAACACCGACTGTGCCCGTAAGCATCTCGAATGTTTGCGATTCGGCGACCCCATGATAAAGGCTGACCCATTTCATGCCGACCGGCACCACAAATCCAAGGAGAATTACATATGCGACCTTGATCTGGTCCAAGAAACAAGACATCGTGGTGAACTTCAAAATAGCCAGATTCATTCGGACTGCTCCCCGTTTGTCTTCCGCTCGAACAGTTTCTCCAGCCGAGTACGCTCCGTTACTGCTTCTTCGACCGGATATCCGGCTGATACCATCTCCTTGATCAAGCGTGCTGCTTCCTGACCGCCGTTGACGGAGAATCGTGCCCAGCAACGATTTCCTTCCTTAAGTGAGACTCCAATTGATTGTGCCAGTTGAGCGACGTTTTCTGAGGAGTGACCGTTGCTTTCATCATCAGTCCAACGCACGAAGAGAACATAGGCTCCGATCGGGCTGCTTCTGAGATTCTCAATCTGTTCGATCTTGCCTTGCCTCATGAAGGCGACTTGATCGCATTCGCGCTCTACTTCATCGAGTTGATGTGAGTTGATGATGGCAGTAATGCCGGATTTTCGAAAGTTAGCCACCATCTTGCGAACGACGGCGACGCCGGTCGGATCAAGACCGAGTGTCGGTTCATCTAGTAGTAATAGCTTCGGCTTGCCGATCAGGCATTGGGCAAGGCTCAACCTTTGCAACATGCCGCGAGAGTAAGTTCCCAGCTTGCGGTTCCAGGCGGATGGGTCCAACTCCACTTCTTGCAAACAGGCTTCAATCTCTTCGTGCATGCTTGTCTTGTCACGCCTGGAAAGCATGTGGTGATACTCGAGAAAGAGCCGTCCTGTCATCCACCCCTCAAAATCCGGACGTTCCGGGACGTATCCAGTGATCTGGCGCACTGACAGAAAGTCGGCCGGCTTGTTCAAGATTGTGATTGTGCCGCTGTCCGGACGCAACAGTCCTAGCAAGCAGCCAATCAAAGTACTCTTGCCGGCTCCGTTCGGACCGATCAATCCGAACACTTGACCGTTCTCAATCGAGAGATTTACGCCATCGAGCGCTCGCAACTCACCGCGCTTATATGTCTTGACCAGGTCCTTCACTTCGATACAGGCTTGCGGTTCTTGCATTGCTTAACGACCGGAGCAGTTACTCTGACGCAGACTCCTTATACCCGTGACGCTTTCCTCGTAACCTCATAGACTACTGCGCGGCTTGTTTCTAGTCTGCCGGCTGGAAACACTTACCGGTTATGTTTTTTGCTTGGCGGACATCTCTTCGGCGACCTGCTTTACTAGTGCGAGCCGATTTTTTGAGTCCTTTGAAGTGGAAGATTTGGTCAATTCCGCTGCAAATGGAATAGACAGACCAGCGTCCATGTGTACTTTGAGTTCGAGTGTGGTGGTCGAGCCGTCGGATGATGGAGTTAAAAGCCAGGCTCCATACGATTCTTTGAATTTGGTTGAACTCACCATTTTAAAGTCGATTTTCTGGAACGGATCTTCTGTTTCCTGCCACACGCAGTCGACGGTTCCATAAAGCGGGACATTGGTGAGATGCTCTTCTACAACGGCTGTCGTGCCGTCATATGACTTCAAGCTGCGGCCGTCCTCTTTTCTATCGCGAAGCTTTCTAATCGCCTCGAAGATGAGTTCCGGCTGAGCTTTAATCACTATCTTCTCGCTAATCATCAAATACTCCGAATGTAATCACAGATCTACTTGTGCCACCCCAAGGTTGCTTATTGTAGCTGTCTGATTGTTCAGATTCAGCTTTTTGCATGGACCATTTTCAGGGTTTACCCGGATAAATCCGGCGGTACTTGGAATCATAAGCAAACTGCCGATCGCGCAGCTGCCGTACCGGTGGCTCGGCACGGTTCAAAGACAGCAACCGTGTCGGCTTCACGCTGATACGAGTGCGGACTGATTGAAAAATCGGGAATAATGGACAGGCTGGCTTTCAACCTGCCGGGGAGTCAATTGATATGACTATTGTGTATCGACGGGCAAGTGAATACGACCTGGACAAGATAGTAGAGCTCCAGGACAAGAACCTCGTCAGTGTGCTGGTGGATTCGGATAAAGCGGACGGCTTTTTGTCCGGCTCCTTTACAGCACAACAGTTTGGCAGAATGAATGAAGACCTTGGCATTGCGGTCTGCCTGGAGGGGGCGGAACTGTTGGGCTTCTTGTGCGCTGGTACGGTGGAGTACAACAGAGCTTTTGGGCTGCCCGCCGCGATGATTGCACGCTATCCGCTTATAACCTATCGGGGCAGAACACTGGATCAATGGCAATCGTATGTAGCCGGTCCGGTCTGCGTGGCCAGAGAGCAACGTGGAAAGGGTATTTTTGTTGGATTGTACGATCAGATCTTTCAGTTGTTGCCCCAGGAGTATGAACTGACTGTGACGTTAGTCTCTTTGAGCAATCCGAGATCGATTCAAGCCCACAAGAAAGTCGGCTTGGAAAGTGTGGACGAATTTAAATTCGACGGAAGGGACTTCACCTTGATGGTTCGACCGGTCCGAATCTAGGACGGCGCTCCTACCAGCCTCAATTGGTTCGGTTGGGCTGGCTGACAGGGAAGCCAGCGGAGCCACGCCTGACTCTCGAAGCGATTTAGTTGGAGCGATCAGGTGCACCAGCGTTGTGAAGCACTGCTCGGCGAGGAATCCTGCTTAGAGATTGGAACGGGCATGTGATAGCATCATTTTGTTGCAGGGAGGGTGGACCTTTTGATGCCGGACTGGGAGCAAGACAATGATGGCGAACATGAAGATGGTCTCCTGACCGAGCGCAAGCAGAAGGTCAAGAAGCCGCCATTGTTCAAGGTGCTGCTCCACAACGACGATTACACGACGATGGAGTTCGTTGTTTTCGTCCTCAAAAGTGTATTCCATAAGCCAGAGACGGAAGCAGTCAGAATAATGTTAGATGTGCATCAACAGGGTATAGGTGTAGCAGGCGTGTACACTTATGAAATAGCTGAGGCGAAGGTAAACAAAGTAACTCAGTTGGCGCAGGCGAATGAGTTTCCACTTCTGTGCTCGATCGAGCAAGACTAATCAATCAACTGTCCAGAGAGCTCCCCGCATGATTTCGAAAGAGTTGCAGCGAACGTTAAATTCAGCCGTCGAGGAGGCGATGAAACGGCGTCATGAATTCCTGACGCTTGAGCATCTGCTGTTTGCTTTGCTGCACGAGCAAACCGGGGCCAAAGTAATTTTGAATTGCGGCGGTAGCATTGATGAATTGAAGAAGGACTTGCTTAAGTTTTTTGATGAAAAAATCGAGCGTGTGCCGGCATCTTACGATGGAATGCCCGAGCAGACAGCATCTTTTGAGCGGGTATTGCAGCGTGCGGCGTTGCAGGCGCAAGCGTCCGGTCAAGCTACCATTGATGGTGGCAATATTCTTGCCGCGATGTATCAGGAGCGCAATTCTCATGCGGTATATCTCCTGGAGAAGCAGGGAATCACTCGCATGGATATTTTGAATTTCATTTCGCACGGCATCTCGAAGATTTCCGAGGATGATGACGACGGAGATGAAGGCGAAATCGCCGGGTCAAGAGGTGCTGACGCAGATGCAGGCCGAGCCGCTAAGGATCCCTTATCGGCTTTCACGGTCAATTTGATCGAGCAGGCCAAGGAAAACAAGATTGATCCGTTGATCGGCCGGGAGTCCGAAGTGCAGCGAACGATTCAAGTATTGTGTCGTAGACGAAAGAACAATCCGATTTATGTGGGCGATCCCGGAGTCGGCAAGACGGCGATTGCCGAAGGGCTCGCTCTCAAGATTCAGCGGGGCGAGGTGCCGAATGCGATCAAGGAAGCTGAGGTGTATGCACTCGACATGGGTGCTTTAATTGCCGGTACAAAGTACCGGGGAGAGTTCGAGCAGCGACTCAAGTCGGTGATCAAGGCTCTCAAAAAGAAGCCTGGAGTTATCCTGTTCATCGATGAAATTCATACGATCGTAGGAGCTGGCGCGGTGAGCGGTGGTTCGATGGATGCCTCTAATATCCTCAAACCGGCGCTTGCCAACGGTGAATTGCGCTGCATCGGCTCGACCACATACCCGGAGTATAAAGCAGCATTCGAGCGAGACAAAGCGCTGGCGCGCCGATTTCAAAAGATTGAAATTGGCGAACCAAGCATTGAGGATACAGTGCGAATTCTGCAGGGATTAAAGTCCTACTACGAGCAGCATCATGGTGTGACTTATACGGATGCTGCCGTGCGTGCTTCGGCTGAGCTGGCGGCGAAGTATATTAATGATAGATTCCTGCCGGATAAGGCGATCGATGTGATCGATGAGGTCGGTGCGATGGTCAAGCTGATGTCAGCGGAAGAACGCCCGTCCAAGGAGATCGGTCACGAAGATATCGAAGAAGTCGTGGCGCGTATGGCAAAGGTGCCGCCCAAATCCGTTTCCGGCTCAGACAAGGAGCGTCTGCAGAGTTTGGAGCGCGAGCTGAAGGGCGTTATCTACGGGCAAGATCATGCAATCGAGCAGCTCGTCAAAGCGATTAAGCTCTCAAGGTCTGGACTGGCCAACCCGGCTAAGCCGATTGGATCCTTCTTGTTCTCCGGACCGACCGGCGTCGGAAAGACCGAATTAGCCAAGCAGCTGGCCAGGGTTTTGGGGGTGAATTTCTTGCGCTTCGACATGAGTGAGTACATGGAGAAGCACACGGTTTCTCGTTTGATTGGCGCGCCACCAGGATATGTCGGGTTCGATCAAGGCGGACTGCTCACCGATGCAGTCGGTAAGACACCATATGCAGTGCTGGTACTCGATGAAATCGAAAAGGCTCACGAGGATCTGTTCAATATCCTTTTGCAGGTTATGGATCACGCGACGCTGACCGACAACAACGGGAAGAAAGCCGACTTTCGCAATGTGATAGTGATCATGACCACCAATGCCGGTGCGCGCGAAATGACCGGCGAGGAGGTTGGATTCAAAATATCGGCACTGCCCGGACTCGAATCGAATTCTCGCTCGACAAGTAAGGCGGACGGCGTCAGAGCGCGCACTGCGATCGAACGCACATTTAGCCCTGAGTTTCGTAACCGCCTTGATGCCTGGATTGTGTTCAACCAGCTTACGCTCGATGACATCAGCCGCGTAGTGGACAAGTTCATCGGCGAGCTGCGCGAGCAATTGGAAGAGAAGCGAGTAACGCTCGAGTTGACCGAAGCTGCCCGCAAATGGCTTTCCTTGAAAGGGTTCGATCGGCTCTACGGAGCTCGCCCGATGGCCAGGCTGGTTCAGCAGAAGATTAAGGAGAAGCTGGCTGAAGAGTTGTTGTTTGGGAAGTTGGAGAAGGGCGGCAGGGCCGTGGTCGATGAAAAGGACGGCGAGCTTCTCGTCGAATGTGCGAGCGCCTGACCGATTATGCTACGGTGTCGCGTGCCGGGGTTTTCGGATCGCTCTTTCTTCTCGTGAATTTCGATTGCAGCTGGGCTAGATAGATATAGAAAACCGGCGTGAAGTAGAGAGTCACCAACTGCGATACCATGAGCCCGCCTACCACCGTCAATCCGAGCGGCTGGCGAGACTCCGCTCCGGCGCCAATTCCTACGGCGATTGGGAGTGCACCCATCAGGGCCGCTACTGTAGTCATCATGATCGGCCGAAATCTGGTTATGCTAGCGGTGAAAATCGCCTTTTCGGCCGGCAGGTCTCGCTCGCGCTCGGCGTCCAGCGCAAAGTCGATCATCATGATCGCATTTTTCTTGACGATGCCAATCAACATGATTAGTCCCAGGAATCCATAGATATCGAGATTGTGGTTGGTGACTTTCAGGATAAGGAGTGCCCCTAATCCGGCTGATGGTAGACCAGATAAGATGGTGAGAGGGTGAATGAAGCTTTCATACAAAATCCCCAGCACGATGTAAATTACCAGGACGGCTATTAAAAGCAGAGCCCGGAGATTCTGGAATGAATCCTGGAAGGACTGCGCCGTCCCCTGGAAATTCGTGGTTACGGATTTCGGTACTACCTCTTTCGAGACATCTTTGAGTTGAACGATCGCGTCACCCAAAGATGCACCCGGCTTCAAGTTGAATGAGAGCGTAACGGAGGAAAACTGTCCCAAGTGGTTAACTAGAGATGGTCCGACACCGGTTTCGATTTTTGCGATTGTGTCGAGCGGAATCAGTTTGGCGGCAGAGGAGCGAACATAGAGCTGCCTCAGAACGGACGGATCTCGATAGAACTGCGGTGCCACTTCGATGATCACCCAGTACTGATTGGTGGCGGTATACATCGTCGAGATCTGCCGGGCGGAATAGGCTGTATCTAGAGCTTCTTCTACTTGTAACATGGTGATTCCGAGCTGCGAACATTTATCGCGATCGACAGTGAGATGCACCTCTGGGTTGCTGATTTGCATATCGCTTGTGACATCAGTCAAAGTAGGAAGTTGCTTCATCCTGTCTATCAAGTTTTGTGCGGAACGGTAGAGGTCCGGTCTGTTCGGGCTCGACAGCGTGTATTGATAGAGGCTCTTGGTCACCTGGCCGCCGATGGTGATGGTGGGCGGATTTTGCAAGAAGACGTTGATACCGGCAACGGTGCTCAGCTTATCGTTGAGTCTGCCGATTACTTGGTCGACCGAAAGCGCGCGTTCATTTCTCGGCTTGAGAACGATCAGGATTCTCCCCTGGTTGAGAGCGATATTCGGGCTGCCATTACCGACGCCGATGCTAGACATCAAAGCCTGAACGTTTGGGTCCGTACTTATGACTTCAGTCAAGCTCTTATGAAAGCGAACCATGGCGTCGTATGACGTACCTTGCGCTGCCTCCGTCATGGCTAGAATCTGACCGGTATCCTCCTCAGGCATGAATCCTTTCGGCATCTGCACGAAAAGATAGGCAGTCGCTATGCACATCAGCACAAACACGGCCAGGACCATCGGTTTGTTTCTCAAAGCCAGGTGCAGAGACCTTTCGTAGAGATTGAGCCCGGACTGATAAACGGCGTTGGTTACCTTTTCGATCGCACCGGGAGATCGCTCCTTGCCCGGACGAAGAAAGCGGCTGCAGAGCATCGGAGTCAGACTAACGGAGATGAAGCCGGAGATCAGGATTGCAATCGAGATTGTGACGGCAAACTCGTTGAACAGACGTCCGACAATACCGGGTAGGAGCAGAACCGGAATAAATACGGCTACCAAGGACAGTGTCATCGACAAGATGGTGAAACCGATCTCCTTTGCTCCATTCAAAGATGCTGTCAGTGGCGGTTCTCCCATCTCCATGTGACGGACGATGTTCTCCAGCATCACGATCGCGTCGTCGACTACGAAGCCGACAGCTAGAGACAACGCCATTAAAGAAAGATTGTCGAGGCTGAACCCAAGCAGCTTCATCGCGGCAAAGGTGCCGATGATGGAGATCGGCAGCGCCAGGCTGGGAATGACGGTGGCGGAGAGATTGCCAAGAAAGAGAAAGATTACAAGAACAACCAGAATGACTGTCAAAACCAAGGTGAACTGAACGTCGTTGACCGAATCACGAACGGACTGTGATTGGTCGTATAGAATTTCCAGGCGCACCGAACTTGGAACGAGCGCTTGGAAAGTGGGCAGCAGCTTCTTAATGTTGTCCACTACCTGAATCGTATTGGCGCCCGGTTGTTTCTGGACAGCAAGAATGACCGCCGGCTTACTGTTGTACCAACCGCCGCTTTTGTCGTTTTGAACACTGTCTTTCACTTCGGCTACGTCGCTTAAGCGAATCGCAGCGTTGTTTTGATAGGAAATGATGATTGGGCGGTATGACGCTGCATCCAGGAGTTGCCCATTGGATTGGATCGTAAAAGCCTGATGCTTCCCCCATAGTGTACCGGTCGGTTGATTTTGATTTGCATTGGATACCGCCGACATCACATCATCGATGCCCAGCCCATAGCTAGCCAACTTTTGCGGATTGACTTGAACGCGTACGGCATATTGCTGGGAGCCGTTTATCTGTACTTGTGCTACTCCGCTTACGCGCGAAATACGCTGAGCAAGTAACGTTTCGGCATAGTAGTCGACCTGGTGAAGCGGCAGCGTCTCCGAGCTAACAGCCAGGTAGATAACCGGTTGGCTGGCCGGGTTGACCTTGGAGAAAGTAGGTGGAATCGTCATCTGCGGCGGTAATTGCTTGGCCGCCGCCGTGATGGCGGCTTGCACGTCGAGTGCGGCGCCGTCGATATTGCGAGCTGGGTCGAACTGCAACGTAATCTGAGATTGTCCCAGTGTGCTGGTGGAGGACATCTGCAGCAGCCCGGCGATTGTGGCAAACTGCTTTTCCAGCGGCATTGAGACTGCCGAGGACATTGTTTCGGCGCTCGCTCCGGGAAGATTGCTTGTCACTTGCAGCGTCGGAAAGTCGACATTGGGCAGGCTGCTGACCGGCAACGCTCTGTATCCAATCAAGCCGAAGAGCAGAACGGCGAACATTACCAACGTCGTCATAACCGGCCGTTTTATGAAGAGCTCGCTGAAGTTCATGCGGCTTCCTCCTGGACAGCCGGTAGTACTCGTCTGGACAGCGCCCATTTCTGAAATCTGTCCAAGTAAATGTAAAACACCGGTGTGATGTAGAGAGTCACGACTTGTGATACCAAAAGTCCGCCAACGATAGTAAGACCGAGCGGTTGGCGTGTTTCGGAGCCTTCGCCAACGCCAATCGCAATCGGAAGACTGCCGAGAATGGCAGCTAGTGTGGTCATCATAATCGGACGAAACCTGACCAGGCAAGCCGAGACGATTGCTTCTTCGCTGCTTAGCTTTTCCGCTCTCTCTCGTTCGATTGCGTAGTCGACCATCATGATTGCGTTTTTCTTGACGATACCGATTAGCAGTATCAATCCAAGAAAGCTGTAAATGTTCAAATCCAAGTGAAAGAGGAGCAAGATCAAAAGCGCACCGAGACCGGCTGAAGGCAGTCCGGAAAGTATGGTCAATGGGTGGATAAAGCTTTCGTAGAGAATTCCAAGCACGATGTAAATCACCAAGATGGAGATGACAAGCAAAACCCCGAGATTGGATTGCGAGCTTTCAAAGGCTTGCGCGGTCCCCTGGAATTTATATGAGACGCTTTCCGGCAAACTGTCTTCGGCGATTTTCTTGACTTGCGGAACAACCTCACTCAAGGCGACTCCTGGTTTCAAATTGAAAGAGATCGTCACGGACGGAAACTGTCCGAGATGGGTAATCTGAAGTGGACCAGCGCCTTGTTCCACTTGCGCGAGGGTAAACAATGGAATCAGCTGTCCAGAGCTGGACCGCACGTGAAACCAATGCAGCATGCTGGGGTCTCTGTAATACTCGGGAAGAACCTCAAGTATCACCCAATACTGATTGGTCGGCGTATAGATGACTGATACCTGACGAGCTGAATAGGCGCTATTGAGAGCGTCCTGGACTTGCTGCATTGATACGCCCAAGCGCGAGCATTTGTCACGGTCGATTCTGACATTGAGCTGCAGATTTTTTACTTGCAGATCGTTGTTAACATCCTGCATTCCCGGGATCAGCTTCAACTGCTTTTCGACAGCCGTGACTGAGCTGAAAAGGTCTGCGGTGTTGGGGCTCGACAGCGAAATTTGATACTGAGCCTTCGATTGATTACCGCCGATTCGGATGCTGGTCTGATTCTGTAAAAACAAGCGTATGCCAGGTATATTGCCGGTCTTGCGCCTGATCTCTTGAATGATCTGGTCGACCTTCTGTTTGCGTTCTGTTTGAGGCTTTAGAACAAGAAACAGGCGGCCCTGGTTGACACCGCCGGCGTTTGGACCGCCGGAGCCCACACCGGACATGAACCCGGAAAGATTTTGGTCTTTGGCGACAATGGCGGCTACCTGTTTCTGGTGACGCACCATCTCTTCGAAAGAGATGCCCTCAGCTGCCTGGGTTGAGCCCATTATCATGCCGGTATCTTCGCTCGGCATGAAACCTTTTGGAACTATGTAAAGCAGATAGCCGGTAGCCGCCACCATCAACACAAAGAGTCCGAGCACTGCTGCCCGATGCCGCAGAGCAATGTGAAGTGTGTGCTCATACATACTCAACAGCTTCGCGAAGATTCGTTCTGAACCGGCTTGCAGTCCGGTGTTCGATTTGTCCTTTTGACGGTGCAGAAATCGGCTGCAGAGCATCGGTGTCAAGGAAAGCGAAACGAAGCCGGAGATCAAAATGGCGACGGTAATGGTTGCTCCGAACTCGAAGAAGAGCCTGCCGACTATGCCACCCATAAATAGAATTGGGATGAAGACGGCTATCAGGGACAGGGTCATGGATAGAATCGTGAAGCCGGTTTCGCGCGAGCCGAGAATAGCTGCCAACAGTGGTGGTTCGCCTTGTTCAATGTGGCGCACGATGTTTTCGAGAACGATGATCGCGTCGTCAATCACAAAACCGACGCAAAGAGTCAAAGCCATCAACGATACGTTATTGAGTGTGAACCCGAACAACTTCATCGCGGCAAACGTACCGATCAGGGAGATTGGTACTGCAAGACTGGCAATGATGGTAGTAGAGATGTTTCCGAGGAAGAGGAAGATGACGAGAATTACCAGCACCACTGTCA
Organism: Candidatus Obscuribacterales bacterium; assembly: GCA_020050835.1. GTDB lineage: Bacteria > Cyanobacteriota > Vampirovibrionia > Obscuribacterales > Obscuribacteraceae > JAGVKB01. The sequence goes on along the minus strand of JAGVKB010000081.1, from coordinate 20,466 downwards.
GCAGTAAAGTCCGCTTCACTTCATCAACAGATCTACGAATGCTTTGCGAGCGGTCATACATGAGATTCAAATCTACGGAGCCGGGCATAATTGCCCGGAAGGTTGGCATCAGCTTGCGAATGTCATCTACGATTTGAATGGTGTTTGTATTGGGCTGGCGCTGCACCGCCAGGATGACGGCACGCGTGTTGTTGTACCAGCTGGCTACCTTATCCGTCTGCACGCTGTCAATCACCTTGCCGATCTCGCCCAGGCGAACTGGCGAGCCGTTTTTGTAGCTGACAATCAACGGGCGGAACGCTTCCGCGTTGAACAGCTGGCCGTTGGCCATGACGTTGTAAGCGGTGTCGGGCCCATGCAATGTTCCGGTCGGAAGATTGACGTTTGCGGACTTGATAGCCGCTGCCACCTGGTCGATGCCGATGCCGTATGCTGCAAGCTTACGCGGATCGACTTGCACGTGTGGGGCATAGATTTGAGAGCCGAAAACCTGTACTTGAGCAACGCCGCTAATCATCGAGATGCGAGAAGCGATTACATTCTCGGCATACTCGTCCACTGTGTATAAAGGAAGCGTGGGCGAACTCAAGGCGATGAACAAGATTGGTGAATCGGATGGATTGACTTTCCGGACTGTCGGCGGAGTCGGCATGCTCGTCGGCAAAAGCGGTCTGGCTGCGATGATCGCCGACTGAACATCCTGCGCCGCACCGTCAATATTGCGGGTCAAGTCAAATTGCAAAGTAATCTGGCACTGGCCTTGCGAGCTAGTGGAGTTCATATTATCCAGTCCGGCGATTGCAGAAAACTGTCTTTCCAGCGGGGTGGCAACTGCTGAAGCGACCGTATCGGCGTTGGCACCAGGCAGGCTGGCGCTGACGGTTACAGTTGGAAAGTCGACGGCCGGCAGATCGTTGACTGGTAATGTCGAATAAGAGATCAACCCGAAGACTACAATGGCGGCCATGACCAGCGTCGTCATGACCGGTCTTAAGATGAAAATCTTGGACAGATTCATGTCTAGCTACCGGGTTCGTCAGCTCTCGTTGGCTGAACTCGTACTTTAGCTCCCGGTGTTAATTGCAATTGTCCGTCTATAACTACTACATCGCCGGCAGACAGACCACTGATGATAGATGAGCTCTCGGCGAAAGTCTGTCCTACTTTGACCGGTGTCAGCTCTGCCTTGCCGTTCTTTACGACGTACACGGACCTTCCTTGCTGAGTAGCCTGGACAGCTCTCGATGGAACCACTACGCTTGAACCAGCTGGCGGCATCCGGAGAACTACGTCCACGAACTGACCTGGATAGAGATGCTCATCGACATTTCCGAAGCTCGCTCGCAGCATGATTGTTCCGGTAGTAGTGTTGACGGTGTTTTCCATGAATGAAATAGCTCCGTTAACAGAATCGGTTTTTGAACCGCCGATTAGTGCCACCAGTTTTAGTGAGCCTGCTTGATGTGCACGCCTGACGTCGTTGAGATATTGCTCGGGCACTGTCACTGTCACATAGATCGGCTTGACCTGAGCGATCGTTACAATCGGAGCGGTAGAGTTTGCGGTCACGACGTTGCCCTCGTAGACATTCAAACTGCTGGTGCGTCCGTCAATCGGTGAGCGAATCTTGGTCCAGCTTAGCTGAATGCGAGCGTTCTCAGCGGCTCCCTCGTTGGCTCGTAAAGTTCCGAGAGCTGTCTCAATCTGAGCGGCGTCGGAGCGGACTACAGCTTTAGCGTTTTCAATTGCCATGCGATCGGCCTGCAATGTTGCCAGCGCTTGTGTTTCACTCGTATTCATCTGATCGCTCTGTTCGTGGGAGACGGCTCCCTGTTGCACCAGCTCTTGATAGCGAGCCTTCTGGCGCGAAGCATAACTGAGCTGAGCGTTGTCCCGGTTCAAATTGGCTTCCAATTGACCGATCTGTGCTTCATCTTTCGCTAAATTCGCTTGAGCGGCTTTGATCTGAGCTCTGTCCCGAGCGACATTTCCTTCGGCTTGATCGAGTGATGCCCGGTATGGACGGGGATCGATCTCGAAGAGCAGCTCTCCCTTTCTGACGAGCTGCCCTTGGGTAAAATGCACCTTGCTCAATTGCCCGCTGACCTGCGGCGTGATGTTGACTACGGAGTATGGAGTGACATTGCCGATGCTGCGAATCTCAATTGGAACTTCACTTAACTGCGCAGTTGCTACGTTGACCGGAACTGCTCTGTCCGCCTTCTTTTCGGCTCCGGAGCGTTTGCTGCCGGCGAGGTAACTGGTGGCACTATTGGCGATCAGTAATACCAGCGCTACCAGTACGGCAATCTTAACGCCTATGACGATCAGCGACTTAAGCTTTGAGGGAGAAGGTTTCTTCTGCCAGGAAGATCCTGAAACATTCATCGATTCTCCGTCCTGTACACTATTTGCGCCGTCTCTCATTTTGAATTGCACCCTGCTTTGAACCTTGAGTTAGTAATGGTCTCGTATTTACTTTGTAACTCCGGTCAACTTGAAGCTCTCTTTTAGAATCGACAAGCCTGCCTGAATCGTCTCCAATTGCTCCGTGGGAAGATCTGAAAGTAAGGCTGCCACTTCAGACATGCGTGTTTGCCTGGTTGTGAGAAGTTGACGTTCGCCTGCCTCGGTTAGTTTCAAGAGTATCTGCCGGCGTGTCAAAGGATTTCCCTTTCGCTCGACCAGACCTCCGTGAACCAATCCGTCTATTAGTGATGAAGCTGTCGCGTTCGTTATGCCGAGCGCTTCGGAGACCTTAGATAGCGAAGAGTTCGGGCAGGTCTGAAGAACAGCCATCGCTCTCAAGCGAGCGATAGAGGCGTTAGTTTCTTTGTCCCTGCGAGCGCTATTTTTAAGGAAGTACATGATCAAGGGAGCTGTTTCGATTACTTTGGCGGCTACCTGGTCGGCTGTCACTTCGGCTGATTTGTTCGATGTTGTCACGAGTAACCCCTCGCCTGAACAGTACGCTCGCAACTTAAATTAGCTGCTCTAATAATTCGATAGACTAACGATTCCGAAAGATGTTCCCAGAGACTACCTAGGTTCATTTAGTGCCTGCAGAGTGGACCTGCGCCGGGCCACTCCAAATGCATCCCCGCCTCAGCACATACCGGCGCTTGGCTACTGTCCGGCATCGTTGGGCCGGTATGTGTTGAGGCGGGATGGAGAGCTATCAGTGATTCCTTGTCAAGCGTCGGATTGCCTTATACCGGTAAGCCCGATGCCGTCGGAGAATCGAATTGACCCTATTATCTTAACTTTGATGTGCCTTATTTCCGGAAATACATCATCGGAGCGTTTGGACGTCCGACGAAGCACTCATTTGTAAATCCATAATGATGAATCACTTCTTCCGCATGCTTTGCCGCCTCTTCGTCTGTTCCGAAATCCAGCATCCAGTGGTCACCTTCGGTAATTTTCCACGTTCCCTTTATCTGCTCGGCTTTGACTTTGGTCAGGTCAAAGCTGATTGCGTCTTCGCCGGTTAATCCCGACCCTGAGGGGGCTGCGCCGTTGACCAGGAAATATTGCATTTGAGGAGAGCCATTGCTTCCTTTGCCGAGCGTACAAAGTTCGGTAAAACCAAAATGCTTGATTGTTTTCACCGCCTGCTCGATTTCTTGGGACTTACTTCCGAAATCGAGCAACCACTTATCCCCCTCAACAAGCCGCAATCGCCCATCGTTACTAGCCGAAGCCAAGTGCGCCGGCTCAAAACACGTGCAATTTTGCTTGAATGAAAGACCGCGCTCATCAGTTTTCGGTTGCAGCAATTGAAGATTCAAAACCGGCAAGATCTCTACTTGTTCTACTCCGCCTTGAAGCGGCTGCCCGGAAGCCGGAGAAAGAGTAGCGATGCTGGCTATTAATAAGATTGAGAGGAATCGTTTCATTTCTGCCGCCTTTCTCGAAGTTCTAAAGTCCCTGTCCACCACTCATTGGCACCTGGTTGTAATCCGCCGGTATGGCGAACACTTTGGGATCGGGTGCTTGGGTAGAAAATGAGCGCAGATGTGATTCGGTCGTTCCGAATTTGCTTTGCACTTTGCTAAATACGCGCACTCCGATATCGTCGCCTGTCCATAAATCTTCTGATGTTTCGCCCAGATCGTAATGCCTGCCGTGGCAAGGATGACCGTCAATTACCTTGCTTCCAAGCGGTTTTCCACCTGCTCGCATCTCTGAGCCGAATTGAGCCAGCATGCCGACATCATTGTCACGCAGCGGCATTGAGATTGCGGTCTTGGAGTCGCCTCGCAAGATAGTAATCCGGTGATTCGGCAAATCAAGCAGTGATACATCCTTTCGCCCGGAATCTCTAGTTATCTCAGAGCGACCATGACCTTTGCCGTCCGTGGCGTAAGTTCGTACAGCTTTACCTCCGACGCTTGATGTCTCCTGGTAGGAGGCCTGATAAGGCTTCGAGGAGATGTTGGCAGATGAAGCCGCTGAGCCGAGCAGAGAGCAAGCGACTATTAGACCGATAATTTGAATTGGATTTTGCATGCGACCTGAACTCCACCGGGTTGGTGAAATTCTACTGCATCAATGTCCCAGTTATGTCCCGGCGAAAGTGTTCTACTGATTGAGGCTAAGCACCGCGTAAGCTCCACGATTGCGTGTGACGTAAGAGATGCATGCCGCCATCTTAAACACACGGTCAGCGATTACCCGATCATCGCTATCTTGGCTCTTGGTTAACTTGGATAGGAGCTCGGAGTTTTGAATCAGCGAAACAAATGCGAACTCAGAACAAGCGATGTGGTGACCACCGGGAAGATCGTAGCCGCGAACATTCCGGCGAGCGACTTTGTCGCCTTTCATTTGCTGCAACATAGCTTCTGAACTCGACCCGATCGCGACCTCTTGGCCCTCGACAATACTGACAAACTTGTCCTTCATCTGGGCTCTAACGGCGTTTAGCTTCTTGGCCCATAAGGTGCCTACCTTAACAAGGTCTTTGTCGCGGCTGAGCAAAACAAGCGTGTTTGGTTCGATATCGATCAGATGATCGCCTATATTGACGGTTGTCTTCTGGTGCGAAGAGACCAGAATTTCGCCATCGTTGAGTACGATCGTGCCATTCTTGTTTACCACTACTCTTGCTCCCAGGACAGTGGCCTTAATTGTTGCGTTGCCTGTGTTCATGGTTTGCAGCCCGGTGACCGGTGGTTTGGCGGAACCGGCGGTAAGCAGATAATCGACCGGTGTCAGATCAATCTGGATAGTGCGTGGCGCCGCTTCCTGCGCAAAGGCTACCGGTTGGTTTTCCGTTGGCTTGTAAGAGAGTGGAGTCTTGTTTCCATTGCCAAGGCTGGCTTCTTCAGCTTCTCGCAGGAATTTTTCGATCTTCTTGCGCAGCTTAAGCGGGAAGCACGATAGATTGCAGGTACCTAGCTTCTGCAGCATGGTCTGTCCGGTCGGCATCGCCTTGGTGACATTTGGTGTCTTGCTGGGCGCCGGCGGCGTTTGTTCGTTGGTGCCCGGTGCCGGCGTCGGTAGGGCGCCGTCTCCGATGATAATCTCTTCGCCCGGAGCTGCGGAGAATGTTTTGGTGCCCTGACCATCACCGAGCGTTATCTTTACCTCGCAACCTTGTAAGCTGTTGAATTTTACAGTTCCCGACGAAACTTGTTCGACTGCCACCGGGCTGCCGGGCGGAATCACTGCCGTCGCACCGGAGGCTGATTTGACGACCAGCCCGCTCTTACCGGCGATCGCCAATACGGTACCTTCTCTCAAGAGGACTGTCTTCTCGCCTTCTGGGACGAAGGTCGTGCCTGGTGTGCCGAAAACTACCAGACCGTCGTCACGTTCGAAGTAGATTGGTTGGCAGAGGTTAGTGGAGATAGCCCATTTAACCACCGCTCCTGGTGCTTGCTTGCCCATCGTATTTAAGTTGGCCGGTGGCGAACATTCTTGTTTCTCGCCGGCGGACGTCGTCATATATTGCTCGAGCGGTTTGACAACATCGGTCGGTACGCGTTCTCCGAGGCTCAAAGTACGTACGCCGTCGATGCCGTCGTCCACCGGCAGCAATACTAGCAACGGGAAATCACCGCCGCCGCCGCCACAGCAGGTTCCAGGCGGTACGCTGCCGCCACCACCGCCGGCAAAAATGCCCGGGGCAAAGGCGACGAAATTGATGCCGTTGAGTGTGATATTGCCGGGTGGGTCGATGATGATCATGCCACCGTCGGCGTGTAAAATGTTGCTGCCGGCAACGTTGATGCTACCGCCTTCCTTCGCGATGAATTGAATCGCGCCGCCGTTAGGTGCAGTCGCACTGACTGAAGCTCCAGGAGCGTGAAAGATGCCCAGCCCGGATGTCAACGGCTCGGACTCGGCCAGACGTGTTAGTTGGAGCAGGTAAAGAGCTTGCTCGCTCAGATCAGGTGGATCGAATCCGGGCGATTGAGTGCCGGCAAACAAGAAAATAGTGCCGCCTTGATAATCACCGACTTGATTGTTGTCAATCGGGATCATGGTTGAGCCCACTCTGTAAGTGGCAACTGCTTTGACAGTGCCGCCGGCTGGCATGTTCAGGTCACGCCCCGCGCTAAGGACGATATTTCCGCCGACTGCTGCGAGATCGGCACCGCCGCTCAGCGAGGTAATGTCGTGTCCGCCTACGACATTGATGTTGGCACCATAGCTGGTCAGATGTGCATTGTTCAAAACTATGTCATCGGTGGCAGCGGTGCCGCTGGAATTTAACTGGATCTCTCCTGAGTTCACTACTTGATACTGGGAGCCTTGGTCGTTCGGATTGAGAACGGCATTGGAGTCCCTGGCATCTGGATCATTCGGTACACCGGAGATCAAGGTCGCCGGCGAGGCGCCGGAGCCATTGATATTGATGCCGGTAGTGGCATTGACTAAGACGTCCGCGACGGCGATGGCGCTCGATCCGGTCGTCATGTTAAACGCACCACCAGTAGTAGCAAGTACGTCCGCTCCGGAGGACAAAGAGGCAAGTATGCCGACTGATGTATCTCGGCCGCTGGTCAACTCGATGTTGCCAGTAGTAGTTGTGAGATGGGCTTGCTCGTTTAGCACGATGTCGGCTGCAACCGCGCCGCCAGTGTTTGCTGTCAAGAAAATGGTCGTCCCGGCGTCGATGTTGACTCCGGTGCCTCCGGCTGAGCCGACTGTAATGCCATTTGCGCCGGTAGAGTTCAAGCTGATACTCTGAGTCGCGCCCAGATTAGCTGTATCAATTACGTTAAGTCCGGTTCCGTTGGCGGTCAGCGTTAGCCCGCCATTTGTCGCATCCATGTCTCCGGCCGTTAGCTCCCCGCCTATAGTCTGAATCAAGACCGAACTGCCGTTAGCCAGGACGGTGCCGAGGATCGACGCGATGCTTTGAGCGGTGACTGCACCGTTGCCACCATTGAAATTGACATTGTTCGCTCCGCCGTTGGCATCAATCGTACCGCCCGTCATTTGAATCGCGGCAGCCGTCCCTGGTGTAGTGCCGTTGAACAGAATGTCTCCGACGCCGGTTGTTTCCAAGGTCCCTGCGCCCGATACACTGAGCAGGGCACCGTTCAGGCTTAAAAGCGTTAGATCGCCATCGGTTGCCGTCAGCGTTCCGTTATTGCTGACTGTCGATGAATTAGCGGTTACTTCTGTGCCGGAGCCTTCGCCTGCGACCGCGATTATCAATGAGCTTGAAGGTCCGCTTCTCAAGTTAAGCGCTCCACCGTCTGCCTGCACCGCACCGGTAAGTCTGAGGTTGCCGCCGGTGGCAGTAAGGTCGATTCCTGTCGGCCCGCCGGTTGTCATAATCCCGGCTGTTCCACCGGCGGTGAGATCGCCGCTGGCGACAGAGACTGTCATCGTCTCTGCACCGCCGACGACGGTGGCGTTGATCGAGTTGGCAGCAGCGTTGACAGTGCCTGCGCCGCCGTTGAATACAACATTCTGCCCGACCGCCACCAGGTTGCCGCCGGTCATGGAGAATGAGCCGGCAGCGGCGTCATTGAAATTGATGTCTCCGACATTGGCGGTGATAGTAGGGTCGCTTCCGGTTGCGTTCAAGGTGCGGGTATTGATGAACACAGAATCGCCGGAGGCGTTGTGGACGGTCACGGAATCTGTGGCACCAGTTGCCGAATTGAGAGTGAGATCGCCATCGATGGCTGAAGCATCGCCGCCGACGAAGAGATTGCCGCTTGTGGCTTCTAAAGTCAGGGAACCATTGTTGGCACTGACAGTGTTTGCAGTGAGGTTGCCGGTTGAAACCGAGATGTCGATGCTGTCTCCGGTAGCGTTGACAGTCGGGCTGCTCGTACCATTGTCGGAGATCGATGTGACGTGCACATCAATAATGCCGGCGCCGCCGTTGAAGACTACGTTACGCCCGCTGCCGACTACCAGGGCGCCGCCGGTCATGGCGAACTGTCCCGGTGTGGCTTGATTGAAGTTGATGTCACCAGTGTTGGCGCGGATAGTCGGCGAGAGACCGATCGGGTTGAGTGTTTGCGTCTGGATGAACACCGAATTGCCGGTGCCGTTATGGACGGTTATAGTGTTGGCGGCGCCGCTGCCTGATCTCAAAGTCAAATTGCCGCCAGTAGCGGTGGCATCGCCTGCAATCAATAGATTGCCGGCGTTTGCTGCCAGTGTAAGTAGTCCGCTCGAAGAGGAGATCGAGTTGGTGGTCAGATTGCCGGTTGCGGTTGTGACTGTAATTGCGCTGCCGGTGGCGCTTACGGTCGGGCTGGTCGGGCCGTTGTCGGAGATCGAGTTGACAGTGGCATTGATAATGCCGTTGCCGCCATTGAAGACGACGTTTTGACCGTTGCCGACGACCAGATTGCCGCCGTTGATCGTAAACGATCCCGGCACGGCTTGATTGAAGTTGATATCGCCGTCATTGGCCGTGATGGTAGGAGTGATGCCGGTTGGGATTAACGTTCTCGTCTGAATGAACACCGAGTCTCCCGACCCGTCGTGAATAGTGATGGAGTTGGCCGCACCATTTGCTGAGCGCAGGTTGAGATCTCCTCCGGTGGCGGTGGCATCGCCTGCAACCAGGAGATTTCCGGCCAGTGCAGCAAGAGTCAATTGCCCGCTGGTAGCTTCTACGGAATTGGCGGTCAGATTGCCGCTGCTGGTCGTGATGGTGATGTCGCTGCCGGTGGCAGTGACGGTCGGGCTGCTGGCGCCATTGTCGGAGATGGAGGTGACCTGAGCATCGATGACGCCGGCGTCGCCGTTGAAGTTGACATTGTTGCCGAGGGAGACAACCAGATTGCCGCCTGCCATTGTGAAGTCGCCGGGAGTAGCTTGATTGAAGTTGATGTCGCCGGTGTTGGCGGTTATGGTTGGCGTGGTGCCGGTCGTGTTCAATGTTCTGGTTTGAATGAAAACCGAATCGCCGCTGCCGTTCTGAACTGTGATTGAATCGTCAACCCCTGCTCCTGAGATGAGAGTCAAGTCTCCACCGGTGGCAGTAGCATTGCCACCGACAAAGAGGTCGCCAGCGGTCGCCTGCAGTGTAAGCTGCCCGCTGCTGGCCGTGACGGCGCTTGCAGTGAGGTTGCCTGTGGCTACGGTGACAGTGATGTCGCTGCCGGTGGCATTCACGGTCGGGCTGCTCGGGCCATTGTCGGAGATCGAGTTGACATTGGCGTTGACAATGCCGTTACCGCCGTTGAATACTACGTTTTGACCGCTGCTCACTACCAGATCTCCACCGGTCATCGCGAATGAGCCGGGGGTAGCCTGATTGAAGTTGATGTCGCCGTCTGTAGCCTCGACAGTTGGTGTGGCGCCGACGGCATTGAGAGTCGCAGTATTGATCAATACCGATTCGCCGGAGACGTCATTGACTGTGATTGAATTTGAGGCTCCGTTTGCTGACGAAAGCGTTACGTCCCCTCCGATTGCTGTGGCATTACCATCGACGATCAGATTAGCGCCATTTGCTGCCAGCGTTAATTGTCCATCGGCAGCGGTGACTTCATTAGTGTGAAGATCGTCGGAGTCGGTTGTGATAGTTATATCTGCTCCGTTAGCTGACACTAATCCGGAGATTGATTGCACGTTGACGTCTACGGTGCCGGTGATGGTAGTTGTGGTGTTGATTCTGACGTTGCCATTTCCGGAGTTTGCGGTCACAACGCCGCCATTCATATTAAAGTTTCCCGGCGCGTTTTGATTGATCAAGATGTCGCCGGACAGGGCAGTCACGGTGCCGGCTCCGGTCGCATTGAGCGTAGTTGTGTCGATATTGACCGTGTTGCCCTGGGCATTTGAGATATTGATCTGGTGATCCACTCCGCTGAGCAAAGTGATGTCTCCGTTTGTTGCTGTCGCGCCTGCACCTCCGACCGTCAAGTCTCCGTCGTTGGCTTGCAGGATGAGATTGCCGTTGGTTGCATCCAGTGCGGACGTAGTCAGATCTCCACTGCCGGCTATTACTGTGATATCCGGACCTTGCCCGGTCACTGTTCCGCCGATGGTGTCAGAGAAGATTGAAATGCTGGCGTCGATTGACGTCCAGCTGATCGTTCCGGTTGTCTCTAGCGTTCCGACCAGGCTGCTTGAGTCGTTGACGGTCAAGCTCGAGCCGGTCGTATCAAACAGTATCTGTCCGGCTCCGGCTGCGCCGGTTGCTCGAATCGTTCCGGCATTGGTAATTGCCAACGGGTTGTTGTTGAGCGCGGTGATGACGACCGAGCCGCCGGTCGCTGAATTGTTGTTTGTGCCGTTTGATTCAAGTATTCCGGTATCCGTGTTCTCGAAGACTCCGCTGCCGAGGTTGATCTCAATTCGACCGCCCTGCGGTGAGCCGTCGCTGCCGGCTGCCGTGGAGATGAGGGCTGAGTTGGTCACGTCATTGTTGCTGGTGATGCGTACCAGTCCGCCGTCACCTTCGCCTGAGCCCCGAGCGAGCAGATCGCCTGATTCAATCGTTACGGAATCACCGCTAAGGATTATCTGTCCACCTTTGCCATCACCGGTAGCCAGCACTGAGATTTGAGCGGCATCTACTGTGAGCTCGCGATCGGCTGTCAATTCGACCAGTCCGCCGTCGCCTGAATCGGCTCCGGCATTGGCGTTCAGACTGCCCTCGATGAAGGAGTTGCCGGACTGGCTGCCATTGACGATAAACGGGCTGAAGAAGGCGGTGACGTGAATCTCGCCGCCATTACCGGTACCGCCGGCTTGTTGCGAACCGTTCGCTTCCAGATCGCCGAAGACCATGACGTTGCTGCCCAATAGCGTTATCCTTCCGCCGTTGCCGTTGGCAGCCTGCACAGACACGTCGAGGTGGCCATCGCCGATAGAAATTCCGCCACCAAAATTTTGCAACGTTATGGCGCCACCATTACCGGTGTCAAGAAAGGTGCCACCGCGTGCGGTCAATACTCCCACTACCCCATTGACGGTGGCTGAATCGTCCACGGTCAGTGTACTGGCGGTGTTGGTGATGATAGTGATTGAGCCGCCATTGCGAGCTCCAGCTACATCCAGGCTGCTGGCGTCGACCTGAACGCCACCGGCGGCGTTGATGAAGATATTGCCACCGTCACCGGCGTCCACTGTTAACCCGTCGCCGCTGCGAGCGCGCAGCGACGCATTAATGAAGTTGGTTCCGGCGGTGGTTCCGAATACTAGCGGTTCGATCGGATGGGTAGTAACGATCGTGATGCTGCCGCCGGCACCGTCTCCGAGCCCGCTCACATCAATTACATTGCCGGTTCCGAGCGCGCCGTTGACTCTCAGTTCGGTGCCTTGCAAAGTGAGATGAGCACCATTGCCCTCGGCTGCATTCAAGACATCGAGGTCGATTGCGTTGCCGAAGTTCGGGATGCTCACCGGACCGCCACGATTGACGATCGTAAGCGTGCCACCGTGGCCACCTTCCACCCGGAGCGGACCCCGGACGTAGTTGGTAGACCCCGATGTCGGAGTGCCGCTGCCCACCACCTCGAACGCTTGGGCTGTGTTGGAGATCAACGTCAGGCTGCCGGCTACGCCATCGATCGTATCGGTAGCATTGGCGTTGAAGCCGAATCCGTTGTTGCTGTCCAATTGCAGAGCACCGCCGCTCTGGACAGTGATCGATCCGCCGCTGGGACCGCTGGCGTTGATGTTCCAGTTTAAATTGAGAGTGCCAGCGCCGCCGGCGCTGATGAATACGTCGCCGCCGCGAGACCCGGATGGGCAACCGCCGCAGGATACGTTAATGGTCAAACCGGAAGGGGAGTTAATGCTGCCCTGCTGCAGCCGAGCGATGAAGGTGCCACCGGTTGTCGCTTGACTCGAGGTGCTGAACGCGCTTACTCCTCCGGCTAGCGATATACCGGCTCCTCTTCCTTGACCGAGAATTAGTGCTACGAATCCGCCCTTGTCGTCGGTGCTGCCGACTTCAATCGAGGTTCCAGAGTTGGCATTTTGAATCGTGATACTGCCGAGCGGATTGACCAGAATGACGTCGCCACCGCTGGCAGTCAAGCCCGCAAAGATTTCATTGTTAATCGTGATGCCGCTGCCGCCGACTATTTGCACGTTGCCGGCATGATTGCCACCGACTGTATTGATGGATATGTTGCTCGCGGCGCCACTGACGAACACTTGTGCTTGAGCAGCCAGCAAGGAGACATTGCCGCCGTCAGTGTCCGGATTCAAGCTATCGCCTGCGGTGCTTACAAAACCATGAACGTTGACATCGCCGATTTGCGAGTAGAGTATGAGCAATCCGCCGTCTCCGTTAGCTGCGCTGGCAGTCGTCACATTGGTCGTCACGTCTATTGCCGCTCGGGAGACTAGCGCGACAGCCGAACCGCTGTTGCCGCCAATCTGTCCGGTTACCGACTGGACGGTGATGCCGCCGGAGGTGGCAGTAATCGGGGCTAGCAGATAGCTATCGCTGCCGGTGTTGACGGTAAGGCTGGAGCCTACTAGTTGCAGATCTATGAAACCGCCAGCCGGTAGATTGCTAGATACGAATGAGGGCGTGATCGTTATCTGGGTGTTTCCGGATACGATCGTGTCGAGCGGCACGGCAACATGGGAGAAGATCCCGACGTTGGCCGCCGGATGATCTTCAATCGGCTGCGTGGCACCGTTGAGGATGATATCTTCCCCGCCGTAGAGTACGATTCCGCCTGCAATCGTTCCGTCCACGTCAGGCAGTCCGCCGGTGATTTCAATCGTATCAGTGGCGGAGATGAAGACGCCGCCTCCATGAGCTTTCGGACCGGGGGCACCGCTTGTGTTACGGGTGGAGATCGAGCCCTGTACCAGGACAGTTCCGGTTGCGGAGATGCCGACCGAGCCGGAATGTGCGTTCTGGCCCGTGGCTTCGGTGTTGATCGAGCCAATCTCTACCGCTCCGCTGACTCCGCCGAATCTGTTGCCACTGTCCAGGTTGGCGATCAAAACGTCTCCGCCTCGCACACCGCCGGTGTTGATCGAGCCCATTGCCATGGAAAGAGGGGCAGATAAAGAATGATCGTTTTCACCGCTCACAAGGGTCAGGCTGCCACCGTCTCCATCCGAGCTCGCAGTCGTGAAATCAAGAGAAGCGCCCGGTCGTGCTGCCAGGTATGTCCCGGCCGTAATGATGATGTTGCCGCCATCGCTAGTGCCTTGAGTGCTGACTCCCTGCACCCCGAGATCGTCCGAGCCGGGGTTGCCCAGAAGGATAGCACCGCTTGCATTGGACATCGAGACGGTGCCGCCGCGAGCGCCGTTGTAACCAGTGACATTGAGGTTGCCGAGCGATACGATGCCGGATTGAGCGACCACTACGAGATTGCCTGCGCTTAATCCGGTCCCGGTTCCATAAGCTTCTACGTCTCCGGCGACGAAGAAGCCGCCGGTGGAGACCAGGGCGATCAATCCGCCGCCACGACCATTGCCGGCCGAGAGGTCGATCCCGGCGGTGGTGTTATTGCCGCCAGGCACATAGCCGGTAATGCTGATCGATTGGCCGACCAGATCGACGTTGCCAGCATGGTTGGAAAGAGAGCGAGCGTTCAAGCTCTGGGCCGTTATCTGTCCATATGCATTGAAAATCGTGATACCGCCGGCGAAGGCGCCTTGCAGTCCCTCGACCGTAATGTCCTCGACGTCGATGCTGGCTCCAATTCCCGAGCCGATTATATATACGGAGCCGCCACTGTTGGCTTGCCCTTGCACGAAGCTCGAGCCGGTAGACAGAATGTCTCTCGTTTGCAGGCTGCCGTTGATTACATGCAAGTTGATTCTTCCGCCGCTCGTCTTTCCACTCGCATCGATGTCACCATTGAGAACGGTGATTGTATTTCCGAAGAGGCTGATATCGCCGGCGTATGAATTGAAGGATGTCGCATCCAGGCTCATGCCTCTGGAGTTAGCACCGGTAAGAGTGATTTGCGGTGCCTGCAATTGAATGATGCCGCCGGCGCCATTGCCGCCGCTGGCAGTGATTGAATGTACGGTAATCGAGCTCGAGGGAGCCAGAAGAGTCACGCGTCCGGCGCCAAATCCACCGTTGCCATTGGCCAGGATGTCGTTGCCTGTGATCGAGGAGGCGCCATGCCCAACCACCAGCACCTGCCCGCCGAAGGTGCTCGCGCCGGCTCCGGAGCTGTCCAGAGTGCCGGTCCAGTCAACATGACGGCCTACCATTGTTATGTTGCCACTATGCGTGGTATTCAAGTCGAAGCCGACTGTCGACACCAATCCGTCCACTGAAATGTTTGTGTTAGAGAGCAAAATTACATCCGGTGCTTTGCCTAATTGACTGGCATTATTTATGCCGTTCATGACGTCGAGGTTGCCGGCTGTAATTACAGCTACCGGTGAGGTCCCGTGTCCGGTGATTGAGTTGAATTCAGCCGAGCCGCTTACGGAGAGCGGTGCCAAAAGTGTGCTCGAAGCTGTGACGATCGTGAGGTTTCGGATTGCAAAGGAGCTGAAAGCGCTGAGCGATCCAGCCGGCAATAAGTATGTCTGTGCGGTTGTGTCATCAACAATAGTCGGACGATTGCCCGGTCCGACGGTCAATGTATAGTCGTGGTCAAGGAACACGTTGCCCGGCGCAAAGATGTTGCCTTGAAGCGCAGTATTGGGGAACATTCCGATGTTCGACCCCGGGCTTGCCGAGGCGGAATTGTTGATTGTGCCGTTGGCAGTGACTACTGCGTATCCTTGAGATCCGTTGGCTCCGCCATTGACGTTGAGATTGACGTTAAGGTTGGACGTTGAGGACTGCGAGATAAAGATTGAACCGCCGGTGCCGTCGAGGTTGGTAGCGGAGGCTAACAATGGGCGGCCGAGATTACCATCCTGGAAGGTAACTGCTCCTGAGGCAACCACCGCGATCGAACCACCGGAGATCGCTCCTCGCGCATCGATGTTGTAGACTCCGTTGTCGCCGACGTAAATCGGTGCATTGGTGCCCGAGGCGTTCACGACGGCGGCGCCGCCGAGTTTGGCAGACGATGAGACGTTAATCGTTCGCGCGATTGAAATAGCTGTCTTAGCAAGAACGAGCGCTTGACCGCCTCCAAACGTGCCCGACGCGCCCAGTGAGACGAGACCGGTATGGTTGACGATGTTAACTGAGCCGTTAGCGGAGGAGGCGATCAAGTTGCCGCCCAGACCGTTAGTGGAGTTGGCTGATAAGTATCCGGTAGAGATGTTGCTTTGAGCGGAGACGACGACATTGCCAGCATTGCCGTTTGATCCGTCGGCAATTAGGGCACCGCCCTCGGTGTTAATGTAGCCGTCGGAGATTAGCGAGATGTTGCCGGCTTCGGCTCCGTTTGCCAGGAACGACCAGGTGGCTTGAATGTCGCCCTTGACGCTGACTGAGATGTTGCCCCCTTTGCCGGTCGCGGAATTAGCAATAAACTGCATGAAATTGGCAGTGGAGGAAGTTCCGAAGCGTCCGGACGGACCGTTGAGAATGGTGACTGCGATATTACCGGCATCGCCGGAAGTTGATGATGCATTGAAGGAGCGCTCGTCGCAACATCCGGGAGCACCGACCAAGCCAGCATCGCCGTTGCCAGATGAATTAAGGAAGGAGCGATTGATGAAGACGTTGATGTCGCCGCCGCCACCGGTGCTGCCGGAAGTATCGATAAACCGCCAGGGACTGGAAACGCCAGTGGCGTTGAAAGTGACGTTGCCGGTGTCCGTTATTGATAGCGAAACGTTACCGCCCGATACCGGGGATGATGCGTCAATCGCTCTGGCAAAGGTAATGCCGGAGGTGGCACTTACCGTGACAGCACCGGCAGCGATTGCAGCTGATGTGTCGATTGAGATGAATTTCGGATTGCCGCTGCCGTTTACGAAGATGGAGCCATTGGAGGCGTTTAGCTGGACGTCGCCTCCGAAAATACCTCCGGTTGCCTGGATGTAGGCGACGTTGGAGATTGAGATTGCATTGATGGAGACAGAGCCGGCGCGACCGGTCGAGGCATTTGTCAGGATCGGCCCGGCCAGATAGACATCGCCGCTGGTAAAGAAGGATGGATTGGTGTTGATAGAGACATTGCCGCCGTTGGTGCCGGTCGCGTAAATCGACCAGTTGGTATGAATGGAGCCGCCAACGTCAATGGCTACATTGCCGGCATTGCCGGACGACGAGCTGGCAATGAGCTGTATGAAGTTGTTGGTGCCGTCCGAACCGAAGAAACCGGTTGGTCCATCCAATATCTGAATGGATATGTTGCCCGCGTTGCCAGAGACGGAAGAGGTGTTGAAGGAACGTTCATCACAGCAGCCAGGTGTGCCGACGAGACCGGCGGAGCCGTTGCCGGACAAGGGCAGGAGGATTGACCGATGGTGACGGAGATGTCGCCGCCGGAGCCTGAGCTGCTGGTGGCATCGATAAAGCGCCAGGGTGATTGCACGCCGGTCCCATTGAAGTAAATATTTCCGGCAGTGACGGTTAGCTCGACATTACCAGCTTCACGGGTCGAGTGGGTGTCGATTGCTCGCGAGAAGGTGATATTGGAGCCGGCACGCAGATCAACATTTCCAGCTTGAATTGAAGCGAAGGTCGAAAGATTCGAGAAGTTGATGCCGTTGCCGGACAGAGTGATAGTGGAGTTCGGCGCTTGCAGCTGAATGTCACCACCGTAAAGACCACCGTTAGCTTGGATAGCTGGTAATGAGATCGATCCGGAATGAGATGTAATGCTGATTGCACCCGCCGAATTCTGTGAGGCCGCGCTGGAGAGATTGCCGCCCAGTGAGACTGAAGAGCCGGCATAGATCGAGATATCACCACCATTGGAGCCGGACGCGGAGAAAGTCCAATCGGCATTAATAGCGCCACCTATGTTTGCTGAAATGGAACCGGCATCGCCGGTTGCTGAATTCGCTATAAATTGAATGAAGTTGATAGTACCGGAGGAGCCGAAGCGACCGGCCGAACCGGAGATGATATTGAGGGAGATATCGCCGGCGTTGCCGGAGGTGGAGGAGGAATTGATCGAGCGCTCGTCGCAACAACCGACGGTGGCGATCAGACCGGCGTCACCATTGCCGGAAAGGTTGAGAATGGATTGACCGATGGTGATGGCGATATTGCCTCCGGAGCCGATGGTGCTAGTGGCATCGATGAAGCGCCAGGGAGCCTGTGAACCGGTGGCAAAGAAATTGATGTTGCCGGAGGCAGTTAGCAGGGAGACAGAGCCGGCAGAGTCGTTTGAGGTGGTCTTGATGGCGCGGTTGAAGCTCAAACCGGAACGAGCAACGGCAGAGACCGAGCCGCCGGCGGCCGTACCGCTCGTGTTGATATTGGAAAAGGCCGAGCTGGCGCTAGAGTTGCCGAGTGAAACGGAGCCTGCTGGGGTGAGCAAGGAGACCGAACCACCAGTGGCGGAAGCTCCGGTGCCGGCGGTGTAGATAAGTGCGTCACCGAGTCCGGACGTAAATGAGATGTTGCCTGTCAGCGAAGCGAGAGTGACATTGCCGCCAGCCAAGGAGCCGGAGGTGTTGATACTGCCGATCACGGTTAGACCATCGCGAGCGATGACGGTGAAGGAGTCAGCGGAAGTTGTGTTGGCCGTACTGCCAAAGTTGAAGGTGGCGGAGGACTTGGAAAGAATTGGGACGATCAGGTAAGGATTGCTGCCGGTGTTCATCTGAAGCGAGCCGAACGTGCAGCAATTGGTAGTCCAGGCGATCGTATCGAAACCTTGAGGGTTGTAGTTGACAGGCGTTGAGCCGGGCGTGACTGTGATGGCGAAAGTGGTGCTAGCTGGCAAATTGATGGTTGAGAAGGCCGCGACATAATTTGGGAAGATGCCGGCAGCGGGATCGACCGACGGTCCGGAGATGAGATGAGAGGCGATCAAAACGGCTTGACCGTTAGCAGAGCCGTTAGAGTTGGTGAAGCTAATGCCCGAGTGAGAGATGGAGAGATCGGCAGCAAGAGCGCCATAGCCGGAAGAGAGGAAGACTGAGCCGGAGCGGGCAGGAGAAGTAGCGATGGCGGCGATGTTGCGAGCGTCGATTAATCCGGAGATATTGAGTTGTCCCAAAGTAGCGACCGAAAGGGAGCCGGCTGTGCCTGCGATGCCGGAGGCAGTAGTAGTGATCGAACCGATGTTGACCGGATTGGAAGCAGTGTCGAGAGAAACGATCAAGACTTCGCCAGCATCAGTGACACCGGATGCATTAATGTTGCCGATGTTGATTGAAGTGGATCCGTTGTTTCCGGCTGACGTGATGTTAATATTGCCTGCTGTTCCCACCGACGCTGAAGAGTTGAGGTTCAAGGAGGCGCCCGGGTTGGTGAGAATTGCCAGATTGGAGTGGAGGGTGATCGCGCCGGCGGAGGCGCCTGAAGTATTGATGCCCTGGACGCCAGATGCCGAGCCGGCGGAGAGATTGCCAGTGGACGACACGAACACGGAGCCGCCGGAGGCGCTTGAGAGACCGCGAGCATCGATCGCGGCGATTGAGGCGGCGCCGTTGGAGGAAGTGATAAAGACTGAGCCGGCGGTGTGATTGGCTCCGGAGGCAGACGCGATGATGTCAGTGCCAAGCACGATGCCCGCTGAGCCGGCCGAAGAGAGCGTGACTCCGCCGGCTGAGTTACCGCCGGAGGAGACATTGAGCGTGGCGAGAGGGTTGAAAGCGATGCCGCCGGAGGAGCCGGTGGTCAGGAAGCCGATCCGTCCGCCGTGGGCGAAGCCGGCGGATGCAGGTGTACCTTGCAACCCTCGAGCGGAGATGGCGCCGGAGGCTGAGATAGTGGTGGCAGCAGAGAACTGGAGGATGCCAGCATATGAATAGCTGCCGACCCCATCTGCTGACACCGGACCTGCCAGATTGATGGATCCGTTCTGAGCGATGACGTTGGCGAAACCGCCGAACCCTTGCGAGGCTGAAGAGTCAGCAGAGAGATTTAAACTCGACCCGAAGGAGATATTGCCACCAGTCGAGTTCGCCGAGATAGAGCCGCCGTTGGCTCCGTTGAGACCGCGCAGTGACAGATTCGAGAGCAATGAAATGTCCCCGCTGGCCGATAAGTTGACCGATGCTCCGCGCGAACCCGATCCGACCCCCAGTCCGACCGCATCAGCCAGGATTGTGCCTATGCTGACATTACCTGTGGTGGATACTGTAACCGTTCCGGCGTTTGAAATTCCGGCTATGTCTCCGCTGGTAGCAACGTTTGAGTACCCGGACGCGAAGATATTTACGATCGAGATATCGCCGCTCTGACCCCCGGCGAATCCGCTTGCCGGAATCGTGAGAGTGCCGCCGTTAGCCGAATCAGTGCCGTTGATGTCGACATTGCCCAATATGATGCCGGTGCGTGATGACAGCGTAAACGAACCGGCGGTGTTGCCGGCATCATGAGCGGTACCAAGCAGGTTTCCGCGATTTGATGAGCCGTCCATCAATGTAACGGAGCCGTTGGCGGATGCCAGTGAGGCGCTCCCGCCTGCGGCTCCGGAGATGTCGATGTTAGCGCCGCCGGCAGAGGCGACGGATATGTTACTGAAAGCAGTTATCGCCGCTGTTCCACCGGTGCCGGTGGTTGCCGAGAGATCGAGCGCGCTCTGATTGCCGTTGGCGGTGTAGCCTACGAGTGTTACTGATGACTCATCGGAAGTAAGAAATACATTCGCTCCGCGGGCGGATACTGAAGTTCCTGATATTGAATTGATGTTCAAGTCGGAGGCCGAGGTGAGAGTGACGGTGCCGCCGTTGCCGGAGATTGAGTTGGCGGTGATGTCGCGGACAGTGATGGTGGAGAAGTCGGAGAAGAGGTTGATGGAGCCGCCGCCCAGCTTAGCATTGATGGAGATATCGAGGGCGGAGATGAAGTTGGTGGCGTCGAGGTCGATGGAGCCGCCGATACCGTTGGAAGACTGAGCTGATAACTGTCCGGAGAGATTGATATTGCCGGAGAGATTGGCAAGGTTGGAAGTGATAGTCAAAGAGCCGGCGTTGCCGGAGGAGCCGGAGTCGACGGAGATGGTG
>JAGVKB010000113.1 GCA_020050835.1 Candidatus Obscuribacterales bacterium | reverse complement strand
GCTTCGTCTCGCGATGTTACTTGCCGAGTCTTTTCGGCTGCCTTCATGCCAGGGTCAAGCTCATACAATTTGTACAGAGGATCTAATGAGACTTTGAGAATTTGCAAAATATTGTTGACTTCCGATCCAATCAGATTTAACGCCGACCGGGCCTGGGGAGTGGTTGCATGTTGATCGATATCATCTGCCAATCGAATTACTTTGTCAGTCTCCTGAACCAATCGAGTCAGAAGCTGAAGCACTGAAATATCTTTTGTACGACCGCCGCTATCGGGAACCATCCGTCCATCCTCGGGTTCTGAATCAATTGTACCCAGCCCCCCACGACAGGAATCGCCTGATTCACATAAACTGGCAGCGATTGAGCTGGATTAACGGTCTGGCTTAATAATTGACCGCCAATGCTCAATCTGGGATCATGGCGTGGCAAAAGCGCTCCCGGCAAAGAGCCAAGCTATGCCTCTTCTTGAAATCAATAATTTATCCGTCGCTTTCGATACTGAGGCTGGAAAGGCGCAAGCTGTGGACCAGTTGAGCATAAGCCTTGAACGCGGCTCGGTTCTGGGCCTGGTCGGCGAGTCAGGCTGTGGCAAGTCAATTACCTCCTTAGCTATTTTGAAGCTCGTGCCGACGCCTGGACGCATTACCGGAGGGCAGATTAGCTTTGATGGACAAGACCTGCTTGGTCTGCCCGAGTCAAAGATGAGAACGATTCGAGGCAATAATATTGCCCTCATTCCTCAAGATCCGATGACCTCGCTCAATCCGGTATATACCGTCGGCGAGCAGATAATGGAAGCGATCGAACTCCATCAGAAAGTTTCGCGCAAAGAGGCCAGAACTCGCGCGATCGAAGTTTTGGATCGCGTGCGAATTCCGCAGCCATCCAGCCGCATAGATGAATATCCGCATCAATTCTCAGGTGGAATGAGGCAACGTGTGATGATCGCCATGGCGCTGGCTTGTAAGCCGAAGCTGTTGATCGCCGATGAACCTACAACCGCCCTGGACGTGACGGTGCAGGCCCAGATTTTGGACCTTTTGCGTTCGATTCAAAAAGATGAGGGCATGGCTATCCTGCTGATCACTCATGACCTCGGCGTGGTCGCTGAGATGTGCCACAGTGTGGCAGTCATGTATGCCGGGTCGATCGTTGAGTATGCGCCGGTTCGAGATCTTTTTCAGCATCCGAAACATCCGTATACGGTCGGACTGTTGAATTCTATCCCGAGGTTGGGTATTGATAGGTTGAAGCCGATTGAAGGACAACCGCCAAGCTTGATTGATTTACCACCGGGATGTCGCTTTGCAGATCGTTGCCCGCTGGTGGAGTCGAAATGCAGAACAGCTGTTCCTCTGTTGGAGGAGAAAGCCGCCGGACATCTGGCCCGTTGTGTGGTGGTGCTGAGCGAGTTGCTTGCCGGAAGCTCGGGGTCTCGATAGAGCTAATCGATAGCGTACCTCATGTGAGATTTAGCGCCATGAGAGTCATAAGCAGAATTCCTACCACCGCTCAGTTGAGACTGTTGGAATCTGCTTGGATTGAAGCCTGCCATTCAGACTGGGGTCTCGTTTTGATGGAGCTGGCTGGCAGCCGCGCCGCCGCGGAGGTAGCTAAAACGTGGCGTGAGGGCGATGGCCCGGTTGTAATTCTCTGCGGGCGAGGAAACAATGGCGGCGACGGCTTAGTGATTGCACGCTACTTGAAAATCTGGCGGGTGCCTGTTTCAGTCTTCATGTTGGAAAGCAGATCGGATAGCAAGGCGCTTGCACGTTCGGAACGCTCTGCCAATGCAGCGGTCGTCGCCAGGCTTGGCATATCGACTACACCGGTCAATCCCGACGATCTGTCATTGGTGTCGGCGGAGATCGCCAAATCGTCGATAGTTGTGGATGCCCTGCTCGGCACCGGTCTCGATCGCCCGGTCGAGGGACTGGTCGGTCAGTTGATCGAATTGATAAACGTGAGCAGCAAACCTGTGCTGGCGGTCGATTTGCCTTCCGGTGTCAATTCGGATACCGGACAAGTGATGGGTGTTGCCGTTAAGGCCTATCGTACTGTTACCTTTGGTTTTCTGAAAGCCGGACTGTTGAGTTATCCGGGGTCCTCCCTTTGCGGAAGGATTACATTAGTTGATATCGGACTGCCAACTTACGATCAGTTTCCATCGACGGAGACTGACACTCCCCAGTGGTATCTCTCTACCGAGCGCTGGGTCAGAAGCAGATTGCCGGTCCGGCCCAAGGATGCAAACAAAGGTAGTTTCGGCCATCTGTTGACTATCGCCGGCAGCTCCGGCATGAGTGGAGCTGCCATCCTTTCGAGCATGAGCGCTCTGCGAACGGGGGTCGGACTCTCGATCTTAGCCACTGCCCGATCATTGGTTTCACACCTGCCTGCCCAGGAGCTGATTTACAGAGGGGTTTCTGAGACCGAGGCAGGCACTATCAGTAAGGCGGCCTTGCATGACCTCGAGCCCAAGCTCAGAGAGGCGAGCGCCGTCGTGCTTGGTCCCGGGCTGTCCATGCATAATGAAACGGCAGAGTTCGTTCGAGCGATTGTGAAAACGATCACCAAACCATGCGTTATAGATGCTGATGGACTAAATGCCATAGCGCAGAGTCCGGAAGAGTTTGGCAGCGCCGGCAATAACTTTGTGCTGACGCCGCATCCCAAGGAGCTCTCGCGGTTGATCGGATTGACCGTCGCCGAAATTCAATCAGATCGTTTTGCGGCAGCTCAAAAGGCGGCTCGGCATTTTGGTTGCACTGTTGTCCTCAAAGGCGCTCATTCCATTATCGCCGGGCCCAGGGAAACTGCCCATGTTAACCCGACCGGCAATTCAGGCATGGCGACCGCGGGTGCTGGCGACGTTTTATCGGGAATCATCGGAGCATTGCTTGCTCAAGGCTTGGAACCGTTCGATGCGGCAGTGGCCGGCGCCTATGTTCACGGAGCGGCCGGAGATATGGCATACGATCAGATCGGTCAGTCCGGACTAATCGCCGGGGATGTCATGTCATTTATACCGGCCGTAATGACCCAGTTGTATTGTCGGCAGTTTCGCGGAAGCGAGCTGGAGAAGCAGCTTTTCGGATTGGATTGACAGCAACTGAGCCCGGCCCGCTTTCGACTTGGAAGCTGACATGACAATTGAATAACTGTTTGAGCCAGCCGAATGATCGCTTGTTGCGCTGCTAGGTTATTGGTATGGAAGCGCCAATCATAAGGGGAATAACATGAGCGAATCAGCTTTAGAGGCGGACTCGACAGCTAGTGGAGCAAAAACGGTAGAGGCGCGCAAAGCGCTATGGGCCAAACTGAATCACTGCTTAAGGAAACTGGTAATTGCAGCTTTCGTCGAATTTAGTATCTTGTACGTCTCTTTCGCCCCACTGGTGGCAATGCCGCTCTATAACTATCTGTTGTTTCATCCGGACAAGAAAGCCTATGACGTCAAGCCTCTTTTAGAGAAGATCAGGACGTGCTTTCGAGCAACGGCAGAGAGCATCAGCTTCTCTACGCCGGCCGGAGTGAAACTGCACGGCTATCTCATTCTGTTGCCAGGCAGCCGTAAAACAGTCTTGGTCAGCCATGGCAATGGTGGTAATGCAGACCGGCAGCTGGCAGTAGCGGTTGATTTGCTGAAGTGCGGAACTTCTGTTTTGGTATACGACTATGAGGGCTACGGGCAAAGTGAAGGCAGCCCGTCGATCGCCGGAATCTGTGTGGACGGTGTAGCAGCCTATGACTATCTGGTCAAGAACAGGGGGATTAGGCCGGACAGCATTGTTCTGTACGGCAATTCGTTGGGAAGCACGGTCGCCTGCGAAACAGCCAGGCAAAGGCTAGTGGGAGGTATCGTTTTGGAGTCGGGAATTGACTCATTACAGACGTTGGCCACTGAAAAACTTGTTCCACTTAGAGCTTATCCTTCTTTTCTTTTCCCACGACCAGCGCTGGACAATGGAAAATTGCTCGCCGGAATTCATCCACCGCTTCTGATTATGCATGGAATCAGAGACGCTTTGATTCCGGCTGCCCATGCTGCCAGCCTGTACGAACGATCGTCGGCGCCAAAAAAGCTCGTGATATTGCATCGTGGCGGGCATTCAGACCTGGCAGCTTGCGACAGCAAACACTATTTATCGACTTTGAAAGAGTTTATCGACCGCCTGTCTTAGAATCGTCTAGTTCAGCCGTTGAAACTTCTGTCGGCGACTGGGTTTTACTTGTGTGTCATATTTCTTAACACTGTGCGGACGGCAGCTTGCCAGCGGGATTATTGTTGCTCAGGAGACTAATTCCCGGAGCGTTATGGCGAAAATTCTGGCGGTAGATGATGACGAGGAGCTGCTAAGTATCGTTCAGGACTGGCTGATGTCCGAAGATCATGATGTCCGAATTGCCGTCGGTGGAATCGCCGCTTGGCAATGTCTGCAAACCGACGAGTTTGACATAGTAATCATGGATTGGGATATGCCGGACATTAACGGTATAGACGTGCTCAAGCGATTCCGCAACGCGGGTGGCACCACGCCGGTAATCATGCTCACTGGTAGAACATCGATCGACGATAAAGAGAGAGGTTTGGATACCGGCGCCGATGACTATGTCACCAAACCTTTTCACATGAAGGAGTTATCTGCCCGGATCAGGGTGGCGGTGAGAAAGAGTCAATCACAACCGCAAGCACCGGTGCTAAAACCGCTGGGCACTAATAACGAATCAGTGCTTGCGCGAGGCGATCTGATCGGTACTACTTTAGCTACTCGCTACGAATTTATCGATGTAGTAGGCGAAGGCGGAGTCGGCCTTGTATTCAGGGCAAAACATCCGCATCTCGACAAGATTGTCGCAATCAAGATGTTACAGGCCAGTGCTCTCAAGGAGAACACCATTATTCGCTTCGAGCGAGAGGCAAAGGCGATTAGCCGCCTCGAGCACCCCAACATAGCGATGGTCTATGACTTTGGAATTACCGAAAGGCAGCGACCGTTCATGGTAATGGAGTTTATCGAAGGGCGAAGCTTGGAAGAGCTCATTCAGAAAGAGGGGATCATGGCGATCGAGCGCTCAGTCGACATCTTGATTCAGGTATGCGATGGTATGGCTCACGCGCACGATTCCGGTGTCATTCACCGAGACGTCAAACCAAGCAATGTCATGCTCAAGCAGGTAACTGGTAGACCGCCGGTGCCTAAAATACTCGATTTCGGTTGTGCCAAGCTGAGAGAACCGGAGACATCGGGACCGGAGTCACGCTCTTTGACGCAAGTCGGTCATTCTTTTGGCAGCCCGCCATACATGAGCCCCGAGCAGGTGCGCGGCAAAGCTCTGGATGAACGTTCGGACATTTATTCACTGGGCTGTATGGCATATGAGTTACTGACCAGCCGCCTGCCTTACGATGACGATAACGTCGTCGAAATCATGTTCATGCATCTCGAGCAAGATGCCATGCCGTTGCGATCAAAGAGACCAGACCTCAATATTCCCGAAGAGCTGGAGCGAATCGTTACCAAAGCCATGGAGAAGGAGCCGGAGAAGCGCTATCAAACAATGCTGGAGCTGCAAAAGGCCCTCGAGCTGCTCAAAGCCAAAATGCAGATTGCTGCGAGCGGATCGAGTTAACGAGTCGAATTGTTAGAGCAGATCATTTGCGGGGAACAATACAGACTGGCGCCGAATCAAGAGGTGGGGTCTTATGCCAGGCAATGATGACAAGAAGTATTATCGTAATCCTGAGTACACCAACGAAGGATTGCAAAAAGAAATAAGCGAGCGTAAGCGTCCGACCGGGCCGAGTGAACGGCGTCCGACCGGTGAGTACGATCTCGACCCGGTCAAGGGCGAAGGCGCCAGAAATCTCGATATCGAGAAACGAATTGAAGAGATCCGCAAAACCACTGACGATGAGTCTCCCGACCGTAAGCGAACCTTGCACGATCCAAAGAAGTTCGAGGAGTTAATGAAAGAGCGCATCGCTCAGACTCAGCCGGCCGAAGTGCAGAGAATTACGGACACTGAAATCGAGGCCCTGCGCCAGAGCGGATTGCGGTCCAATTCGGACGACGTTCGCGCCAAGCAGAAGGTAAATGCCTTTTTCCAGAATGTCACAAGCACAATCGGTGGCATGTTCTCCGGTCAAAAGAAGAACACCATGTGTGAAAATTACGGACACATCGCTCCACCGACCTGGAAAGGAGACTTTCCGAAGTGCACCGAATGCGGCAAGCTGATTACCGCCCAGAGCGAGCTTCGCAAGTCGAGCGCCAATCAAAAGATAGTCGACATGAAACCTCACGACAATAAGCTGGAACTCTAGAGCCTAGCTCACGCTCATTGCGGTTTGGAGCTGAATGCAGCCGTCCAAGAGCGCCGATTGGCGGCTCTAATTAAAATGCCCTTCCAGGAACTCCAATGTTCCTTTGCCGGAATCAAAATTTACCATCACACCCAGCGGCACCGTCGCTGTACGGCTTGATTGTCCGAGCGAGAGCCCGAAGCAGGAAGGCTTACTTAATTGCTTGAGGCGATCGCCAAACAGCTCCTCAATTGACAAAAGGTCGTTAGATCCTCTCGCCCCGCAATTGAGAAACTCTCCAAATGCCACCGCTCTAGTTGCAGCTAGTTGACCAGAAATGTACAGCGTGGTGAACCAGCGATCAAGTATGTCTGTTCGCTCGTTCTTATCCTCTAGGAACAAAACAGCATCCGAGAGGTCCGGCGCATACGGGGTCCCCATTAGTGAGACCAAGGCGGTCAAGTTGCCACCGAGTAAAGCACCACTTGCGATACCAGAGACCGGTGTATAAGGAAATCCGTCCGCGACTCCCTCGGAGGTTGCCTCCGACACCGACAACATTTTTATATTCGACTTCCTGGTCAGTACTTCTTTGAGGCGATCGAAACTGTATCTGGTGGTTACCTGATCGAGATTCGGTCCGTGGAAGGTTACCATTCCACAACGTCTATGCAGCGCAAGCAGCAAGTGGGTATTGTCGTCGCATCCCACTATCACTTTCGGGGATGCGGCGATACGCCGGTAGTTGAGGCGTGGCAGCAGGCGCAACGATCCGAAGCCGCCGCTGACACAAAAAACTCCGCGTACCGATTCATCGCTGAGGAATCGTTCCAAATCACGCAGGCGCTCTTCATCGGTTCCGGCCATGTAACCGCAGGTCTTAAAAGCGCTTTCTCCAACGAGCGGCTTGAACCCCATCTCTGTGACGACGCGAACGCAGCGGGCCAGAACTGCCGGGCTGGCCGGGCGGCTGGCCGGACAAACAAGACCGACGGCGTCACCGGGCTTTAACAGCTCAGGCTTAAGGAGTTTGCCGGTAGTCGTTTCAGTCTTGGTCTTCCTGCTGGGCATCGCAATTCTTCTCGTCTAAACCTAATGGCTTGATTCTTAGCTAAACGGTAGCACTTTCCTCGATTTTGAGCCGTACACCCTGCGCAGAAGCATCGAGATGAGCCATCACCCCTAGTGGCAACGTAAACTGCTCGGCACCGTGACCAAATCTCAGTCCGTATACGACTGGAATGCCCAGACCGCCTAGCCTGTCTCTGAGGACATGCTCGAGGCTGTAGCTCAATGCCAACGCATTGCGACCACTGTCACCAGGCCGGCATTTTACGCATTCACCGACTACTATTCCGGCGGCATCCTTGAGCTTGCCGGCCAATAGCAGCTGGGTGAGCATGCGATCGATGTTGTGCGGCTCCTCCTGAACATCTTCCAGAAAGACTATCCGGCCGGCGGTTTGAATCTCGAATGGAGTGCCGTTGAGCTGGCGAATCAGCGTCATGCAACCACCAATCAGCCGACCGCGCGCCTTGCCCTCGGCAATCACCAATCTGGTCGAAGGGTACTCAGGCTTCCAGGGCTCCTTCGGATCTGGGTCGGTGACGTAACCGACAGGCTTGGTTTGCATCAAGGATTTCTGGAAGTAGTGGTGGGTGTATCCGCTCTTATAGAAAGAGCAGGCCGGTCCGTGAAAGGTAACCAGTCCGGTTCTCTGGTGAATCGGGATGAGCAGTCCGGTTATGTCGCTGTAGCCCATGAAGATTTTAGGACTCCTGGCAATTAGGTCGAAATCCAGAGCGGGTAGTAATCGGACAGACCCATTGCCGCCTCGAATCGGCAAAATGGCATCCACCTCCGGGTCCGACCAGGCGTGGTGAAAGTCCTCCAGGCGGTTTTGGTCTGAGCCTGCGCAATCACCCCAGCGGTCGAAAACGTGCTTGCCTACCTTGTACTTAAGGCCCAGTTTAGTAAGCCATTTGTAAGTAAACTCGATATCTCCCGGCTCGAACGGCGGCGTGGACGGAGCGATGATTGCCACCGTCGCTCCTTTTTTCAGAACCGGCGGTTTGACGAGCACCGGTTCGCACTTGACAGCTTTTTGGTCAGCCTTTTTCAAGGCTTCGTCTGCCGGCGGGAGAGTCGACATTTTGGCTCCTGTCTGTCTCTTTGAAACTTGACGAGCAGGTCGTCACGCACGAAATAACCCAGATACAATAAGCTACTATATTCAAGGATCTCTGCTAAGTGTAGTTGTAATCGGCAGATCTACGAATGGTGAATTTGACATGGGGCCTTGCAACTAATGATCAGTACGGAAGTATCACCGCCAAATCTGAACCAGAGTTCTTCCATATATAGCGAGCAACAGCTCGGCTGGCAAGCGAAAGCGCGCGCTTTCGCAGCAGCCATACCGCTGGCCGAAATTATCAAGGCTGATACCGAAAATAGCTTCCGGCGAGATCTCTTTGAAAGGGCCTGCCAAGAAGGATTCGGATCATTGCCGTTTCCCGATACCTACGGCGGAGCGGCAGGCGATTATGTTAGCTTCTGTCTGGTAAATGAAGAGTTCGGCAGGCGTTGTGTTCCAATCATGAGTTCGCTGGGGGTTCACCTCCTCTGTCAGGAGCCGATTTATCGTTTCGGAACGGAAGAGCAGAAGCAGAAGTATCTGATTCCTTCCTCAAGCGGCAAATATCTGGCTGCGTTCGGGCTGACCGAGCCGGGCGCAGGTTCCGATACTGCCGCACTGAAAACGACA
Organism: Candidatus Obscuribacterales bacterium; assembly: GCA_020050835.1. GTDB lineage: Bacteria > Cyanobacteriota > Vampirovibrionia > Obscuribacterales > Obscuribacteraceae > JAGVKB01. The sequence continues at coordinate 121,870 of JAGVKB010000113.1, read as the reverse complement.
GCGAAGCTTGTTGACGACACTTATGTTTTGAACGGCACAAAAGTATTTATCACCAGCGGCGGTGCCGCCGATTATTTCATTGTGATGGCTAAATTGGAGGGCGCTGGCCCAGCTGACAATCCGCTTGGTTCGAAATCAATTACGGCATTTATAGTCGAACGCGGATTTTCCGGGTTTGAAATTGGGCAAAAGTTTGACATGTTGGGAATGCGAGGATATGCTACCTGCGAAATTGTTCTATCCGATTGTCTCGTGCCCAAGGCTAATCTACTGGGACCGCCCGGACAGGGTAGAAAGGTCGCTCTTTCAAGCCTGGCGAAGGGACGCGTGACGATCGCCGCTCAGTGTGTAGGATGGGCCCAGGGCGCGCTCGATGGTATCTGCCTCCATCTGCGAGAAGCATTTAAGAGCGGTCTGATCGATCAGCATTTAAACGGACTAGCTATGCTTGTCGGCGAACTCGGTACCTTGGTTGAATCGGCGCGCGCCTTGACTGTCGCCGCGGCGCAGGCAGTCGACCGCGGGGAAGGTGACGTTACACTTGCTGCGATGGCAAAAGTGCAGGCTTCGGACGTTGCAATGCAGGTGGCGACCGAAGCGATTTCAATCGTCGGGCCCGGGGGAACAGACCCTAATCTTCTTTTGGAGCGGATCTTTCGCGATGCGAAAGCTGGTCCAATCTACGAAGGAACCAATCAGATTCAACGACTTTTGATTGCACGCCAGCTTTTGAAGTAGGGCACTTCCGTGGAAGAAGCAACCCTTACACAAAGCAAACAAGATCCGAAAAGCAAGAAAGGTGGTTACTCAGTTCTGGCTATTCCGCTCGTCTTTGGGTTGATCTTGCTGGCAGTCATCTTTCTAACCGAGCACATGATCGACCGAGCAAAGATAGTGCTCAGTTTGATCATGCTTGCTGTCAGCGCGCTCTGCTTTGCTTTGTTTTTTAAGCGGCATGATTTGCAGCAGTCTCTGGCGCAACAAGAGTTGCTGGCAGACCGGGCCAGGGATGATCTCTTGTTCGAGATGACGGCTCTGAGAGCGAGATTGAGTACGGTCGGCGAACGGATGCAGAGGCAGCCGGCACCCGATCCCAACAAGATGAACAAACTTCTAGTTCAGTATGCGAGCGCGGCTGTAATGATGGTTTTGCAGAAGGAGAGACGATTTTTGTCCTGGGGGCTGTGGGCTGCCAAACTGGGCAAAGCTGCTTTCGATCACTTCAAGACTAAGATCGATCATTAGGAATTTTTCGGGCTTTATGCATCTGACCGTTAATTGGTCGATAATGATTGGCTTGCGCGATTGCTATTGGTCGAATTGACTGGTCCTTGCAACAGACAGGAAATGGTCGCCATCACGAAATTGAATTTCAGCGAATTTTTCGCGAGCAGGCGTGCCCTGGTCGAAGACCAATTGATTGAATATCTATCGAATAACGATCCGCCAGACTTATGGGAGTCGATGAGATATTCAGTGCTTTCGGGCGGCAAGCGCTTGAGAGCTCTCTTGTGCCTCGCCGCCGCCGAGGCGGTCGGCGGCGACGAAGCACGCCAGAAGGCGATCGCTTGCGCTTGCGCGATTGAATTTGTGCATGCTTTCAGCCTGATTCATGACGATTTGCCGGCGATGGACAATGATGATTTTCGGCGCGGCAGACCAACCAATCACAAGGTGTATGGCGAAGCGATGGCAATCTTGGCAGGGGATGCTCTCTTTGCCCTGGCGATGGAGGTGCTCGTCACGCACACCCCTCAAGCGGTAGAGAGAGAAGCTCTGCTTGCTGTCACCGGCGAGCTGGTTAAGGCTACCGGATCGCATGGCATGGTCGGTGGGCAGGTATCGGATATGGCTCTCACCGGTCGTGCCGACATGCAGATCGATCGAGTTGACCCCGCCGTGCTCGAATCAATGCACCGGCGCAAGACCGGAGCGTTGATCAAGTTCTCGCTCTGGTCTGGGGCGAAACTCGCCTCCGCTGATGCCAATCAGCTATCTGCCCTGGGCAGATTCGGAGAGATACTTGGTCTGGCGTTTCAGATCGCCGACGACCTGTTAGATGTTACCGGCGAGATGGAGACGCTCGGCAAAACGCCCGGCAAGGACGAAGCGTCCGGCAAGACCACCTGGGTGCGCGTATTCGGCGTGGAAGAGTCTCGAGCCAGACTTCGTCAGTTGCATTTAGAGGGAAGGCAAGCTCTGCAAAGTGCTAGTTTGGAGCAGAATTCTCTTTCTGTTCTCGAAGCATTACTTGACTACGCAATCAATCGGTCAAACTAGTTACCAAAAAACGGATAGGCGTCCTTACCCACTGATGGACCATACGATTCAATCTCTTCTACTTTTAGCTTCGAATGTTACCGAGGCGCCAACCCATGCGGACCAAGCAGCAGGCCGCGGTTGGCAAGTGATCTTGGTCACTCTCCTTTGCAGCCTGCTGGCCCAAAGCGTCAAGATAGTCAACAAATTCTTCCGCACCGGCAAGCTCGATTTGCGGATGATGGCCAAAACCGGCGGCATGCCGTCGAGTCATAGCAGCTGCACGGTTGGAATGGCTGTATCGGTGGGATTAATCGAGGGATTCAATTCGGTCTCGTTTGCGATCGCCCTTTGCCTGGCTTTCATTGTCATGTACGACGCCGCCGGAGTCCGACGTACTGTCGGATTGCAGGCAAAAGTATTGAATCAAATGATGGAAGAGCTCTTTTCGGAGCACCCCAGATTGTCGTCCGAACGGATCATGGAATTTCTCGGGCATACGCCATTTGAAGTGCTGGTGGGAGCAGCCCTGGGCTCAGTGATAGCCTGGGCCTTCAATATTTGGGTAGTTGCCGCCGGATTTTAGGAATAAAATAGCCAGCCGATCGAGAAGAAGCATTGTTTAGAGCCGTTTAGCTACTTTAAGACCGGGTCGTGAGTGTTATCTAAATAACAGTTGTAGGTCTTGGCTTGGTGCGGATATGCACGCAATTTTCCTGCTGTCAGGAGCCCTGAAAGCCGCCATGCATGAGAAGAACGTAATACATGACTACTGAAAAATGTTGAGGAATTGCTATATAATCAAGACCTTGAAAAGGGTTGCCAGGGTCACTCCTGTAGAAAGTAGCTTAATAAGCGACATTAGAGAGGAGATTTGGTAAGGAAACTGTGTTTCCTTGTCATGGATTCTGAGCGTGGGCTGAACCCTGCGTTGGAATGGATCCAGGCAATTTTTCTAGACTCGGCTATGGGGTCGGCGGCGGCTAACTAGTCGATTTACTTGGATATTTTATTGCGCCCGGTATCGAAATTAAAAGCAAGTGACCGTCTTGCAATACCAGTTAGGATCCCGTTCTTTAGAAAAGGAGGAAAGGCAGTAAAGAATAACCGAGGCTAAAGGCCAGGTAATTAGTTGCTGCCGAAAGCTAAATGAATACAACGGTTCCAACCAATACCACCACGAAGACTACTTCGCCGCGTCGCTCGCGCTTCCCTGGCAAAGAGTCCGGCTCGGTCTCGTTCAACTTGACCGCGCTTGGTCGCCAGTTGCTCAAAGAGCAAGCTGCAGCCGCTTCCGTCTCGAATGGTGATTATGTAGAAATGCTCATCCGCGAGCGTGCCGGTCAGGCACCGCTCCGGCTGCCTGCTGCTGCCAAGCAGACAGGACCGAAAGGTGGCGCCAAGTCGTACTTCTTCGGAAAGAATAGAGGTACGACGACCGCAGTCTGCGTGACACCGATGGCCCACCGCCTTTTGGATGAGCAAGTTGCGGCTTCCCGTATGAGCCGCGGTGATTACATCGAGTTCCTTCTTCGCGAGAAGGCAGGACTGCTCGACGATCATCTCAAGACAGCTCTGCAACAAGCGATGCAGCAAGCTCCGGCAGTACCGGTAGTACCGCAACAACCAACTTACACCCCGGTCGTTCAACCGCAGGCGGAAGTTACGGTTGCTCCGACACCGCCGGTAACTAGTGACTGGTCCTCCGGATCTAGCTTCTAGTCCAGCTGTAAACGTAGCCACCTCCTTTTGAACAAGAGCCTCGGTTTCGACCGGGGCTCACTTGTTTCGAAGTAAACGACTCGCTGATTGGCTTTTAAACAGGCAAGCATGACCAGCATCGCCAGAAGTTTTCTAAAGAATCAAACCTAGACTTGAGAAAAGCCGATAAAGGTCTGGTTGTACATTCAATGCGGGTACAAACGATATCCAGTCGATACGTTTTGGATATCTAATTCGAGTCAGTCGTTATTTGCGAACCTGTGCAAGGGAAGTAGCCGCTGGCGCGTCCGCTGATGGCATTGCTTCGCCGGCCAGCATCTGCTCCTGGACTCTGGCCTTCTGCGCTGCATACGAAAGCACTGCTTCGAGCTGGCTCAGGTAATTCGCGATGTACTGCGCTCGGAAACCGCGTTCTATAAAGGCCTCCAGACGCAGCCAATCCTTTACAGTGTTGTGCAATCCGGCAACCGCCTTCTCGACCGTATCAATCTCGGTGGCTGAAGAATCATCTTTCAGCCGATGCAGGTCTCTCTGAATGGACATGATCTGGGAGATTATGTCATTGGTACTGGCTTGGTCCGAAAGAATATGCTTTTGCGGATCTTGCAGATAACGATTGACGAGCGCCGCAAAATCATCGATCAAGATTCGGCCTGCCCGCATCGGATTAGATTGCGGAGTCATCAGAGCTTGCCTGCGGTACGGACCGATCTTGAGCAAACCGAGCTTGCTGTCGTCCAGATGCGCAACTGCAAACATGGTGGTGCCCAAAGTGCCGATTGCGCGCGAGGCATCCAGCTGCTCTACCAGTCCGGCCGTATCCAGCTGCCGAATGGACAAACCGGGAAACACCAGCGATTTGTCCGCGGACGCTTCCCGGACTGAACCAGCTTTGATCTGCAAGTCACCAGGGGTGGTGACATAAGTCATCGGATTGACGGTGTCGATCCAGCCGTTTGCCACCCAGGTCTCCCATTCCTGCTGGATTGCGCTCAAACGCCATCTAACCGGAAGCGCGTAGACCGCCGCCGAGATCCGGAAGCCCGGTTTCATACGCTTGAGCGTAGTCGAAACATCTCTTACGAAGTCACTAACTTGTTGAATCTTCCAGGCTTGCCAAAGTTGTCTGGTGGTATCGTCGAGCTTATCGAGCGAAAGTCCGGTTTGCTTCTCAAATCGCGTGCGACCAACCCAGTCATAGCCCATCTCGGTGCCTTTGCCGTTGAACGGGTAACGAATATAGTCGTATTGAATACCATCAACGTTGTAGTTCTGAACCACTTCCATGATCAGATCTTTGCAATACTGTTTGGCTTCCGGATTAGCCGGATCGAGCCAGAACTCCGGTTGATGTGGTGGCAGAAACGAGCCGTTGACCGATGCCAGCGCCCATGTGTAATCATGAGTGGACAGAACTGGACCGGGATAATCAGGATCGCGCCCGATGATCGGATTGTGCTTGATATTGCCAACTGCAAAGATCCACAACCAGGAATGCAGCTCCATTCCTCGCTTGTGAGCCTCCTTTACTGCCACTGCCAGCGGATCCCAACCGAGCGTGTCTGGGTTCTGCAGGGTAAGCTTGCTGGGGAACATTGCAAATCCGGCATTGTTCGTCTCGAAGTAGACGGTATTAACGCCGGCTTTCTTGAGTTTGTCAAACAAGTCCGCCATCCCAGCAGGATTCTTGGTAGAGACAATTGTGCCTCGGTCGAGCCAGACGCATCTTCCTTCCACCGGTCGCACCGGCATCGATTGAGCGAATGCCATCGCAAAATCGTGCCGAGCTTGCTTCAACTCTTCATCGGCCTGATAGAACTGCCGGTTGTGATAAGCGGAATTGAAAGATTTGACGTGGGCGACGCCTGAGTCATAGTTCTGTTGAATTACCTTGAATGGCACAGCAAGGTCTGCCTGTTTAGCTGTTTTGATCGCCTCGTCAGTTTGCTTTGTCAGCACCTCGAGATCCTGTTGAATAGTTTGATAATCAGCGAAGCTAATCTGCACGGCGGCTTGCTGAGTCACGCCGGGAGAGAGCTCCTCCAGAGCGGTGGAGAGCAAGGAGGCGTTGGTGGAGATCTCGCCTTGCAAACCGGGAGCCCATCCGAAGTAAATTGAGTCCTTTTGCTTGACGACGGCCGCTCCGACCTCCTTGCCGCTGGGATCAGTCCATTTCGCCGAGGCAGTGGCCCCTGGTCGCAGCGTTACGTCAGCAAAGATTGTACCGATTGCAAACTCCTGCTTGATCGGAAGCGGATCGCGTTGCCAGACCAAGCTATCGCCTTCAGTCATGGAGCTATGCTTTACTACCTCGACACCGGATTGCGATATAACCGCCTGGGCCGCCTGACTGGGCATGCCACCGCCGTCTGTGATCAACAGCCTGCCACCGCCCTTGGTGTATTCATTTAAAGCAAACACCAGCTCCGGCGGCAGGTCCAATAGCATTGGAACAATTACTACCTTATAGCCGGCCAGCTTCGGCTTTCCGGAAGCGAAATCACCGTCTGCCAGAAGCTCATAACGGACATTGGCTGATTCCAGCGTCTGTTTAAAGGAATTCCAGTCTTCGTCCCAATTTCCCAGATGTTGCTCATGGTAGGCAGCACCGCTCTTTTCGCTCTTGATCACCGCCAGCGGTGAGGCCGCGAATGCCGGGGATATACAAGCGATACACAGAGCTATTACCAAGGAGCCGGTAAAGACAATGCACGACTTCAGCACCATTCAACCCTCGACCTTATAGGTTATCTAACGTTCTTGACCAACCGATCGAGTTGCCGCTTGGTCTCGCGCTTTGCAATCGACTCTCTTTTGTCGTAGAGATGCTTTCCGCGCGCCAGAGCCAAATCAACTTTAACCCAGTTTCGCTTGAAAAACAGCTTCAGCGGAACCAGAGTTAATCCCTTTTCTTGCATGCGTGCCTTGATCTTGGAGATCTCACGCCGATGCATGAGCAGTCTGCGTTTGCGAATTGGGTCATGATTGAAGCGATTGCCATGATCGTAAGGCGAAACATGACAGTTGAACAACCACAGCTCGCCGTTGTCGATGCGAGCGAAGCTGTCTTGCAGGTTCGCCTTTCCCTGCCGCATCGACTTTACTTCCGTTCCGGCCAGCTCGATCCCCGCCTCGAAAAACTCCAGGAGCTCGTAATTATGTCTGGCGCGCCGGTTTTCAGCGATCACTTTAATCGCCGGCTTCTCCTTTTCCGCAGTCTCTTTCTTCTTCGGTGCTTTAGCCATCGGTCCAATTCAATTGAGAGCTCTTCCCGTTCGTATTATTGTAGTCGCAGAGTCAGTCCGGCAGTGAAGCTGCACTATATCCCGTGTGCGCGTGTATGATCTAAAATTGTAAAGGGCAATTCTACCGTCGCCCACGCAGCTCATCCTGCCAGCGAGCATTCCAGGGAGCCAACGTTGCGCCGCGAAGACCATCCATTCAAGCCAGGGGAGAGATCCCTCATCAAGATCGAGCCGCTTTTCGCGACCGATTATGCTCAGGCCAGGGCGCTCTTGCGTTTCGATCCGGAGCCTACACCGGTAGAACATGACTGTAGCTCGCGAGCGCTCTTCTTTCGCGGACTGGCTTTTTGGCAACATTGGCTGCCCTGCCAGTTGCATATCGCTCCTTCCGTTTATGTCGCCAAAGAAGATGGAGTCTTACTGGGCATCATTGTTCTGCGTAGTATCGGCAAGACAAAGCTTTGTTGGCAGATCGATCATCTGATCGTTCACCCTCACCACCGTGGACGCGGCATCGCCCAAGAGCTCTTGCGATATGCCTTTGCGCTCTTCGGCAGCCAGGGTGCCAGCCACTTTATAACCGAGGTTTCGGATCTCAATTCGGCCGGGCTGCAACTCTATGGATCTTGCGGTTTCCGCCGTTGTGCCAAAGTTACACACTACGAACTTGAGTTCGAGCCGGAGCCGGACTTGCCAACTGAACCGCAGCGCCAAAAGTTCCGTCTCGCTCAGCCATCCGACCGCCAGATGCTTTTTCAACTGCATCAAGAGGCGCTACCAGCGGACATTCGTCTTGTCATGAACTATTGTGCCGAGGATTTTGCCGTCTCTGAGTTTCGTCTCGAGCGTTCCGAAGCTCTTCGCCGACGAGTAATGCGAAAGCTAGGCTGGTATGTGATCGCCGAAGATGTCGAGCGGCGAGTGTTGACCTGCGCTGCTAAGGTTTATGCCCATGAGCCGGGCGACTACCATCTGGAATTGGCAATTCATCCCGGCTGGGCCGACCTTGCCCACGACATGGTCGGCTATTGCATCGCTGAGCTAAAGAAAATGGGAGATCCCGGCCGAGTTTCTGTGAAGGCATTCGACTATCAAGGAAATCTCGCCCAAATCCTGACGGCACACGAAATGACCCGGGTCGGTGAATTCTGCTTTCTGGCCAGAGAGCACTGGGTGAGGGCTAAGAATGCAAGCAAGCTAAAGCTGGACAGACAGTTGGGTCTGCCTTCGCTGCCAAATCCGGCTGTCAACCTTCCGCGCATTTTTAAGGAGCGCCCGCGCTACGAGTGACATTACGTACATTTACTCCATTCAATATGAAGTAATTACAAAAACTCCAGCCAGATGCCAGTCCGATCTGCTATTTTGATAATCTGCTTGGGGTGCTCGCCCCCGGCCTCTCTCGCACGTTGACAGTGCGGGCGCCAAACAGATAAAATCCCAAATTCGTCACATTTTAACTATTCGATCTCAGGAGCTAATCGGTGCCAACCATCAATCAAATGATTCGCCGCGAGCGCCAGAAAGTGACTTACAAGACCAAGTCACCGGCATTGAAGAGCTGCCCGCAGCGGCGCGGGGTCTGCACTCAGGTCAAGACCACCACGCCTAAGAAGCCCAACTCGGCCCTCAGAAAGATCGCCCGGGTTCGTCTGACCAACGGCATTGAAATTACTGCGTACATTCCAGGAGTCGGCCACAACCTTCAGGAGCACTCTGTCGTGCTGGTTCGCGGCGGTCGGGTGAAGGATCTTCCCGGTGTTCGCTATCACATAGTGCGCGGAGCTCTTGACACCGCCGGTGTCAAGGACCGCATGCAATCACGTTCCAAGTACGGCGCTAAGAGGCCCAAAGCGGCCCCGGCTAAAAAGTAAGGTTGAGTATCCATGCCAAGAAGAGCAATTATTGCCAAAAGAGTTCCACCGGCCGATCCGGTCCATAACAGCCAGCTAGTCCAGCGCTTCGTGCACCGGATGATGCAGCGCGGTAAGAAGAGCACTGCGCAGTGCCTTCTTTACGATGCGCTGCAACTGGTAAAAGAGCGATCCAAGCAGGAGCCGATGGACATTTTCAACAAGGCCGTTAAGAATGTGACGCCGCTTGTTGAAGTGAAAGCGCGCCGTGTCGGCGGCTCCACCTATCAGGTGCCGGTCGAAGTCAAACAGCAACGTGGTGTGGCGCTGGCTACAGCCTGGATAATCACCAACAGCAGAAAGAGAGCCGGTAGAACATTTGCCGAGCGGCTTTCGGCCGAGCTGATCGATGCGTCCGCTGGCACCGGTGCCTCGGTTCGCAAGCGGGATGAAACGCACAAGATGGCTGAAGCCAACAAAGCCTTCGCTCATTACCGCTATTAGGAAGCATTGATCTGTTTGCAGGCAGCTGTGGGCAACGCCTGCCGCTGCCTACAGCAGTCATCTGGGAGCTGAGAAGCCAGCTGCCAGCCCGCTAGACAGCAAAACTGGCCTGCCGCGGGTTAAATCCAGTCGAGTCGGATAAATTTACCCGGCGAATTATCTCTTCCACTGGGCACATTATCGACTGGGGACATATGACAAGTTTGAAGTTTCTTCTCAATTTGTCATTTTTCCTACTATTGCACGCCATTAGTTAGCCGATCTCGTGCTACTTTTCATCCTGAAAACTTCGCCATCTGGAGACCCTCGTGACTGTTTCAGCAACCACCACCGACGACAAAGAAAAAGTGAGCGGCGAAAAGCCGAATTCAACCGACAGGCACCCCTCAGATAGGAAACCTACAGTGACTAGGACCGTTAGCCTACATGACATTCGCAACATGGGCATTGCCGCCCACATAGACGCCGGTAAGACGACGACTACAGAGCGTATCCTCTTTTATTCCGGTTTGATTCACCGGATGGGCGAGGTCCACGAAGGAACCTCGGTCACCGACTGGATGGAACAGGAGAAGGAGCGCGGCATCACCATTACCGCCGCGGCGATCTCCAGTCAATGGAAAGGTAAGCACATCAACTTGATCGACACACCCGGGCACGTCGACTTCACGGTCGAAGTTGAGCGCTCGATGCGTGTGTTGGACGGCGTCGTAATCGTTCTTTGCGCAGTCGCAGGCGTGCAGCCGCAGACCGGTACGGTCTGGAAGCAAGCCAATCGCTATGAAGTGCCGAGAATGGTCCTGGTCAACAAGATGGACCGCAACGGCGCAGATTTCTTCCGAGTGGTCAAGCAGGTCAAAGAGCAGCTGCCGGGCATGCATCATACCTGGGCCAATGCCCATCCGATTCAATTGCCGATCGGCGCTGAAGGCAACTTCACCGGCGTAATCGATCTGTTGCCAGGCAAGGCCTACTTTTATGAAGAAGACGATCCGCTCGGGCGCAATATTCGGGAAGTCTCGATTCCCAGCGAGTACTCCGAACAGGCTGAAATGTATCGCAAGCAGCTTGAGGACGCGATCGTCGAGACCGACGATGATTTGATGGCGAAGTATCTCGAAGGTGAGAAGATCACCGTCGAAGAATTGCAAGCAGCTTTGAGAAGAGCGGTCTGTCATAACTTGATCATTCCGATCCTTTGCGGCTCGGCCTTTAAGAATAAAGGCGTTCAATTGATGCTCGATGCAATCGTTGATTACCTGCCGTCGCCGATCGACAAAACCTCGATCAAGGGGATTTTGCCTGATGGTCAAGAAGGAATCCGTCGCTGTGATGATGACGAGCCATTGTCGATTCTTGCCTTTAAAGTAATGACCGATCCGTTCGTCGGCAAGCTGACGTTCTTGCGGGTTTACAGCGGAAGGCTGGCTGCCGGCTCTTACGTGCTCAACAGCACCAAAGGTAAGCGGGAGCGCATAAGCCGACTGGTCAAGTTGCAGGCCGACCAGCGCACCGATGTGCATGAAGCGTTTGCTGGAGACATTGTGGCCGCTGTCGGTCTGAAAGATACGACAACAGGCGATACGCTTTGTGATGATGCGGCGCCGATTATCCTGGAATCGATGAAGTTTCCGGATCCGGTTATCTCGGTGGCGATCGAGCCGAAAACGAAAGCTGATTCCGACCGGCTTGGAACCTCTTTGGCCAGGCTGGCTGAAGAAGATCCGACCTTCAAGGTGCGCGTCGACCACGAAACTGGCCAGACCATCATCGCTGGAATGGGCGAACTGCACTTGGAAATTATCGTCGACCGGCTTCTGCGCGAGTTCAAAGTGGAAGCAAATGTCGGCAAGCCACAAGTTGCTTACCGGGAGACGATCAAAGGACGTGTCAAGCAAGAATCCAAGTTCATCAAGCAATCCGGTGGACGGGGTCAGTACGGTCACGTTGTGCTCGAACTCGAGCCGCTGCCAGCAGGCACAGGCTTCGAATTCGTCAACAAGATCGTCGGCGGCGTAATTCCCAAAGAATATATTCCAGCTTGCGAAAACGGCATAAAGGAAGCGATGGTTGGTGGTGTGATGGCCGGTTATCCGGTAATCGACGTCAGAGCAACGCTGGTATTCGGTTCTTATCACGAAGTGGACTCGTCCGAAATAGCTTTCAAAACCGCTGCATCCATCGGCTTCAAGGAAGGCTTTATGAAGGCCAAGCCGATCCTGCTCGAGCCGGTAATGAAGGTGGAAGTGGAAGTACCGGAAGATTACATGGGCGATGTCATCGGCGATCTCTCGAGCCGCCGGGGTCGAGTCGAAGGGATGGAAACAGCCGATCACCTCTCAAAGGTGAAGGCGCAGGTTCCGCTTTCCGAGATGTTCGGCTATGCAACCGACATTCGCAACAAGACCCGCGGGCAAGGTACGTTCGTCATGGAATTCGCCCATTACGAAGAAGTTCCAAGCAGCATTGCCGAAGCAGTGATCCACAACAAGAAGGAAAAATAGCAATCCAGCGTTATACGCTGGCGAAATTCCGGAAAGCGGCCATTCCGGACACAGGCTTGCTGCCTGTTCTGCAAAACCAACTGTCAAGAACGTAGAATCATGGCAGTTGGTTTTTTACTTGCACCGGATAAAACTCTGCGTGGGAGGAGTTTATGAAGTATCTGCACAGCGGCTACATCCTCTTTTGCGATAAGGCAGAACATGGTGAGGATGGACGCGTTGATTCCCGCGGATTGTTCGATCTGTTTGTCGGCAAGAGCTTACCGCTCGCCATGAATTGCACGTGGATCATCGGCTTCGGTACACCATTTGAGCGCCGGCAATACAAGGGCTTGGTGGTGCTCGAAGATCCAGACGGCCGAGAAGTTTTCAGCAAAGAGTTCAACGCCAACGATCCCAACGATCTCTTTAAAGGCCATTACATATTGCAGCCCGAGATTACACTCAACCGCGAAGGCCTGTGGACCGCCAAAGTATTTTTGAAAAACTGGAAGAGCGAAGGAGTCTGGGACATTCAGCGCCAGTTTTGGGTAATGATCGGTGGAGATGAGCCGCCGGATCCATAAATAAGTGCTCCGGGCTCACTGCGTTCACCCTCCGCACGTATAGACGCTTCGCTGCGGATTCCTCAGTCGGAGATTCTGCTGAAGCACGGCAGAGATCTGCATTACGCCGAAATTGTCGCAACATAGCTCTGCCGTGCGTATAGACGCTTCGCTGCGGATTCCTCAGTCGGAATCCTTCGCTTCGCTATACTTCGAATGCAAACCGGGCTCACTGCGTTCACCCTCCGCACGAAACCTAAATAAAATCGGCTATGAGGATAGCGCCGTCCCAGTCTGGCGACGGAGGTTGGCGCAGGTATTGCCGGCAGCGCTCGAGCATGATTGCGGCGGGACGGTCGTTTGGAGCCAGGCGACCGATGATCGTCGAGAACAGTCGTTCTGCTTCGACGAAGTTTCGTTCTTCGAGCGCAGCCAAGCCTTGCTTGTAGAGAGCAAATGCCTCGTCCATCGTGCCTGGCAGCTTGCCTTTCTGGCATTGCAACTCGTAAATGTATTGTGGCTTGTCGTTACTGACAGTCTTCAGCTTGTCCAATTCGCGAGTTTCGTAATGTTCGGCCAGGCGCTGCGCGGTGCGCTCCGACGTCAGGCATTTCGTGCCATAGGTACGATTCAACGTCTCCAGCAGGGAGGAGAGATCTACGCTCCTGCTGACAACACTGTACTCAGTGTGAGATTCTGAGCCGATTCGACCGCAAGCTGCTTCGCCGGTGGAGATTCCCAAAAAGCAAACCAGTGACTGCGCCGAGTTGATCCGTCCTTCTTTCTGCCAGGCTTGGCTTATACCGGACAGCTTCTCCTGGATGGCAAGCGAGCAGCTCGCAGCCAGCCTGCACTGCGATTCTTCCGGCATCGGCAACGGTGCTCCCCAAACAGCCATGACACCATAGTTGGAGATCCTGTTTACCAAGCCGTTGTGTTGATAGACGGCAGCGATCATTTCGGATATGCATTCGTTGAGCATTCCGATCGCCGCTTCCGGTGTCTTCTGCTCTGTAAGCGCTACAAAATCCTGAATCTGGCAGCAGAAAGTCGTTACCAGCGCTGTCTTTCCTTCCAACTTGAGCTCGTCCAATCGGCGGCGATCGATCTCCTGAGCCAGCTCCTTTGGAGCCAGGTATTTGAAGATTTTCGTATGTTTCTTTCTTTCGCGGGTGAAAAATAGATTTTGATCAGTCAGCACCAAAAACCAAGCTGGCAAAGCGACTCCGAAAACCGGTACCAGCACTGGTATCACACACTCGAACAAGCAAAAGCAGATGAAGGAGCCCACCAACCAGAATATGGAAAGGAGAGCCATCGCGGCCAACATCGACCACGGACGACCGCGCAAACGCTCTAACAAGCGAGCAGTAAGCAGCGCTGCGAAAAACGCCATCAGAATTTGCTCAAAGAGATCGGGTTCTCTTAGGAAGCGGTTATTCAAGATGTTCGCGACAATATTGGCTTGCAGTTCGACTCCGGACATCGGCCTGGAGAAGCCGGCCGTCGGCGTCAAGAAACTATTTGCCGGCAATGCGGACGGCCTTTGAACGACAGCTGGTTCTGGGTTCGGCTCGTCGGAAGTATCAGGAATATCCTGGTAGCCGACTAAGACTATCTTGTTGGCAAAGGGATTGGAACTGAAATGTCTTTCCCAATCGAATGCACGCCAGAATTCAATCGAGTTTACAGTTCCGGTCTGCCCGAGATAATTGATGCGTGCGCTATGTGGAAGCTGTTTATTGCCGAGCTTAAGCGTTTTTCGGTCATCCAGTTTGGCCGGTTGCTGTTGAAAACGCTCGCAGACTCTCAGTCCAAAGGAGCGGTAGAAGCTCGGTAGCAGCCGAAAGTTGTCAAAAACCAGGGATGCTCTACGCACGACGCCATCATCATCAGGTTCTACGTCAACGTTACCAATCGCCCCTTCTTCACTGCCGAGCGCCAGGACGAACAGCTGATAGGGAAGATGATAGGCAAATTGGCCGCGACCGTTTACCAGATTGAAGCTCACATCGACGTGATTTGCCAGAACGACATTCTTGGACTGCCTTAGTTCTCGAGCCAAGGACAAATCATCTCCTTCCGGTGATTCTGTCCAGTTCTTTGCTTCATCGGCCGAAAGGAGCGCTTTCAAGCGCGAGGAGAGCTCGGCCTTGCCAGAACTGTATGCCGGAGACTTGCTGTCGAACAAGAGGTCGAAAGCGATTACTTTAGCGCCTGCGTCGCGCAGCTTTCTTAAAAGCAGCGCATACATCTGCCTTGACCAGGGCAAAGGCATTCCCAACCGGCGTGCCGAATCATTGTCGACGCTGATCACGACCAGGTCGCTGTCTGGTCTGACTGCGGACGGACGGTAAATTGAGAGGGCATCGCGCCAGTTAAAGAATTGGTCCTGCAGATGCAAGTCATGCAGAGCCAGCAGCGGATAAAGCAACGGGGTCTTAAAGGTCAGCACGGCTGAGGCAAACAATGCCACGCCCAGGCAGATGGCAAGCGACCGGTTAGGTAAGTCTCTCAGCCAGCCCCTGATTCCCGACCACCAACTTGAGCGCTCGTCGTTGCTCAAATTCTTCGCTCCCAGGCACAGCTATCATCAACATCACTTATTCCCCGAGATGTTGACAATTATTACCTGGGGAGTCCATTCGGACTCTCACTGGGCTTGAAAAAAAATTGGACGGTACTGGATTCGAACCAGTGACCCCCACTATGTCAAAGTGGTGCGCTACCAACTGCGCCAACCGTCCTCAGAGTTGAACATTTTAGCGCGCCTGCGGGCTCTCGGCCAACCCGCAGCGCTAATTGTCAACTGGACTTGCAATGAAACAAAGGCGGCACCCAGATTCGAACTGGGGGATAAAGGTTTTGCAGACCTCTGCCTTACCACTTGGCTATGCCGCCGAACTTTGCAAGTACGAAGATTAATCGTATTCGGTGAGCTCTTCCTTTGTCAACGAAACGCAACTGGATATGACCATCCTTGAACGTCTCCGATATGATTAATGCTGGCTGATGGCAATCTTGGACTCGATTTCACAATGCTGGCAATTGTATTAAAACGTAGTCTGAGTGCCGTTCCACTCTTGTTCTTCGTATCGATATTGGCCTTCCTGCTCATGAAGGCTATTCCTGGTGACCCGGTTGATGTTTTACTTGGTAGTTCCGAGAAGGATTTAAGCTCTCAGCAGGTTCAATTGCTTCGGCAACAGATGGGTCTCGACCAGCCGCTGCCGAAACAATATTTGACATGGGTATCGGGCTGGTGGGGAGCAGGCGAGCTTGGCAGATCGTATCGCGATGGACGGCCAGTGCTGGAAGTCATTAACGAGCGTCTCGGCAATACATTCTTGCTTGTCTTTGTCTCGCTGCTTTTCTCATTTGGCGTCGGCATCAGTGTTGGACTTGCCTTGGCGTTTGCAGCCAGTACGCGCTGGCGCGCTCTCTCACATCTATTGTTGCCAGTCGTTTTGTTTTTCTATTGCGCTCCCAGCTTCTGGCTGGCCTTTCTGGCGATCAGTGCCGTTCAAGCTTGGCTACCGGGCTGGCCGATCCTGGGAATGCATGACCCCGGTCGTTCCACAACATTATTCTCGCTGATGCAGCACGTCGTCTTGCCGGCTCTTTTGCTGTCCAGCCGAAAGTCGGCAAAAGTGGCGCTTTTTGTGCGCGCAATGGTACTCGAGCAAGCCGGTCGCGACTACGTATTGGTAGCCCGCAGCAAGGGGCTCAGCCAACCGGCAGTCTTGTTTCGGCATGTTCTGAGAAATAGCCTGATACCGGTGATCGCCCTGCTGGGGCTGGCCTTGCCAGCGCTGTTTGGCGGCGCTGTCCTGATCGAGACGGTCTTCGGAATCTCCGGACTGGGCAGATTGGCAGTGGAAGCCACGTTCGGCCGCAATTATCCTGTCATGATGGGTCTGATAGTAATCTATGGCTCGGTGGTAATCGTTTCAAATCTAATCGCTGACATTCTCTATTGCCTGGTCGATCCCAGAGTGAAGGAGGAGATGGAATCCGGCGGCTTATCTCAATCTATAGTGCGAGTGGGAGCTGCCTGAATGAGAAGAAGCAGGACTGAATGCTTTCGCCGAAAGTTCCGAAGCGGTCCCAGCACTGCAATTGGTATCACGTTGTTGACGCTGCTGGCGGTCATGGCCGTTTTAGCCCCGCTGGCATCACCGCAGCCGGTGTTGCCATTGTCGCCGCTGGACGTAGACCTACAAGCAGCCAACATACCAATCGGCGGCGCCGGTCATTTACTAGGAACCGATTATCTCGGGCGCGATATCGTGATGTTGGCGTTATGGGGGGCCAGAGTCTCGCTGGCGGTAGGCATCCTGACGGCCGGATTGGCGGTAACCTTCGGGGCAGTTTGGGGCACGCTGAGCGCCTTCGCCGGCGGTGCAGTCGATGCTGTAATGATGCGCTTGGTCGATGGGCTGCTGGCAGTGCCATCCCTGATTTTGGTGCTAACTTTGCAGTCATTCGTCTCTTCTCCCCAACTTTCGCACATGCTACCGCCGGTAGTGTTAAACGCGCTGAGAGTGACCGCTTACAGTCAGGGACTTCTTCCGCTCCTGGCCATTGTCGTCGTGATCAGCGCCACGGCCTGGCTCGAAGCCGCCCGCATCGCTCACGCTCAGGTGCTGGCGATTAAATCTCAGGAATACATATTGGCCGCCCAGGCGCTCGGTACCGGCACAATCAGAATGATGACCTGTCATTTACTGCCGAATGCCGCAGCGCCACTAATTGTCGAAGCCGGACTGCTCGTTTCGGACGCCGTCTTGATGGAGTCTGGACTGAGCTTCCTTGGGCTGGGGCTAGGTCCAAGCATGCCGAGCTGGGGCGGGATGCTGGCATCGGCGCAGGTTAGTTTGATCGGCGGCAATTGGTGGGCCGCATTGACTCCGGGAGTGTTGATATCGACTTTAGTCCTGTCAATCAATCTGATCGGCGAAGGACTGATTCCGGCTGTCGATCATTGAGTAGAGCAATTTGTTCGTTAATTTGCTGCGTCATCGGGAAGCTGTTCTACCTGGACCTTGATCGTTTTGTCCTTGCCTTCATGCAGAATTTTCAAATGAACTGATTCGCCTACGCTGTGGGCTCGCACCGCATCGCTGACATCATCGGATCTCGCGACTGTCCTTTCGTCAGCTTCAAGGATCAAATCACCGGGGAAGACTCCTGCTCGAAAGGCTGGACTGCGAGGCATTACCGAACGCACCAGCACTCCTTTCGAACCAGCCGGCAGTCCTTCCGATTGAAGTAAGCCCTCATTGAGATCTGCCATAACAATGCCGATGAACGGATGAGAGATTGTACGAAACCTGATCAGTCGTTCGGATACATCATTGGCGAGATCGCAGGGGATGGCAAATCCAATATTTTGGGCATTACCGTGAATGAAAGTGTTGATTCCGATCACTTCACCTTTTAAGTTGACAAGCGGTCCGCCGGAGTTTCCTGGATTGATGGCGGCATCGGTCTGAATAAATCGAACTGCTCCCGACCGCGCTCCAAACGTATTCAATCCCTTTGCTTCTCGATTGAGAGCGCTCACGATGCCGAGCGTAACCGAATGATCTAAGCCCAACGGGCTGCCCACCGCCAGCACCCAGTCACCGGGACGAACACGTTCGGTACTTCCGAAAGTAATTGTGCGCAGATCTCTGGCGTCAATCTTCAAGACAGCCAGATCGGAAAACTTATCGGCACCGACAATTTCAGCCAGGTAGGTGCGACCGCCTTGTAACGTGACATTGATGCGGTAGGCTCCCTCGACGACGTGATTGCTGGTCAAGATAATGCCATCTGGTTTCAAGACTACTCCCGAGCCTGTACCGCGTGTAGAGTTACTGCCTTCTCTGCCTTCGGGAAAGGAGCGCTTCTTGCCTCTCATAGCCGGCCTGGCCGAGCCGCTGTCGAGCATCACCTCAACGTGGACTACCGAAGGGGCGACCGAAGTAGCGATGTCAGCCAGCGTATCGGGACCGAGGAATTGCAATGGTCCCCACTGGCGCCCGGCGTTATCTTGATGGCTATTGAGATGCAGGTTTTGTCCTTGGCAATGAGCCCGACTCAAGCTACTTGCGGCCAGCAAAATCGCAACAATTAGTAAAAGGAGAAACGGGTGCCGCATCAAGTCCACACCAAAATGTCGGGTTCACAATACAATATTGCCATCCTTGAACGTAAACTACCCGCAATCGTCCCAATTCTCGCAGCGTGAACGGAAACAAAAAGAAGATGCTTAGACCTCACAACTTAATTAACACGGCTGCGACCATGCTCCTGGTAGCCACCCTTTGCACAGCTTGTAGCTCGGATAACGGCGAAGTTTCATTTAAGTCCGGCGGAATAACCCATACATTCTCGGAAGGACCGGGATCGATTCCCAAAGGATTTCCACTGCCCCTCTATCCTAATTCCACGACTACCGGCTCGGTTTCAGCCGATGGCGGCTCGGACAGCGAAAGATCGAAATTTCTTATGTTAGCCTCCAAGGATTCCGTAGAGAAGGTTAGCCGGTATTACCTTGACGAATTGAAGTCATCGGGCTGGAAGGTGGAAAGTCCGCAGAGCTCGGGCAAACTGATCAATCTTTCGGCCAGCCAGGCCGACATGGAAGCCAACATTATGGTTTCCGGTGAAGCCGGCAAGACTACCATTAGCTTATCGGTCAGTCGTATTGCAGATGGCAGTGATCCGCAGCCGGAAGACTCCGCTCATTACGAGCCGAACAAAGTCACGCCCCCGACCGATTAGGTTGAGGTCGACTGCCAGCAGGGCAGGCAACGCACCCGGCACCGCCGGTAGTCTCGCAAGACAGAGAGAGGACCTGACGGCAAACTGATTGCGAGACGCTCTTCAGGCGCAGTCGGCGGTCCGGCTATGAGACCGCCTTCAGAGCATTGCGTAAGGTATTAACAACCTCGCTGTCCTCAACCTGGTGGAAGTCATCATAGAAGGAGCCGACCGCCGAGAAGTCTCTAGGTGTTAGTAAGGCCACGAAGAGACTGCATTGGGACTGAAGGTTCAAGTAAGTGTCGTAAGGCGAAACCGGCGTAGCTAGCCAGATTGCCGCCGGCTGCCGTTGTTTGGCTGTTTCCAGAGCCGCCCTGGTCGTCATTCCGGTGGCAATCCCGTCGTCAGTCAAGATCACCAGCTTGCCTCGCCAGTCCGGGCGCACCTTAATATCGGCGAGCTCAAGCCATCTCCTTTCTTGCTCTTTTGTTTCTTGAATCAGCTGCGCCTCCTGGGTCCGTTGAGCCTCTTCGTAAGAGGCTCGCAGTCCCCGGTATCTTGCTACCCGCTCATCCAGAACGACAACACCACTGGAGGCGACTGCTCCGATTGCTAGCTCCGGGTTGTCAGGCGCCCTCATTTTCTTGGAGACGAGGATGTCGATCGGACATTTCAAATGGCAGGCTATTTCGGCGGCGATCGGAACACCACCCCGCGGCAATCCAACTACGACCGTTTGACTTTCGGTAAAGTCTGAGTTGTCAGCCAGAACCTCCGATAGGCGAGCTGCCAATAGTCGTCCGGCGCTTAGGCGATCACTGAACATTTCGGAATCCCGGGTTCTTGCTTGCGACCATCTCACCTTCAGTGTAGTTCAAGGCTGGTGTGCTAAAGATATCCGGATGACAGTGTTGTGGAAAAAAATGGTTCAATTGTAAACAGCTACTATCTGCATCCAAAGTTTCGAAAGTGCCAGCAAGAGACGCAAAAAAGGATAAAGCCGCTCAGCCGGTCGGCGAGGTAATGTCATCTTCGATTACTGGACTGGTGGCCGAAGCAAGACAGCACCAAGGTGTAGATGGATTGCCGGAGACTTTAAAGCCAAGTTTCGGCAGTTTCTTGCGCGCCTACTCGTCCGAGCATAAGCTGGACATCGTCTCGGTTGTTTACGATGTAATAACCGGCCCGCAAGACTCCAATCATAAGCCCTCGGCGCTTGGTCTTACCCGCGAGCAACTGAAAGTCGAGCAGCCCCAGATCTTCGCCCTGCTCAGAACCGAGATACACGCCTGCACAATCGGCTACTTCGAAGCGGGGATTTATTATCCACATCTGCCTCCGCATCCGGCTCAAGTTCATGATTTTGTATTTCAATTGCTTCCAGCCGAGATTTGCGCTGCAACCACCAATCTAGACTTTCTGCGCTTGCTCTCCGGTGTCTCGACAGTACCTGTCGACGAACTGATCGCTGCCACCATTCGCAAGTCCAGCCAGGCTCGAGGCGATCAATACACCTTTCTGGTTGAAGCTGGTCAGGCGCTGTCGTACTTGTTTCGCGACGACTACGACAGGCTGCTGGCTGTGCTCAGAAAGGTCAGACCAAAGTAAGCCAGAATTGGCTATGCAGTGCCGCCTAATCTCTTACTTCCGGAGTATCTCCGTACTTGAGGTAGATAAAAATGGCGGCCGCCACAATTACAATCAAGATGGACGAGACTGCCGAACCGAAAGCCCAGTCGCGGACGGTCAGGAACTGGTTTTGGATGAGATTGCCAATATACATGGACTTGGCACCGCCCAGCAGGTCGGGCGTTACATAATCGCCCAGAGCCGGCACGAAAACCATGATCACACCGGCGACAATACCACGCAGGCTGAGCGGAAAGGTGATGGCAGTGAAAGCTCGCCATGGCGAAGCGCCGAGATCTGCCGCTGCCTCTAGCAGTCGCCGATCTAGCTTTTCAAGCGCGCTATAGAGCGGCAAAATCATGTACGGAAGATAGTTGTAGACCATGCCAAGTAGAACTGCCCATTGTGTATACAAGATCACTGGTGGATTCTCCAACCCGAGATTTCTAAGTCCGGCAGCGAGCAGCCCGGTTGGTCTGAGGATGGTTATCCAGGCATAGATCCTCAGCAGGAATGCTGTCCACATTGGTGCCACCAGCAGGGTCAGATAGAGATTTTGCCTGGATTTAGGCAGATTGAAGGCGAGCCAGAGCGCGCATGGGAATCCCAAGAGCAAACAGATAGCCGTCGTGAAAGCCGCCAAGCAAAATGAGCGACAAAGACAAGCGACATATGGCCCGCAGAAGAAACGAGCGAAGTTATCCAGACTCGAGCCGAGTACGATGCGTCCGAGCGGATCGCGGTGCCCGAGGCTGAAAACGAGCAGAATTACCAACGGCAGAACCATGAAAGTCAAAAGCCAGAGACCAGCCGGAATCAAGACGGCATAGCCAGAAGACAATGCCCTGGCTGAATTCGGCGGAGTCAAAGTTTGAGAATTCATCAGGGGCGGCCAGCTGGTCGATTCGTTAGTATTTGCTGATCATACCCGGGTAGGGCTCGTTGCTCTGTTATCGTTAATGTCCGGGCAACTCTTTTTGCGAGGATTTTGCGTTATGGGACAAGTTATTGACAAAAAGTACAACGGTCTAAGCGTTCCTTCCGGAGAGAAAGTCAAGTTTGTCAATGGAAAGCCACAGTGTCCCGACAAGCCAATCATCCCGTTCATTGAAGGGGACGGCACCGGCGCCGATATCTGGAAGGCTTCCAAGAGGGTGTTGGACGCGGCGGTTGAAAAGGCCTACGGACCGAAACGCTCAATCGCCTGGTTCGAAGTCTTTGCCGGTGAAAAGGCCAACAATGAATTTGGCTCTTGGCTGCCGGAAGATTCATTAGAGGCAATCAAGGAGTTCGGAGTTGCGATCAAGGGCCCGTTGACAACGCCGGTGGGCGGTGGTATCCGCAGCTTGAATGTGAGTCTGCGGCAGATATTCGATTTATATTGCTGTGTCCGTCCGGTTAGATATTTTGCCGGTGTGCCATCACCAGTAGTATCGCCAGAAAAACTCGATGTCGTGATCTTCCGTGAAAATACTGAAGACGTTTATGCCGGCATTGAATACCCAATCGATTCGGCGGAAGCCAAAAAGTTGATCGAGCTGATCGCCACCTTCGGCAAGACGATTCGCCCCGATTCCGGAATTGGTGTCAAGCCGATGTCTCGGTTCGGGTCCCAACGCCTGGTAAGGCGAGCAGTCCAATACGCAATCGAACAGAAGCGTAAGTCAGTGACGCTCGTTCACAAGGGCAATATCATGAAGTTCACCGAAGGTGCTTTCAGAGACTGGGGATATCAGCTGGCCGAAAATGAATTCGCCGCGGCGACCATCAGTGAAGAGAAGCTCTGGAAAGAGATGGAAGGCAAACTTCCTTCCGACAAAGTGCTGGTCAACGATCGCATTGCCGATTCCATGTTCCAGCAAGTTTTGTTGCGCCCGGATGAGTACTCGGTAATCGCCACTCCGAATCTCAACGGTGATTACCTGTCTGATGCCTGTGCCGCTCAGGTCGGTGGACTAGGCATCGCTCCCGGTGCCAATATCGGCGACAATTGCGCAATTTTCGAAGCGACCCACGGCACGGCTCCCAAGTATGCCGGCTTGGATGTGATCAATCCTGGCTCGGTTATTCTGTCTGGCGCGATGATGCTGGAATATCTCGGTTGGACGGAAGCAATGAAACTGGTGCATGACGCTCTCGGTAAGACCATTCAAAAGAAGCTCGTCACATACGATTTCGAGCGCCTGATGAAGGGAGCGACCAAACTGAAGACCAGCGAATTCGCCTCGGCTATCATTGAAAATATGGCCTAATTTGTAGCAGCCAGGGTGGGGAATCTTGCGGGCGATCCGAATGCACCGGCTAGTTCCCCACCGCTGGCGGTATCGCTGGGAGTCTGCTTGCCGGGGAGGGGGTTCTTATGTCTCAAATGTCGCAAACACCACAGGCTTCAAGAGAGAAGTTGGTTTATTTGCGCCAGTGGGTCGGAAGTAAAGTAACGGTGACACTCGTCAACGGCAGCCAGGAGAGTGGACTGCTTACTAATATCGTGTTTGACGGCACGAGACTGATGTACGTCATGCTCGACGACGCTGTCTGCCTCAACTTCGACCACGTGGTCGAAGTAAAACTGGGCAACAAGTAAATCCGGTTCTCAAACTTGCGCATCATATTTCTGGGCACTCCGGAGTTTGCCGTACCAACGCTTAAGAAGCTGATCGCCTGGCCGCAGGGCGAGGTGGTAGCTGTCCTCTGCCAGCCGGACCGGCCGTCCGGACGAGGACACAACGTTTTAGCCCCACCGACGAAAATGGTCGCTCAGGCTAACGGCATCGCCGTGTTCCAGCCCGAGAAGCTCTCCCGATCTCCCGAAACGCTCGAGGCGATGCGCGCGCTTCGAGCCGATGTACTTGTAATGGTGGCCTTTGGGCAGATCCTGAAAGAGCCGGTCTTGAAAGTGGCTACTTTCGGCACGGTGAACATTCACGGCTCACTGCTTCCGGCTTACCGTGGTCCAGCTCCGATCAATTGGGCGATCATAAACGGCGAAACCGAAACCGGAGTAACCACTATGTTTTCCGACAAGGGGGTCGACACCGGACAGATGCTGCTCAAACAAGCAGTGGCTATCGGTGCCGACACAAACAGCGAGCAATTGAGCGAAACATTGGCCCGGGTCGGCGCCGATCTCTTACTGGAGACGCTCAATCGGATCCTGGATGGTACAGTTCGTCCGGAGACTCAAGACGAGAGCAAAGCAACATATGCGCCGCTGCTAAAGAAAGAGCACGGAGAGATTGACTGGTCGAAACCAGCCTCGGCTGTACACAACTTGGTGCGCGGTCTTTACGGATGGCCCGGCACCTATAGTAGTCTTGGCGGAGGCACTCTCAAGATTATTCGGACTAAGATAGTCGAGATGGATGTTCCCAATGATGTGCCACCTGGACAGATTGTGTCAGTAGGAGAGCGACTATTGGTAGCTTGCACTGGAAGCAAAGACAGCGCACTCGAGCTGTTGGAGGTGCAACCTCCCAATAAAGCGCGCATGGCAGCACGTGACTGGGCAAATGGAGCGCGAGTGACAACCGGTGCAATCTTTGGTTCGTAAGGTCTGGCAATGAAAAAAGAGACGGAACAGAAACAACCGAAAACTGATGCCGGATTGGCTTCGCGCAAGCTGGCTGTCGAGATTTTGATTCGAGTTGAGTCCGAAGGAGCTTATGCAAACCTGGCTCTGGCCAGTGGTTTCAATCGCAAGCAATTGAGCGAACGAGACCGCGCGTTCGTGACAGCTCTAGTGCAGGGTGTGCTCAGGCATAGATTGAAGCTGGATGAGTGGATCGCCAGGATATCGACCCAGAAATTGGAGAAGATGCCTGTCTTCTTGAGAAATGCGCTGCGCATATCCTTGTTTCAGTTAGTGCACATGTCCGATATTCGAGAGTCGGCAGTCGTCGACACCTGCGTCAAATTGGTTCGCTCTCACGGGCACGAAGGGCAAGTGAAATTCGCAAATGCGCTGCTGCGCAACTTCCTCCGGAAACGAGATAGCTTTGCCGACATTGAAGTTGTGCCGCTCAATCTCGAACAGCTTCCCACCAGCTATTCGATGCCGATGTGGCTGGTAGAGAAATGGCTCAATGCCTGGGGTCCCGACGAAACGCGCCAATTGTTAGAGCATAGCCAGCAAATTCCCGACCTGGTGATTCGCGTTTGCGAACAATCAATTACCACCGAAGGATTGCAAGAGATCTTGCAGGCTCAAGGCGTAAAGCTCAGGCGCGGGCGCCTGGTGGAATCATGCCTGATCGTAGAAGATCGCGGACCCTTTCGTGGGCCGCTCAGTAAGTTGCCCGGATACAGCGATGGTCTGTTCACCGTGCAGGATGAAGCCGCCGCCTTCGTCTCTAAAGTGGTAGACCCCAAACCAGGCTATCTCGTGATTGATCTTTGTGCGGCTCCTGGCGGCAAGAGTATTCATCTGGCTGAATTGATGGAAAACAAGGGTCGGGTGATTGCGGTCGACAGTCATTCGGCACGCCTCAATCTCTTGCGGCGCAATCGCCAACGCCTGGGAATAACCAACATCGAGACATTCGTGGCTGACGGACGCTCATTTCAGAACGACACCAAGGCGGACTGCGTCTTGCTTGACGCCCCGTGCACCGGCACCGGCGTGATCAACCGTCGCTCGGATATTCGCTTCCATCGCGAGGCACCGGATATGGTGCAACTCTCGGAGCTGCAAAGACAGCTGCTCGAGCACGCCAGCACGCTCGTCAAGCCCGGTGGCACCTTGGTTTATTCAACCTGCTCGATGGAGCCCGAAGAAAATGAGCAAAACATTCAAGCGTTTCTCGAACGTCATGAGGATTTCCATCCAAGCAGTCTGAGTCCGTACGTTTCGACGGAGTTACTGGCAGACTGGCGCACAAACAGCTTGAACGCTGCGCTCGATCTGGACCGCGGCTGGCTGACGTTGATGCCTTCTCGGCATGGCACTTCTGGATTCTTTGTTTGCCGCATGTTGCGTGATTCCAGCCCGATGCCTGATTGACTCCCAGCAGCGCTGGGTAAAGTGTCTGTGGCAAACTCCTGAGGACATTGCCCAATGGAGCTGTTCACAATCTTTGGATTGACAGTAGTGATGCTATTGTTCTCTAGCATTCGCTTTGTCTATGAACACAATCGATTGGTAATTTTCCGGATGGGACGTGCAGTTGGAGTGCGCGGACCGGGCGCTTGCTTCGTGCTGCCGATTA
The DNA here is from genome assembly GCA_020050835.1 of Candidatus Obscuribacterales bacterium. Taxonomy (GTDB): domain Bacteria; phylum Cyanobacteriota; class Vampirovibrionia; order Obscuribacterales; family Obscuribacteraceae; genus JAGVKB01. The sequence continues at coordinate 95,655 of JAGVKB010000113.1, read as the reverse complement.
TCGAAGCGGCTCAAAGAGTGGACATGCGCATTACCACTAGATCGGTGTCAGTTAAGGAGATTGTGACAAGAGACAACATCTCCTGCAAGATGCAGGTGTCCTGCTCGTTTCAAGTCTGCGATCCAGTCAAGTTTGTAACCAGAAGCGACAATCCATTTGCGATGGCTGAGCAGGCAGTACAGGCGGCACTGCGAGCGCTGTTGGAGCAGCAAGACCTCTGTTATCTGCTGGCTGAACGCAGCCGCATAAGCTTGAGAATGCGGCAGGTTTTGGACCGGGAAACCAGGAGCTGGGGTATCAAAGTCAACAAAGTCGAGTTGAAGGATGTAGAAACACCAGACAGTTTGCAGCATTCCACCTCTGAATTTGTGGCCGTCCTGACCAAGCTGGGCAAGTTCTATCTGGCTGAAGGCAAGCTGCATCAAGCAGAACCGCTCCTAAAGCATTCACTCGAGTTGAGTGAATCCTCGCTTGCGAGCAATGACCCGCTCAGAACAGCCAGCCTGGAGAGCTATGCACTGCTTTTGGGCGAGCTCGAAAGGTCGGCTGAATACCAGGAGCTGGAATCTCAAGTCGAGGCGATTGAAGAGCGGTACCAGGGCTCCGATCCTGTTTCTCTGGCGTAATTCAACAACTCGATTAAAGGATCTGTATATACGTTTTGGTTTTTCGCTTGACCGGGTAAGGCATTTGTGACGAACGTCGCAAGGAGCTACGAATATGGAACTTTTTTCGATTATCGGGTTCATCGGAGCGATGATTCTTCTCACTAGCATCCGCTTCGTCAATGAGTACGACAGGCTGGTGATCTTTCGGATGGGTAGGGCGATCGGGGTGAGAGGACCGGGGCTCTGTTTCGTCCTGCCGGTGCTTGAACAAGCGAAAAAAGTCGACTTGCGAATCATCACAATGTCCATTCCGATGCAGGAGATTATTACCAAGGACAACGTCTCGGCCAAAACCGCCGCCGTCTGTTTCTTTCAGGTGGTCGATCCGTTCAAAGTGGTGACCAAGATCGAAGACCCTTACACCGCGACCAATCAAATCGCCCAGACTACGTTGCGCAGCGTGCTTGGCCAGCACGATCTCGATCATCTTTTGGCAGACAGGGATACTATCAACGCCAAGTTGCAGGCGATGATCGATCGCCAAACGGAAGGGTGGGGAATCAAGGTGAACCTAGTCGAAGTCAAAGACGTCGAGATTCCGGACAACATGCAACGCGCCATGGCCAGACAGGCGGAAGCCGAACGGGAGAGAAGGGCCAAGATTGTAGCCGCCGAAGGAGAGCTGCAAGCCGCTGAGAAGCTGGCGCTGGCGGCCAAAAAGATATCTAGCGAACCAGGAGCGATGCAGTTGAGGCAGCTGCAGTCGATGGTTGAAGTCTCGTCCGAAAAAAATACCACGCTTATCTTTCCAATTCCAATCGAGTTAATCACCTTCGCTCGATCAGCTGCCGAGAAGTTCAATCAAAGCCTTGGCACGGCGCCGCCGAACACTCAGGAGCAGTCTGCCACTATCGACATCAAAGACGTGACGAAAGAGAAAGTTCAGTAAAAGTAACTGCCACACCTTTGCCACGAAATCTGCTTATCTTGCTTAGCAAGTCCGGTTGATTAAGTCCTGTCTTGTCACGTCGGCACAACGCTGCTTGCAGATGACCGCTGTAGCTTGGCTGTGACCATTAGTAGATCTCCGGCAGCCAGACAGTTAGAGATTCCCATGGCTAGGGGAAGCAGAGCGTGTCGACAGCAAGGGACGAATTACCGAGAAGACCGGACGATGTTCCAGAGACGCAGTCTGCTCAGGCACCCAGCCAGGCGGCAGATCTTTACCAGCTTACTTATTCGAATCAGACTAACATGCGTCAGATTCTCGATGCGGAGGACAAGCGCAGAAGCAACGCTGCCGGAACTCTGCTCAGTGAAGTCGATTGGATTGACAGCCGGCAATCGTCCAACAAGAGCTCCCGGAAGACGGAAAGGCAAAGTGGCGAAGGAGCCGGCGCAAACCTGAAGGATGCTAGGTCGACCGTTAAAGACATCGTCAGAGAAGGTGGAAGCGGCGCTACCGCTGCCGGTGAAAGACCTTTACAGGTATTGAAGAACAATCCCAACGGCTCTTCGGTCGAATCGAGAGAGGGTAAAGTAACGCAGCTTGTCCCCAGTCAAGGTAAGCCCATCAACTTCAGCCGCAGCGAAGATGGCAGCTTGAGCAAGATTAGCATCGGCAATGGCGAAAAGGTAGTGGAAAAGGGCGAAGACGGCAAATGGTACCTAAAGGAGAAGAGCCAGGACGGTAAGGAGCGGTCGACGGAGCTCAAGGAGCAACCGAAAGTAAAGGAGAGCGGCTCGTTCCGGATCGAATTGAAGGAAGGCGGAGCGCAAGAATTTAAGACCGACGGCTCTAGAGTACACACCAGAGCCGATGGTAATCTCGTCCAGATCGACTACGCCGATGGGGGCAAACGGACAGTTTCCTGGAAGGGCGAGGGAAAAGACGCCAAGGAGAACGTCATCCGCACCTTTCGAGCTGATGGCAGCAAGTCCGAGCAGCTACAAGCCCACGACAACGGCAAATATCTGAAATTTACCTGGGAAAAGGACGCCAAGGACAGTCAATACAAGTACGGCGGTGAACTGGATGCGGTGAAATCTTATAAGACAGGAGATCTCTACACACGTGGGTCGAACGCCAGTCGTGGTGATTATGAAAGCACAGACAAAAGCAAGACTCAGTACGACGAGAAGGACCGGCTGACAAAACTCACAACCGCCAACGGCGAGACACGCGAATTCGGCTACTTCGAAAAAGGCAATGAAGTCAAATGGGCAAAGCTTCCCAACGGTTCTCAACTAACTCGTGACAGCAAGGATGCTGATTTCAGCTACATCACGCGTGACTCGGCCGGACGAGAACAGCGCAGCCCGAGTAATTTGACTCTGAAGGTGGACAATGGCATCTATAGCTGGCAGAAAACGGACGGAAGCGATCCCCACAAACACATTGTTCTTCCCAGCGGAAAGGAGCTGCTTGAAACTGCTGGCGGCGGTAGAGCAATCACAGACAGCAGCGGAAAGATTCAGAAGTACGTCTACGCTCCGACCGGACGCGAGATGGCAGTCGACGCCAAAGGCGAGCCGACAAAGATTATAGAGCGAAACGGACAATCCTGGGCGCTGACTGACAGATCGAAAAATGTCTGGACATCGAATACCGGCGAGAGCAAAGAGCTCACGGTCAAAGATGGGGACTTCTCCTACACTGACGAAAAGAAAGTCGCTCATACGTTCAAACGCGATGGCACTGAAGAGCGCAAATTGACCGACGGAACCGTAATTACACTTTCCGGCGACAAGACCACTACAGCTGCAGGTTCCGATGGCAAGAAGATCACTTACAAGTATGCTGCCGATGGACTGCAAAAGGTCACCGACACCCTAGGTTCTACCTGGGAGCGCAATTCCGGCAGCGCTGATGAATGGACTCGCACCAAAGATGGAAAGGCCGAGTCACTCAAAGGCAAGATGAAGGTAAACGAAGACGGATCTTATGCATTCGAAGGCTCGAAGGAAGGCAAAGATTTCCAATTTGTGCGCAACACTGACGGCACCACTTCGGAATCAATCGACAATCTAACGAAGATTACAAAACGCGATGGCAGCAGCACGAAGGTCGAGTACACCGGCGATGGTGAAAGGCAGTCCATCAGCAGCATCGCCAGCTTCGATCAAGCGGGCAAGGAGCTATTCAGCTATAAGCGCGAGCAAGGGGACACTCCATTAACGTCAAAGTGGAAATCAGACAAGCGCGGTGAATTCGAAGGAGATATCAATGTTTCGGACAAAGGCATCCTATCTTTCCGAAAGCTCAATCAAGACAAGTCGATCTCCACGCTCGATGACAGCGGCAAGGTAAAGGAGATCCAGCTGCCCGGCGGCGGAGTAAGAAAGTTCGAATATGATGGCAAGAATAACTTGAGCGTCGAAATGGAGTATCACTCCAAGGACGACAAGAACCCGCTCCTCTGGAAGCGCGATGGCGCAACGGACATCTGGAAATCAAACAACGGTGCGATTTGGTCCGGTCAGAACCGGATCGACTCTGCTGCCGGCGTTAAATGGGAACGCAATGCCGAAAAGGAAGATCAATGGACTGTGACGCGCAATGGCAGAGCAGAGACTCTCAGTGGCGCGCTCAAGCTAAACAATGATGGCTCATACAAATTTGAAGGGAAAGGTGACGACAGCAAGACCGTTCTTGAGTACAAGCAAGATGGCGCATTGATCGACAAGCGTGGCGACCAGACAAGAGTCTTCCATGCCGACGGCACTGAGACTAGAGTCAATTACCAGACAGAAGGGTCTCAGAAAATTGCCACGCAAGTTGCTAAATACGACAAGGACGGCAAAGAGATCTACAACTATGAGCGTGTTGCCGGAGGAGATCCACTCAAATCCAGTTGGAAGTCCATGACCAAAGGCGAATTTCAAGGTGACATCAAGATCAACGAGAAAGGCGATCTCATTTTCAGCAAGCTCAATGCCGACAAGACTGTTTCAGGAACTGACGATCAAGGTCGCCTGCGCGAACAAAGTTATACGGATAAAACGGTCAGAACCTTCGAATACGACAAGGATGGCAACCTCAACCAGGAGACTCGATTCGAGACCAGAGACGACAAGAATCCAACCGTTTGGGCACGGCAAGCCAGCACCAATTTCTGGGTCTCGAACAAGGGCGCACTAGCGGAGGGCAAATGGCAAGTAAAAGACGGCAAGTTCTCAATCCAAAATGAAAGCGGTCTGAGCACGATGGGCGCGGACGGGAAGTATAGAGTCGATGAGAAACAGAAACTTGATTTAGCTTCCGACCTCAACAGTCAACGGGCCGGTCTTAAGGAGGTAATCGCCGGTAAGGTAAAGGACTCCGCCGAGACTAAGCGGTTCGAATCAGAGATGGCAGCCTTTGAAAAGCGGGCCAAAGAGACCGGACTTTCAGACAAGGAGGTTGCCAACACTTACCGCGAGCTGTCACGCCTGCTCGTCACACCGGGCGACCAACCAGTTACACAATCAGATAAGACCAGATTGGCGATGCACGCCATAACCCATTTTGCCGATCCGACGTCGACAGATCAAGGTTGGCACAACACCTGCAACGTTACAACCGTCGAATCCATTCTGGCTAGCACGCAACCAGCGGCGATGGCACGACTGCTCGCCGATGTGGGGACTACCGGAAAGTTTAGGACCAAAGACGGCACGGAGATCAAGCTCGATCCTAAGAGTTTGCAACCAGACAAGGAAGCCGACTCTCGCTATCCGGTGGATTGGAATAGAAGTTACGCCAGTCAAGTATTTCAATTGACGGCTGCAAATATTCATTGGCAGAGACAGACTAATTTGCCTGACGGCAGCTATGCCGGCAAAGGAAATATTCAGTACACTCAGGTAACCGGTCCGAAGGCATATCCAGGCGACACGCGCGAGCGCATTGTCAATCTGACCAATGGTTCTATTCAGATGCAAACTGATACCGCCGGCGGCACTCGTCCAAATGACTCGCCGCATTTGAGTCCTAACCCATTGCCCGATATCGTCCAGCAGATTACCGGAAAAACTCCCGACACTTTAGTGATTGCCAACTCAGCATATCCTGGAGTGGGCGGAAAGGGAATTTCCACAGTGAGCTCGCTGGATGGTTTTCATCAGAAGCTCTCCGAGCTGGTTAAAAGCAAGGAAAGGCGCAATGATGGCAGTGAAGTTTCAAAACTGCCGATTATCTTATGCGTGCATACCGGCAAAAAACCGTTCAGCGGCAGCGAAGATGAAGGTGGTTCCGGCGGCTCGAAAGGCAGTTGGCACGTTGTCACGGTCACCGGTTACGATGAAAAGACTGGCATGGTGCAGCTGGACAATCAATGGGGGCGCAAGTGGGATCACCTCGGACGAGCTGATGGTAAAAGCCTGGTCCATGTCCGAGATCTTTATCCGGCAACCTACAAATAATGAATATGCTGGTTCACGCAACAACCATGCTTTCAAAGTGTAGATGATATACAAGCTTAACCTAGGACGATTGGCACAACTCACTAACTAAGGAATAAGAATGGATCTTTCAAACACACCGCCGCCCTTCGACTGGAACAAGTCTCAACAAGTTGAGACGGCGCAGTCGCCGAGTTTTGACGACTCATCGTTCGACCGAAGGTTGTTCTTAGAGAGCCTCGAAGCCAGCAAGGAGGACAGCAGCAGAACTCCGGCAAAGGGTATCGCAGTCGAGAACCAGGGGCAGATCAAGATGATGAATCTGCCGGGGAATTGGCAGGAAACAATTGCTAAATCGGATTCCAACGTCTTACGATCGGAACGTTTTTTTCATCCCGGCTTGGAACCGGAAGGAAGCAAGGTGGGAGTAGACAAAGACTCCAAAATATCGAATCGTGCCGGTGATTCAAAGGACACTCGGCTCGTATACTTTTACAGCGGCAGACCAAACTCCGAAGCCGATGGCAACCAGCTCCGGCAAACGCTCCAAGCCGATCCGCACAAACTAAGCAACGAAGAGATCAAGCAGCTAGGAAAGACGCTCGGAGATCTGGGAGATCCAGAATCGTTTAAACTAACCGATGCTCGAACTCGCGACCTCAACGGCAAACGAGTGCTCGATGTTAAGGGTATCTGGCTCTATGACAATAAGCAGTATCACGGAGTACTGATTAATGGCGACGGTTCCGGACAAGTGGTGCAACAGATCTATCTGATGTCGCCTGAACACAGTTTCTCTAAGTATGATGCTCAGTTCGAAGCTGCGTGCCGAAGCATAAAATGGCGCTAGCGGTTTAGTCGTCAGTTTGTTTTGTCTGGCATTCTCGCAAAAAGTCAGCCAGAGTCATATCTTTCGGGCGCTTCATGATCCAAATACAAGCCTCGACCACGGCGTGACTCAAGGCCTCATAAGGATAATCGGCCACATCAGACAAGAATATAAGCCGGTATGGCGCGAGATTCTCTCCGTACCACAGATAAACTTGCGGTTTCTCTCCCGAACCGAAGTTGAGCAGGAGATGATCCAAGTCTTGCGGTGGCGTGACGTCAAATCCGCGCTCGTGCTCAGTAATCGTGTCCAGTCCATACGGAACGTCCAGCCCTGCCAGACACTTGGAGAAGAAACTGCCGTTCGAGAAAGCTCTTCCCCGGCAGATAATCAGCTGATCGCCTTTGCGCGTGTAGCTAAGCCAGCCCTTCCAATCTTTCGGCACCTTTTGACCGAGGGTAACTTCCACCTGTTTCTCGGTGAACTGAAGCAGGCATTTGCATTCGGCAGGCAAGACTGCAAAGCCCTTCTGGCTTTGCTCCTTGGCTATCAACTCCGATTCCAGCTCTAACAGTTTTAAATGAAACATTCAGCCAGCAAGACCTCTCACTAGTCAATTATGCCCGTAACCAAAGCTGCTTATCAGTCGCGCCTGGACTTTCGACGGCACACGACAACAGCGGTCGGAATCAACCACCAAGGAGTAACTCTAACTGGTTGAAAATTACATATGGCTGGCGATGAACTTACCGAGATCGGGATTCTCGGTGATCATTTGGTGAAACATGATGTTCTTCGCCAACACATACGCAATGGATGGGTGCAGATCGATCGCTCTGTAAATCCCTTCGGGATCGAGCGCAATCACTCGGTCTGCCTGAGGATTTCTTACCAGGGCCAAAGTCGCTCCACGCCATCTAGTCAGCCGTCGGCAGAGATAGTGGTCGCTTTCAGCCAGGTCTCCCAGATGTCTATTTTTCGCCAGCAACTTTGCCGCACCGGCGTATTTGCAAATTGATTCCAACACGGATGGATCGGCGGCGGCTGTCTTGTAAAGCCAGGGATCACGAGCCATGCTGTATGCAATCGAGCGATCCAGCTTAACCTTACCGGCGGCGGAAGGTGTTTGAGACGATCGAGCAGAGGCTTGCTGACTTGCTGCAGGAGGACTTGGGTTATCGAGTTGTCCATGCAAAGCGGGAGTTTGCGCACCACTGGAAGTTGCCGGTGAATCTTCGGCAAGCGCCGGAACAAATGTGTTTGCCAACTGAACAAGAGCGAATGCGACGCTAAGAGTCAGTACATTTGGTCGCCTCATTTCTTCTCCTAACTAGAGCCTATTGACTGTTTTTTCAGGATAACAAGAGACAACGTAATCTTAACATAAAGTGGTGTTAAAGAGCCGTTCTTGTTGGCAAGAGTTGAAGGTTGATACTGCCACCACTTGTCATCGACGCTCAAGTTGTTTGTCAGGCGGGAGTACAATGGCTTCAGACGGGGTAATAGAGCAGGCCGACCAATGAGCAATCCGCTAGTTCCAGACGATCGACACGAGCCGGATGACGGTGAGGCTGCCAAAGATAGTTCGGCTGGCCAATCTTCGCTCTCCTACCAAGATGTGTTGCCGCTGGAGGCGCAAGAGCAGGCCGCCAAAAATGCACAACAAAAGCAAGAGTCACGCCCCGACAATGTTACCGGAGGCGGTGGCGGCGGTAACAGCACGGGCACCGCAAGCACCATTCCGCGCGCACCATTTACCTATTACATGGGTCAGAAGCCGCAGTATCAGATGCGACAGTCCGAATTCCTCAGCTCCAAAATCGAGCAGTCGTCAGTCGATCTAAAGCCGCTCGTAGACAAGTTTTTGAAAGAAACGCCTGGTAAAGACGAGCATAAGCTAAATGAAGCAGATCAGCGTGAGCTCGAGCAGACACGTGAATCACTTGCTAAATTCACAAGCACAGATGATGCTCTGAAAACCGCTCTGCAATTAGCCAAACTCTATCAGCACCTGCGTTGCATCGAAGAAGCAAAAAAGGCCACCGATCTGTCGCTCGGAATCGATCCCGAAAGTTCGACAGGCAGAGAGCTGTTCAAGGAATTGGAGCATCTTAGACCGGCTGGTTTTGGACTCAGATACGGCGCAACGCCGGGACTGGAGTCTCTGACAAAATCCAATCTGCGAAAGCGCATCCAAGAGCTTGCCGCTGGCAAGGTAATTGTTCTTGGCGACATGATTGTCGATGAGTTTCTGGAAGGCAAACCGGAGCGGATCTCCCGCGAAGCTCCCATCCTCATTCTTGAGCACGTCGATACAGAGCTGATTTTGGGAGGAGCGGCCAATGCCGCTCATAACGTCGCTTCGCTTGGTGGGGAATGCCGAGCGATCGGAGTATGCGGAAGAGATAACTACGCCGCCAAGCTGGCGGAGCTGTTTGAAAAGGCGGGGATAACTCAAGGGTTAGTGCAAGATCCAAGCCGCCCCACTACAGTCAAGACACGGGTTCTATCAAAATCCCATTCATTCAAGCAGCAGCTGCTTCGCATCGACAGAATGTGTCATGATCTGGTCTCGAAGCCGGTGGAAAGCCAGCTCGTTGACCGGTTGCAACAGGCAAGCGCTCAATTCGCGGCACTAATTCTTTCCGATTATCGCGGCGGTATTCTCACTGATGGGATAGTAAAAGCCTGTCTGGAAATTGCCAAGACCAGCCGGCTAAAAGTGGTTGTCGACGCCCAGGACCGACTTGAACGCTTTCAACAAGTCACAAGCATTACCCCCAACGAGCCGGATGCTGAGCTGGCAGTCGGTTTCAAAATAGACTCGGACGACAGGCTTAGGCAAGCGGGCGAAAGGTTGTTACAGCTTACTGGCGCAGAGTCTGTCCTCATTACACGCGGAGCGCGGGGCATGACCCTCTTTGAACGGGGCAGACCGGCAGTTTCCATTCCTGCTTTCAATCGAAGCGAGGTTTTCGACGTCACCGGCGCCGGCGATACGGTTACCGCCACGATGACGCTAGCGCTGGTCACAGGATGTAGCTTCGCAGAGGGGATGGCCCTGGGCAATCTAGCCGCCGGGGTAGTCGTAAAAAAGACAGGGACCGCCACCATTAACCAGGAAGAGTTGCTGGAAGCTTTGGAGGACAGCGCTTTGCCGGAATAAGTCCGCAGTGCCCGGTGATTACCCTGGCTGGCATCGGTAGGCTGATTGAAACTACACAATTTTGACAAGAGTTGTCAGCAGCGCCGGCCGAAATCGGTTTTGATCAACGCTCCTCAGGCCACTTCAACCGCTATCGCTGGATGCTTCATGAGAATTGGTGCGCAGTGCTCGACTCCTTAAATGGCACGGCATTACAGTTGTAAATGGACAGCAGGCCAATTGATTCTTATGCTTGTGGGCGGCCCAGATAGATACCCCATAATTCCAGTGGTTAGAGCCCCGTCGGGGCTGCCAAGGGCTAATGATGCTCTAAGGCTGGACAAAGTCTGTTAGCGGTAGCCTGCCTTTGGGTTATAGTTTGAAACCTGGCATGTCAACTGTTAGCTCCGAAAATCAGGAGCCGCAGTTGTCCCCCTCATATTTGGAAGGACCAACTCTCACATGCAATCATCGGAGATTCGCTCAACTGCCGTTCGGACATCTTTGCCACCCAGGCTGAGCAAGACCATACTGAGCCAACGCATTCGCGATCTATCAAAAGGTCGAGTAATTGTTGTCGGCGACCTTTTGATTGACGAGCTTTTAGAAGGTAGCCCGGAGCGAATTTCACGAGAAGCACCGGTGCTCATTCTCGAACATGTGGACACCCAGCTCATCCCGGGCGGAGCTGCCAATACAGCTAACAACATTGCGGCGCTCGGCGGCAATTGTCATGCCATCGGGGTCTGCGGTCAAGATGAATATGCCTCCAAATTGGCGTCGCTCTTTGACCGCGCAGGGATATCCCACGGTTTAACTGCGGACAGCACTCGGCCTACTACGGTCAAGACGCGTATCTTGTCCAAATCTCATTCGTTTCGGCAGCAATTGCTACGGCTCGACCGCATATCACACGAACCGATCAATAAAGCTGTCGAAGCGCTTTTAACCGAAAAGATTCAAGCTTCAGCATCTGACTATCAGGCAATTGTTCTTTCAGACTACAAAGGAGGCGTGATCACAGACGGCATTATCAATATCTGTCGCAGCATCGCCCAGAAGCACAATTTGAAACTGGTGGTGGATGCCCAAAATCGTTTCGAGCGATTTCAGGACGTGGCGATGATTACGCCTAATCAGCCGGATACCGAACAGGTAGTCGGATTCCCAATTAATTCGAAAGAATCTCTGGAAAGAGCCGGTCAACAAGTCCTCCAGATGACCAGAGCGGAAGCCGTATTGATCACACGCGGAGCACATGGGATGGCGCTTTTCGAGCGGAATCAAGCGATGTGCCAGTTGCCGGTCTTCAACAGGAGTGAAGTCTTCGATGTCAGCGGTGCCGGAGATACGGTTATAGCAACAATGGCGCTGGCGCTTGTCACCGGCTCCTCATATCTGGAAGCGATGGCTCTCGGCAACCTGGCAGCCGGCATTGTCGTGAGGAAACCAGGAACGGACGTAACCAGTCAGTCAGAGATGTTGGAAACGCTCGACGGGATTGCCCTGGAAGAGTAACTGAACTAGCTGTCCCGGCGGTAAGCCAATCTGTAAGCTTACTCTATGTATATTTGCAGTGCTCACGAACTGCGTCATATGCATAGCCGCCCAGATCGTCGGGAATTGACGTGACTATCTGCTTGCGAAGCTCGGGGGACAATGCGTTGATCCTGGCGACGAGCGGATGAATGAGGTCGAACGCTTCCTGCACTATCTTATGGAAATTTTCGCTTGTCTCGACCGCTCGGTGCAATAAGTCATTGTTAGTAATTCCATCTACGAGCGAAAGCTTGTCCAACGTCAAAAAGCCTTCTTTGGGTTGATTAGAATAGGCCGATTCAGCCTCATTGTTACCCCTTACGAATGAATGATGCTCAACCATAGTTCCTACTCCTAAACTATTCAATGCCGCGTGATTGCATCTACCCCAACTCGGCGGATCTTTGGACAAGGCGGTACGTAGTTTCCGCAAAGGCAACTTCGATTCGGTCTAAGTTGTCCTTTTGCTTGCCTGGTCGCCATACTTCCGTACTCAATGTATGATCTAAGCGCAACTAAAGGAGAAAAGGCGTGACGACTGAAGCGGGCAAGACTCGTAAATCCGTAAATGGGCTGGACTTCGCCCTGCTCGTAGTTATCTTGTTATCCGCCGTCGGCTTCGGCATGGCCAAAGCTGGACACGCTGGCGTTAATAAAGTCATACAAGGCGTATCCAAGATAGCCATCAAAGTATATCTCGTCGGCTTCAAGACGGAAGATCTGGACCTGTTTAAGGCCGGTGACAAAGTTTCTATGACGATCAGGAATCAACCGGTACAACCGCCGATGACTGTCGCCGAGGTAAAGCACTGGCCTAAACAGGTAGCATTCCTGGCACCGGATGGGAAAAAGGCCGTCTCATTTCCCGATCCAACTCAGCCGCTTGCCCATGACTTTCTTGTCACTATCACCGATCAAGCAGAGATTACTGCCGAAGGCTATGTCGTCCGAGGAAACAAGATTAAAGTTGGCAATCAAATCGACCTGGAAGGGTTCAAGTATAGAGTGCAGGGCGTCGTAGTCGACCTGAATCCGATTCAGTAAGAGACGATGACCGACTCACTTTCACTGACAAATTCCGGTAAGGGATCTCGGTTGGTGGCTCTGCTGTCACTTACGAGATTCGACCGTTTGTGGCATGAAACAGTTGCCAGCTCTGCGGCCGGTAAATTATGGAGTTCGCTTTCCGGCTTTGCTGAGCGTCTGGGAAGCGAGAAACTGGAGAAGCTAGGTACCTGCTTGCAGTCTGCTGGATTCCTGCTTGTGCTTGCCTTAACTGCCGCAATTGGCCTCAAGCAATTCGCCAACGACAAGGAAGGGCTTGCCATCTTCGTACTTGCTGGGCTGGGATTGCGCATCGCAGGCAGATTGTTCGGCGGCAAGGAGCGTTATCCGGGCAATGCCGTCGATGCTGCCGTGTTGGCCTTCCTCGGAGCAAATGTGGTTGCCGCCTGTGCTTCTCATTACTGCCTGGAGAGTCTCAAAGGTCTGGCCAAATTATTGATCTTTGTGGCGAGCTACTTCCTGTTTGCAGACGCGGCTGGTCAATCGCGCCGCCGCATTATCACTTTAGTGAGCATGCTGGTTGCCACCGGTTTCTTCGTTTCGCTCTACGGACTCTACCAATACAAGATTGGAGTGGCTCCGCTTGCCACCTGGGAAGACCCTACTATGGACATCAAGGGCACCAGGATTTACTCAACCTTGGGCAATCCAAATCTGCTGGCCGGTTATCTGATTCCGCTTTTGCCGCTATCCTTTTCACTTTCAATGGTGGCTACCTGGACAAGACGCTACTGGTTGACTATTCCCTTGCTGGCGGTAGCAGCCGTGATTGGATTGGCTATCATCTTGACCGGCAGCCGCGGTGCTTACATCGGATTGGTTGGTGTGGCCATCAGCATGGCGGCGATTATCGGCAGTTGGCTCTGGAAGGAAAGACCCAGAACCAGATTTTTCCTGGTTCTGGCACTGCTGGCAGTGCCGGTTCTACTGTTTGCCGCGTTGCACTTCTTGCCCACGGTTGAAGCGCGCGTGATGTCAATTTTCGCCGGTGGCGAACACACCTCCAATCGCTACCGAATGAATGTATGGTTGGCCTCGCTTAGAATGTTTCAAGATAGCTGGTGGTTCGGCGTCGGTCCAGGCAACAAAGCGTTCGAGCTTGCCTATGGGCTTTATATGATGACCGGCTTCGACGCTTTGGGCACCTATTGTGTGCCGCTGGAGGTAGCCGTGGAGTCCGGCTTGCTTGGATTGGCAACTTTTGCAGGGTTGCTTGTCGCCGCGCTTGCTCGAGCGCATTTCAACTTCTATTCATCCGAAGACGGCTGCCTGCGCTGGTTGCTAGCCGGATGCACGAGCGGATTAATCGGCTTGATGACACACGGATTAGTCGATACCGTCTTCTATCGTCCACAAGTACAGTTCGTCTTCTGGATGATTGTGGCGATTATTGTTTCGTCCGGTGCGGTTGCGAAACACAAAAATTCATCATGAGTAGCGCTTATTCGAAAGTGAGATAAAGCCGACCGTCGGCGGCCTGCTCCAAAACCAACTTACCCTGTTCCGAAGTTTCTTGCTTTATCTGGTAAAACAGATTGCGTTGCTGCTCCGGCGAAAGCTCCTGCCTCAATTGCGTTAGATCGGCGAAATTGCTGCCTTTTAGCTGTTCATAAATCGCCAGCCTGATGTGGTCGCATCTACTCATGTCAAGTCATTCTCCTTCAAACAGACCCGCCCGAAACCAGCCCAACCGCCAGCCATCAGCCTGCTTAATGGCTTGATTCGGAAGCATCGCCGGCAAGGAGTGCCTGACTGTCCTCATGCCGCCTTTCAAAATTCATAGCTGCGCCAACATGATCTACTTTAAGAAGGACTTTGAGCATGGATATGACTAGTAGTTGGCAAACTCAGCTCAGGTGATTAAAAACTCGGACGGGATTTCACTAGTGAAATCACCCAAATACTTTACTACCACTCCCTGGTTCTCAAATAACGCGAGACCATCACGGTTGTAAGCAACATCACCAGACAAACCAGCGGCAGCCCGATCTTGTCGTGCAAAAGCGGCATCGGCTCAAAATTCATGCCGAAAAATCCGGTGATTAGGTTCAGAGGCAGCAAAATGGTGGCGTAAACTGTCAAAGTCTTGACGATTTCGTTGGTTCTATAGGCGGTGGCAGACAGATTGACATCGATAATGCCAAGCACGAGATCTCGATTGGATTCAATCAATTCCAGCGCCAACAACAAATGATCGTATATATCTCGGAAGTAGAGATTGAATTGTTGATCCACAAATGGCGGGCTTCGCCGCAGAAGTTGAGCGACTATCTCACGGTGAGCCGCCGCCACTCTCCGCAATGACACGAGCACTCGCTTGATTCCAAATGTTCTGATCGAATCGGACGGTTGAGGATTCTCCAGAATGCTCGCCTCAAGCTCGGCGATATCTTCGGCGATTAGATCGATCAGCGGCTGAAACTGATCGCAGACAAAGTCAAGCAGCGCATGAACAAGCCGGTCGGGACGAACCACATCGGCTCCAGCTTTAAGCTTAGACCTGACATGGGAGACCGTCCGGCTTTCGCCATTGCTGACTGTCACCACGAAGGTATCCCCAGCAAAGATACAGAGCTTGCCGATCAGCAGAATCTCTTCCTTCTCCTTGAAGTGAAGTGTGTTAAACACAAAAAAGAGGTGATTGCCATAATCATCGAGCTTGGCCCGCTGCGAAGTATTCTGACAATCCTCGATCGCCAGTTCATGGAGCTGATACTGCGCGGCCAGCACAACCAATTCCGGATCTTCTGGATCATCGAAGTGATGCCATCGCAAACCGTCGCTTTCAATGATTAGCTCTTCTGGCATCTTATTAGTCGCCTTTGGAATCCAGCGCAGGATCGCTGAACTCGTAGGAAGGCAGTGTAGTCAATCGAGGATCGATAACTGCTCTGCCAACAGTGAAATTATAGATAACCTCATACCCGTTCGGCAGGTCGAGATGCTGATTGATCAAATCGTCTATGAAGCAGCCGATTCCGGTTGCTTCATAGCCAAGGTCTAAGGCGGACAGATAGAGCAATTGGCCTATCCACCCTGCCTCATAGTGGACATACCGGTAGCAGCGATCGCCGTACAATTCATAAGCTAGATTAAAATCAGCAATCATTGATATGGCAAAGCAGCCGTCGGCCGCTATATCCTGGAAGCAGCTGTAAAACTTGGCAGCATCTCTTTGATCGGCAAGCAGCAGCGGCACCAGAACTTGACCGACCCGGTCGAGATAATAGATGCCAGGCTTCAGACCAACCACCCGGTGTACATAAAGATATAAATGGATGAGGTGATGACCACTGTCGAGGTAAGCAGTCGATGGCCGCCAACCGGTCGTCCCTTGAAAGTCAGCGCGAAAACCACGAGTCGAAGAGATCAAAATATTGCCAAGCTGGTCAAATCGCATCTCTTGCTTGCCATCTAGGTCGACCGCAGATCTACGCTTGCGTACCAATCGATGGACACCACCGGCACCAGATAGCTTAGAGGAATAAGTAAGCTCTTGCTCTGCACCGCGGGCGGAGACAGTCGATATTCGCTGACAACCGCTTGGATAAGCCCCCCTCAGCCTGGACTGCCACTGCTCGATCGACAGGCAGGTGGATGCATAGACCTTGTCAATCGAGTCGTACTTCAATGATTTCGAAGAGAGCTGATTTGGAACGCCTAGAAAGGAATTGCACGGTTGCTGCCAGCTCTCAGGAAGATCAAGTAACCCGTCAGCAGCGTGAGCCGGCACCGCCAATCCCGGTCTCAAGCCAATCAACAATGCCGGGTGCTCGTCCGTTGATGCAAGCCCCAAGGACTCCGCTAGCTGGCTATCAGGGAATTCACCGACGACCTCCGCTCGCCAACCGAGCGCGGCGGATGACAGCATCAGAGCCGCCATCGCATGACCGAGATCGTGGTGACAATATCGAAAGGCTCGATCGCGATACTTCCAAGACTCACGCCAGAAAATACTGGTAAAGCAAACGATAACACAGGGGGATTTTTCGCTGCCGGCCAGTTGCTGCCAAACGGAATGAGCGATCTGGCTGGAGCAGCGTTGCTCCAGTCGATGATTCAGAACATCGTAATGATAAGCACCGGGCTCCATTCCCGTAACCGAATTGATCAGCAGGTGCGTCTCGGTCGGGTGCAGATCTCCGGAAGAAGGATTGACCCGCAGTGACCAGCGATGCGCCGTGTTTCCAAGCTGCTTCCAGGCGCTAATCGCCATTGAGTAAAAGAGCAGATGCGACAGAAAATTCAAGTCGTTCGCTTGAGCCTTCGGAAGATTGATTTCCTGATTCGATCGAGAGACACCTTGCCCCTCAAGCATCGCTTCCAGCGCTTCGAAATAACCCAGGTTGAAGCAATCTTCGGGAGCAGGCAACAAGATCAATTTCGACCCTGCGAAGCTTCGAAACGGATTTGGTTGGTTTTGCCAATCAAGCTGATAATTGCTTGCCATCAGCTTGTCGAACGTATGCTTCGACAACTCGTGATACTTATAAAAGTGCGCATCGGTCAGTGTCGAACGCTGTTTCAAAGTGGTGCCTCTCGAACGGCTTTCAAGTGTCCGGGAAAAATCCTAGGGTAAATACTGTGTTCTAAATCGTAGCCGGTCAATATGCTTAAACTAGTCGCCGTTCTTTTCGTAAGTCATGAGAAGGATTAACCAACCGGCGGCTTACTAAGACTCCCAGAGGTTCTCCTGGTCAGAGGGCATTTGGGATACTATCATCGCCGGGGCGCAGATATCTGCGCCCCGGCAATTTCTATAGAGATTTTTGCCGTGAAAGACTTTGCATTCGGCGCACCAAGAACCACGGTCGCAACTAACCATTGGGCAACAACTTTCCAGGCTCTCAGCCGTTCTTAACCTCAAAGGCTCGAACGACAATCTGTTCGAGTCTTTGTAAAACTCTCGTAAAAACAAGAAATCTCACTGCCGGAAAGGTTTCCAACAGGCGATTTTTTGTCGTGTGGGGTATAGTGATGCTAAGCGCAGCCGTTAGACCTATCTGAAGTTTCGAGTTGGGGAGCTGCTTTGCTCGCTCGGCATCAACACGGATGTCGGAGAATAAAAGCTGGGGATCCATTCTTCAGCCTCGTCTTTACAGGCTCTGCGCATTGTATAATGCTAATCCGGTTTTACACTGCAACACGAAGATTGGGTGAAAATGATGAAATCAAGGATTTTTACGGGCGCGTGCGCAGCATTACTTGTTGCTGTGTCTGGCCTATCGACTCCTGCTTTTGCGCAAAAGTCTGCACAACAGACCTCGGTAAAAATTGGCTACTTCAATCTGGCACTTGTAAAAGCTTCATATCCGGAAGCTGCTGGATCTGAACTTTTGAGAACTCAAGCCGAAAACCAACTGCGCAGAGACGTAGAGGAAGGCAACAAGCGCCTGCAAAAGGCTCAGGAAGAAAAGAAGCCGAAAGAAGAGCTTGAGAAGATGGCTCGCGATCTGCAGACTGAGATTAATGCAAAGCAACAGGCGTTGATTCAGCTCGTCCAGACACAAGCAGCAATTGCCACACAAAACATCGCTCAGGCAGTCAACATGGTGGCGAAAGAAAAGAGTCTTGATCTGGTGGTCGACGGTGCCGGTGTGTTTGCCGGGGGAGACAAGATTGTCAACAACGGCGAAGATATTACGGAAGCCGTCGTTAAGAAGTTGTCTCCGACGGCGAAGCTGACCACCGGTGGTGGCGGCGGCGGTGCATCGCAGGACAAGGACAAGGACAAGGACAAAGGTGGTAAATAGTCGCTTGATCTAAATTTGCAGGAGGGGACGACTTCTAAGCTGGAACAACAGCCGAAAGAGTCCCCTCTCTCATTATGTGTCGTTGGTTCTCGAAGAGGGATTGGTGCAAAATATGAAACTCAGAACTGTCGCTGCGTCGTTGCTAGCTCTTTCTACGGTTGCAATGGGAGTGTCGACTCCAGTCTTCGCGCAGAAGAGTGCTACATCGATTTCAATCAAAGTCGGTTACTTCAATCTGGCTCTGGTCAAAGCTTCTTATCCTGAAGCAGCCGGCGCGGAGCTCTTGAGAACCCAGGCCGAAAATGAGTTGCGCGAATATGTCAGAAAGGGAAACGAAAGTCTCCAGAAGGCTCAAGAAGACAAAAAGCCGAAAGAAGAGCTGGAAAAATTGGCACGAGACCTTCAACTGCAGATCAATGCTCAGCAACAAGCATTGATTCAACTGGTCCAAACGCAGAATACGATTGCAACACAAAATATCGCTCAAGCCGTTAACACAATCGCCAAAGACAAGGGATTAGATCTAGTCTTTGACGGAGCTGGTGTCTTCTCTGGTGGCGACAAAATTGTCAACAACGGCGAGGACATTACCGAACCCGTTATCAAGAAGCTCGCACCGGCATCACAGATTCGCACTGGCGGAGTTGCACCGACAGAGAAGAAGTAATTTCTTCGGTCTGTTTAAGTGAAACATCTTGCCAGCGCTCGCATTGCAGAGTAACCTACTATGTGGGAAATTTATTCTCAGCATTAGATGTGAAGTTACCAGTGCCTATCCTCACAAACTAGAATTGGATCCGCGAATGACATCCGTAGACATGGAATACGATTTTTCCGCTGCTTTCATCGCTCGGAAAAATCGAATGTCCTTCGGACGTCAACTCGTCGCTCTTGCTCTCAGTTTGTCGATCGGCTCCAGTGCAATGGCTCAGAGCCTCACCGCCGGTGGTGCCAGCCCGTCAACAGCCGGCACCACCGCTGCTACTTCCGGTGCACTGCTTTCGCAGATTCCAGGGGCCGGACGGTCCGCACCTTCCAGCACGATTCTTCCGACCGATGTCGTCCCTCTGCCGGCTGCCCAGGAGAGAACCTCATTTGGAGAGAATCTCCAGCTGAGAGTTCTTCAACGACTGCCTGCATCGTTTTATTTCAATACCAGCGTTGAAGCTTCGTTTCGTTACGAAACTAACGTATTCCAGTTTCCAACCAAGCGGAAGTTCCTTACTCAGCTTCCCAGTCCGGCAATTTTTAGAGAGCTGAATCCGTTCCAGCAACAACAAGTGCTGCAGACGCTCAACTTGGCATCAGCCAACGACGTAGTCTTCCGGGTCCTGCCGAATATCACCTGGGGTTGGGCCATCAAGCCGCGAACCCGGGTTTTCGGAAACTATTTTATGATTCGAGATCAGTTGAGTCACTGGACACAGCTTAATACTGTTATTCACTCGATCGCCTACGGCATTCAGCAGGATATACCGGTGGCCAGAAGAGGTAATATTCAGCTCGAAACCCAGTTTCGAGAGTTGTACCAGCTGCACTCCAAGCCAGTTTTCGATTTCTTGCCTGCCATCACATTTTCGTATGTGGTGACACCGAGAATGGTTGCATTCGTCAATACACTTCTTCAGCTGAGAGGCCGTGGCTACTTCCGCTCTCCGAACCGGGAAATTGACCCTTTCTATACCTTCGGCGCGTACTATGCTAAAAACGGCTGGGCATTCTCAGCCACCGGTACTTTCGTGCAAAACTTCCGAGAGCCATTCCGGCGTAATGCCACGATTCCGGTGAACAACTACTCGATGATCGCCGACTTTGAAATCGCTCGGCGTCTAATCCGACAGCTGCCAGGGTTTCAGGTATTCGCTCGAGCTGAACCAATTTGGAACTTCCATTCTCATGCCAGACCAGGTTTGACCGGTATGGACTTCCGGATGTTCTTCGGAGCCAGGATGCAACTCGGTAAACCTGCATTGACTGCCGCATACGAGCAGATCAAACAGCAGCTCGAAGAGCAGGAGACCACTCCGCCACCACCTGGCAAATCTCCGGGCGAAGCCAAACCTTCGGCGTTCCTCATGCCATATCAGTTGATTGCAGCAACTCCCCAGCCGATTCACGGCTTTTTGGGAGGCGCGGGCGGGGATTCGCTATTTCCTGCCGTAGCCGATTTCAGCCAAGCCGGCACACCGAATGCTATACCGGCCGTTGCGACCACCGCCGATGCTCCGAACCTTACCGCAGCGCTTCCGGTTTCAAGCACCATGAGCGAAGCGCCGGTACTAGCTTCGATATCGAACGAAGCGGTCAAAGTCTTCGACGTCAGACCACTCGCTGCCATACCGTCTGCATTATCAGAACCGGCGAAAGCTGATGTTGGTTCTACGCAGCAACCGTCAGCGGCCTCAGTCAGTTCTGCAACACCGGCAGCTACTAACGCGGAGACGGAAGCACCCAAGAAGCTGGTACTGTTGCCACCGTCCGAACCGGTCGTTTTGAGAACGGCGGAAGCACTGCCGGAGTCTGGTTTATCTGGCCCTGACGCTTCAAATTCATCCAAGCGTAAACGGGCCATAAAGCGCAAGCTGAGCGACAAGAGTGGTGTAGAGAGCAAGAAGGCGGCTGAGATTCAAATGGTTGTTGTTCCGCCATTGCCTTCAGTCAAGCCAAACAGCGCCAATCCGTTCGCAGAATCTGGCATCGAGCTCAAGCCGCCAATTCTAAACGCACCAATTCACTAGAGACTGTCAAAACCTCAAGTCTATGGTTTGCTTGATCGGACGGAAGGCAATGCAGCCGAGAGACCGCGGTCAGTCCGGCTGATTCCGAACCGGGCATCAACCAGACCGGGCTCAGATCTCCAGGCAATTTGCAATTTGCTGAACTTCTTGCTTATACAAGTCGTTTAGAACTCGGCAATCAGCCCGAAACAAGCGATCAAAATGATAAAGCCGAAATAGAGCAGGAAGAACCACGCCCAGCGGGTTATTAATTGAACCTCTGTCAGCTTTTGCTCTTTGGCAGCCATAATTGCTCTCTTCTCCGAAAATCTCTTTACCGTCTAAGTACTGGTCTTTGTCCTGACGACCTAGGACTCTGGCTTTCCTTCTTCCTTCGCTTCAGGCTTGCTTTCAGTTTTGGGCTCATCCTTCGTTTCGGACTTAGGCTGGGCTGCAGGCTCCGGACCAGGATCGGCCGGTGCTGTCGCTTTCGAACTCTTCGCTTCACCGGCTGGAGCTTTGTTGTTCTCTGGCTCGCTCTTCGCTTCCGATTTCGGCTGCGGTGCCGGCTTGGGCGCCGGTGTCGGCTTGGCCGGTTCAGGAGCGACCGGTCCCAGCTCGGTCACGACTGCCAAAAATTCCTTCGCCTCGGAAATGAAACGCGAAGCTTGCGGTCGAGACAACCACAATCCAATCACGCGGCGCCTGTCTACAGTCTTCTTCAATCCAGGCGGTCTTCCACCCAGCAGTCGTTCTCTAATCATCCGATTGCCTTCACGATAATAGCAATCACCCAACTGGCAGCCAGTAATGATTACGCCTGTGGCACCAGCCTTGAAGGCGGCCTCCACCATCAGCGGCTGAATCATGCCGCTGCAGGGAAACTTCACGACCTGCACCTCTGGCACGGCAGTCAGCCGCCCCTGCGAGTCCAGCTGGGCATTCAGGTCGCAAGAACGCTCGCAAACCAGGGACATTATCTTTCCGTTCGTTGAATCAGCCATGATATTTACCTTACGAGATCTCCGGATTCATTGCGACGCCAGTGAGCGTCATTGGAACGGCTAAGACTGCAGCAAAGCCTTGATTTGAGCAGTGACATCGGCATCGGGCATGTTGGGCAAGTCAATCGCATCGAAAGCACAAGCTCCGACGCAAACACCGCATCCCGAGCAGCGATAAGGTTTGACTGTAGCCAACAACTTGAAGCGCGACTCCGCTGGTGCGGGCACCATCTCGATTGCTTGGTACGGGCAGTCCTTAGCGCATAGCGAGCAGCCGGTGCAATTCTTGAGCACGACTTCGGCTGGCTCGACTTCCTTTGTTCTAACGAAATAAGGAACAACGCACAGCAGCACCACACCAGCCAGCATAGTAAGCCAGAAGATGCCAGGCTGCATGGAAGTGAGCATTGCATAGGGAAACAGGAAGAACCAATCGACTTCAAACGTATTCGGCTGAGAGGTGAGATCGGCCATCTTGCCGCTTTCGATCGGGAACCATGCCACCACCAGTAGTATCGCTGCCATCAAGATGTAGTTGATCACCGGCGGCGGAGTAAGCACCGGTCTGGTCATTCTGACATAGTGAATCCAGAGGCCAAATAGCAGCGCGAATGAAAGGCCGATATGAATGAAGAGGAAGTTGGCCAGCGTGTAGTTGGTAAGCTCAGTCCCGTTCAGAAACCATGTCTTCAATCCGGTTCCGACCAGCGGAATCGCATCCAGGGCCGAGCAAGTCATCCGGGTAAGGATGAGCGAGCGTTCGTCCCATACCAAGTAATAGCCAGTTTGACCGATGAAGAGTACCATCACCAGCAATACCACACCGCTCAACCATTGAACAATCCGGTACTGGCGGTAACGATCTGTTATCCACACTCGCAACATGTGCAATAGAATGGTCACTACCATCGCATCGCCGGCATAGCGGTGTATTCCTCTGAATACGGCGCCGAAAGGAATGGTGTTGGTAATGTAATTGACCGACGTCCAAGCGTTGATTAGTTTTTCCGAAGAGTAAGCGTTATCGATCGTCGGAATGTAGTATGCGAACAGCAGCAACCCGGAGAGATAAAGTACCCAAAGGTAAAACTGCGGGAGTGCTCCGTGGTAGTAAAACGGGTTGTACTTGCTGGTGGTAATGACATTAGTCCACGCCTCCAGCTTCAAGTTCAGATTATTAATTGGCTCTGTGTACACTTTGCAGGCACCCCTTATCGCACATGAAGCAGAATCATTACTTCTTCACCGGAAGAATTGTCTTCTCTTCCGACTCTTCCCGACCTACCAGGTTCAGGCCGATCGAAGCGGAGATCATCGCAAGTCCGAGAATGAATGAATAAACATAGAAGGAATAATTTGGATCGTCCTTGAGAGTCTTGAGGCGCTCCGGCAGTACGTCAAAGGCAGCTTTGTATAGACCATCGAGCGCACTCAGACTGATAGTGAACGGACCAATCTGAGCCGGTCCGGACGTCAATCCCAGCTCTGCCCAGGGCAACATCGGCAAAAGCAGAAATCCGACTCCAAAAAATAACAGCACTCCAATGTTTGCAATTTGACCTGTTGACTTATTAGCCATCGGTATCACTCATCCCCTCATCAGCGCAGCAGGCCGCAGCTTTTGCCTTGGCATTCAGTGCATTGTGAATACGTTCGTAAAAGTCGATCCGCTTTCGCAAAGACCCCTTCGCCTTCTCATCAAAGTAGATCCAGTAGCCTTGCAGGGTAACCAGAAAAGCGGTGACCAGCACTCCGGTGGCTAGCAGCAACCAGTTGGCCGCGGTCGGTGCCTCATGCACTTGCCGCCAGCCCGCAAAAAACCAGGACAAGGAGAGTACCGAACCGGCAAAAGCCCCGAGTTTGGCTACCCAATGCACCTTTTGATCGTAGTTGCAGGAAGCTGCCATGAAGTTCTCCCTTATGTCGCTTGCGGCACTGCCGGAGCAGCCGGAGCTTCAGTGGTCGATGGGCTCTTGCGACACTTATACGCTGTGTAAAAGGCGAATCCGGCAACCACGAATGCACCGGCCATCCAGCCCCAATCAACTTCAGGAATCGGCAGCGGATACGGCATCGGCTGTCCGTTTAGCACGTTCGGACTGGGCAGGTTCAGCGAAGCGTTCATCCGGTCGGCAAACATGCAATAGTCGTGCATCCAGCGATTGGTCACCATGAAATCGGTCAGACTGAGATACTGCGGATGCTCCGGAGTGAAAGTCGGGATTAATTGCACCAGAAAATCAAGCGGCGTGTGCTGCGCGCAGGCTTGCTTCATTTGATTGATCAACTCCATGGAAGCGCCCTTTTGGCCCTCGGCGATCGTTATGAAAGTCTGGTTATAAGGCAACGATGTGTATTCAGACGCCGGAACCAGCTTGCGGCAAAGGTCCTCAAGTTGCGATGCGTTGGGAATCGCTCCTCGCACCAGCTGATAGACGAATTGGTGAGCCATCGGGTCCATCGCCAATTCGGTCTTAGCCATGAAGTAATAAACGATAGCAAGCGCACCCTGGACCAAACAGACCCAGCCCATCACAATTGCTCCACTGGCGTGTTTGAGACGTTCTCGCAGATCGGTGTTGCGCAGAAACTGACAGCATTGCCAAACTACTCCGACATTGGCCGGCAGCCACAAGAAGTCGCGCCAGAACGGTGGATCGTAGTGGATATTGGCGATATTTGCGATGATCAGGTACGAGAAAACTATCCAGTTGGCCGCGCCCATCAGCGTTACCATAAATATGAACGGCCGCTTCTTCCAGTCCTTTTCAGGACCGGTAATAGCTACATCCAAGAAGGGCAACGCTACAACCGTAAGCGGAATGAAAATGGTGATTTCTGTAGCCACTACAGGCTCCAGGTATTTGTACATCTGATACAAGCCCAGGAAGTACCAGTCGGAAAGAATCGGCAGCGGTGTCACGTCCGGATTGGATCGTCCACCGATGGCGGCTGGCAAAACGACCGCCACAATCACCAGCATGGACAAAAGAATCAGACGCTTGGGCCAATTGAGCGGCATGCGCGTGTAAGCATTCTTATAGAAATAGAGCTCGACGAAGATAAGCGGAATCAAGGAAAACGCCAGGTGAATCGAAAAGAACCTCGTGATGGTCTCCTGTGTGATCGCTCCGCCTGCACCGAGGAGAAATTCAGCTGTGTTCCAGCCGAGATGCAGCGATTTCACCAGCGGCAGATAGAAGTCTCCCATCACCGGAAACTGGTCCATATATGTCGGGAAGGTGGCAAACACCTTGGTAGCCCAAAACGCGCGCTGGTTCCAAATCAAAAGATAGCCGGTCAAACCGGAGTAAAGCGAAAGAAGAATAGTAATCAGGCCGATAGCAATATTGAACTCTTTGCCGGGCTTGTAATCTGCGCAAAGGAACATGCGATACATCCGCATGGTGGCTGCGATGATCATCGCATCTGCCCCATACTTGTGCATCCCTCGCATTAGACCACCGAACGGAATGTGATGAGTTATCTTGAGGATCGAGTCGTAAGCTCCGGCTTTGGTCGGGATGTACCACATGATCAAAACCAGCCCGGTAAGCATCACGACGAACCAGACGAAATAAAAGATCGGCCCGAGAGCGTAAAACGGATTTGTCTTCGCTTCGTTTTGATAATGCTCGTCAAAGATGTCGATATTGCCGAAACGGGTTTTAAGCCAATCGCCGGCAGCTGTAATTGAGCTCATAACCCCTGCTTGACTTGTACTAGGCAATGCCCCCAGCCTCCAATGATGCAACGGTATACGTATCACCTGATTTTTTGATGGTGAAACTTCTCGGCGGTCTCGGTGCCGGTCCACTGACAACCTTTCCGCCGTTCAAAATGTCATAAACACTCAAGTGGCAAGGACAACAGAACATCGGTCGAGTCGCACTGGCATAGTTATAGCCCTTGGCAATCTCGGTCGGATCCTTGACGAAATTGAAGATGCATCCCAAGTGGGGGCAGATCCGGCTGTAGGCAACGACATCGCCGGTAGGCAGCTTAACTGCAAAGCCTGGCACCTTACGAACTTCCATCCCTTCCGGATTGTATTCCTTGTAAGTTTGCTCAAAGGTAAACGGTACACAGGTCCACTCATCAGGAAAATCACTTTCCTTAAAAATGACGTCCTTTTTCGGTTTCGGTTGGTCAGATGGCGCTAGCAGATCCAGCGGTCCAATTGTTGGTCTCAGGAACCGAAGCATCGGCGAGGCTACCAGCCCAAAAGTGAAGGCCAATGGGATGGAAGCCAATACCTTTAACGCTAATCTTCTTGATGCACCCTCTGTCATGGTCGTTCCGTCCTGTGTGATCCTGCCGTGTCCTATTCCAATTTACTGTTTCTTCGCAGAATCAGCCTGAGCTAAAGTCGGGTCGATACTCGAGTGAAACTGTCGGACATACTGTACAAGCTTACGCATGTATGCGTCGTCAAACTTCACATTTTTCTGTTTATCCAGTTTGTCCTTGAAATTTGGCATCCCCGAAAATGTCGGCTTGCCCTGGTCGTTGTTAATTCCGTTGGCAATGTGGTCATACAGCGTAAAGTCGTCGCGATCGAAAAAGCGATTGAACTGGTGGAAATTGGCCGGAACAGGCTCCATATTGTGGGCAAGCGGTCCGTCGCCGAAACCCTTCTTGCCATGACAAACGGCACAATTAGAACCGAATACTGGATCAACTTGCTCCCATTCCGCTTGCGAAAGAGGGGCAATGGCCAGCGAGCGCGTATAGAAGGTCAGGTTCCATATCTCGCGAGTATTGAGCTTATCCTTCAGTACCGGGTGGCTCGAGCCCTCTTTGCCGTAGGTAAGGAACGCATACTGCTCCACGGGCTTCTGCTTGTCCATGTAGTCCAGGTTACTCAGAACGACCTTCGCCTTGCCGGCAACCGGCTGACCGTCAGTGCCGTGACATTCGGCGCAATTCATCTTTACCCAGACGGCCTTACCGTCAGGTATCGATGGTCTGTCATCCGGGTAAAGGATCGCCTTCGATTCCGTCACGTTCCTTTGAGCGAGCTCCTGCTCCGAGCCCTTAAGACTGACTTGTTGAGTGCAACCGCTTAGTAAGAGCAGGAACGGTGCTAGCAATAGCACGGCTTTTATCTTCATTGGGGGGTTTTCTTTCAGCATCAAGCAACCTGTAAAGACGGTTTTTGCAGCCGTCCTTCTTTCAACTAGTAACCAAAAAACGGGATCCAAGAGACGGTGGCCCAGAGAACGATCAAGGCAAATGCCACGATCAACGGCAGCGGAGGCGGTCCTTCGCCAATGCGATACTCGGAGACTTCTTCATAGTGCTCGGACTCAGCTTGCACGCCCTTTTTCTCATCCGCCATGACCAGACTCTCCTTAACCCTGCGCCCGTGCGCGAATCTTTTCTACAGCTGCTCTTGCCCGGGCAGCATTTTCCTCGCTGTCACCGTCGTCGAGCATATCGAATTTCGACGCTTCGATATCTTCGAACTCGCCATTTCTAAAAGCCCACCACATAGCCGCGATACCAACGACGAAGAAGATGCCGCATACTATGAACGCTATATAGAGTCCGGGTTGAAGACCTGCCTGATTCAAGATGCAATTAGGACACATGATTATTCCTCACCCGAATGTGGTTCCCATTGTTCCTTGGTGATCACCGGCAAGCGCTCGATGCCGACCGAATTCAACTGATCGAGTTTGTCAACTGTATCTTCCGAGGTACGATCTTTCGATAACGTCTTCAAGTAGGCTACCAAATACCAGCGCTGTTCGGGGGTCAAGATTCCACCGCGCGGATCGTTCAAATTGCCGCCGTCGCCCCAACGTGGCATCCGGGTACCGGGCACACCCTCCGTCACACGGTAGTACCAGAATTCATCTGAATACTGCTTATAAAACGGTCTGGTGAAATTGGCTGGCTTCTTCTCGAGTGAAATTGCATTGGGACCATTGCCGAGCCCCTCCATCCCGTGACAAGCTGCACAATCCTGGATGTATAGCCCGCGTCCGGCATTGGCGGCGGCATCCGAATTTGTATCAACAGTCTTGGGAATCGTTCCCTGCATGTATTCAGCAGGCGCCTCGACATAAGCGGTAACCTTCCGCTCGTTGCCCAAGCTTTGAACATAGGCGACGAGATCGTTCATATCGCGATCGGAAAGAAAGCTGAAGCTCGGCATAATAGAGCCTGGCTTAACCGCCCGCGGATTGATCAAGTGGGCCTTCTGCCATTGCGCAGGATACTTGCCACCCTCATTTGTCAGGTCCGGACCGGTTCGAGCTGTCCCTAACTGGTGAGGCGTTTCAAAAACGTAGTCGCCGGCTTTGACCAGCGGCCCGTAGCCCCGGTCTTGCAGACGAGTAAACTGCGTGTGGCAATAGAAGCAACCTTCGCGCACGTAAACCTGACGGCCACGGGCCGGGTCGGCAACTTCCTTGTTGCTGACTGCATAATTGTTACCGTGTCCGGATGGCTTCGGATTGAAGAGAACCATCGGCATCAGCACGGTAGCCCAGATAATTAGGAAGAATGTGATCAGAACGCCCAGCGCACCGGCACGATACATTACGCAGTTACCCCCGCTTCTTTCGTTTTGACTTCAAGCTTAGCCGGGGTATAAAGCGTCTTGTACGCGTTGTAAGCGAAGAACAGCTGTCCGAGAACGATCATAACTCCGCTTATCGCCCGCAAGAACCAGTACGGTCTGATCGTGAGACTCCATTGATCGACCGGGATACCGAACGCCCAGCCGGCAGCTTGCACAAGTCCGGCAATAGTCAAAGAGGTCATCATTAATAGGAAACCGAGGAATTTCAGCCACCAATGCGCACGAATCAGGCCCTGGCTATACCATTCACGCCCGGTCACACGCGGCAGACCGTAATAAATTGAAGCGCTCAAAATAAAGGAGAAAGTACCAAGCAATGCCAAGTGGGCATGTCCGACCACCCATTGACTGAAGTGCAAGTACCAGTTAATCCAGCGGGTTGCTTGAAATGGTCCTTGCGTACAGGTCACCAAGTAGAACAAACAAGAAGTAACAGTAAAACGAGTAGGCATATCTGTGATCATCAAGTGCCATTTGCCCTTCATCGTCATAAAGAAGTTGGTGAGCACGGTAAATACTGGCACCAGCAGGAATATTGAGGATATGACAGCAATCGCTTTCAACCATTCCGGAACCGGAGACTGAAGGATATGGTGTGTGCCGGTCGGCGCGTAAAAGAGCGCAATCCCCCAGAAGCCGAGCATGGAAAGCCCGTGGCTGTAAAGTGGATTACCGGTCGTTCTAGGCAGCAGGTAATACATCATGCCTACACCGACCGTGGTGAACCACATGCCAAGAATATTGTGTCCGTAGAACCAACCGATGATCGCATCGTTAAGTCCAGGTAGTTGCACGAATGTCCGCTGCCCGATCAGATAAACAAGCGGAAACCAAAAAAGTGCACCCAGGAAGTACCAGAGGGAGACGTACAGCTTCTTGACCCGGCGATGAACGATCGTCATATACACATTAGCCGAGATGCAAAAGAGAGCCAGTAAAGCAAAGACATCGAGCACTGCTCCGAGCTCGGCGTACTCACGACCTTCGGTCGCCCCGTTTAACAAGGTACAGAATGCGCCAACCATCAATAAATTCCAGGCCCACATCGTCATGTTGCCCAGGCGCTCGCTCCACAATTTCGTCTTGGCAAGATTCGGCACCATATAGAACATGGAGCCGACATAACCCATTGAGAGCCAGCCAATTGCCACTCCGTTGACGTGCCACATTCTCAAGTGGGGCATCGACAGCTGAGGTACGTTGTGAACCAGGTCAGGTACGGAAAACTCCATACCTGCGAACAGACCGGCCCCCATGGCGAAGATTGACCACCAGAGAGCTGAAATCATGAAATTGCGACTGGCGCTACCTTCCTGATTGCTAAAGATTTTGTCGAGTAACATCTAGTAATACACCGCTGGGACGGACACCTTCCGGAAACAGTACAAATTGTAGGCTACTTACAACCGCGCACTGCTGCCGCTGGGCTTATTCAAAAAGCAAATTAAGGTTAGTACAATCGCCAAGGGGAGCTGGGGTTAGCAGCCTCAATTGTCACAAAGCGTAATGTCCTATATACGCTCATAGGCGTTTCGGAGTGATACCGCCGGCGATGAATTAGAATCTACTAAACCTTTTCGTCCCTGCCTGGAGACTGAAGCAATTCAGGCGCTTCGACCAACGGCGGTAGATCGAGCTGGATACCGTTAAATTGGTTCATCGCCAGCAGAATTCCTTCCTTTAGAAAGGCACCGACCGCTTCAGCCGCCAGCGCAATTGAGCGCTCGAGCAGCTCTCTCTGGTCTTCAGGAAAGGAAGACAGGACAAAACTTGCGCGCTGACTGCCGCCGGGATCAGGACCGACTCCGAATTTCAAGCGATGAAACTCCTTGGCTCCCCCGAAGCATTCGATGATTGATTCAACCCCATGCTGGCCGCCAGCACCGCCGGCCTTCTGCAGGCGAATCCTGCCAAGCGGCAGCGAGACGTCGTCGTGCACGACCAGCAGGTCGTTGCGCTGGACTTTGTACCAGCTAAGAACGGCTACGACCGATCGTCCCGAGAGATTCATATATGTAGTTGGTTTGACGAGCAGAACTTCTTGACCAGCAATCTCTACCTTCGCCAGGTCGCAATGGAGATCCCGCTTGGCTGAAAAGTGGGCACCAGATGCGGTACCGAGCCGATCGACCACTCGAAAACCGGCATTGTGACGGGTTGAGTGATATTTGAGATCCGGATTGCCAAGTCCAACTACAACTTTCATCTACCTTTCGCCTTCTCTTGCCGTGCCGGATGGCCGGTTCATTCTAAATAGTATTTTAAAATCAAAGTCCGGCCAGTATTCCAACCGCTTGGACAGATCAATTTTTTAAACCAGAACCGCTAAACTGTAGGAGAAGTATCCTCTTTAATAGCAGCCCGACGAGATGGAAAACTAAATTCTATGCCTGAGACAACCAACTTTCCTTATCTTCCACACACTGAAAATGAACGGCAGGAGATGCTGAAAGCAATCGGAGTTAGAGCTTTCGATGAATTGATCAAGCACATTCCAGCCAGTTTACGGGCTAAGGAGCTTAACCTCCCGGAAGGCCTGAATGAACTTGAATTGCGCGAGCATGTCGCCGCTCTGGCGATGAAGAACAAGCCGACTTCGGTCCAATCTTCATTCCTGGGCGGCGGCGCCTATCGCCGTTTCGTGCCTGCGGCGGTGTCGGCGCTGGTTTCTCGTTCGGAGTTTGCTACCGCTTACACCCCATATCAACCGGAAGTCAGTCAAGGAAGCTTGCAGGTTATTTACGAGTTTCAAACAGCGGTCTGCTTGCTGACCGGCATGGATGTTGCCAACGCCTCCATGTACGACGGACCGACAGCCTGTGCCGAAGCGGCTCTGATGGCGGCTCGCCTGACCGGACGCAACAATATCGTATTGACCGAAACGTTGAATCCGGAGTACCGGAAAGTCACCCAAACATATGTGCAATCGTGCGGACTGACTATTGTTTCGAGCGCTGCCGAAGGTGGAGTTGTCGAGCCGAAAAAGTTAAATATCGACAGCAATACGGCCGCTGTGATTGTGCAACATCCCAATTACTTGGGTTGCCTCGAGGAACTCGAACAGCTGGCGCTTAGAGCGCATCAGGACAACGCTTTGTTAATAGTCGTAGCCGACCCGATTAGTTTGGCTCTACTCAAGCCTCCAGGTGAATGCGGAGCAGACATTGTGGTGGGGGATGCGCAACCATGCGGCAACAATCTCTCTTTCGGCGGTCCTTCAGCAGGCTTCATGTCGACGAAGAAGGAATTCGTGAGGCAGCTGCCCGGGCGCCTGGCCGGAATGACTGTCGACAACCGCGGGCAGCGCGCTTTTACCTTGACTCTGCAAACGCGCGAGCAGCACATCAGAAGAGCCAAAGCAACCTCCAACATCTGCACCAACCAGGCGCTCAATGCACTAACCATGCTGGTTTATCTCACCCTGCTCGGACCGCAAGGCTTGCGTCAACTGGCTGAGATCAGTGTGAGAAGAGCGCACCATCTGGCCTCCCTTCTTTGTCAAATTGACGGGGTGCGCTTGATGTTCGAGCAGCCGTTCTTCAATGAATTCGTGATCGAGACCGACAGCCCGTCCGCCGAGATACTGGACCACTTGCGTTCCAAAGAGATTCTCGGTGGGTTAGACCTGAAAGACTACGACCCGGCCTGCTCGAACGCGCTGCTGGTGGCCGTAACTGAAATGAATCGCCCGGCGGAGCTCGAAAGATATGCAGCAGCTCTTTCTGAGCTCCTTAGAGGAAATTCCACCAAATCTCCGGTGGCGGTGACAAAACGGCGTGTAAATGCGTAATATACATTTCTACTGCGAGCCGGGCTCTGCTGGCGCCAATCCAACGAACCGGTAGGCTTGTCTGCTTGACTCAAACGCTGAGCGCAACCGTTTCCTTTCCCCTAGTTGACTTCGGTATAATGAGGTGTTCCTCCGGGGCTTCTCTCCGGGAAGTTGACTCTCGAGGTGTTAGTTGATTTGATGGAAGCTAGAGAACCTGTTACTCCCACGGCTGGCAGCGCGACACCAGAATTAATCGAGTCCGGCAAGCAGGCGGAAAGATCTAAAGAACCGAAGAAACCGCCAGGCAAGGACGGTGGCGGTCTCGTTCAGTTGCTGCGTGAAGGGATAGAGCTGGTCGTTGTAACGCTCGTGCTTTTGATTGTAATTCGATGGGCGATCGCCGAAGCAAGATATATACCATCCAGCTCGATGGAGCCTACGTTGCAAATTAACGATCGCTTGCTGGTAGAAAAGTGGTCTGGACATCTCGGTAAGCCGATCAAACGTGGCGATATCCTCGTCTTCTATCCGCCGCCATTAGAGATGGGCGGCAAAGATCTGAGCAATGACCCTTTGACAGTCCTTGGTCGCTTGACCGGTCTGCCGTTTCTGCCCAATGAGCCGGCGTTTATCAAGCGCTGCATCGGCCTGCCCGGCGATCACATCAAAGTCCAAAAAGGCGTGGGAGTTTTCATCAACGGTGAGTTGCTCGATGAATCGCTCTACACCAAAGAGCGCCCGAACTACGACCTTAACGTGTTGGCTGACATCGGCGGCAGAGCCTCGACCGGTTTTGGAATCAGACCATACGAGGACGTCAAGGACCCGATTGTAGTGCCCGCCGGACATCTTTTCATGATGGGCGATAATCGCAACAATAGCGAAGACAGCCATGTCTGGGGTTTCTTGGATCAGAAGCGAGTGATTGGACGTGCCTGCTTGTTGTTCTGGCGTCGTCTCGAGGCACCGCTCTACCCTCGCTTCCTGGACGAGAATAACTGAGCGCCAAAACCCTCTCAGCAATCCGCGATTCGATTGTCCGGCTTGAATCTCCATATTCCCAGAACGGCTCATTTCAGCTATGCTTTAGTGCCAACTAATGAAGCAGGTGTTTACACGATCTGGCTATAGATATGGCAACCCGGATAAATTTTTGAGCTTTTGGGAAACTCTCCTGAGCAACTGGGTATAACCGATCAGGAAGCAGAGAAGCCAGTCCGTGCGCTAAGAGGGCAGTAGGGATGGCCAAAAATTCAAGTGCAAGGGCTGGAAAGAGTGCACTTCCGCGTAACATTTATGGCGATGAAATCAGCGCCTACATTGAAGAGTGCCGCCAATTCGTGGCGCGAGCTCGCCGACAGGAAGTGGTAATCGAAGATCGTCCAGGGCCACTGACCTTAAACACCAAATCAAAGTTGAACGGACGCAAGCGGGCCGCCGAAGATTTTGCCGGAGAAGCGCTTGCTTCCCGCCAAGAGGACTTGCGTCAGCTGGAGTCCGACTTGACCAAGCGCGAGCTCGAATTGCTGGAGCGGGAGATCAAGTACATCGGGTTACAAAAGGAGCTGGATCAGTTAAGACCTTTATCGGGACTTTATCGAGTTGTCAAAGCAATGGCCACCGAGCGCAAGCTCGAGCCTTTGCTCGAAGTGATTACAAGGGAAACCCAGCAGATACTCAATTGCGAACGTTGCAGCGTCTTTGTATTGGAACCCAAATCTCAGGAGCTCTGGACCAAAATCGCCCAGGGCTTGGATCGTCAGGATACTCTCCGCATACCCTTGAAAAATACATCGATCGTCAGTCTGACCGCTCGACACGGTGAAGTAATCAACATACCCGATGCTTACTCAGATCCTCGCTTCGACTCGAGCTTCGATCAGCGGACCAGCTATTTAACTCGCAATATCTTGTGCGTCCCGATGCGCAATCGAGATGCAGAAGTTCTCGGCGTCTTCCAAGTATTGAATAAAACCGGCGGACCATTTACTTCCAATGACGAAGAATGGCTGCAAGCTTTGGCCGGCGTGGCCGCTGGTCTAATCGAGCAAGCGCAAGCTTACGAGGAGATTGAATTTTTCGTCGATAAGACGCTGGAGACGCTTGCTCAAACAATTGACAAACGAGATCCACTCACAGCCGGACATTCAATTCGCGTAACGAAATACAGCCTGCTGATCGGCGAATCACTTAATCTGCCTCAATGCGACATGGACGTTCTGAGATACGCCGCAATGATGCACGATTATGGAAAGATCGGCGTACCGGAGGCAATCCTCTGGAAAAACGGGCGGCTGACTCCGGAAGAATATGCACTGGTGCAAACGCATGCCCGAATCACCTACGAGCTTCTGTCCAACCTGCCTTTCACCCGCAGGCTTTCCAACGTTCCGTTTGTCGCATCGTGCCACCACGAAAAGCTGGACGGCTCTGGCTACTACCGCGGCTTGAAAGGACATGAGATACCTTTTCTCGCCCGCATCATCACAGTTGCCGATGTATTTGACGCGCTCACGTCGGTTCGGCATTACCGCAATCGAATGGTCATCACAAAAGTGACTGAAATCATGGATGGCGGGCGCGAACATCATTTCGATCCATCCGTGATCGACGCCTTTTTCCGACTGCCCTGCGACAAAGTGCTCAAGGTGATGGAATCCGAACGGGGGCAGGAGATACCAGTCGAACTGGAGCAATTCAAGGAGATCAAGTGGAGCCGGTTGATGGAACTCTGCGACGGACAGAACCCCGAAGAGCATGAAGAAGGTATGAGAGACTTGTTCGACAGAGTTTACTTTGCAGGGCTACCCTCTGATTATCAAGGACTTGATTAGCTGTGAACTTCATTGACTTCGTATCTTCGCTAAAAACGGTGGAGGATGAGGTAAAGTCGCGAGCCGGCTCGGTTTTTAGCGCGCTTGACCGCTGGAGCTACGGCATGATGGTTAATTGTCTCAAAAGCGAAGACCCGATGGCAGTTAAGACAGCTATAGATCAGATGGTCAAGGAGAAAAAAACGGTGGCGGTCCCGCCGTTATATCTCGTATCAGTCGCTCATCCCACCGAATGGGTGCGCCAACAAGCGACAGCGGCTCTACCCAAACTGATTCCGGCGGCAGATCTCAAGAAGTTAACTGAAGGCAAAGATACCAAGCAAGCTGTTTCCGCCCTCATCGAGAAGTACGGGCATTTCCGAGCCTAAAAAAATGAGCTAATTCTAGGGAAGTAGCTTGTTCAATGGGCTTACAATGTGGTCATGTCAATAGAAAATGATCGGACTCCAAAACCGAAAGGGGAGACGTCATGCATCGCCCGGGTTCGGTATAGCAATACTTCTACGCCCGCAGCCATGCTTGCAAGTTTGCTCTTGCTGATTGCAGCGAGCGCACCGGCGTCGGGCCTGACCGTTCAGCCGGAAGAAGGCTCCAAATCCTCAGCGGAACAGGCTCCGGTCCTGCTGGATCCCCCGCGGACGCTTAAATCGGATACTCGGCTTGCTGCAACTGCCACTCCGAAGTCGGTCAATAATCCGGCAGAGAGTCGCAGCGACGTGGACCAGGAGAATCAACCGGACAAGACGAGCCCGGACGGTGGCGGCAACGGTGAAGTGCGAATTCAGCCGTTTCTGCCCGGCACTACGATCGTGCAACCGGCAGCCGGCAGGTCGGAATCTCAGCCTGTTGACCAGCTCTCCGGGCAGCAAGCCGCGCCGGCCTCGGTCTATGTCAGTATCAGCGTACCGCACAGAACCAAGGCAGTGGACAGCTTTACAGCATTTCCATTCCCGGTCAAGCCACCAAAGATATTCAAAGAGATCTTGCCGCTGCCCACAAAAATCAAGGCCCTGAAAGGCATGCTGGTGGATACAGGCTATACGACCCGTTTCTCTGGAGACCTTCCTTACCCGCCCGGCGGCTGGCGTTGGCAGTATGCCTATCAGGCAGCGCTGCGTCACAAAGGTGGAGGCGTTCCGCACACAATCCTGCAAATGTATGGCTGGGCCGACCAGATGGCCAACTACATTCAGCCGGAAGTAATCAGACTTAACGAAGCCGAAGAACGTCGAAAAGAGCGCTACGACAAGGCGGTAGTCGAGTATCAGAAAACTTACTTTGAGTTGCAAAACGACGCGACGCGAAAAGGACTGTTTGCCGTCAATTTCCGCACCGCTCGCAAAGGTCTGCTTGCAGTGCGGATTCCGGCCGGTACCTGGTGGATAGCCGGCAGCCGCAAGCTACCTGGCCTGTTCTATTATTGGCAAATTCCGGTTACCCTGGCCGCCGGAACGACCGAAAGTATTCAGCTTA
This sequence comes from Candidatus Obscuribacterales bacterium, assembly GCA_020050835.1. GTDB lineage: Bacteria > Cyanobacteriota > Vampirovibrionia > Obscuribacterales > Obscuribacteraceae > JAGVKB01. Next base: position 58,942 of record JAGVKB010000113.1, on the reverse strand, counting down.
CTGAATCCAACGCCCTGGTCATTCAGGGGGGCTGGTAACAAGCTCGTGCACTATGATCTGCACGAGCGGTTTGGCCTGTAGTTTGGCTCTGATCAGCTTTGCTGCCATATCTCGCAGGCTGGAGCGCACCTCGGACAGCTCAACACGCTTAGATTGTCTCAGCGTCGTTAACGCGTCGACTACGGCGGTACAGAGCTCCTGCCTGACAGTCACCCATTCGGAGGACTGCAGATAGCCTGAAGCGCTTGTCTCTAAGTTAGGGCCGGCCAGCAGATTGAGCGAACTGTCGACTACCAAACCGATAGTCAGAATCCCCTCAAGGCTGAGGATCTTTCGTTCTTTCACCGAAAATGTGGTGACGCGCTCACCTTGATCTCGATTGAACAAAACCGCTTGCGATTCGATCGAGCCGATCACCTGAGCAAGCCCGTTGCCAATCTCCAAAATCTCTCCGTTTTGAAGCGGGAAGACCGAATCGCTGGGTATTCCCCATTCGATTGCCAGATTTGCATGTTTCATCGTATGGCGGCCTTCACCAATCGCTGGAATGAAAAAGCGCGGCTTCGTAATCGAGAACATGAGTTTCAGCTCTTCACGGCTGGCATGCTTTGAGACGTGCACACCATCGCGACTGCCGGTGAAGTATTTGACACCTGCCGAGAGAAAGAGATCGAGGATATTAGCCATCTGTCTCGATCGCCCGGGATAGATGTCAGCAGAGTAAATGACGGTGTCGCCGCTCTTGATCGCAATCTCCTTATGCCTCGAATTGGCAAGGTCGATCATAACGTTGATCGGGTCGCCCTCTTGACCGGTTGCTACGACTAAAATCTTCTCGTCTGGCAATTCTTTGAGATCATCTAAAGTGGCCTCGATTTTGCGATCATAAATGAGATTGCCAGTAATAACGGCTACCAGCGCCGCCTTTACCAGTGCTTCACCAACCAGAACTACTTTGCGGTCTAATCTGCGCGCAAGATCGAAGAGAATTTGCAGGCGATGAGTATTGGTACCAGGGATTACGACAATAACTCTTCCGCCGGCACCGGCTATGTGTTTGTGCAGATTGCCGGTAACCGACTTTTCAGAGGGCGTATAGCCTCGCGTTTCGACCCCGGCCGAATCGCTGATTAGCAACAACACTCCTTGATCGCCGATTTGCGCCAAACGCGCCACGTCCGGTAAGCGTGCATCGACCGGCGTTTGATCCAGCTTGAAGCTGGAGGTATAAACAATTCTTCCTTCCGGAGTCTCGATGCTGAGAGCGCAAGCGTCAGCAATCGCATCGTTTACCTGCATCCATTCCACTTCGAACGGACCGATCTGATAGGTATGCCTGGTATCGATGGTATCAATCACAGTATCAGTACCACTTTCCATCAAATTCTGCGAAACCAAGGTCGAGACGAATCTCGGCGCCATAATGCGCGGAATCTTCAAGTGATTTAGCAGATACTCGACCGCTCCCGAGTGCTCCTCATGACCATTAGTCAAGAGGAGTGCAAGAATGCGCTCTTGATTAGCTTCAAGAAAGTTGGTATTCGGCAGGAGCAGATCGACTCCAGGAAGGTCTTCACCGGGATAGGAAGCGCCGGCATCCACCAGAAGCAGATCGCCGCCATAGTTAACTACCCACAAGACCTGGCCGATTTCGCCTTGTCCGCCCAGTGCAACTACTGACAGCTTATTCAATCGAGAACTCTCCGTCGCCATAAATACTAGACAGCCTTAGCAGGTAGATTCCAGCACCAGTTATAATTCCTGCCATACTCAAATCTGGATCGACTTAAGGCTTGACCAGATCAGTCTAGTGTAACCAATTGACGCCCGAGCGAGGCTCCTCAAAAGATGATCAATTTTCAAGAAGCGATGGCAAAGCTCCTAACTCCGGCAGCAGCCGCTCCGGACTGGGCCTCGCGGCCTGCCATCATCCAGGCTGGCTTAAAAGAGCAGGGAAGCACAGACAAAGTAACTACTTTCGCCGAACTACAGACCTTAACTGCCAGAGCACTTTGGCAGTATAAGGAAGCCGGCGTCGAAAGTGGCGATTCAGTTCTGCTTTGCGCTCCGAATTCGCCCGAGCTTGTTGCCGGAATCTTGGCCGCCTGGAGCTGCGGAGCAACAGCGATACCTGTTGACTTCCGGTTAACCCAGCCGGAGGTCGAGAATATCGCGAGCAAGGTCAATGCAAAGATTGTTTATTGCCCGAGGTTTAAGCTGGCAAACCTAACCAACTTGGACCAGTCGATATTTTCTCAAGGCCCGGCCGCGCCGGATGCCAGTTTACTGGAAAAGCTAAAACCAGAGTCGCTCGGTCTGGTAATTCTAACCTCAGGCACTACCGGCATGCCCAAAGGTGCGGTTCATGACCTGGGATCACTGCTCGCCAATTTTGTCGAAATCGGCGAAGTATTTGGTCTGAAGCCGGCCACGAGCGCGCTTTTGCCGTTGCCGGTCAGCCATATTTTCGGCATCGAAGTGATGCTTGCTTTCTTGAATCTAGGGGGATCGGTAATCTTCTCTGATTTTTCGCCGGCAGATTTCTGGCCGACGGTCAGCCGCCTCAAGCCGTCGCTGGTTGTCGGAGTTCCCACCATCTATGGTGCTCTGCTCAGCCTTCCTCACCCCGGACCGATTTGCGAAATAGTGGATTTCTACCTGTCTGGCGGAGCAGCGCTGCCTCCATCACTTTCAGAGCAATTCGAAAAGACTTTCGGCCGGCACATCTTCCAGGGATACGGAGCAACCGAAACCAAGATTACAACGATCAACAAGGGGGGACCAGTATCTTCGATCGGTCAGGCGATCCCCTCGGTGACTGTCGAGATTGTCGACGAGCATGACAAAGTCCTTCCGGCAGGCGAAACCGGAGAGATTCGGATCTCCGGTCATTGTTTGATGAAGGGTTATCTTAATCAACCTGACGTAACGGAATCGGTGCTGCACGACGGCCATTATCACACCGGAGATATCGGACATATCGAAGATGGCTGGGTGTTTATCTCCGGCCGCTCGAAAGAGATGATCAATGTCGCCGGCAACAAAGTATTTCCCTCGGAGGTGGAGTCGGTTCTTCGTCAACATCCGCTCGCTCAAGAAGTAGCCGTGATTGGAGTTCCACACCGAAAGCTCGGTCAGATCGTCAAGGCGATTGTGGTGGTGCCCAACGGGCAGTGGAGCGACCGGCTCGCTGGCGACAACACTGAATCTAAATCGGCTGAAGAAGAATTGCGGGCCAGCCTGCGAGAGTTCTGCGCTCAAAACCTCAAACGGGAGCTGAGACCGATGGACTGGGAGTTTCGCCCAGCCTCCAATCCATTGCCCAAAACTCATACCGGCAAGGTCGACAAAAAACAACTTCAGACCGTGCATGCCTGAAAAGCGGCTCCCGCTGAAGTCTCTGTCAATGCGGTGCCTGCCATCGCTGGTAATACCACCATCGAGCCATCCAAGAGCTTGAAGTAACCAAACCAAGAGTTACGGAATCAACTTCCAGATCCAGATACTTTTGTCGTCGCTTCCGGTTAAAAGCTGAGTACCGGACGCAGAGATGGCGGCACTCCACAAACCGTGGGCCAATCCTTCGTAGATTTTGCGCTCTTTCCCGGTCTCCAGATCCCACCTTCGGACAGTCTTGTCCAGGCTGACTGACATTACTTGTTGACCGCTATCAGTGAAGATTGCCCGAAGGACCCAGTCACGATGACCGGAGAACACCCGTAACTCTTGGCCATTTTCTGCATCCCACAACCTGATAGTTTGATCGCGCCCCGCAGAAAGCGCCTTTTTACCGTCTGCTGAATATTCAAGCGATAGGACGGTGCCTGTATGACCGCTCAGCTGAACAATCTCTCTTCCTGTGTCGACTTCCCAGAGGCGCACTGTTTTATCATCGCCACCGGACAACAATTGTTGTCCATCAGGAGAGAACTTCAAACAGCGAACCGTCTCGCTGTGTCCGCTAATCGAGCGAATGAGCTGACCGCTGTCTACATCCCAGATTCGCACCGATTTATCGTAACTGCCGGTGGCAGCCCGCCTGCCGTCGGGAGCGAACGCTACGCAAGTAACCAGGTTCTCGTGACCGGTAAACTGTCGAAGCTCCTTTCCGCTCTGCAAGTCCCAGAGTCTAGCCGTCTGATCGGAGCTGCCTGAAAGCGCTTGCTGACCATCGGGAGAGAAGGCAACGCTCGTTACATCGGCGCCGTGCCCCTCCATCTTTTGAACCTCTTTGGCATTGTCTACGTCCCATAAGCGAACTGTCGAATCCGAGCTGCCGGATAGTGCCCGGTGTCCGTCGGCAGAGAAAACGATCGACTTAACAAAACTGATATGCCCTTCTAACTGACGAACCTCTTCGAGATCCTTGGGAGGAGCGGGAGCTCGTTTGGAAGGACCTGTCATCGCTACTTCTTCGGTCTTCTCTGCAATTGGATTTGGCGCAGCCGGCTTGCTTGGAGTAGAACGAGTCAGTCCCTTGCCCTCAACGCTTTCCAGACTAGCTGCGCCAGCATCGACACCGGAAGGCGGTGCACTTTGACTGACAGAGCTTGACTGCGCAGTCTCGGAGGCGGCTGAATCTTGTTTGCTTGTCTCCACCGGCTGAGTCTCTGCTTTCAGAACTTCAGCCGGCTTGGATGGCTCATTCTCTGCCGGCGGCTGCTGAACCTTCTTGCTAGAGATATCCTGAATTCGCCTTTCGGTTCGCTCTACTTCAGCCGTCTTTTTCAATGCTTTATATACTTCCAGCAAACTCTTCAGGCTGGACACGAGGCGCTCATCGGTCGGACCAAAAGTTTCAGCCTGTGCTACCGCCTCCAGAAGCATTCCTTCCGCCTTGGAATAGTCACCATCCTGCATCAATTGAGTGCCATGATCGTTATACATGCGCCAGACCGAGTCTCCGCAACGTCCATTCAGCGGAAACACAAAGCTTACCGATACAAGAACAATTAGCGCCTGGGCGACAAGGCTCGCTCCCCGATTCATCTGTCCAGCCTTCTATGTATTAGTTCCGTTCCTGAGCTTATCAACTGTGCGAGCTTACAACAAGCTGTTGACTACTCAACATAATCATATGCCGATTGGGAGATACATTACTGCTGAAGGAAACAGCTGCGCCCGGCCGAAGCGATTCATTAAGTTATTCGGCAAGTCCATGCAGGAAATTTCGTAGACAACGTTTGTTCTGTCAAGACAGAAATCTGAAAAGGCGATGCTAGTGCAGCTCGTAGGGGCGGCTCTGGCAGCCGCCCCTACACATGCTTTCATGCCAACGCAGAGTTTTACTTAGTTGCCAGTTTCTTGGCAGTGGAAGCTTGGGCCTTCACGGCCGGTTTAACACCGGTCTTAACTGCGGGTTTTACTATCGGTTTTGCTACAGACTTCGCGGGAGCTTTACTTGCGTTTGCTCTGTTACCGGCTGGCTTGTTCTTAGCTGTCGCTCCAGCTGTATGGTGTGACTTAGAATTTACACCGACATGCTCGACCGGAAAGTCCTTTCCGAAGCTGCCTGGTTTGAAATCGGTTTCGCCCGCTTCTCTGGGATGACATTCCCAGCCTTGCAATAGTGTATAGCTCATTCGCACCGAGCCTTCCGGAAATGCCGGAAGTGGTGTACATCGCCTTAACGCTTCAATCTGCATCTTATCGTACTCCGGTACACCGCAGCTTTGACGCAGCCAAACTCCACCGATAGTACCGTTGCGATAGCAGGTAAAGCGAATCAATGCCGGTCTGGCCGTGCGAAATACTTTTGCCGACCGAAATTCGAGATTCTTCAAATTGAGGAACCAGCGATCTGCCAGCTGACTGACCCATTTTGACCAGTCTACACCGGATTCACCGTGAGAGATGGTGCCATCGGATTCGGCCCGACCCTTTTGCACAGGAGCCTTCTTCAGGTTGGGCATCTCAATGGAAGCGGTCTTTGTCGGCTCCTCTTCTAAGACTTTTGTCTCTGTAGGAGACACTTCTTGTGTCTCAGAAATTGGAACTGCAACGCCATTTCCTAATCCATCATTCGACAGAGAACCAAAACTTTGGTCTTTCTGCGTGTCACTATCCTTACTGCTGCTGCCGTCTTGCCCAACCTTAACGACATGTCCTTTCAGATCGGAAATGTCTTTTGCTGCTTGTCCTGATTCTTCAGCCGAACTGGAGAGACTGGCAGTAACTCCCATCCCTAAAGCGATAGACAGACTTAAGAAGGAAAGTTTGAAAGGCGCGGTGAGGTTGGCAGTTTGTCGCATAGCGGGCTATTTCCTGAATTTCTAATTGCAATAAAGATACCTTGATGGCAATCAAATATAAGGAACCGCACCGCACTTTGTAACTGGTGGAACTACGTAGACCAAACGCTTTACGCAAGACTTCAGCGCTACAAGCAAAGCAGCAGCTCGTTTTGACGACGAGCGGTCTGCTGGTATCTACCCTTTGTTACGATTTTACCAGACCGAAATCAATCTTTACTTGGATTAGCAGCCGCATTCTGCTTGATCTCCCAGCAATGCACCGCTATTAGTATCGAGCCTGAACTAATGCCTGAGAAGCTGTATGCGGACGCATATAAAAGATTGCCCAAAGAGGCGACATCACTGCCTAACAAAGCGACTGAACTAACTGACCGAACGCTCGGGCTGGGAGAAACCGTGGGGCGCAATGGGAGAACCACCACGCTCAGTGCTTGATTCCTTGCTGGGAACTGCGTAACATCGGCAACATCTGCTCAGAAGAGACGAACAGCATGTGTGATTTGCCACAACCAAAACCAACCCAGCCGGAGCATCATCCGGAGAAACCGCCGCAGCCTCACAAAGAGGTGTGCGCGCCGAAGCAGAACTTGAATCTTTGCGACATTTACGGCAACGAGCGCAACGTAATCAACAACGTCAACGGCTGTCATAACAAGATCATCAATCAAGTTGATAACAGCATCAATATTCAAGATAACCGGCAGATCAACATCAACATTATCCATCTGGCAGGTTGCGGTTGCGGCTGTTGCTGCCGACCGTGCCTCCCTGAAATGCCGATGGTCTGCGAGCCTTGCCCGCCTGTCTACTTCCAACCTAGTTATCCGATCTGCATGCCTTGCCAACCGATGGAATGCATGCCGGTGCCGTTTTGCCCACCGCCAGGCTTTCCGCCGCCAGGATTCCCGACTACGGATGTGCCGCCAGGATTTCCGCCGCCGGGATTTCCGCCACCGGAGGTGCCGCCAGGATTTCCACCACCGGGATTTCCACCGATGCCAGGCTTCCCGCCGCCGGGTGGGCCGCCTATACCGCCTTTCTTTCCACCAGGAGGAGGCCCACCTCCATTTTTCCCGCCGCCGGGCTTTCCACCCGGAGGTCCGCCCCCTTTTTTTCCGCCGCCAGTGGTCCCGCCGGTGGGCCCTCCTGGAGGACCTCCTATAGCCGGCCCACCTCCGTTTTTTCCCCCACCGATATTTCCCCCTGGTAGTGTTCCGCCGACATTTCCGCCCGGTGTGCCACCAGTAGTCTTTCCCCCAGGTGGAGGATTTCCGCCCGGTGTGCCACCAGTAGTCTTTCCGCCAGGTGGAGGATTTCCGCCCGGAGTGCCGCCAGTAGTTCCGCCGTTTTTCCCACCGGGTGGACCCGGTGACGTCCCGCCAGGACCACCAGTAGTTTTGCCGCCAGGCGGACCAGGTGGTGGCTTTCCACCGCCGATTCTGCCACCCGGTGGACCAGGAGGTGGCTTTCCGCCTAGTTTCCCGCCCGGTGGACCAGGTGACGTTCCGCCCGGACCACCAGTAGTTCTGCCGCCCGGCTCTCCCGGTGGTGGTTTCCCACCTGGACTGCCATTCTTGCCGCCTGGCTCTCCCGGCGGTGGTTTCCCACCTGGGCTGCCGTTCTTGCCGCCCGGCTCTCCCGGCGGTGGTTTCCCACCCGGACTGCCATTCTTGCCGCCCGGCTCACCGGGTGAAGGTTTTCCACCCGGACCTCCGATCGTCTTGCCGCCGGGCTCTCCCGGCGAGGGCTTCCCTCCCGGTGGACCGGTTCTACCGCCCGGGTCTCCTGGTGAAGGACCGATCGGTACCGTGCCAGTCATACCTGGACAACCCGGTGAAGGTCCCGGTGGACCAGGCGGATCGCCTTATATTCCGGGCGGTCCCGGAGAAGCACCATTTCCACCCGGCGAAATGCCCAACATTCCCGGTAATCCGGGCGAAGGCCCAACGATCGGAATGCCACCAATCGTTCCTGGTTCACCAGGCGGCGGGATCCCAGTCATTCCCGGATCGCCCGATGACAGACCGCCGCCAATTGGCACCCTGCCGGTAATCCCCGGTAATCCTGGCAATGGTCCGTTCAACCCGGGCGGATTTCCGCCGATTCTGCCAGGCAACCCTGGCGGTTATGGACCGATCGGTATCCCGCCAATCATTCCAGGAATTCCTGAAGGTGGTGGCTGGATGCCTGGACCTCCCGGTGACGGCGTTCACAGATTTTGGGGCGGACCGGCCGACAACATGGACTGGTATCAAGGTCCTAAATTGGTGACAGTACCCTATCCGACACCTCGTGGTCACGCTAGACCCCGCAATCAGGTCGTAATTTATTCGAGGGCCACGGATCCACAAGGCATCCACTATCAACATGCTCGGTCTGCAACAACACCAGACTACGCACACCGTTTGGTCGGAGGTCCCGGATAACCAACTGCTTTGCCCCCTTCTGAGCTGGTGAATCGGGACCAGCATCTGTTCTAGAACTAGCCCGGCGCCTTGCTGGACGGCGGATGAGAGAGAGAGACTGTTCGAATCAGTCATGTATGGGCTGAACAAACAATCCGCAATGTCTATCCATGGAGAATGCCACGAAAGAGATGAAAGCCAATCACAGATCCAACAATTTCTACCGGACTGACAGGAAAGGTCCACTCTTAGCGGCTCTCCTGGTTGCCTCCATCCTGCTCTTAACAGCCAAGAGCGCACTGGCTGACCCTACCGGTGGTGCACAAATGGGCTTTGATCCGACTGCGCCGGCACCGCAATTGCCAACACCGACGCCAGTTTTAGATCCAACTGTACCCAACCCGCCGTCTGCCGAGCCGCCGACGCCGCCAGCACCTACCCTTTCACCAGAACCGACTGCGTCACCAGCAGCTGTGGCACCGCCGGCCGAACCGGAAGCGCAACCAGCTGCCGTTGCTCCACTACCGAAACCGACTCCGGCTGTCACACAAGAAGGCCAGGTGCTTCAGAAAGAAGAATCACCAAGAAAGACGGAGACCGCCAGCGCCTCAGTCACCGGCTTGACCACGCCGACACCGGTCAAGAGAGCCGGGTCTCATTCTCAAGCAACCTCGAGCGATCCTAATAAAACGATTGAGGAGATGAACAAAGCGATTGAAGAAGATCCAACCGATGCCGGCGCATTCGAGCAACGCGGAACTGCATACAATCAACTTGAGCAATTCGACCGGGCGATCGAAGATCTCAATCAGGCTCTTAAGCTTGATCCAGCGCTTGCCTCTGCGTATGCGAGCCGCGGCTATTCGTATTACAAGCTTGGGAAGTTCCAAGACGCCCTCAGAGACTTGAACGAAGCTGTTAAGCTCAATCCGAATCTGGCTCAGGCGTATACGACACGCGGCAACGTCTACTCGAAACTCGAGCAGTATCAAAAGAGCTTGCAGGACATAAACAAGGGATTAGCGCTTCAGCAGTCCGCAAAGGAATCAGGCGGAATGTTGAGCCGCAGCAGAACCGAGTATCTCATGGGCAATTATAAAGCTGCCATGGCCAGCGCCAATGCAGCCATTCAAAGAGATCCCAACAACCCGGTCGGCTATGACAATCGCGGGCTGTGCGAGCACCAGCTCAAGCAATACCAGACCGCCATCAAGGATTACAACAAAGCGCTCAGCTTAAAACCAGGCGAACCGAAATACATCTGTCATAGAGCGATCAGTTACGCCGAAATCGGTCAGCATGAAAAGGCTGTTCCTGACTACGATGAAGCAATACGACTGAAGCCAAACTTTGCACTTGCGTATTACGATCGCGCGATCAGTCACTTTCTGATGCACCACTACGAACAAGCGACAAAGGACATGCAACAAGCGATCAAATACGATCCACACTACGCTCTAGCACTCTATGAATTGCCGCTGGATCCGGTCAAAGGCGCCAAGGAAGTGCACAAGATCAGCAACCCGGATGAGTATTATTACCGGGCCACTACACGCATTTTGATGATCAAGAACCAGACCGCCCTAGTCGACTTGAAACGCTATCTGGAGATGACTAACTGGCGTGGAGAGCTCTCGCTGTCCGCCGTCATCCTGGGTTATCTCGGTTTCAACGTCAATCACCAGACCAATGAAGCTCAGCAGCTGCTTGGAGCTGCCGCAGAGAGAGTCGACACCACACAGTGGCCCTACGCCGTCATTCGATATCTGCACCACGAGATAAAAGAAGACGAGCTACTCGCTCAAGCTGGCGACGATCTGGACAAGTTGACCGATGTTCATGCCTACATAGGCATCAATATGATGTTGACTGGTGGAGATCATAAGCAGGCCGTTCAACACATGATGTGGGCCAAGCAGAAAGGTAACGGCAACCTGGTTTCATACAGCCTTGCTGTCAGAGAGATCGAGAAGATACAGTTCAAAAAGCACCGCGAAACAGAGCGGACTTAAGCTCAGTTCAGCTTTGGTTGTCAGTTAATAGCAACCGTTTGAGTTGATGTCACCAGCGGGCTGGTGCTGTCCGCCTTCTTCACCCAAACCACCACATAATAGAGCCCTGGCTTCCAATCTTCGCCGGCTTTCACGTCGATGGCAAACTTCTCCCCGTCGTCGGTTTTCATGACGTTCATTTTCGCCGGAGAAAGATATGGAGGTGGGAAGTAACGCGCGACGTTCTCCGTCGGTAAAGTATAAGAATGAGTAGCTCTCAGTTCTGAGCGCGTCATCGGGCGCGGCTGCGCCTCTCTGTATATGTCGACACTGTAGATAGACACACCCTTGGGAAACTCGCCCTTGACGGCAATTCTTTCCCCGCGCTGATGTTGATCGGGCAACTTGCTGATGCTGCCGTACTGATTGACGAATTCTTGAGTACAGGATACCCGCCCACCCGGCAGAGTGAGTGTAAGACCGATTCCAACGCGGTTGTGATGCGGATTCAAGATGTTTTTGCGATGACCGTCATTGGGCGCTTGCTCCTCGAAAAAGAGCGCTTCCATCTGCTCGAGCTCGGCCTTGCGGAACAGTTGCTGAGGAGCCAGCCAGTACCTTTCACCCTCTGCGAAATCATGGGTCACGAGTACATTTTCAGAGACCGCACCTTGCCCGCCGACTTCCGAATACCGTTGATCCGGCTTGCGTCCTTGCATATCCCAGTGACTGACGTACTTGGATACGCCCATATCGTCGCTGTGCTCTTGACCGGCAGCCGTTGCAACCGGATCGAGCTCAACCGGTGCCAACCCCAGAGAAGCCCGGTCCCGATTGATGAGACCGACCATATACGCACGCGCAGCGTTGAGCTCCAACAACTCTCCACCGTCGGCCGGAGCGCTCAATGTCCGGCCTGAAACCGGTCCCTGAACCATCACCAGGTTCAGGCACAACAATATTATGGCGAGCAGCAACTGTTACTGCCTCCAGGAATGTTCGTGCTAAGTCTTCCGCTTGATTTATGCCCAGTAACGGGGAAACTTATTCAAGTTTCCTTAATTCTTCGACGAACACCGCTGGGCTAGAGCAGATCTGCATCATATGGACATTCAATTCACATTCGACTACAACGTGCTCGGCGGCGGTGACAGACTAACCTCTCACCCTTTCTTGGTTGCCCGAGCAATCAACTACGAGCTACTCAGACAACGCTCCTCTAAGGATTTAACCTTAGCCAGCGAATGGTTGTTGCCTGCTTGCACGTTGAACTTTTTCGGGCAGTTAGCTGTCTATAATAGAAACACTCCAAGAGAATCAGACGATAAAGTGCGATCACACGCCATTCTGCGGGGCTCGACCGAGGCACAGAGGATTCAAGTAATGTCCACAGCCGCTCGCAAGCATTCCAGCTGTCAGGCTGTCACCGAATTGCACAACGGAGACTCCTTCGAGCAAAAGGAGTTTCACAACCTTTATGAAAGCATGCCTGAAACCTTCAAAGCCGAACTAGTAAACGGCACAGTCTATGTCGCCGAACCGCTTGCCCAGCCACATGGAAAAGCTCACGCCAGACTGATTGCGATTTTAGTAGCGTACGAGGCATCAACACCAGGCGTCCAAGTTTGTGACAATGCTACGGTCATTCTCAGTCAAAAAGATGAAGTCCAACCGGACGCTTTCTTGCGAGTGTTACCTGAATACCTTGGTCAGTCCAAGGATGCCTTCAACGCTGGCAACGGTCCTTATGTACTGGGTGCGCCGGAACTAGTTGCTGAGGTCGCAAACAGCAGCCGGTCAATTGATCTTCACCTGAAAAAGAAGCTGTACTTGCGCTCCGGAGTCTTAGAATACCTGGTGATTTGCCTTAAGCCAAAAGAGATATTGTGGTTTGACCTGATTGGCCGCCGAAAACTTAGAGCCAATGATGCCGGTATCACTCGCTCGAAAGTCTTTCCCGGACTGTGGATAGACAATCGAGCATTAACATCTCTAGACTACCGCCAATCGATGAAAACATTGGCTGAAGGCTTGGCATCTTCCGAGCATACTTCGTTCGTAAACAGATTGGCAAGAACGCATGCTTGAGCATTAAACCAGGTGACTCCAAAACGATAGCCAGGATCGGTCACAATTTTTCTCAGCCTTCAGGCAAGGCGACTGCCCGTAGAGCCAAATTGAAATTGCTTGAAGCACGCTCGAAGCTGAACCACTAATTTATAGCCACTGTCTGCGACGAAGTGACCAGCGGCACATTGCTATCAGACCGCTTCACCCAGACAACAACGTAATAGAGCCCTGGTGTCCAATTCTGTCCGGCTCTGACATCGACGGAGAATCTCTCTCCTGATTGCGTGGCAGCGACATCCACTCTGGAGGCAGACGTGTACGGCGACGGTAAATAACGGGCAATTCTTTCGGTGGGAAGGTAGTAAGAATGGGTTGCTCTGAGCTCGGTAGTCGACATCGGTGTCGGTGCCGCTTCTCGATAAATATCAACGCTGTAGACCGAGACCCCTTTGGGCAATTCTCCCTTGACCGGGAAGCTTGCACCACGAGCGTGCAGCGCCGGCACCTTATTTATCTTGCCGTATTGATTGACGAACTCCTGAGCGCAGATTACTCGATTGCCTGGAACGGTCATAGTCAATCCAATTCCAACCTTATTGTGGGACGCGTGCAAGATGTTCCGGCGATGCCCATCTTCAGGCGGAGGCTCATTGAAGAACAAGGACTCGATCTGCTCCAGCTCTTTGCTGTAGAAAAGCTGAGTGGGAGCCAGCATGTAATTTTCACCAGGAGCAAAGTCGTGGGTAACCAGAACGTTCTCTGAAACGGCAGCTTGACCGCCTTGCTCAGAATATCTTTGATCGGGTTTGCGCCCGAGGGCATCCCAGTGACTTACATATTTCGATAGCGCCATCTCGACTGTATGTCTTTGACCCACGACACTGGCCACATCGTCGAGCTCTACTGGTGGCAGACCATAGGATGCTCTATCCCTGTTTATTAGTCCGACCATGTATTGGCGCGCCTGCCGCAGATTGAGCCATTCTCCACTCGATTGAGGAGAAAAATATTCCCGGCCCAAAACAGGCCCCTGAACCAATATGAGGTTCAGACACAGCAATATGACTGCAAGCAGCAAGAGTTACTGCCCCCAGAATTGTTTGTGCTATCCCAAAAGGTGCTCTTCGACTCACAAGCTATATAGACAGACCCAACAGTCGATATTTCTTGGTCGGCAGATTAACACCCCCTTAACTATCCATTAGCGGTCTTGACAACGCCTTTGTCAAAGGAATTTTTCGGACATCGGCTGCAGAATGTTGTGTTTTCCGGCATTCGGGTGGCGGCTAAATGGCTCACGCGATCTAACTTGCAGCCCGCGCTGCTTTCAAATTACCAAGCGGCAATGTAGTCTATTAAAAGGTAGAAAGCAGTACTTTGCGTCACTAAAAGTAGAAGCCGACTCCGCAGTTAAAGCTCTGTAGCATCTGTCTGACAGCGCTGTTCTGGTAATCAGTGCCGAGGGCCAGATGAGTGACTGGAGTCGAGCGGGTCACGGCCGGAAGTCCGATGATATGAGCAAACCCAGTCCACCAGCGCCCGCGCCTGTAACGCAATCCCCAGGTGAACATGTTTTGAGTATTCGAAGCGAAAATGGGAATCATCTGCTTTCGTGAAATCGGAGCGCTGTTCCATACATAACCGACAGAGCCGCTCCAGTTTCGATTGAAATCATAGTCCAGTCCGGAGTTGATTACCCAGATGTCCTTAAAGCCCGGGCCGAATCTGGTATTGAAAATGCCACCAATCCTAACATTGCCGTACAGACTGTTTCGATAATTCAGGTAACCAGCTTCAGTGGCAAGCTTGAGCTTCTCGGTGGGCTTAAAGCTTACTCCGAAAGAGACCCTGCCAGGCATGGTGAACGGCTTTACCGTCAGCGGTCCGGCCAATTCTCCTGCGCCTGGTACTAGGTACTTCGCCCGGTGGCTCGTCATTGAACTCATAAAAGTCGGCGAGACGTAACTGGCGCCAAGCCTTACCTTCTTGGTGAGATTGTAGATGCTCCCCAATTGGAACCCCGCTCCGACCGAGTAGCTGTTTGGCCACTTCAAGCCGCCATTGCCAAGCACAAGATCGGTTGTAAATTTGACGATTTGAAGGTGCGGTCCGCCGCCGACGTACAGCTTGTCTGTCAGCTTTCTGCCAAAATTGGCATAGATAGAGTATTTCTTCAGATCAACCGACGTCTCTGCAACCCCTGGGTACTGTACGTAGCGATTCTTGAAGCGCGTGCTCCAGCCGCCGGTCTCCCATGCCAAACCGAGTCCATTTCGCTCGGCTAACGGAACGGTGGCTCCCAAATTATAGGAGAGCAATTGCTTGATCGTCGAAAATGCACCATCGCTGGTAGCACTCCAATGATTCCGGACAAAGATATTTGTAATCTTGGAATCGAACTTAGCCTTAGATTGAAGCAAAACAGATGCAGGTTGACGAACGTGCGCCAGCCCGGTGTCCCCGATCGCAACTTCGCATCCGCCCCGCGCATCGGACTGAAAGCTGTGTCCGACCTCGGAGACACCATTCAACTGAGCGCTCGCCGGCGATCCAACCACGAACACAGGCAGCATCGCAAGCAGAAAGAAGTTCAATACCGGCAGCAGGCGCGCAAAAGTCAAACGTATCAAATCAAAATAGTCTCTCAATTCAAGCTTCTGACAATTGGGGGCCTAGATTCTGCGACCCTTCAAGTAATCAATGCATTGCTTCACGTAACTGGCATTTGAATAGTCCGGCTTCAGCTTCAAAACAGTCTCATATTCCTTCAATGACTCTTTGTCCTGTCGCAAGTCCTTCAGTGAATCAGCCAGGCAAAGATGTGCATCGGGATTCTTTTCAGCGTACTTAACAGCCAGCCGCGCCTCCTTCTGGGCCTGATCAGAGTGTTTCTGGGCGCGCAACAACTGGACCAGAAGGATACGCGCTTCGGCGTCCTTTGGTTGGATCTTCAAGGCTTCTTCGAATTCCTTTTGAGCATCGGCCGGTTTCTGCAGCGACTGCAAACACAATCCCAATTTGTAATGGTATTGCGCGTTCTTGCCACCGGATCTGACGGCCTGTCGATAGTGTTTTTCAGCCTCAAAATAGTTCTTTGCGCTATAGAGCAGATCGGCAAGATTCGTTCTGGTTGCAGCGCTGGACGGTCGAAACTTGACCGCTAACTGAGCTTCCTTGATGGCATCCTGATTCTGCCCTTTGCTCTGGAGCACCAAGCTGAGATTATTGTGATAATCGGCATTTTGTGGATCGATCTCAACTGCCTTGCGAAACTCGGCGATAGCATCGTCGACCTTACCCTGTTTGTAGAGCGCAATTCCTCTTTCCGCATGGGCCTTCGACTCGACAGTCGCAGCCACAGAGAAAGGACACAAACAAACCAAGAATGTCAGTCCCGCCAGCAAGACGACATCGCACTTATGAACTCTCATCTGCTTTCTCCACCGATCCGGGACCGCAACCTCACAGTTGCGACACTTGAGTCTAATTGACTAGAGCGAGGCGAAACTAGAGTACTGCCGTCTCTCGATATGCTCCCCAAACTTCGCGCATGGCGTCGCAAATCTCACCAAGTGTTGCATAAGCCTTGACTGTTTCGAGAATAAGCGGAAAGCTGTTTTCACCGGCTCTGAGCCCAGCCTTCAACGTCTCCAGCGACTGCCCGACCTTGGCGCTATCTCGTCGAGCGCGCAGACTATTCAGGCGTTCGGTCTGCCGCCGTTGATATTCGGGGCCGATCTTCAAGATTTCAATCTTTGAGCCGGCTGCTTCTTCCTTGAATGCGTTCAATCCAACAAAGATGCGCTCATTCGAATCCAGCTTCTTCTGAAATTGATAGGCGGCATCGGCTATCTCTTTCATGAAAAATCCTTTTTCAATCCCGGCCAGCACCCCGCCGACCTCTTCAATCTTGCGGAAATACTCGTTGGCCCCCTCTTCCATCTGGTCGGTAAGCCATTCGACGTAATACGAGCCGGCTAGTGGATCGACCACATCGGCAACTCCTGTTTCGTAAGCGATAATCTGCTGAGTACGCAATGCGATATGCGCAGCCTTCTCAGTGGGCAGACCGAGCACCTCGTCCATCGAATTTGTATGAAGTGATTGGGTGCCGCCCAATACGCCTGCCAGCGCTTCAATAGCCGTCCGGACGATATTGTTTTCCGGCTGTTGAGCAGTCAAACTGCAACCGGCTGTCTGAGTATGAAAGCGCAACTTCAAGCAGCGCTCGTCGGTGGTTCCATAATAATCCCTCATCCGCTTCGCCCAGATGCGCCTGGCAGCGCGATACTTCGCTATCTCTTCGAAGAAATCGATATGCGCATTGAAGAAGAAAGAGAGGCGAGGAACGAATTGCTCGACTTTCAAACCAGCATCAATACCGGCATCCACGTAAGCAAAGCCATCAGCCAGAGTAAATGCCAATTCTTGAATCGCTGTCGCGCCGGCTTCGCGAATATGATATCCGCTGACAGAGACCGTATTCCATTTCGGCACGTTGTAAGTACAAAAAACAATCATGTCTTGAATCAGCTTCAAGGCGGGTCTGGGCGGAATCAAATACGTCTTCTGAGCAATGTATTCCTTGAAAATATCGTTCTGCAATGTGCCGTTGAGTTGCTTTAAATCGAAGCCTTGCTTTTCAGCGTTGGCCAGAAACATACAATAAACAATCACGGCCGGCCCGTTGATAGTCATCGAGGTAGAAACTTGATCGAGTGGGAGGTCTCGATAGAGAATCTCCACGTCTTCCAAGCTGTCAATCGCGACTCCACAGACGCCGACTTCACCGTTGGCCTTTGGATGATCCGAATCGTATCCCATCAAGGTCGGAAGATCGAATGCAGTCGACAACCCAGTTTGACCCTGAGACAGAAGGTACTTGAAGCGTTCGTTCGTTTCTTCCGGCCCGCCGAATCCGGCAAACTGGCGCATCGTCCATACTTTTCCCCGGTACATATTGTGGTGAATGCCGCGGGTATAAGGGAACTGACCTGGCTCACCCAGCCTTTCTCGATACTCCCAATCTTTCAAATCCTTGGCGGTGTAAACCGACTTGATTGGAATGTCAGAAAGACTGTGCTTGATGACTTCACTCTCAGGCTTATTCACCTGCTGGACCATTTCTCGTTCCCCTGTATATGATTATCCTCTGCCAGTCTACACTAAAGACTGATAGAAGTAATGATTTGATAACCGGAGTGAAAGCGACATGACAAGAGCGTCAGGGGTAGCAGCGTCGGATTCCGTCGAAAGCGGACTCGAGATAATCCAGTCCATCCTGCTGAGCGAAAAGGCAATTGCGGTCCGCGCTCCGCGCGGCTCTGCGCTTAACACAAAGGGCTGGATTCAAGAAGCGGCGCTTCGTATGCTGCTCAATAACTTGGACCCGGCTGTAGCCGAACGGCCCCAGGAGCTGGTTGTTTACGGCGGCACCGGCAAAGCTGCACGAAATTGGGATTGCCTCAAAGCGATTGTCAAAGCGCTGGTCGGTCTGGAGTCGGACGAGACATTGTTAGTGCAGTCGGGCAAGCCGGTCGGTATCTTCAAGTCTCATGCCGATGCGCCCAGAGTCTTGATCGCCAATTCCAACCTGGTCGGTGCCTGGGCTAACTGGGACCACTTCCGGGATCTCGAACGAAAAGGGCTGATCATGTTCGGGCAGATGACTGCCGGCTCCTGGATTTACATCGGCACCCAAGGAATTTTGCAAGGAACATATGAAACGTTTGGTGCGCTTGCCCGCAAGCATTTCGGCGGTAGCTTGAAAGGTCGGCTCGTCGTCACTGCCGGGCTGGGCGGAATGGGAGGAGCACAGCCGCTGGCCGTCACCATGAATGAGGGAGTTGCGCTTTGTATCGAAGTCGACCCCCAAAGAATCGAGCGCCGATTGGAGACTCGCTATTGCGACATAAAGGCGGACAGCCTGGACCAGGCAATTGCACTTGCAAAGGAGGCCCAAGCTCAAGGCAAGGCGCTTTCGATCGCCCTTTTGGGCAACGCGGCAAGCGTGCTGCCGGAGCTACTGAAAAAGGGGCTGATTCCTGATGCTGTGACCGATCAGACCTCAGCTCACGATCCGCTGACCGGCTATATTCCACTCGGTTACACGCTCGAGCAGGCTACCGCCTTAAGGAATTCAGACGCCAAGCGGTATCTTAAGGAAGCGGTCAAATCGATCAGTGTTCACGTCAAAGCAATGCTGGAATTCCAAAGGAAAGGCGCAGTTGTCTTCGATTACGGCAACAACATAAGACAGGTTGCGAAAGAAGGCGGAGTCGAGAACGCTTTCGATTTCCCCGGATTCGTACCGGCCTTCATTCGTCCGCTTTTTTGCGAAGGAAAGGGTCCATTCCGCTGGGCGGCGCTATCAGGCAATCCAGCCGATATCGAAAGAATAGACCGAGCAATCCTGGAGAGTTTCGCTCATGACAAAGCTCTCTGCCGCTGGATTGAAATGGCTTCTCAGAAAGTGGCGTTTCAAGGTCTGCCTGCTCGAATTTGCTGGCTCGGCTACGGTGACAGAGCGAAGCTGGGCTTAATCATCAACGGCTTAGTAGCTTCCGGAGAGGTGAGCGCGCCGATTGTGATTGGCCGAGATCATCTCGACGCCGGCTCGGTAGCATCGCCGAACCGCGAAACCGAAGCAATGCTAGACGGCACCGACGCGGTCGCCGATTGGGTCTATCTCAACGCCCTGATTAATGCAGTCGGTGGAGCAAGTTGGGTCTCGCTCCATCACGGCGGAGGAGTCGGCATCGGTTATTCGTTGCATGCCGGCCAGGTAATCGTCGCCGATGGCACCGAATCCGCCACCAAGCGCCTGGAGCGGGTTTTAACCAGCGATCCCGGTATGGGAGTGATTCGCCATGCCGATGCCGGTTACAAGGAAGCTCTGGACTTCGCGCACCAAGCTGGAATCCGGCTGCCGATGCAGGAAACTTAGAGTGGCCAAAAGAGTCCGTCGCGGCAAGGACTGCCAGTCGCCGTAAGCACCCGGCTAATCTTGCATGCTCAAGGTTCCGCAACGACGGCGAACCAGTTCGCTGTAATCCCCGTCCGGTTTGTAAAGCCTGAACAGCAGGTGCTCGCCGTCATTGAAGCTGATCGCCGCCCGGCCTTCCAGAATGCCGTAGGTGGCCTTTTTAATTCGGTCCCAATCGATATGAATATGGTGAGTGCCATCGCCAAAATCCAAGCGATCTTCGTTGTCTGTGCCGGTAACATAACAGTAGTCAACAATATGACAGGTGATCCCGGTCGGTCCCATCGCCAAGCTTACAGTTCCGGCATCGGCGATCGCCTCAAAAAGGCGCTTCTGCCGTTCATTTATTCGTGCCATATTCGCTCTCGACTCCGGCTTTTTTCGAGTACCACAAAGACTCAAAACAGACTCATGGAATTGAGTATAGCCGATAGTAGTCCCAACAGTGAGTAACTTAAGTAGCGACGGTATCAGGAAGTCAAACCGCCAGCAGCTAAGGCTTTACAGCCTCAACGTGCGATCTCGACCGGCGCTTCCGAAACTCCGGGCGAGCGCTTATAATCGCTGCGGATTGCTGAATGTTAACGGGCGTATTAGTAGGCTTTTAATTATTTTCCGTCAGGTCTGAGCGACACCCAAGTTCAATCAAGTTATGATCATCGCTTGCGCGGAATCGGGTGTCATCTAGCTTAGACGGCATTCAGTCGCTCAACTGAGCAGCGGGCAGCAAGCCGGTCCAGCGGTGCCTTCTGCAGGTTGATCGGCATCTTCCCCGCGAATGGACTCTCGCCTTGGATGGCAATTCCGTCGCCAGTCGATCAGTCTTCACTAAGTCAGACTGGATAGTTATATGCAGCCGGTGTAATGACCAGACTTGTCCAGAAATTTGGTGGAACCTCAGTTGCCGACGTGCAGCGTATTCGCAAAGCCGCGGAGATCGCTGTTGCCGCGGTCGCTGAAGGCCATGAGGTGGCAACCGTAGTCTCGGCGATGGGGCACACCACCGATCACTTAATCTCGTTAGCCGAGCAGGTAACGCAACAGCCAGACCCTCGCGAGCTGGACATGCTCTTGACGACCGGCGAGCAGCAGTCAATCGCCTTGATGTCCATGGCGATTCAATCGCTGGGCGGGCAAGCGAGATCGTTCACCGGCGGACAGGCCGGAATCATTACGGAGCACCAGCACGGTTTTGCCCGCATCAAGGAAGTTCGACCCGACGCGGTCGAGTCGAGCTTAAAACGGGGAGAGATTGCAGTTGTAGCCGGCTTTCAGGGCGTCTCGGATCACAACGAGTTGACCACGCTGGGCAGAGGGGGCTCGGATACCACAGCAGTGGCGCTCGCTTCTGCTCTGAGCGCCGAGCGCTGCGACATCTATACGGACGTCAACGGAGTTTATACCGCAGATCCGCGCTTGCTCCACGAAGCCAGGAAGCTGACGGCCGTAAGCTACGAAGAGATGCTCGAGCTGGCAGCGGCTGGCGCTCAGGTTATGAACGCCCGCTCGGTTGAGCTGGCGATGGACACTCAGGTCGCCGTGCGCGTGCGCTCGACTTTCGAGCCGCATGACACCGGAACGCTCATTACACACCATCTGGTCTCTCCGGAGTACACTATCTGCGGCATCGCTTGCGATATGAGTCATGCGTCGCTCTGCCTGACCACCCCGATGGTGGACGGCAGTCACTCTCAACTCGAGGGGATATCGGGACTCTTTACCCGCCTGAAAGAGCTCGGCATAGTGACGGACATGGTAATGCTGCTGGCTCGAGAGGATGAGCCATCGCAGGAGCTCGCCTTTACTGTAGAGAAGAGATCGCTCTTGCGAGTCCAGTCGATTATCGAAGCGCTCGACCGAGAGCTCGGTCATCCCAAGTTAACTGTCGACACAGATATCGCCAGGATATCTGTAATCGGACGTGGACTGACTGCCCGACCGGCAGTAGTAGCAGATATCTTCGAGAGCTTGTTCAGCGCAGCCATTCCCGTACAGATGGTCGCCACCGGCGACATAAAGGTGAGCGCTCTCGTACCAGCCAAGCATGCGCGCGATGCCGTCAAATCGATCCACAATCGATTTGAGCTTTAGCCAGCTCGTCCTACCAATTGCATTTAAGAATAAGATTCGTGGCGACCGTTCATTGACGACACCGAAACAACCTTCCGTGCTTATAATAAGCAAGACTAATCGAGGTTAAGGTCATGACTCCCCCATCCTTTGACAACATTATCAATAAGTTCAAATCATCCACCAAGCATGCTGTCGATCAAGCGAGCCGTGCAGCCAGAGTCACCAAGCTTAAGATGGACATCATGACTCAAAACGGGGAGAAGACGCGACTTTTGCAGAATGTCGGTGAAAAGACCTACCAGCTTTTTTCGGAAACGAAAGGCTTGGACGGTTTGCTCGAGCGTATCCGCAATGAATTCACGATGATCCAGCGCATCGAGGAGCGCATCCGCGAAATCGAAGACGAGATACACGAGCTCCAAACCATGCCCAGTTCGCCCGATATAACGGATGCGACAGAAGTCAAGGAAGTCACGGAACCAGCCGACTCCACAGCAGCCGAGGGAAAGCCGCAAGATGATCAACAAGCGTAAAGTAATACCATCGCTGGTATCACTCCTGATCGGCAGCGCTGCATTGTCCGATCCGATCTCGCCGAATATTCACAATGGTGAGCGAGATTACTCGAAGGAGAAGCCGAACGCTGCTTATTACGGAAGCGGATTCTCGGGCAGGATGACCGAGGCTTCCGAGCTTCGTTTCGAAGGCGACCAGCTCATGGCCGACGGCAAGCTGGAAGAGGCCAAGGCGAAACTCGGCAAGGCTGTCATGCTCGACCCAGGCAGCCCGGAAACGCACATGATGTACGCGCGCTGCATCACTAAAATCCTCTACTCAAAAAAGACGGTCGACGAAGCTTTGCTGTCCAGATGCTTGGAAGAGTGGAGCCTGCTCTGGCACCACAACGCCGACCAGCTTGAGCAAGGCGAAGCCAAGGCTCAGTGCCGAGCGCTCATGCGAATCGCTAAAGGAATCGAGAAACACCGCAAGGAAAAGGACAAAGATAAGGTTCGAGAACGGGAGGAATCGCTCGCTTCAGCCAACAAGAAGACGCTGGAGTAATGCTCGACTATCGCAGGCAACTTCGGGGCATATCCAATGTCTCGATTTCGTTGATTGAAATTGCCTTATACATCTCCTGCCTCTTGACGCTCCTGTGCTTCTGCGACAAGCTTGGCTGGCTGTGGAGCCTGCCTTGTCATTTTCGTCTGCAATATCTGCTCGCTCAGTTACTGGCCCTTGCAACTCTGCTTTCAGCCAAAGCCTGGAAGCCGGCCGGATTGGCAGCGTTATTCAGCATCATCAATCTAACCCAGATAGCACCTTATTATCTTCCGCAAACTGGCGGCCAGTCCACCGGGCCGACCCAGCGCTCAGTCCTGCGATTGCTGCAATACAACATCAACTCGAGAAACAAGAACTATCGAGCGCTCGTGAATTATGTCAGAGAGATCAATCCGGATCTGGTCGCTGTTGAGGAAGCGACTCCGGAATGTTGTTCGGTTCTAAGCAAATCTCTTGCCGACTACCCGTACATGCAGGCAATTCCGCGTTGGGATAACTTCGGACTGGTACTGTTTAGTAGATTTCCACTTTCCGGACTTAACACACTGGACTTCCCGGAAGGATTTGGTACCAGTACTCCGAACTGTCCATCGTCAATCTGTCGAGTTAAGCTGGCGAGCGGCTCGCTCACATTGATTCACACACATCTTTTGAACGCTTTGACCGAACAGACCTTTGCTTTACAAAGCTTGCAGATCGAGAAGATTGCTCAGGCACGAGCAGCGATCCAGGGGGATGTCATTTTAGTGGGGGATCTGAACACCACACCATGGTGTTATCTAATGCCAAAGCTAACTGATTCGACCGCGCTCAAGGACTGCGGACTCGGACTTGGCATTATTTCGAGCTGGCCTACCACACTGCCGCTCATACAGATACCGATCGACCATTGCCTGGTAAGTGAAAGATTGACTGTGCTCAAACACATACGCGGACCACAACTGGGCTCGGACCATTTCCCGATCTATACAGAGATAGCTGTCCCGCGATGATGGCCGGCGTGGACGTCAAACTGCCGGTAGGAAGGTAAAAGCTGCTCCGTCAACCTGCGCTCGTAAGCGCTCAGTTCGGACTGCTCGAATCGTGCCGTAAACGCCTTCTCAAAACCGTGCTTGAGAGCTTCCTGCAACTCCAAAGTTTCAAACGTTCTGCCGCAAATCTCAAAGAGATTGGCCCGATGACCGCCGGCCTCGGCACCACCTAGACCCAGCAACTCAGGCATCAAGTCGGGTCTTTGATCGAGCAGAATGCTACCGTGTTGCAACACGACACCGCGACGCCTGAGCTGAGCGCTGCCGATCATTTTCACTCCGTTTACATGCAGGTCACTGCCGGTCGTGGCGTGGAAACAGTCTTGCAATTGTCGATAGGGAGCGTGCGCATTTCCGAGTTGCAGATTGACACCGACGCTCTCGAGGGCGCATTGCAGTCCCCGGCAAATTTGCCTGTACGCTTGATCGACGCTCGTGCCCAGGATGCCGTCATCCGACGAAGCCACAAATGAGTATGTCAACTCTCCTGCATGTAAGACGGCGCGCCCGCCGGTCGGTCTGCGCACGATATCGAAGCCTTTCGCGAGCACACGTGCCACCACCTCCGGTGGCACGTGTTGATTACGCCCGACCGACATGGCAGGAGGATTGAATCGGTAAATTCTGAGCGTAGGCGGCACCATCTTCTGTAAATGAGATTCTAGTATTGCCTCGTCCACCGCCATGTTGGCAGCAGCATCATGTTCGGAGAAACCGACGATTCGCCAATTGCCAGAGGCCACCATGCCGATGCTCCTTAACCGACGCGCGCTCTAATCACGTCAGGCTTCGCCACCGGCGTGCGACTGTACGTAATCGCTTGCTCCAACTTTGCCACGGCAGCCTGGCAATCGCGCTGGCTATCGGCGTGCACTTCGGCCACCGTCTGTCCAGCTTCAAATTCCCAGCCAATCTTGCCTTTCAGCACGACACCAACCGCCAGATTAATGCTATCGCCCTTGCCTGCTCTGGCCGCACCCATCAATTTGCAAGCTTCGGCCACTTCCCGGCCATCGATATGCTCTATCCATTGCTTGCCTTGACCGGGCACCGCGATCGGATGGCGAATGCGTGCCTGCGGCATCAGCTCGGGCTGCTCGACGATGCGGGGGTCGCCGCCTTGAGCTTTGATAATCCGGCGAAACTGCTCGAGCGCTGCCCCGCTTTCGATCACCTGATTGAGCGCTTCTCTGGCGCTGTCTTCGCTTTGATACTTCCCAGCCTTAACCAGCGCCAGTGAGCCTAAACTGAAGCAGAGCTCGCGCAGATCTTCTGGCCCGCCGCCGCTCAAGGTCTCTACTGCTTCCGCCACTTCCAGGGCGTGTCCCACGGCAAACCCGAGTGGTTGCTCCATATGAGTTACAACGGCGGTCACCGGCTTATTCAAGCGCTCACCGACTGCAGACAGCATTTTAGCCAGCTCGAGCGCTCGTTCATCAGATTCCATGATTGCGCCGCGGCCGCATTTAACATCCAAAATGATCAAGTTTGATCCGGCAGCGAATTTCTTAGACAAGATTGAAGCCACGATCAACGGTAAAGAGTCGACTGTCGCAGTTACATCGCGCATTGCATAAATCTTGCCGTCAGCAGGAGCGAGTTCCGCCGTTTGCCCGCCGATCGCCGCTCCGACTTCTCTGACCTGCTTGACGAAACTCTCCGTGCTCAGGTCGACGCGGAAGCCTGGAATAGCCTCGAGCTTGTCGAGTGTGCCACCGGTATGTCCCAAACCGCGCCCCGAAAGCTTCGCCATCGGAATGCCGGCGGCGCTGAGCATCGGCGCAAAGACCAGGGTGGTCTTATCACCGACGCCGCCGGTGCTGTGTTTATCAGCGACGACCGGACCGATCTCCGATAAGTCCAGAACCTTCCCTGAGTGCGTCATCGCATCGGTCAGATCAGTTGTCTCCGCCAGAGTCATGCCCTGCCAGCAGACAGCCATCAACCAGGCGGCCAGCTGATAGTCGCTAATGGAGTTACTCATGACTCCGTCAATGATGAAATCAATCTCCTGGCGTGAATGCGCTTTGCCAGAGCGTTTCGCGAGGATCAAATCAACCATTCGCACGTTGCATCTCCTACTGCGCCTTAGGTCTTGAAATTGTACATCCTTAAAATTGGTCCGTTGCTTGGCAAAACCACTTGACAATGAAGACGCTGTTTGTATTAATGGACTCAGAGGGAGCGAGGCCACTTTAACGTACCAAAAACTTTTGGTCTCCTCCCTTTTACTATTGCAACTGTTGCCGGCTGAGCAGAGCTCAACCGGCAATTTTTTGGAATTGACGCAAGCGCCAAGAAGCCTTAATCCATGCTCCTTTAGCAATCAGCCGTTGGCCGTGAAGGCAGTTCTTTTGATGGGCAGTCTAAAAGAGCAGATCGCTTTCCGCGCAGATAAACTTAACTTCTCGGCAATAAGCGCGCACACCTAGTGAAGAAATGAATCAATTCGACGCGACCGCTTAGGTCAAAACGAGCCACCGGCTTGGAAAGCTGTAAGATTTTGACGGTCGTTGAGTAGAGCTATGGTCGCAGGCGAACCGGCGGTAACGGCTTGTTCGGCTTTGATGAGAATCCTTTCACCTGGCCGACTTAGCTCCGTGGTGTATGCTTGTACATTCACTTGACTACCTGGAGACCTGCAGGTAATGCCGCTTCTGTCCAATGTCACAACTAATTCGGTACTGTCTGGACCGCTACCGCGGCTTGGACAGATCTCCTTTATCAATTGCCTGCCGGTAGTGCTACCAATTGAGAAGGGGCAGGTCGAGCTGCCCGCGCAAACTTATTACGCCAGCCCTGCCGAGCTGAACAAAGCTTACTCGGGCGGCAATCTCGATCTCGGTGCGATGAGCTCATTTTACTATCTGGAAAGGTCCGGTCTGGAGTTAATCACAGATCTGTCAATCTCATCGGACGGACCGGTTGGCAGTGTGCTGTTCTTCAGTAGGGTTGCTCCGCACAAGCTGAATGGCGCCAGAATTGCCGCACCAGCCTCTTCAGCAACGTCAGTCAATCTTTTGAGAGTCCTCTTGCTCGAGCAGCTCAATGTCAGACCGGAAATAGTGATTGAAAACGAGCCGAGCCTAGACAACCCGAAGACAGCCGGAGCGCTTTTAATCGGTGACCGGGCGCTGGCATTCGACGGCGATTGGGCTAACAAATACTGGCGAGCCGACCTCGGCCAGTGGTGGCGAATTCAAACCGGTCTGCCGATGGTTTTTGGACTGTGGGCTGCTCGCAACGACTGGGCAGCTCGCAATCAGCAACAATTCCAGGCTGTGGCAGCGGCCTTGAGAAGCGCCAGAGATTATGGACTGAACAGTTTGCTACCACTTGTAGTTAACGAGGCGACTAATCGCACAGCGCTTCCGCAATCTAGATTGCAACGCTACTATCAAGCAGAATTGAACTTTCAGCTGACTCAGAAGCATCACGATGGTTTGCAGCTGTTTCGCGAACTTTGCCAGCACCATGGTTTACTGGCTGCCCCAAAGAAGTAAGTGTGCTCTCTCTTTCGCTGAGCGGCCTGTTAAACTTTGGTCAGTGAGCAACCTAATCAATTCAGGGATCATTGTGCTGCTGATGACCACCGGTCTTCCGGGCTTGGCGGCCGCACAGGCTAACGGTGTTGGCGAGAACCGGGCTAATCCGGAGCCTCCTTGTTCTGTTTGCAATCATTCGGTCGACAAGCTCCTGGCTGACGCTCAAAATGCAGTCCGGCAAGGAGACAACGCACGAGCGCTCAAGATTCTCCAATTCGCAGCGAACCAAGCACCGGCAGATCCCCGCCCGCATCTGGGTATCGGGCGACTCAAGCTGCTGGACAACCAGGCCGAAGAATCCTTGGTCGAGCTTAAGAAAGCCTGCGAGCTTGGTCCGCATTACGCTCCGGCAAATTACCAACTCGGTGTTGCCTATCTGGCGCTCAACCGGCTTTCGGAAGCTCGCTTCGAGCTGGAGAAGGCGGTCGGACTCGATCCTTCTCAGTTTCGTTATCATTTCAAGTTGGCTCAGGTACGCGCCAAATCTGGTGGCGAGGATGACTCGATTACGGAGTTCGCTCGCGCCGTCAAACTCGCTCCCGGCAATGCCAAAGCGAGGCAGGAGCTCTCGCAACGACTGAGCATGATCGGCTTGATGGAAAAGGCGATTGAAGAATGCTGCGCCGCCATCAAGGCTTCTCCCGATGATCCGCGTTTGCGCTTCCAGTTAGGCACACTCTACGAACGCGAAGGAGATGCCAACCAGGCGATTGCCGCCTTTCAGGAAGCGCTTCGACTCAATCCAAAAGATCGCAGCTCGCTGCAACACCTCGCCACCTTATACGGTGCCCGCAAAGACTGGGCCAGCGCGAAAGATTGTGCTGATAAATGGCTCCAGCTCTCCCCGAGCAATCCGCAAGCGCTATTCATGAAAGGTTGGTGCGAATTCGCCAGCGGCGACCTGCGCGAAGCCAGAGAGGATTTCGAGACAGCGCTTAAGATTGAGCCGTTGGATTCAGAGCTCAATAATGCTTACGGATTGCTTTTGACTGAGCTCGGTCGCTTCAATTCTGCCGATGAAGCGTTCCACAACGCTTTAGCCGTCCATCCCGACCATTTGCCTGCCAAACTCAATCTCGCCACACTCTATCTCAAGACCGACAAGCTTACTGAAGCTCGTGAATTGATTGAAAAGGTCAAGCTGGAGAGTCCCGACTCGAGCGATGCCCTGGCATTGTCAGCGCTGGTCAACAGCGCCAGCGGAGAATTGAAACTGGCTGAATCACAAGCTCGGGCTGCGCTTACCAAGAAGGACGTACCGGCAATCGCCAGGATTGCGCTGGCCAGAGTGGCAAAAGCGCGCGGCGAGCAAGCAGACTGTTTGTCACAACTCAAAGAAGCGCTGTCTGAAGAGCCCTATAATGTTTTCATTATCAACGAGCTGGCGGCCGCTAGGCTCGATTTCGGCGAGCCGAAGGAAGCAGCAAAGTTAGCCCAACAGGCGCTCCAGCTGGCACCAACCAACCCGCAATCCAAACGAATTCAAGCCGGAGCGCTCGCCATGCAGGGCAACTATGACGGCGCAATCTTGTTGCTGAAGGAAGTAATCGCCCGCAACCAGACCAATTCTGCTCTACGTTGCGAGTTAGCTTACGCTCAAGAGATGAAGGGAGACCTGGACAGCGCCGCCGCCACCTATCAGGCTGCGCTGAAACTAGAAGACCATAACGACCGAGCGCTAGCCGGGCTCACCAGGCTCGCGCTGGCACATAATGACACAGCTAAGGCCGTCACACTGGCTGAGGCATCGGTCGCAGCGGCACCAGCCAGTGCGATAGCACACCTGCTGCTGGCTGAAGTGCTCTTCAAGAAAGGTAAGCATGACGCCAGTATGGAAGAGTGCCGCCAAGTGATCGCACTGGATAAGAGCAACACAAGAGCCTTTTGCTTGACAGGCAAACTGCTCTTTCGCGAAAGCAAGTGGAATGAGTCGCTGGAGTATCTTCAAAAGTGCATTGCGGCAAAAGACGTTTCTGCGGACGATTGGCTGATGATCGCCGCCGCCCAGGAAAAAACCAAGGATTTCGAAAGCGCCTTGAACAGCTTGAGATTGGCTGCTGAACACTTCCCGTCCGACTCCAAAGTGGCATCAGCTCTCAGGCGCTTAAACAAGAAACCGAACAAGTCGCGTTAGTTATCCGGAATGAACAAGACGAAGTAATCGTTTCAAGCTGAAAGGCGATCGGCAGCGATGAAATGAACAGCAATGAGCTTGCCGTGCCTGTCACGATCTACTTGCAGCATTGCTTGCCTGGCCGGATCGCTGGCATGAACCTTCATCTGTTCTAAGATGCAATTGCGAACACCTTCGGACAGGAACTGCATATCCGCAGCAGCTTGCCGGGGATCTCGTTGAGCTTCCCGCTCGAATGTTCTGGCGACCTCGGCGATATTCATCATCCTTCCTCCGGCTCTGCTCTCAAGACAGAATTTGCGTTCTTGGACTCAGACTGGCAAGAGCAGATTGAACCCTTCAACAAGAGCAGCTTAGTGGTCGCCGATGGCAACTACCGGTCGCAATTATGGCAAAATCGGGTCGCTTAGGCGGGAGCTATGGACGGGCTGCGAGCGTGCGACGATCGATCCTGGCGGCGGCCAGACTGTCGACATACCAGGTAAGCATCCCTTCGGTTGGTCGAATCAATTGGGCCGGGTAGTCTTTCGGCTCCGCTCTTAGCACCAAAGGCAGGATCTCCTGCTTGTCTGCTCCGGCAACCATGAAAGTCACATTGGCAGCAGCGTTCAAGACGGGCAGGGTAAAAGTGATTCGACTCGATTTGAACTTTTCAACATAATTTGCCACCACCAGCCGGCCGGTTTCTTTGAGCGCCTCCGTACCAGGGAAAAGCGATGCGGTGTGCCCATCCGGACCCAAACCGAGCAAGACTAGATCGAAGTGAGGGAGATTGCCATCGGACAGTTGAAACTCTCGTTTCAAAACCTCTTCATACGCTCTGGCCGCTCCAACCGGATCGGTATCCTGACCATTAGTAGCATGAACGCAGCTTTCCGGAATAGGGACTTTCGACAACAACGAATCTAGCACCATTTTGTAATTGCTTTCCGGACTGTCATGCGAGACGCACCGCTCGTCACCCCAGTAAAGATGAACCTTGTTCCAGGCGATCTTCTGGCTGTAAGCAGGCTCAGCCAGGAGGCTATAGAGAGCCTTTGGCGTAGAGCCACCGGAAAGCGCAACGTTGGCTTTGCCAGAGCGGCCGACCGCCGCACCTACTACTTCGACAAATCTGTCTGCAAGAGCGCTGGCTAGCTCCTGCCGGTCCTGACAAAGCTGTATGGTGCCGCATTGCGACTCGATCTTATCCATGTCCTTCCTCGCTGCCAAAAAGTGTGCAAATACTTGCTGACATTTTTAGAGCGCCTTCGAAGACGCTGTCGTGCCCGACCGCATCGAGCTCTCTTCCCACCAATTCGGACTCGTTCAAGATCGGTCCCCGACCCATTATCTCTCGGCTCGCGCTCGATGCGGAATGAAGCGAGGTAAGGAGATTGAACTTACCGTCCAGCAAACTCAGACACACGGACAACTTGCGTGCTTCAGTCAGATTGAAGTAGACACAGGCGAGATTGCCTGCTGGCACCGCCGCTCTCGAACAATCATTCCATTCTACTTGCACCTCGCCGCCGGTGCGGTTGCTGAATAAAATGCTGTCTTTGCCGCCGGCCGAAACAGCTGACAGCGGCTGCCATTGCAACTGATTCGCCAACCAACCGGTTAAGAGCGCTGCTTGTGCCCTGCCTGGCGCCGAGCAGTCGAGGCGAACAGATTCAATCGCCGGCAGATCTGCCGGCGCCAATCCGATTCCCAGTGAATCAAACGCTTTGGCTATCAGTCGGCGCCAGTGCAAAAGGCGTCCCCAATTGAGATCGCTCATCGCAACGCTTACGCCGCCGTTTACGTATGTGGCAGCTTCCTGAAAGAAAGTCCTTTCCTTCGTCCAACCCAGGGAATCGAAGATCAATCTGTCCACCGCCGGCACGAACGGACTGAGCGATTGCCGCTCGAATTGGGAGGTACGCCACCACAAATAGACCGGCAAGTCAGGAACAAGCAAAGGTAGAACAGCGCTCGGTAAGGCTTGCGCATCTTGTCCGACCGCTTTGACCGAGATCTGCTCGCAACAGATCTGCTTGGTGCTGCCGGGACCAGCCAGATGGCAGCGCGCGGACACCCAGGCTTCCACCTGCGGCACAGCGCCGTCAGCTGCAATCGCCAGAAGCGCCCGACAGGGATGACTTAGCATTACCTGACCGAGGACATTACCGGCAGACAGCTCCGAACCATGATCTCTGGTGTAGAGAATTAGATTGAGCACGCAAGCTCGAGCAACATTCTTTCCCGAGCTCTCAGATTCGTGCTCGGCCGCTTCCTGCCAGAGCTTCCTCAGCTCGCGTTCGATCGCCTGCACATTGACTTGGGCCAATTTGCCAGAAAGGAACTCTTCGACGGCAGTTCTCTCCGCCGGTCCGCTCTGTCCGCTCATAGCCGCCTCCAGGCGCGGCCGTCGGCGGCCAGCAAATCATGGCTGGCCTGCGGTCCCCAGGAGCCGGCTGCATAATCGGAGGGCACACTTTCAATCTCCTGCCAGGTCTCCAGCACCGGCTTGAGAAACTGCCAGGACGTCTCGACTTGATCGCTGCGGGCGAAAAGGGAAGCGTCACCAATCAGACAATCAAGCAACAAGCGCTCGTATGCGCTCGGAGAGCGGACACCAAATGCGGTGCTATACCGGAAGTCCATGCTGAGCCAGCGCAATTGCGTCGTCGGACCAGGCAGTTTTGTGGCGAATTTGAGTGAAATTCCTTCGTCCGGTTGAATCTGCATCACCAGCACATTCGGATTGCCTGCTTCGGCAGCGCCGGCTAATTGCTGAGCAAAGAGCCGGTGAGGAGCCGGGCGGAACGAGATGGCGATCTCGGTTATACCTCTGGCCAGCCGTTTACCGGAACGCACATAAAACGGCACATCAGCCCATCGCCAGTTATCGATGTAAAGCTTTAGAGCAGCAAAGGTCTCGGTATGAGATTCGGGCGATACGCCCTTCTCCTGGCGATAGCCCGGCACGCTCTGACCGAGAATCCAACCAGGACCGTATTGGCCGCGCAGCGCAAATTTATTTACAGCGCACTTTTCAATCGAACGAAGCGATTTGAGGACCTTCGAACGCTCGTCCCGAATCGCATCGGACTCGAGCGAAATCGGCGGTTCCATTGCTACCAGCGAAACGAGCTGCAGCATGTGATTTTGAATCATGTCTCTAAGAGCGCCCGCTTCTTCATAATAGGTTGCTCGGTCTTCAACGCCGAGCGTTTCGGCGTTGGTGATCTGCACGTGGTCGATGTAATGCCTGTTCCAAAGCGGCTCGAAAATACTGTTGGCAAATCGCAGCACCATAATATTTTGCACCGTCTCTTTGCCGAGATAATGATCGATCCGAAAGACCTGCTGCTCTTCGAGCACTTCATGCAATTCGGCGTTCAATGATTGGGCGGTACCGATATCATGCCCGAACGGCTTTTCGACTACTATTCGGGGCCAGGGTGCTCTACCCGGTCTCTTTACTGCCAGCCCGGCGGCAGCCAGATGAGCGACTGTCGGTGAATAAAGCGATGGTGGTGTTGAGAGATAAAAGACGTTATTGCCACCGGTGCCATGCCGGCTGGCAAGCTCTTCAAGCAACTTGGCAAGCTCGGTGAAGCTCTCCTGCTTGCCGGTATCGCCGGGCAGATAATAAAGGACGGAGGCGAATCGAGCCCAGGCATCCTCCTCGACATCAATATCCGGCGCATACTTGAGCACCGACTCCTTCATTAAAGCTCGATACTGCTCGTCGTCCATCTTCGTACGTGAAGTGCCTAGCACACAAAACCCATGAGGCAGGAGCCCTTGCACGAACAGCGCGTAAAGAGCCGGTATCAACTTTCGTTTGGCTAGATCGCCATGGGCACCGAAGATCACCAACGCACACGGCTCAGCAGCCCGCTCCATGGTCAGCCCTTCGCGCAGAGGATTGAGAATGACCGAAGCATGCGTCATGATTCCACCTTCATAAATCGACTTTCAATCTGATCTACCTTTTTGAGACGGCGTAGATGGCGTTCTGCGCCGGAGAACCGAGCAGACAGCCAGGTCTGTACTACTTCGAGGGCCAGACTTGGCCCGATTACCCGCGCGCCCAAACACAGTACGTTCATGTCATCATCTTCGACTCCCTGGTGAGCGGAAAATGTGTCATGGCAGAGTCCGGCTCGCACTCCGGGAAACTTGTTGGCCGCAACCGATGCACCCACACCGCTGCCGCAGATTACAATTCCCCGGTCTGCCTGGCCGTTATGCACAGCTTCGGCCACCGCCGCTGCAAAATCAGGATAATCGACTGGGTCGGCACTGTGCGTGCCACAATCGATTACCGTATAGCCTTGAGACTCCAAAAACTCCTTGACAGTAGGCTTGAGCGGATATCCGCCATGATCAGCGCCGAGCGCCACAGTTCCGCCCATAGAATTCCTCCCAACAACCGACCAGCTTCTGGCAAATATTGTACGTGCAACTCCAGTTGGGATCGACTAAGCATTGCTATATACTGAAAACATTGTAGATTTTGGTGTGACGGGACACTGCGGATTGGAGCTGACAGATGGCAACATGTCCTAATTGCGGGTTGCCAGCACCGCACGATGGACCCTGTCCACGCCTGAATGGATTGAACTCCAGCTCAAATATCGTGTTGCAAGAGAGATACGAGCTAATCGGGTTGCTTGGACAGGGTGGCATGGGCACCGTTTACATGGCCAGGGACCTTCGCCTTCACAACCGCCCCTGCGTAGTGAAGAAGCTGCGGGACGACTTTTACCGTGAAGAAGATAAGGAGAAGGCTGTAGCGTTCTTTCAGCGCGAAATAGGTGTATTGAGCGAATTACAACATCCAAATATCGTTCATATCCTCGACCGGTTTGAGGAGAACGACGATTATTGCCTGGTAATGGAGTATGTCGAAGGCCGAGATCTCCATAACATCCTGCAGGAGCGCGGCGAACCTTTTCCCGAAGAACAAGTTCGAGACTGGGCGATCCAGATCTGCGAGGTGCTCGAATACCTCCATGAGCACTTTCCTCCGGTTATTTATCGCGACCTCAAACCGAGCAATATCATGCTCGACGTCAAAGGCCGAATCAAACTTGTCGACTTTGGAATAGCCAGACCGGTCGAGGAAGGCGTTGACAACACTCATGTAGTTTCAGCAGGATTTTCGCCACCTGAACAGTATTGGGGCGCCGCCGATCCGCGCTCTGACATTTACGCGCTCGGCTCCACCATGCACTTCCTCTTGACCGGAAAGGACCCGGTGGCGCTCCATCCCTCATCACCGCGGGCAGAAAACCCAGCCATTTCAGAACGCATCGATGCAATCGTCCAACAAGCAACCGCCCAGGATGCCAAAGTTCGCTATCAAAAGGCCGACGAAATCAAACTGGCGCTTCTAGAGGAACTGCCAGCGGAAAAGGTCAAGGGAAAAGGTCATGCCAGCGACCTCGTGATTGGAGCGTCAGTCCTGGCTGTCGTGGTTGGCGGCTACTTCTTTCTGCAACAGGTTGAGAAAATGCGAGATGAAGTCGGCGTTCAAATGAAAGCCTTCGAGAAAGAAGCAAGTAAAGACGCAAAGGAAAAGGAGCAGTTGAAACAGAAGCTGAAAGCTTACAGCCGAGCGGTAGAAGCGAATGACGAAGCCTTGAAAGAATGGCGCCGGCTGGCCACCACCAGGAATGAAGGGCAGCCTACAAAAGCAACTAACGCCGACGTTGCAGCCCAAGCGGTGGGCGAAGCCCAGTTGACAGACCCGGAGGGTTTAGATCCGCTGCCGGACACAGGCAACGGATCTACAACTCCTTAAGTCGAAATGGCCTTTCGTGGGCTAGCCTAACGACTAATCGAATTTCTTTTCACCGGCGTTAGTCTTGACGTCCTTGCTCTTCGATCCGGCAGCGGCTTTTTTCTGTGTTGCTGAAGACGGCTTCTTATTTGCTTTCAGGAAATCAATCACAAATTGATTCGCCAATTCGGTAACAGCGTTGTCACCGACTGCGGTCTGGGCAAAAACGCGGTTGCGATAAGTAACCGCCCGTACCTTGGTTTTCGGTGATCGCAAGAGCGAGACCCACTGGGTAACGGTCAATTCAGTGACGGCGTACTTCCCCAGCGGAACAAAGCTGACCTGCACCAAGGCGTCAACCGGCTCGGAGCCTTCCTTCAATTCACCAGATGAAAACAGCGGCAGGCCTATTTGTTCGAATTTGGTGCCGAGCTTCTTGTCGGCGCGCTCAGTATCAGCAAAGCCGACGGTACGATAGGCAAATCCGCGAATTCCATCTAAAGAAGGAATTGTCACGCTCTCACGAACCGATGTCCGTTTTGAGTGAACCTCTTGAGCCGAAGGCAGCGCCGCTTTGGCATCCTTGGCGTCTTCAGCTGAAAGGCCGGGCGCGCTGAGACAAAATAGTGCCGCGATTGGAAGAGATAGTAATGTTTCGACTCGCCTATTGGCTGACATACAATTTCCCCTTTTGACAGAGCGTTACTAAGAGTAGCAGCAAGTCGGAAACCTTAACACTGCCCGACTGTCGTGCAGCACTCCTGACATCATCGGGACAATGGCGTGACATAATTAATGGGGTGTTTGCTGCTCACTGCGAATCACAGGCGAAAGAAGAAACGGGCGAGGTGTTTATGCTTTTGATTAAGTCAAGGTTGCTGACCGTCGGGTTGACCGCGGCGGCGATTGGTTGTTTGTCAATTACATCAGGAGCCTGGGCTCAAAGTTCGACCGATCAATCAGTCTTCAACGACGAAGGCGAAATGTTGCAAATGGACAATGCGCAAATTCGGCAAATGCAACAGCAAGAGCAATCTGCCGAGCAGCGGGCGGCGGCCGACGACCAAAGAGACTCGACATACCGCCTTTATGCTGAAAAGAGAGTGCAGGAGCTCGAAAAGCTAAAGGGTGGCAACTCAAGAAATGACGAGCAGCTGGGCGTTCTGCAAAAGTGGCTAAAGGCCGATGCCGAAATGCGCGCGCAAGATCAGCAAACCATTCGTAGCTTGCAAAGTCAAATCGCCAGGCTGCAACAAAACCAACAACAACTGATGTCTAACCTCGGTAATGACGTCAACGCCATCAGACAAGATGCACAAGGCCAGGCTGACAACACCAAGTTCAGCCAGCAAATGCAGATGAATTACTTCAATGAGCTGCAAACCGAGATGGGACCGGCAAACTGGCAGGCCCCGAATCCTCGAGGAACATTCTATTCGATGCAGGGAATGGGATTCAGTGGTGGTCAGAAGCTCTGGTGATCGACACGCAGCCTTGAAATCATGTGGGTCTACCTTCAATCGCTTCGGCGAAGTTGAGCACACCATCTTTTGGCTCTTTACCACTCTGGTAATGCCAGTCTTACTCAGCGCTCCGCCTGGCTCTTGTCAGACCGGATTGCCACGTGTGGTGATTGGATCGGGCGGACCATACGAAGCGAAAGATACTTCCATCCAGCACTTTCACGACAGCATCTACCTGCCTGGACATTATGCCAATCAGCCTCTGTCAATCCTGTTTACCAATGGCTCCTACTCACACCTGGGATTCAACTGGGTGCGTGTTTTTCTGCTACCGAACGAGACCGATGTCAACTTTCAAGCAGGTAGCGAGTCGCAAGGACGACTACTGGTAGACGAACACTCATTCGCTAACTCATCGCAGATTTATCTCGATCTGACCGGACAGCTCAATGCCGGAGTGAATCGTCTCAACATCGAAGGTGCCGCCCCGGCTGGCTCAGTTTTTTCCTGGGAACTCCGCTCAGCCGGTCCGCCCGAACTTTCGCCTTTGAATCCGCGTTCAACTATAAGTGGTGCCCGCCTGACCTTATCCGGGTTCGGCTTTTCACTCCGGACAGAAGAAAACGGAGTAAAACTCGGTTCGACAGCCCTTGCCGTCTTGCAAGCCAGCACCCGCACGCTAAAGGTGCAGGTCCCTCCCGGCTTCACTCCCGGTACTTACGACCTGTCCGTCTGCGTCGCAGGCTATCCCAGCAGACCGATAAAAATGACCGTTTATGCCGGTGCGGAGGTGATGTCAACTGAATACAGCACAGTCGTATCGGGACAGCAGATGAACATCTATGGCAAGAATTTTTCGGACAATGCTGCCGACAACGCCGTCTATCTAGGTAACCAACGAGCTCAGGTGTCAGCCTCGTCAGATACCACCATTACAATTGTCGTGCCGCACTTTGCCAGCCAGCAATCGCTTACGGTAACAGTCTTCGTCGGCAGTGCCCAAGCGAAAGGAAATCCGACCGTGCGCGTAGCACGCTGAGCTGATGAGTTTCCGATTAGTTGTCAGTCCGGTACCTTGTCGTCAAACTGGACGTCGACTACCGTAACGCCGCGTCCGTTCAAAAAATCAACGACATCTCGGCCGGTCGTTCCCATCGGCCAGAGCGGCACTTCCATGTCGGCATAATCGGCATGCAAGATGATACTGGCGGAATCCTGAAACGAATAGTATTCAGCATATTTTACGTCATCGAGCAGAACCATCTGCACGGCCTTTTTCTTTCTGAATCTGTCAATCACCGACAGTACCACTTCTTCGTCGGTCAGCTCGAGATCGAATTCGCGATAGGCATCGGTAAACATTTTCCAGGACATAAAACTGAGACAAGAACCAAAAGCCACAGTCGCGCCCAGCAGCGTAACCGCCCAATAAGCATTGAACTGGAAAGTCCAGCAGGCAACGAACAACCACATCAGATCGAAACCCCAGGCAAAGGCCACCACAATCAGCATCGGCCAGAGTCCAACCCGCTTGACATAAGGCTGGGAGTGGAGCTTGATTCGCACCGAGCCGACTGCTGCTGCCATGGAGCATTCCTCCGCTCAACCCAAGCTGTCTCTATTTTGACAGAGATTTCAAGAAGAGCTGACCGGAAGTCCATGATCTTGTCCCTGGGCGGCGCGGAGACGACTTTCTGCTGGCTTAAGATCCAAACACTAGCAGCATGATTGAGAAGGAGCCGCTATTCCACAATCCATGCGCAATCATTGATGGCACCAGAGACCTGGTTCGCTCAAAAACGTAGCCGAACACCAGCCCAAGACAAAGCAGCGGCACCACCGCACCGGGATCCAGGTGCGCAGCGGCAAACAGCGAGGCGCTGACCAGCAAAGAGATGCCTACGCCGAATCGTTTGCGCAGACTGCCATACAAAAACCCGCGAAAAAGTGATTCTTCACACAGGGGAGCCAAAACACCGAGCGTCAAGAAGAAAAGGAGAATTGCTCCACTGTTGGACGAGCGAGCAGCATCTAAAACCAGGCTGATAATCGGATTGGACGAGCCTTGCGCTCCCAGCAGCTTCGAACCGAGCCAACAGGCCAGAGCGACCACCGGTATGGCTGCGCACCAGGTCGCCAGC
The DNA here is from genome assembly GCA_020050835.1 of Candidatus Obscuribacterales bacterium. GTDB lineage: Bacteria > Cyanobacteriota > Vampirovibrionia > Obscuribacterales > Obscuribacteraceae > JAGVKB01. Next base: position 20,027 of record JAGVKB010000113.1, on the reverse strand, counting down.
CCTGTGAACACGAGCGATACCGGGCCTAACTTTCCGGAATGTGCGACCAGCCGAATGGACTCCTTATACTTTACATTCAGCGGACGACAAGCAAACCAGTAGATGTAAAAGAGAGCCGGCAAATTGCTAAATGCGTAGCTTGCCGCAGTGCTGACAGCGACAGCCAGCGGTCCGTAAGATGCCAAGCCGCCGGCTTTAGTCGCCCACTGAATGAGCGATCCGCAAGCGATTTGAGTTCCCAACCAGGACACAAATACGATGTATACGGTCTTGAGATTCCAATCCGGGCCGCTACGCCATTGACTGTCCTCCTCTGCCGCCGCTCTCCGCCCGCCGAACAAGAAGAGCTGCACAGCTATTACTATCAATCCGATCAATCCGGCCGCGATCGCAAATACAATTAGATAGACGGCGTTGAGCAACATGCCGGCGGCTTTGTCTTCGAGCCTCGAATGTAGCTGCTCGTAGCGAGGCTTGTCTTCGACCACGCTGAAAAGCTGCAGTTCAGCTGCATCTCGATACCAGCCTTTTTGCAGGCGACTTTCAAGCACCGTTTGCAACTTAAGCTCATCCTCGGCCGATAGTTTCGAAAGACCGTAAACTTGCAAAAGCGCCTTGCCCAGAAGCTGGTCTTTCTGATCGCGCCGGTGCACCAGCTCGTTTAGAAGCGTTGTCGCCTCTGCGCTGTTTTTAGCATCGCCGAAGTCGTAGAGCAGGATAGCCAGTTTAGCTCTAAGCTCGGCCGATTCCGGATTCTCATTTATGCTGTCCCGAAGAATCTTTCTTGCTTCTTGCTGAAACTTCTTGGCCGAAGCGTCTTTAGACTTTGGCGAACTGAAGGCGTCACGGCCGCGTTGCAACCAACCCTTCTCCAAGACATTGAAAGCGGTGCCCAGCTTGAGCATCACCTCAGCCCGGTCGGAATCGATCACCGGCGTCGACCGGCTAATCCGGCCTTGAACTCCGATCGAATAGACGAGCGCCCAAAAGACGAATGAGCTCACGAAAATGAGCATTGCCCGCCTGAGATTGGCACGCCAACGACTGTCCGGATAGAACAGGCATGCCAGCCCGAGCAGAATGAAAGCGGTCAACCAGTAGACAAAAGGAGCGATCACCTATGTACCTGCGCGCAACTTTCAATCGGGGCAGTTTAAGTATAGATGCTTTACAGGCTGACTTGTCTATCAGTCGCCGCCAGGATTACCGCCGGAGCCGAAGTATGCTCCAAATTCGCCCATTTCGCCAAATCCGCTAAATTCGCCGAAATCACCGAAGCCTTCCATGCCGCCAAACTCAGTAGTGTGGTCGTGCATGAAGTCACGATCGTCAGCGCTAAAGTAGCCGGGATCCTGTTTAGGAACAGAATCTGTGTAATAACCCCAGGGGAAGCCGCGGGCCAGTCGTCTTCTACGCAAGAATGCGGGCAACTTAAGAAATCCCAACGCCATCAACACCGCAAAGGTGAAGAGGAGTTCGGTCAAAAGAATGTTGCCCCACTGCATAATCTAGCTTCAAGCCGCATTAACATGTAAGAGCGATCGTAGAGTCGACTGCTCTTACAGTCAAGGCTTTCAGGGGGAGAATTACTCGGCGTCGGTCAAAAGAGCGACCTTTTGCGGTCCGACTGAGCTAACAGACATGCGCGGACCTTGCGACCTTCTAAACGTATCGATGTAGCGGCGCAGCGCTTCACGTATTAGATCGGAGCGAGTGCGATGCTCGACCTGCGCGACAAAATCGATCTGTTCAAGCAAACCGGGGGGTAGGGCCACAAGAACTTTCTTAGGCATGTGCGATCCCTTTTTAAAACGGGTGAGATAGGTGGGATAACAAAACGTATTACTAAAATCAAAGTCAATAGACGTTCGCAAGGCATTGCGTCTACTATGCTTGATTCCCTTTCAACGGATACAATCTACACTTCTCAGCAGCCTTTTTAAAGGGGCTCAAGGCCCAGAACTCAGCAAAATCGTTCAAATCAACATAAAAGGTTTTTCCGAATGGCTAGAACCCAGACCAATCAAGATGTACAGCGCATGCCGGTTTTCGAAAGATGGGCAAGCGCCGCAGCCAAGCCGCACATCGTTACTTGTTTTAGTCCACCTTCTCAACACCGCTGGCTATGCGGATATCGATCTAACCTACAGAGCTACATACAATGACTGATTCGGCAAGTTCGGGGCAACCAAAACTAACAGCCCATGTAAAAGCCGCTGGCTGTGCGGCAAAAATCAGCGCTGGTGAACTCGGCGAGATTCTTCGGGAGCTGCCAAGCTTGAAATCCCCCGCTCTTCTGACCGGCATGGATCACTTCGAAGATGCGGCAGTCTACAGGATTTCTGAAGATGTAGCAATTATTCAAACGACCGATTTCTTCCCTCCGGTCGTAGACGATCCATACACGTTCGGACGAATAGCGGCAGTCAATGCCTTGTCCGATGTATATGCGATGGGAGGACGTCCAGTACTCGCGCTGAACATCCTCTGTTTTCCTACTTGCGATTACCCACTAGAAATTGTAAGAGCCATTCTCAAGGGTGGAGCTGATGCCATCGCTGAGTCCGGAGCCGTTCTGGCCGGAGGGCATTCCATTCAGGCACCGGAGCCGATCTACGGGCTATCTGTAACCGGATTAGTCCATCCTTCGGCGATCCTCACCAATGGTGGTGCCAAAGCCGGCGATGCATTGGTGTTGTCAAAGTCGATCGGCACCGGCGTAGGTCTTCTCGGGATGAAAGGAGAACAACTGTCAGCGACGGCTCAACAGTCGTTGCTGAAGAATCTGACTACTCTTAACGACCAGATTCTCGCGGCCGGTTTGCAGTATGAACTTCATGCCGCAACTGATATCACCGGGTTCGGCTTGATCGGTCACTTGCACGAGATGGCAGAAGCAAGTGGCCTGTTGGCATCGATTAATGCAGCTGGCGTACCGCTCTTACCGGCCGTCCGGCAGCTGGCCGCAGAAGGATTCGTGCCGGCCGGCGCTTACGCAAACCGGCAGACCTATCAGCCGTTTGTCAATTACATTGATGCCGTCGATGATTCTTTGATGGACCTCTTGTTCGATCCGCAGACTGCCGGTGGGCTGCTGTTTTCATTGCCGGCCAAAGACGCGACGCTCCTGACTAGAGATCTTAAGGCGTTGGGAGTCGCCGCCGCCACAATTGGAGCCTTCCGGACGGGCAAGAGCGGTCAGGTTGAAGTCAGCCTTTACGACAAAGCTTAAACGGAGGGAAGTACCGATGGAAGAGAGAATCGATCTTAGAGGTCTTACCTGCCCGGAGCCGGTCTTGCGAACAAAACGCTTGCTCGACGACCAATCGATCCTGAAGGTCGAAGCGCTGGTTGACGATCAAGTGTGTGTCAACAACTTGAGCAGACTTTCTCGCTCGCTCAAAGCAACCGTTACTGCCTTACCAAAAGAGGGATACTTCCAAGTAGTAATCGAACGCGGTCAATCTGATGCTCAGTTAAGCCGGTCATCCGAAAAACACGGACAACCCGCAGCTAAGCCAGCTGAATCATCGCTGGCAGACAGCAGTCAGAAAACGGCAGAGGTAATCTTTCTGGCTAAGGATACCTTCGGTGATGGCGACGCTGAATTCAGTAAGACGCTGCTCAGCCTCTTCCTTCAAAGCGTGCTCGAGACCGGGCACCAACCGCGAGCGATTCTAATGGCCAATACTGGCGTGCGGCTGATGGCAGCTGATTCGCCGGCGCTCAAAGTTTTGCAAGATTTCAAAGCAAACGGTTGCGAAGTACTAGCCTGCGGACTTTGCGTCGAGTTCTATGGATTAAAAGATGTGATTGCCAAAGACCAGATCACGAACATGTTTGCGATCGTGGAGTATCTCTTCGCTGCCGAAAAGGTAATCTCGCCCTAACAACGCTTTCAAGCAAGCGTCTACACCGAGCCGGTAATCTGATGCCAGGCATGACCCCATTTATGTCGAAAGTTGATCCGTCAAGTCAGTGACAGCTCCACGCACCGCTGTCGGCTCAATCCAACTCTGAAAAATCCGACTTAAACACCTTGACGAATACAAAGATGGAAACCAGCGCAATCAAAATGAGCAATGCAACCGTTAAGTTAGACAGATCATTAACGAGGTACTTCAGGTTATTGATCATCGGCAGGACCTCCTGCAACATCAAGCTCCAACGCTAAGTCTAACAGCTGTATCATTTTATGGGAATGAGCAATCGCGAACACCGGCGACTGGCCCACGTAGGCTCTAGCAATTTCGCAAGATTTTTGTTGCTATTTTACAGAACCGCTCAAGAGCATGCTTACTTCCGCCTTGGCTGGCAAACCATCAATCGCCCCTACCCGTCGAGTCACCAGCGCTCCCACCGCGTTGCCGAACCGGCCGGCATCAGCCAGTTGCTGCCGGCTGAGCTTGCGCAATCCAGCTGGCGATGCTTCATCTCCGAGTAATTCCCAGAGCTTGTATAAGAACCCTGAGATGAATCCATCGCCGGCGCCGATCTCATCGACGGAGTCGACCGCAAGCGGCGGGCAGGCAGTTAGTTGACGGTCGGTCACGACGAGCGATCCTTCGGCGCCCAAGGTAGCTACGAGCACAATCGGTCGATAAATGCTAAACATTCGACGCGCCATCTCGCAGGCCGATTCCCCTAACTGCGCTTGCGACCAGAAACGCAACTCGGGCAGATTGACTTTCAGGACATGTGCGCTATCCATCATCTGCTCGAATGAGCGTCGCACGGCAGTATCTTCGCCGGTGGGAAAGCCAGCATCGAAGGAGACCAGCGCATCGAGCTCAATTGCAATGTCAACAGCCCTGCTAATGGCAGCTCGGCGCGGATCATGAGTGCAGGACAGACCGGTGGTATGCAGAAAACGTGCGCCGTTGAGATCTGCGGCGCTGAAGTCCTTACATGAAAGCATTTGAGCGGCATTCGGTCTTGGCCAGTTGTGATAAGAGTGCCCGCCGTCCAAGCCGGTCAGGCAAAAGCATTGAGCGGTCGGATAGCGCTCATCCTTGACTATCTTGCTCACGTCAACACCTTCGCGAGCAAGCACACTGGTCAGAAACTGCCCATTGATGTCATCGCCCAGCTTGCCCAGAAGTCTGACGGAGCCTCCCAAACGGCTAAGCCCGACAGCAACATTGCTGGCATTGCCACCCAAACATCGATAGTAGCTGCCGGACTCCAGCAGGCTTTGACCGGCCGTCGCACTCAACCAATCAACAACCAACTCGCCGATTGTGACAAAAGCCATGAGCTGAAATCGTAAATCCTACTACTTTCTCGCACCTTCACCAGCAACTTCGTGAACAACATCAGGATAGAAGTCGAAAGCCGGTCGAATTACTGGCAACAAAGCTAACGCTTTCGGCGTCGGTCCCTTGGACACCATCTTACCGGTCAAAATTGCTACCGGCACACTGATGCGCCCCATCCAAAACTCATGAGCGATATCTGCTTTCATCGCCATCTCGATTACCGGCTTCTGATCGAAGCGCCCCCAGATCAACTTGAGCTCGACACCATCGCTTGCATCGACAGTCAAAAGACCTTCGGGATCCCGGTAACGGAACTGCACTAGCAACCTGGAACGCAACAGTTTTTCCGACATATCGGCATCGGTCTTAATTCTGCCCCACAGGGTCAACATCACATTCTTCAATTCATCTGAGTTGCCGAAAACCGACATTAATACGCCCTCTTATATATATTGATGATATCTTCGGCCGATGCCTCTCGCGGATTAAACATTATGGCAGGATCCGTTATAGCTTGTTCGGCGAGCTCCTCTAAATCAACCTCAGAAAACTCCGGAACGCCGAGATCTTTCAAACAGGAAGGCAAGCCACATCGTTCAATCAAACTAACAACCACCCGAATCAGCTCGTCAGCCCCCTTCGCATCGTCAGTCGAATTAGTTATACCCAGCTGCCGTGCCGCATATGCATACTTCGGAGCGATCGCCATGCGATTAAAGTCGAGACCATACGGCAGAAAGACAGCATTAGTGATTCCATGGTGCGTACCGTATCTGCCACCGGTGGCATGAGCCATCGCGTGCACGATTCCGACACCGGCATTTGTAAATGCTAATCCGGCCATCGTGCTGGCTACCAGCATATTAGATCGCGCCTCAAGATTGGCACCATCCGTAGTAGCACGTTCTAAATTCGCGAAGATCATCTTCATCGCTTCGATCGACAGCGAATCCGTCAGCGACGAGGAGGTAGAGACTGCAGCAAGCGCTTCGAGACAGTGCGTAAGGGCATCTAACCCTGTGCCGGCAGTCAGTCTGGGCGGTAACGACAGTAGCAGTGCCGGATCGAGGATGGCGGAATCGGGAGCAAGTAATCGACTGCCGAAAAGCAACTTTTTACCTTCGGCGTGATCTTTAATCATCGCCACGAGCGAAACTTCCGAACCGGTTCCGGCCGTGGTTGGAATGCAAAGTAATGGATGAAGTCGCGACGGGAGATTGTTCAATCCTTGATAGTCAAGCAGATCACCGCCATAAGTCAGGCAGATATTGACTACTTTTGCGGTATCGATCACGGAACCGCCGCCCACGGCTAACAGGCTGTCGCATCTGGACTCGATCGCAAGTTGGGCCGCCTGCTTCACGCAAGGAACATCTGAATCGGCAGGAACATCGCTGAAAATCACCGGCTCGAAGTGACCGTCATCTTTAAACGACGACAGAATCTTATCTAGCAAGCCAGCTTTCATAAGATTGGCATCAGTGACGATTAGCGTCCTGGTTCCACCCAGCTCCTTGACAAACTCGCCGGCACTACTGGCAGTGTCGGCACCGAAAGTGATTCTGGTCGGAGCATGGAATGTGAACGGCTGCATTACGAAAGCCAGTACAAAGAGATGAAATTACAGAGTAAACCAAGCCTTATCCAATCGAGGTTCAGATGACAAATTGTTCATGCAAAGACTACGCTAGGAACAGCCCAAGTATCATGCTGACATGCTGCAAATGCCGATAAATTGGGTCCTACCGGCGCGCGCTCAGGTTATCGCTTTTAAAGTTTACAAAGACGCATGCAACCGCGATATCTCCGGGAAGCGTAGCCTAGGGACAATTCAATCAAACAGCACCGGTGCAAGGCTCCGGTCAGACTGCGCCATTCCAGACTTTAGGACTCGTTCGCTTCTGTATAATTCATGCACCATATCTTGAATTCACGCGCATCTATCCTATAGTATGTTTATCGAGTGTTGACATCCGCAGTTGCCAGAGCGCACGTAGTCAAGCGCTCGGCGGCAACTTTGAACGGAATACCTTCGTCGTTGAATGTGTATTCCAAAAAAATAGCAGGGAGTAGAGCATGAGTGATTCACAAGCGTCCAGGAATTCGGCGGGTTCTCTGCGCCGCAATTCTCTTACTGGCACTGCCAGTCGAACGCTCTTCCTGGCGGTAACAGTTGCGTTGTTGAGCGGCCAGACATTATCGGCGCCGGCCGCAACTAAACCGACTGACTTTCAACCTTCACGTGGAACGATGTTGATTCCGCTCATTCCAAAAATCGATACTTCCCGAACCTCCAGCCAGGCTACTTCCGCTGCCAAAGCTGCTCCGGCAGCTCAAAACCAACCAGGGTCGGCTGCGCCGAGTCATAAGATTCAATACGACGCTGAGATATCGGCCGATAGCGAAGCTGCCGCCGCGAAAGGCAACAAGCTGGCTCCGGCACCGGACAAGATCTCTCCGGAACTCGGCAATATTGAAACTGAAGATACCAGCTCGGAGGCGACAGAGATTGGATCTGACACCACTCTCAAGGGCACTATTCAACTGGTCGCTGATGACACCGAATACGACCAGTTGAAAAATACCTTTCTGGGAACAGGCAACGCCGTGGTCTATATCGGCGGGCAAGACTCCAAACTCGAGGCCGATACTATTCTCTACGATCAAAATCACGAGACTATCGACGCTCGAGGCAATGTCCGAATCTACCGCGACGGGCAGGTAACCACCGGTAGCGCCTTCAAATTCAAGGTCACCTCCGATGAATATCTGATCACTAAGCCGGATACCGAACTTCAGGGCACAACCGTTGTCGCTCGGAAGGGACAGGGCAGCAAGACTGGCATGGCCTTTCGTGACGCGCGCATTGAGCTGCCCAAGCCGCTTCACCTCTTCAACAACTCCAATTACGGTCCGATGGGCACCGCTGAGATGATCTCCGAGCAGACGGCACACCCGGATGCCTATGCTCCAGCCAATCCGTCATTCAAGTTCAAGGCCAGAAAGATAGTTTACGAGCGATACAAAGAGAACAACAATATCACTATATTTGGTGGCAAGGTCATGTTCGGCTCCTTCGGCATTCCACTTCCCAAGATGACCTTAACGGCGGGAGCAGAAGAGCGCGGAGCAGTCGTGCCGATCTCTCCGCTGATCGCTAACAACATGCAGATGGGCGGTACAAGCATCGGTCCGATGTTCAATCGCCGGGTCCTCAAAAGCGGAGTCTTTTCCTGGGCACCCTTGTTGCAGCTGGGCGGCAGCACACTGGCCAGCGGTGATCCCGATAAGCGTTCGGTCGGGTTTGGTGCGCGCATCCAGTACATCGATGAGAAGAATACTGTCCGCCTGGCGTACGGTACAAACTCTAATCTGCTCGTGGCCGAAGCGAAGCACCAGTTCAACGATCGCTTCAAGCTCCAGAGCGGTATCAATCGCTATCTCGAAGACGGGGTCTTCGGTTATCGCCGCGCCCGCCTGCTCGGCGAAGCGGTCTACAACAAAGGCGTCAGCGGCATTCCGTTTATCACCGGCATAAATTTCCGAACTGCCGCCGGCTTTGCTCAAGACGATCCCGACCTGCTCAATCAAACTCCCAGCCTCGAGAAGCTTTACAACCTGCAAGGCAATCAAGGCAAGCTGTTCGCTCTACGTGTTCAAGAGCAAGCGACTTTGAGCACTTTGCCGATCTTTTCCTTGGGGGATAATCGCGTCGGCACGAAGTTTTTCATATACGGCGGCGCCGGCATCAAGGGCTACTCGACAGGCGATACTCTGGCGCTCGCCCAGGTCGGTCCAATTCTTGACGTCAGGCTGCACCGGCTACGCCTGCAAGGAGGCTATACCCAATCAGGGACGAGCGGTAAATCACCGTTCGTGTTCGACCAGTTCATTCAAGGCAGCCGCTCCACCAGCCTGAACGGCGACATCAGACTAAGCAGATATCTGACAGTCGGTGGCATGGTGGGCTACAATCTCGACGCGAAAGCTATGTATCAAAAGACAATTAAGGTAGCGATCGGTCCTGATGATTTCAAAGTTCTGCTTTCGCACGATACACTGAGCGGCTTCAACCGATTTGGCTTCAACGTCTTTTACAAAGCGCCGGTCAACACAAACAAACTGGTGCTAAAGGGAGCTCCTGATACCGGCAAACTAGGCGGAATTTAGCGTGTCAGTGGAAAGATCGGATCGGCCGAACAACCCTTCGACCTTGAGAACGAAAATGCCGGCCCTTGGTATCGACCTTGGTGGCACGAAGCTGAGCGCAGCCGTCATCTGCGATCAGCGGCTGGTTACCGATGTAAAACAACGACCAACTCCAAGCGGTCCGGACAAGATAGTAGAGGCGATCCTCGACCTCCTTGCCGAGTTCAAGCAAGAGCATGTGCTGGTCGGCGTCGGAATCGCTACCGCCGGCATCGTAAAAGTCGATACAGGCGAGGTGATCGGTTCGACCGGCAATTTGCCAGGCTGGGAAGGCACACCGATCCGAAAGATCATAGAAAGAAAGACCATGCTGCCTGTGCATGTGGAAAATGACGCCAATGCTTCGGCTTATGGCGAGTTTACAGCCAGCGACTTAAAGGGGAAGTACTGCCTGGTCGTTGTTACGCTCGGCACAGGGATCGGAGTAGGCATTATCATCGACGGCAAGCTATTTCGCGGCTCGCACTGGGCGGCCGGCGAATGTGGGCATATCAAGATCTCGATGGAGAATCGCCGTCTCTGCACCTGCGGATTATTCGATTGCTGGGAAGCTTATGGTTCCGGTCGCGGGCTTTTAACTACAGGCAAAGAGTTGATCGCCGGAGTAAAACCGGAGCAATCCAAATTAGCCGAGCTGGGCGACAGTCTGACCAATCAAGCGATCATCGAAGCTGTCGAAAACGGCGACCTGTTAGCCCAAAAGGCTTTTACCATGTGGCACGAGCATATCTGTGCCGGCCTAATCAATCTGGCCCATACACTCGATCCAGACTGCTTCGTATTGACCGGCGGCATGGAGCAATTTGTCGATTATCCGCTTTTGCGCGAGCTGGTCTCGGACCGCTGCCTGCCTCGAATCGCCGAGAAGATGGAGATCAGAGGCTCCGTACTAGGCAAGAACGGCGGGATGGTGGGCGCCGCCGAGCTCGTGCTCGATCGGATCGCCGCAGACGCCTAGATTACCGCATTCGGAAGCAAATAGCCGGCAGACAGCACCGACTGTCACCACCAGTAGTACTACTTGCGCCGTTCGAGCAGTCTGCCGCCGATGATGACGTCTTTGACCGTAAGCGTCTCGGCATCCCAGACTACCAGATCGGCCAACCCGCCAGGGGCCAGTTGACCGACTTTCTTTTCGATCCCGAGCGCCAAAGCTGGGTTCCAACAAGCCATCTTAATCGCATCGGCAAACGATGCGACTTTCCACTCGACCAGATTGCGCACCGCTTGATCGAGCATTAATGATGAGCCGACAAGCCCGCCCTGACTCGTTCCTACCGCAGCACGGTCGGTTACCAGAATGGTTCTGTCCGCACCCTTCACTTTTACAATCAGCTCTACAACAGCGGGATCCACATGCAAGCCGTCGGCAATCACACAGCAAAACACTCTTGGATCCAGCAAGGCCGCACCGACTGCGCCAGCGCCGCGATGTTTGAGCGGCGGCAGAGCATTGAAAGTATGCGTCATCAAGGTAACACCGAGATCAAAAGCAGCTTTTGCTTCCTCGAACGTCGCATCAGAATGACCGAGCGCAACTCGAATCCCCTTGCTGTGCAGGAATTTGATTGCTTCCCCTGACCGGTCGGTTTCGGGCGCAAGCGTAATCAAGGCGACCGAATCATTGATGAGGTCGGCGGCGGAGCATTTCGACAGCGGTTTAATCCACTGCGGGGGGTGGACTCCCGGCCTTGCCGGCGACAGAAACGGACCTTCCAGATGAACTCCGAACATGCGAGCGTAAGCGAACGCTGCAGCGCCTCCCTCTATTGCCGGCTGGCCAGGGCAAAGGGAGAGCAAAGAGCGTTGACTGCTGACAGAATGGGCTGACAACCTGGCCATCTTTTCCTTGAGATGCTCAATGTCGTCGGTGATCAAGGTCGGCAAGAATCCTGTCACGCCGCTGCCGGACAGAGTTTTGCACAAGGCAGTAAGACTGCCGTCGCTGGGACAGTCCCACAAATCACATTCCGGTCCACCGTTGACCTGCAGATCAATCAACCCAGGGGTGACAAAACAGCCCTCCGCCATCAGTATCTCCGCGCCGGCTCCTTCCTTCAGCCCAGGCGAGCCTATCTGTTCGATCAGACCGGCTGAGACTTCGACATCGGCAAACCGCTCCTCATGAGGCGTTATGAGACAGCCACCTCTGATTGATAGCGGCACTGGGGATTTAGCAAAGTTTAGTTGGGGCATGGGTTGATTTTCTGGTTCAATTGGATTGGATGGCTATATGGCAGGGAATATTAAAGGTTGGAATGGCGGATTCACAAGGCCTCTCACTAAATGGTTGATACAAACCCTACGGTAAACCCGGTGACCGGGCGTCAGTGGGATCTCAACTCGTTAATCGAGAAGCTCCTGGAGCTTCAAGACGCTCTCTTGCAAGCCCAGGAGCGCAATATAATGCTGACCGCGCAGGCGCGAGAGCTGGAGCGAATCGCCCGCGATGCCGAAGATCTCAAGTCCGAGCTGGCCAACCAGGGTCAGCTGCTTGCTGATAAAAGTCGTGAAAACAAACACCTGCATCAGGAGCTGTCCCGGATGGCTGGCATTCTCGAGTCCAAGATGCAGGAGTCGGAAGACCTAAAAACAGTCATTGGCGATATACAACACCAACTCAAGACCTGTCAATCCGAACGGGATCTGCTGGCCGTTATGTTGACTGATGCTGAAAATGCCGCCCGCCAGACACGCCGTCAGACCACTGAACATCCCGGCAAGGTGTCCGGCGCTCAGGATATCTATCAAGGTCAAACTGACACCCAAAAGGCTGGCTGGATGAAGTATCTGAAAGGCAAAGATCAACGCTGAATCGCTTGCGGAGCCGCCTTACGGAGCGTCAGACGGTGGCGGCGGCAGAGCCTCATTAGAACCGCCCAGCGGCGTCAAGGCGTCAATTGCCTTGCCACGAGCATCTAAGGGCAGCTGAGGCAGCTGAGAAAGCGGTTTCTTGTCCGAAAACAAGTTCTGAATCAAGCTCGCCGCACCGCTTACATCCACCGTGGTTGTTCGGCGACCAAAGATACCCTTTTTGGTTGTCACCTTATCACCCAGGATATCTTGACCGGAGATGTCCGAGCCGCCAAACCAGCCCTTTTTCTTCTGAATCTGATTACCGAACAGATTCACGCTGGTTTCCTTGCTGCCAAAGAATCCCTTCTTTTGCACATACTTGTCGCCAAGTCGATCCTTAATCTCGACATTTCTGCGACCGAAGAATCCATTCTTAATCTGAATCTCTTCGCCGTGTCCAGTCGTTACAGTCAAATCGTTGCCACGCGCTAAACCCGAAAGGGAGCAGGACAATGACAGTATCGTTGCGACAGCTGCCGATGCCAAAACTGGGCGAATCATATAAGTAGTCCTCTCAAATGGGCTCTTCTGCTAAGTTTGACTTTAGCAATTCAGATTTGTTCCCTTAGTTGCCGACTATTGTAGCGCTAGTGATAATTTAAAAGTGCCGCACTGGAGCCGCGCGAAGCTGCTGCACAAAGCTAAACGGCTTGGCGGCGCAGTGCTCGCCCGAACACATTTGCGAATCGTTACGCGTTAAATGGCATAACATAATACAGATTGCCTGCTCCGCCTTCGCTAGAGCAGGCGAGCTTGCTAAAATCAGTGAACTGCAAGCGGACTGGTCGATATATTTGGATAGCGAATTGGAATTAATCACTCAAGAAGTTCTTGCCGGCAATCGTCGAGCTCTGGCTCGTGCTCTCACGATTGTCGAAGATGGCGGTCCGGAAGCGTCCACACTTGTCAGGCAGCTGTTCAGCCACAGCGGGCGGGCGCATCTGATCGGCGTCACCGGCTCACCAGGCGTAGGCAAATCCACCCTGGTCGATGCACTGGTGACTGAGATTCGCAAAGAAGGACTGAAAGTAGGCGTGCTGGCCGTCGACCCGACCAGCCCGTTTACCGGCGGCGCTATTCTCGGCGACCGCATACGCATGCAAGAACACACGCTTGACCGCAATGTGTTCATACGCTCGATGGCCAATCGCGGACATGCCGGCGGGACTGCATTGGCTACTTATGATGCAGTCAGGATGCTGGAAGCTTTCGGCTATGAGATTGTAATTATTGAAACAGTCGGCGTCGGTCAATCCGAATTGGCGATCGCTCAAACTGCTGACACAACAGTGCTTGTCTTGATGCCTGGATCCGGCGATGAGATCCAGGCGATCAAGTCAGGAATTATGGAGATCGGTGATTTATTCGTGGTAAATAAAGGCGATCAACTTGGTGCCAGCAAAACCGCCTCGGAAGTGATCCACAGCCTGGAGCTTGCCCATCTACCCACGAGCTGGAGACCACCGGTGCTAATCAGTATCGCCGAAACCGGCGACGGCATGCCGGAAGTCTGGAACGCAGTCAAGGAGCATCGACAATATCTCGATCAGACCGGCATGTTGAAAGAACGGCGCAAAGCCAAGGTACAAGCCGAGCTTGAAGAGCTGGTGGCGGAAATGGCCAGAACCAATCTGAAAGCGTCCCTCGAGCAATCGCATATTCAAGATCTGCTCGGACAGGTGCTCAGCCGGGAAGTCGACCCACACTCAGCAGCCGAAGAGCTAATGCAAGAGTTGTTCGGCAACGAGCAGCAGAAGATTTCCTAAAGGACGCTTCGTCCACCGTCGACAGGCAATTCAGCTCCGCTGATCCAACTATTTTCAGACCGAGCCAAGAACAAGATTGCTCTGGCAACATCTTCAGGCTCACCGGCTCTGCCTAGCGGATGAAACTTCTTGCTGCTTTCAAGAATATCCTGGACGACTTGGTCGTCGCCAACGCTGGAGAGCATAGGCGTATTCACAATCGCCGGAATCACAGCATTGACTCTGATTCGCAGCGGTGCAAGCTCAATTGCCAGCGCGCGCGTCAAAGCCAATACACCTCCCTTTGCTGCTGAATAAGCAGAAGTAGGATAACCGGTTGCACCACGAATACCCAGAAGTGACGCTACATTGATGATTACTCCGCCACCAGCTTCGGCGATCGCCTTTCCGCCGAACTTACACATAAACCAGGTACCCTTGAGATTGACATCGGCCACATCGTCATAGTCTTCTTCGGTCATGTCAAAGATGCTGCCCATCCGGAACAATCCGGCATTGTTGACCAGAATATGCAGACTTCCGAAAGCGTTGATCGTCTCTCCGATCAGCTTATTTACATGCGCTTCCCGAGAGATGTCACAGCTGACGTACTTCAAACGACCATCCGAACAGTTGATCTCCGCAACAGCAGCTTTGAGCTTCTTGGTATCGCGACCGGCAATGACGACGTTAGCACCTTCGTCCAGCAACATTTTGGCTGTGCACAGACCGATACCGGATCCGCCTCCTGAAACCAACGCCGTCAATCCATTCATAATTACTCCAATCAGGTACGCTTCCGACTTCCTTCCAAAATTCTCCCAGAAGCTCTATACACTGTACAGCCGACACACAAGCGAAATCGACTTTCGGCAAGCCGATGGGTTGAGGGCTGTGGAATCCAATCGATCAAACCGATCTCAAGGAGCACGAGCGATGTCCAACCCTGACAACTTAAAGAATTTCAACCGGTCTGAGAGCGCTAACCAGAACGCTGGAAAAATGCTTGCCTGTTGCTAATCACTTTCCTGCTTGCGACGCCAGAGAAAGTAAGCCGGCAAACCCGATAAGATGATCAAAAGCCCGGCTCCACTGTATTGGGGAGACAGCCAGATCTGTCCGATCAATACAGCCGATCCAAACAAGATGTAAAAAGCCGGCATCACCGGATAACCTGGCACGCGATAAGGCCGCGGGCGGTCTTTTTCCTTTCGTCTCAAAATGAACACAGCACCCACTGTCAGAACATAAAAGAGCAACGCGGCAAAAACAACATACTCCAGAAGATTGCTGTAAGTTCCGGAAGTAGCCAGCATGCTGGCCCAGATACCCTGTAGCAAGAGCCCAAAGACCGGCACATTCGTCTTGACGTCAAGGATGCCGGCTTTCTTGAAGAAGAGTCCGTCGCGCGCCATCGCGTAATAGGCCCGCGGTCCCGACAAGATCAAACCATTGTTGCAACCAAAAGTGGAGATCATGATGGCGACAGCCATAATGCCCTGACCGGCCGGCCCGAACATGATTTCGGCAGCAGCCGTTCCCACTCTGTCTTCAGCCGCAAAAGCAATCCCGCGCTCCAGGACGGTGGCGCCACCGGCAACACCATGCAACGGCAGCAGAAAGATGTAAACGACGTTAGCAAGCAGGTAAAGCAGAACAACCAGAATGGTTCCGATCGCCAGACTGCGGGGCAGGACCTTCTCGGCGTCTTTTACTTCTTCCCCGGCAAAGGTAATGTTGTTCCACGCATCGCAGGAGAATAACGCTCCTACCATCGACAAGGCCAGCACCGCCAAAAAGCTCACGCCGCCGAGCGGCGCGCCGCTTAAATCATGCGGCTGCCAGAAATCAATGAGATTTACTTTCAAACCGTTGAACTTGTCGAAGGACAAAAGCCCGAACAAGATAAGGGCCGCCAGCGCTCCTACTTTGGTAACAGTAAAAGTAGTTTGAATGAACTTGGCGGTATGCACGCCTCGACAATTGATCGCCGTCAGCAAGGCGATCAACGCTACCGCCACCAACTGAACCGAAGTAAACTTCCAGAACGAAAGAGCCAGAAGCACATTGGTATTTGATACCCACGGCACGAAAACTCCGAGGAATTTTGCAAACGCAACTGCCACAGCCGCAATCGTTCCGCATTGAATAACAGTAAAAAGCGTCCAGCCATATAGAAAGCCTGCCAGCTTCCCATAAGCTTCCCGCAAGAAGACATATTGTCCACCAGCATGAGGATACATCGCGGCCAGCTCGCTGTAACAGAGCGCTCCCAGCACAGTCAGCAGTCCGGCCAGAACCCAGCACATGAGGAGCCACCCAGGCGACCCGACGTGTCGCGCAGTCTCCGCAGACACTATAAAGATGCCGGAGCCGATCATCGAACCGACGACCACCGCAGTAGCATCGAGCAGTCCCAGTGCACGGGTAAAACTGCCGGTATTCCCCTCATTAATTGCTATAGAAATCTGACTGTCCCCCGGATTACACCCACCCAACTATTTAGCTAGCGCGGACGGCGAACGACTCGCTTTCAGCGATATCGATTGCATACGCAGGCCTCTCAACGTCCCTTTACATTCCGCTTGGTCTTGCGACGGCTCTTTCCCGGTGTCTTCGCCTTGGCCTTCACTTTTGTCTTGGGTTTTGGCTTCGCCTTCGCCCGTACCTTGACTTTCGGTTTGGCTTTGGTCTTTGCCCTCGCCTTTACTTTAGGCTTGGATTTTGCTCGAGCCTTTGCTTTCGGTTTGAGCTTCGCCTTTGCTTTCGGTTTGGCTTTTGACTTGCTCTTGAGCTTAGGCAGACGCACAACCGGATCGGTCTTACTTACAACACGCAAGCGCCGCGACTGTACCGGCTCTTCTGCCGCCTGTACGGTCGCACCGATTTGCGAGCTCGGCTCGGATACTGCGGAAGAGTTACTACTATCTATATAGCTTTCACTTACGAGCTTGACATATTCAATCGCTATCTCATCATCGAAAGAGCGACACATATCAAAGATAGTCAGGGCGGCCGCGAAAGAGGCTGCGAGCGCTTCTGCTGCTACTGAAGTCGCTCCAACGCTCTTTACCCTGGCTAATATGTCAACAGAAGAGCGGAGTGAATCGATTCCGAACTCCACTTTTGCTTGCGCAATCATCTGTGGATGTTTAACGGGAATCACAGCTTGACAGTGCTTAGCACCAAGCACGCCACCAATCGAAGCGACAGCCAGTACATCTCCGGATGGAATCTCTCCGGCTACTAACAAGACGAGCGTCTCAGCCTTCATCCGCACGCGAGCCTGGGCAACCGCTGCCCATGTACGAATCGGTCTGTCGGAGATGTCTTCCAGTTGCGGGCGACTGCCTGGGTTGAAATGTTTCGAGTCGGTCATAAATGGTAATCATCGCACTTTTTGCGCTGGCGATCATTTATCTATCGCGCCGACTACTTGCAAACCGGTTTCTAATCAACTAGTTTCAATTCAAATAACATTCTTGAAGAAACGCATAGCGTCTAAGCCATACCCAACCTTACTCTAATGTCATCAAATATATATGCAATCGCTATGCCATTCGGCTTGACTTGCGGTTTTCAGACCAATAGGATTTACAAATGTAACGCAGGGTGAATTGCCCTACTCGTATACTCTCCGCATAGCCACTCGGTTTCAAATGTCTAAGATAGCTATAATCAGTCAACCCGATCAGGGTGTTCTGATCGATGTCGGCGGTTGCTCCACCTTACAGGAAGCGACTCAACACCTCACTTCCACGCTCCAGATCTCAAGCGAGTTTTGGGCAGGCATGAATGTTGATTTAAATCTTGGCGCACTGCCACTCAATCACAACGAGGTCTCACAAATATTGGCAATTGCTGCCGAAGTCGGCATCAAGCCGCATCAAGTCTTCGCTGAATCAGAGCAGACTCGAGCGGCGCTTCACGCTCAAAATGTTCCGCTCGGGCAGGGCAAACCGATGAACTTCTCAGTTGGTCCGTTTGTATGCGACTCGAGTCATCCTCACGCAGACAAAACGGCTGACGCTTCGGCTTGCGGGCAAGAGAACCAATCTGTTGCCGAAGCGTGCACGAGCGAATCCGAGGACGCTTCCGGCTCGGAGGCTGCCACCACCGGCGATGTTCCAGCCGAACCACCGGCTAAAGCGGCGCCACCACCGCCACCGGCTGTTTTGTATCTGCGCCAGACTTTGCGGTCCGGACAGACGGTCAGTCACAAAGGACACCTGGTGATCGTCGGCGATGTCAATCCGGGCGCCGAAGTAGTCGCCGATGGCGACATCACTGTCTGGGGTGCCTTAAGAGGAATTGCTCACGCTGGAATGAACGGCAACACCCAGGCCGAGATTCGAGCGCTCAGGCTCGAGCCGATTCAGATCCGGATCGCTCATGCCATCGCCAGATCACCCGACCGGCCGCGCAAGAGCACCCAACAACGAATCGGACCGGAAACAGCCCGAGTCGTAAACGGCAGTATTCGGATCACAGCAAACAATCCAGATTAGTTCCCGTTCTTTTATTCGGCATTTCGTCAACACCCCACCAAGAGCAAAAGGGAATAAAGCATGAGTGGCAGAGTCATAGTCATCACCTCCGGCAAGGGCGGCGTTGGGAAGACAACTGCTTCCGCAAACATCGGTGTCGCGCTTGCGCAGACTGGTGTTAGCGTGGCGATGGTCGACATGGATATCGGACTTCGCAACCTGGACATTTTGATGGGGCTGGAGAACCGCGTCGTCTATAACCTGGTAGACGTAATCGAGGAGCGCTGCAAACTGCGCCAGGCGCTGGTTAAGGATAAGCGATTGCCAAATCTCTGTCTCTTGCCGGCCGCACAGACCAGGGATAAAACGGCGGTAAATGCCGATCAAATGAAAACGCTCTGCAACGAGCTCAAGACACTATTCGATTATGTAATAGTAGACAGCCCGGCCGGAATCGAAAGCGGATTTCAAAACGCCGTTGCCGGGGCTGAAGAAGCGGTTGTAATCACGACTCCTGAAATGTCGGCGGTGCGAGACGCGGACCGAATCATCGGTTTGCTCGAGGCTCGCAAGGACGAGATCAGCCAATACAGACTGGTTCTAAACAGAATTCGTCCGTCTATGGTTAAGACCAACGACATGATGAGCGTCGATGATGTTCTGGAAATCCTGTCCATCAAGTTGCTTGGCGTAGTACCGGAAGATGAAGGGATCATCGTCTCCACCAACAAGGGAGAACCGATCGCCGGGACAGACAATACGCGCTCTGGACTTGCCTTCCGCAATATTGCGCGACGCTTGAGAGGCGAGGACGTACCGCTGATGGACCTCGATGAGCTCAATCAGGGCTGGTTGAACAAGGTAGTCAAGTTCTTCAACCCGGCCCGGGCGTAGTTTACGGAGGACCCTAAGGTGCAAGTTCTCAACTGGTTTTTCCAAAGAAAGAATGAGTCTGTCCGGACTAAAGCCAAGGATCGCATGCGATTGATGCTCATCCATGATCGCCTTGAGCTGCCGGCCGACAGATTATCGAGCCTGGAAGAGGAGCTGATCGCAGTTGTTTCTCGTTATTTTGATATAGACCGTGAAACAACACGCTTTGATCTGCAACAATACGAACGCAGGGCGGCCTTGATCGCCAACTTCCCACTCTTACGTTCCAAGTGTTGAGTTCGACAGAATCACTTCCATCCAGCTCGTATATCCTTCGCAATCTAGTGAGACTTCTTTCGGAAGTTGACTGGTTCCTGGCAGGAGCCACCAGCTTTTTGATGGCGGTCGGTCTGGCGACCTTGAAGCACGCCGGACAGGGCGGGCTCTTCTACGATAAACAGGTGGAGTTCATCTGGGTAGGATTCTTCGCGCTTGTAGTTTTCTGGCGAATTCCTTACCTCTTTTGGACCCAAAAGGCCGTTGTGCCGGTCCTGTACGGCATCAACCTGGGGCTGCTCCTGGCGGTAATGCTGAGGGGG
>JAGVKB010000142.1 GCA_020050835.1 Candidatus Obscuribacterales bacterium | reverse complement strand
CTGTCAGAAGATGCTTGCGTATTGATTAAAGGCTCGCACTGCGCTCGTCTGGATAAACTGGTATCACAACTGGTAGCACAACCTGTCTCAAGCGATATTGATCGAGCAGTATCTGATAAATGAATGCAGGATTGCTCTGACTGCTGTCTGGCGGATGCGAGTAGTTAGGCCAGCGGTGGCTCAGGCGAACTTGCGATGATTGCGTGAAACTAACATATAAACAGCGTGCGTAAACCACATAGTGCCTGGAAGCGTATAAAGCACGGCCGCCATTTTGCCAAACGGGAGATTCTTTAAAATGAAGGGAATGGCATTTGGTCCCGACCATCTTTCATTGCAATCATCAATGAGCAAGAGGCTCCACTGGCTTTTTTCGAGTTCAGAGAGCAAGCCAGCATCAATTGGATCGTAATTGTTCCAGCCGATGAAACTGAAATGACCGAAACGATCCCAAAGCTTGACAATGTTTGCTAACCGTCCAACGAGAGGACAACGGTCATCATAAACCAGCTTGAAGTGGCATAAATCTTGGCTAGCAAGTCGCACACCTTCCATGCCGGGCCTCTTTCTATTAGTTGAATTGGATTGAAAGAATTTTAGCAGAAACTCATGCAATTGGTCAGTAAGAGTGGTGGCATTTGTCGACATGGTTTGCCCTATAGTTGCTAGGAAAATCCCGGATGCGTATAGATGGTGTCATTGAGGCAAAAGTTCCCGGCAAAGGCGCTGCTAGTATTTAGACTCTCGCAAAATTTCTGTCGTGCATGGCATGCAGTGCGCGATCGTTTCAACGAGTCCGGCAAGACCAATTTTCGTTGATCTAATATACGATAAAAGATAGGAGAATCGGTGATAGAAAAGGAAATCGCGAGAGAGCGGCTTTTTTAGCCGGTCTTCCCGCGATCTCCTCGAGAGAGCTTAGCTCTGCGTGGCTGGTGCTGCCGCTTGATCGGATACCGCCGGAGCGGTGCCCGCTGCTGCCGGTGCCGGGGGGGTGGCGGGAGCGCTCTTGTAGAGACCCTTCCGCTCGATTAACGCCAGGATAGATGCCGGCACCATGTAGCGGACGGAGCGGCCGTTGTGGATGTAGTTGCGAACGAGCGTGCTTGACAGTGCGTTGGCTGGACATTCGATCGCTGCGATGCCGTCTTCCGCTGCTTCCGGCAAGGATCTCTTCCATTGCGCAAGCTGCGAGAGATCGGAGTTGCCGCGTGGCGCGACCAGCAGGCGGCAACGGCTGAGCAGATCGGTGCGCCGGTCGTAGCGTGCGATGGAATTGATGTTGTCCTCGCCGATGATGAAGTTGAAGCGCACGTCCGGACCGTACAGCTTGCGAAGTTCGTCGAGCGTGTCAATCGTCCAGGTTACCCCGGGACGGTCGATCTCCAGACGCGATGATTCGAGCCTGGGGTCGTTTGCGGCCTTGATTTCGGCATCCAGGAGTTCAAAGCGCAGCTCCTTGTCCAGCAGATCATCCTTTTTGTGTGGCGGAGTGCCGCTGGGCATGAAAATCACCTTTTCGAGGCGATGCTGTTCGAGTGCGCAGAGCGCCATCTGGAAGTGCCCGAAATGCGGAGGGTTGCAAGCGCCTCCCATTAGTCCAATCTCTCTCATGGTTTTCACCTCATTGCGAACAACAAGGCGGTGAGCGCAACCAAAGTTGGCTCACCGCCTTGAAGAAGGGTTGGAGAACTGTTAAATGAAGCGAGGGCAGGCCTTTCCGCGGATCTTGTCGAGCATGTCCAGCCGGTCGGGAACCGGCGGATGATTCTCGCCGAGGTGTCGCCACTGCTTTCGAAGCCTTGCCAGGAGTCCGCCGCCGGTAGCGCCGTCCAACTCAGGGTCCTCGAAAGGGCTGACGATCAGGACTCCAAGCAAACCGCTGGTAAGAATTCCGCTGCGCAGGTCGCTGGGATGGGAGAGAATATGCCGGTAGATTTTCTGCAGCGCGGAGTGCAGCTCGCAAGGCTCTTTGGTCCAAGCGATCGCCTGCACGTCGGCAGCGCTTTCGCGAGCGCGGCTCACGAAGAGCGAAATGAACTTCGTGAAGAAGCTGATGCAGTAAAACAAGGTGAGCATCAGCAGGAAGCCGAAGAACCCACCCACCGGCAGATAGAACCGCTTCTTCTGTTTGCGCACCTTGTCGGACAGCTTGTCGATCAGCGGCTGCCCGCTGGAAATCACAAGCGGACTGAACAGGTTGGGCAAGCCACCGGCGAGCAGAATGCCGAACAAGGAGCCCATGACGGCCAGCAATGAATTGATGGCGACGTCATGACCTTTCACGTGGGCCAGCTCGTGAGCGAGAACACCTCTGAGCTCCCCATCAGTCAGTCCGACCGAGAACAGACCTTCCGTGACAGCGATGAAGGCGTTCGATGCGTTTCTGCCGGTGGCGAAGGCGTTGGCGATCGGCAGCGGCGAAACGAACACTGGAGGCTCAACCGGCAAGCCGGTTTTGGGGTAGAGCTCGTGCACGATCTTGATGATGCGCTGGTGATTCGGGTTGCGCGGATTGGCAGGCTTGCAGCCGGTGAGTGCTTTGACGATCTGCTGGCTGAAGTACCAACCCACTACCGGGATGGCCGTCCAGATCGTCAGGAACATTGCGGCAAGGCTCCAGTGCAGTCCTAGAAAGTAGAAGGCAGAAAGCAGGAGTGCGCCCATCAGCGCGATGCCAGAAAGTGTCTGACACCATGTCCATACGAGCTGCCGGAAGATTACATCTTTCCTTGGGGTGCCTTCAGGCTCCCCAGGCGGTTTCATCATGCGTGGCATGAAGGTCCTCCCGGTTGGGAACCGCTGTTGAGCCAGGCGACAATGAGTCGCTGGAAAGCAGCGGTCGGTATTAGAGAAAGCCAGCCGCGGCTACGCGCTAATTGGCGCGGGCTGTGGGCTGCTTTCTAGTTGAGGTTCTCATTTGCAAGGTGGTCTGGTTGACCAGAAACCTGCGAAGTAGACCTGGACCGCGAAGTTAATCAAGAGAGAGCCAGCTACTTTCAACCAGCAGCGCAATTGAAGGCGCGCTGTAGCTGAGAAATAGCTTTGTGAGTCATTTTCAGTCGTTACTGAAGGGGCTCGAAGATTGGTGAATTAGAACAACAAGTAAACTTATCCGGGCTGGGTTGTTCATTCCTACCTGACGGACGGCAAACTAAGCTGGTTTTAAGTCGAGCAAACGCTCACAATCAGGCTAATTCGCCGATGAATTAAGCGCCTGAATTGACTTAGATTTGGCGGTCCTTTTGGGCTACACGGTTTTGTCAAGCGGTAATAACTGAGCGGATTTCACCTCAGCGGTTACAGTTTGCGCAACTAATCGCTTACTTCTTAGGTGAGCAGCAAGTCGACTGCCCGGGGTCGGAGGCTTGTCCGGCAGCGTTCGATTGCCATTTGCGAGTAGCCTTGTAGTGCTTGAGAGCGGGGCTTTCTTCCTTAAAAGGATACTTGGAGGAATAGCCCTCATCGATGGCTTTCTGAATTGTCGCCAGCGATTCGTCATTCTTGCTCATTCGCAGCGCCACCATCGCCTCTTCTTGACAGATGTGGCAATCAGCACCGTGGTAGCCGGTAAAGCAGTCGAGCAAGCATTTGTGGTTGTCAGTAATGTCGCAGCCGCAGTAACAAAAAAGCTTGAAGCAGATTTGAGCGCAGCCCTTTGCTGCCGCGTACCCCATTGCTGCCGGACCAAAAAACTGTTCCGGCGGAAGAACCGGGGGCAATGCTTCTTCTTTGGCGGAATCATTACTCTGGGCAGCAGCTGGTTTCGCCGCTGGCGCGTGAGCTGGCTCGGCTTGGGCCCCCAAGTTCGCTAACAACAGGAGGAAGCCGGTAGCTGCTGTGACCAGCCGTACGCGAAATGTCCTCAAATTCATCTGTCCGCTCCTGGATGATCCCTAAACTGAAGGTCGAGCGATCCGACCCAGCTAAAGCTAGTTGTAACAAACCGGCAGGGGACCGTCAAATGCTTGCTTGAGCAGTGGCCATACTTCGCTCGTCTGGCAATGACGCTAGTGGCGTCGGGTGTATTCCTCGGTTGCGCAGGCTCGTCTTTTATCAGCTACTGAATCATGCAACAGGCTTATGTTTTAGGAATATTCAATTGGGGATTAATGCAGTCGATCGAGCTCAAGTGTCAGCCGGTAGCCGAATTTTTGGCTGGTGCAGAGCGATCATTGCTGGCAAAGTTCAAGACTTGCTTTGATGAAGGGCATCATGCAATCAACCTCCGCCACAGTCTGGTTGCCGATTATCGAGTCCCTGTTGATCGGGGTATTGATCGGTGCCCAACGCCAGTCTGCCATACCGGGCGGACAGGTAGGCGTTCGGGAATTCGTCATGATTGCAGCAGTTGGCTCATTGTGCGGTCTTGCGCAAAACGGATTCTTGACGATAGCTGCGTTGCTGGCGCTGGTGGTTTTCGTTACCGCCTTTCGAATGCGCGTGAAAGTAATGGAACAGTCTGGGTTTACAACCGACCTGTCGATGCTGGCAGTTTTTTGCATGACATTCACCGGTTCTACGCTCGATTACGAGCATGGAAGAGTGACTGCGGTCGGACTGGCGATTATCCTGGCATTCTTTCTGGAAGCAAAGGACAAACTCCGGACGTTCTTCAAGGAGACGCTTACCAATGTTGAATTCAGCGATACGTTAAGGTTTTTGGCTCTGATTTTCATCGTTTACCCGGTCCTGCCTCCCGGTGATTTCGGTCCATACGCTGCTTTCAATCCGCAAAGAATTTGGATGTTTGTCATCCTCGTGTCGTCGGTTTCATTCGTCGGTTACTTTTTCGACAAGTTTCTCGGACAGTCGATTGGCTTGAAAGTGACAGCACTGCTGGGTGGTATCGCTTCGACCACGGCGGCGACTGCAGCATTTTCCAAGGCCATGAAAGAAGCTCCTGAGTCGGAAATGGCTTATTGGCAGGCAGTGACATTGACCAATGCCGTTCAGTTCCCGCGCATTTTGGCATTTCTTTTGGTGGTCAGCCCGAACATGGCGGTCGAGGCCGCCTATCCCCTGCTGGCTGCGGGCGCGGCTGGGGTGTTGATGGCTTTGGTATTTCTGAAGACTGAAAACGTTCCTGCGCAGCAGCCGAAGGACTCAATCGAGATGCGCAATCCTTTGACGCTCGGTCCTGCTCTCAAGTTTGGCGCCCTACTTGCGCTAATTATTTTTCTGACGAAAGCGGCCGCTCAGAATTTCGGCAACAGCAGCTTGACTTTGACTAGCATTGTAGGCGGCTTGATCGATGTTGACGCGATTGCAGTTTCGGTCGCCGATATGTTTCATTCCGGTCTTGTCGATCCGATGCTGGCAGTCGCCTCGTTGTTATTGGCGATCCTGATGAACGCAGTCTTCAAAACGGTCTTGGCGGCCACAGTTGGATCTCAGCAGTTTGCTGTGAAAGTAGGCATCTCCTTTGCTGTTATGCTCGGGGCGGCGGCAGCGGTGTTGCTCATCCGCTGAGCGGAGACGAAAGGTCTGAGCGGACTCGCTCAGCGCAGTCAAAGATATTAAGCGAGTGAGACTTAGCAAACCGTCATCCGGGCTTGATTGCCAGGCACGAGACCGGAAATTTTGCTATTATCAACCTTCTCCTTGGCTAGCTGCCCGGCAGCATTGCCAGTGACCTGGGGGTGTTGATGAGTTACGACTATGACGTCATAGTAATCGGCGGCGGACATGCTGGAATCGAAGCGGCTAACGCTGCGGCGAAGCTCGGTTGCCGCACGCTCATGCTGGCCGTCAATCTGGACACAATCGGAGCGATGCCCTGCAATCCTGCGGTTGGTGGTCCTGGTAAGTCTCATCTTACAAAAGAGGTGGACGCCTTGGGTGGTGTGATGGGAATCGCTGCTGATGCTACGTATCTGCAGATGCGCACCCTCAATTCCAGCCGAGGTACAGCCGTCCAATCGTTGAGAGCGCAATCGGACAAGCGTCAATACAGCGGTTGGATGAAGAGATACATGGAATCATTGCCGCATCTTTCTCTCAAGCAAGGGATGGTCAAGGGATTCCTTACGGAGGGCGATCGAATTGCAGGAGTCGAGCTGGGTTTCGGCGAAAGACTCTCTGCAAGGGCGGTTGTGCTGTGTGCTGGAACGTTTTTAGAAGGCACGATCTGGATTGGCCGCGAGACTTCGCCTGCCGGTAGAGCCGGGGAGTTTCCCGCAGTTGGTTTATCCGGGTATTTGAAAGCGCTCGGCTTCAGGCTCGATAGACTGAAGACCGGTACTCCGCCACGCATCGACGGGCGGACGATTGACTATTCCAATCTGCTGGTGGTGCCGGGAGACGAGCCGCCGTCTTTCTTCTCGTTTCTGGATAATCGACCGGTGCTTGAACAAGTGCCATGCCATCAAACTCGCACTACTGAAAAGACACATGAAGTGATTCGCGAAAATCTGCATGAATCGCCGATGTACTCCGGGATGATTCATGCGCGCGGGCCGCGCTATTGTCCGTCAATCGAAGACAAGATAGTGCGATTCGCCGAGAAGGAAAGTCATTCGCTTTTCCTGGAGCCGGAAGGAAGATCCACCTACGAGGTTTATCTGCAAGGTTGTTCAACTAGCCTGCCGATGCGAGTCCAACAAGAGATAGTTCACTCATTGCCGGGATTGGAAAATGCGGTGATGATCCGTCCCGCCTATGCAGTCGAGTACGACTACCTGCCAGCAATTCAGTTTCAACACACGCTGATGGCCAAGGAGTTGGAAGGGTTCTTTGCTGCCGGTCAAATGCTTGGTACGAGCGGATATGAAGAGGCCGCCGCGCAAGGAATAGTGGCCGGCATCAATGCTGCACTTTACGCTCAAGGCAGAGAACCGTTCATTTTGAGCCGATCTTCGAGCTATGTCGGAACACTGGTCGACGATCTCGTGTCGAAGGAGATCGGAGAACCATATCGCATGATGACTTCCCGTTCCGAGTATCGCTTGCTGCTCAGGCAAGACAATGCCGATGCGAGGCTGACTCCGCTCGGCCGTGAGATCGGATTGGTGGATGATTATCGTTGGAATTTGTTTTCGACGAAACAAGATGAGATTCGAAACGAAAAGACGCGTCTGAGGCTAACGCGCATCCAGCCTGGCAAAGAGTGGGATGAAGCGCTTGTCGAATGCCAGGAGCAGATCAAACAATCGGTAACTCTGGAAGAGTTGCTCCGGCGGCCGCGCGTTCCTTACTCGGTGATTGAGAAGGTCTGCCCGTCCGGTTCTGAACCATTTACCTGGTGGTTGGAGATGGAGACAGACATCAAGTACGCCGGGTACATCGAGCGGCAGAAGGCGCAAGTAGCCCAGGCTGAAAAGTTTGATGGAGTAAAGCTTCCGGTCGAATTGGATTTTTCTCTGTTGGAGAATCTGTCTAAGGAAGCGCGCGAGAAGCTCAATTGCATTCGCCCTGAAACGCTTGGACAAGCAGCACGAATCGGTGGAGTAAGTCCGGCCGATGTCTCTGTTTTGCTCGTCTGGCTCGAGGCCAAAAGGCGAACAGAGCGATTCGCAGTTGCTGGCAAGGTAGCAACTGCGAATCTTTCTCAGTAATATTTTTCGTGTTACATACTTGTTGTTAGACAAGGTAGCGAGCGGAAGAAATCGACTTTATTGTTGCAGGGTCAACTGCGAATCTTTCTCAGTAAGCATTTTCCATGTCAAACGAAAGGCGCATGAATAGTCATTGTTGGTCTGTTGGTTGATTGGCTGCTCGAAAATAGTTTCTTGCATTTTCCGTGGAAAGAAAATTACGTCGTGGAAGAAAGTACAATAAGGTGAATTCAAAAAAGCACGGAGACTGCATTTGACAGACCTTCCTGACATCCTTCATAACATCGCAGATCATACTCAGACGCTCTTTCGTTTGTTGGCAGAGGAGTCCACTGCACCGGAAGTAGTCGAAAGATTGAAGCAGCATATGCTGCTTGAAGAGCAAGAGAACACAGCTAGACTGCAGCAGTTGCATAGCACTCAGCCGCAACCGCTCACGCAAAAGCTACTTGACCACAGCTTCTTCATCCAAAAGATGATGAAGGAAGAGGCCATGTCGCTCGAATTGAAGCGCGAGCTTCTTGACCATTTCATGGAAGAGCATGTCGAGTGGGCAGCTGAATTGCCGCCGGCTGCTCATCAGGGATATCCGAGTTCGCAGAAAGAATCAACAATTGAAAGTAAAAGTAGTCAATGGACGGTAGGACCGTTGTGGCCGCAAGGAGGCTAATGTGTGGAAGAGTTATCAAAAGCTAAGTGAATTGCCGCTGACAATGGAGCAGTCCAACCAGATGCTGCAGGCAGCTGTTCATGAGGTGCGCAGGACGGTAGTTGCTCGCAAGCTCATCTCTTTGTTCGGACCGCTCGGTGCTGGCGTAGAAAGTGTTCCGCTGGAAACAATTAAAGAAGATCAGCCGGCCGAGATCGATCTCGAAGGGCGCCCCGATAATAAGCCGATTACGACCCATGAGAAGGAAACTTATATTCGGGTTCCGCTTATATACAAAGATTTTCTACTGCATTGGCGTGACGTCAAATGGAGCCAAGACATCGGTGCTCCGCTCGATGCAACCAATGCTGTTCGCGCTGCGCACCAGGTCGGAGATGCAGAGGATCGGTTGATTTTTAACGGCAACCAGACTTTGGGGATGAAAGGACTGCTCAACTATCCAGGCTCGCTGAGCGTTAAGCGCAGTGATTGGAAGACGGCAGGCGCTCCGGCGAAAGATGTTTATGCTTCGATCAGCAAGCTGTTGGAAGCCGATCATCATTTTCCGTATGCGTTGGTCACTTCAGTCGACATGTATGAAGCGCTGCTGAAGCCTGTCAAAGAGTCTCCCGCGCTCGAACTCGAGCAACTCGGCAAACTCTTCGCCGACGGCATTATGTGGAGCCCGCAGATTCCCGAGGGAACAGCCGCCGTCATCTCGACCGGCGTGCAAAACTTCGATATTGCTGTCGCGGAAGACTTGCAAATAGCCTATCTCGGACCGGTCGATATGAATTATCGCTTTCGTGTCTATGAATCGATGGCACTTAGAGTCAAGCGCCCGACCGCTATCTGCGTGATTCGTGGAGAATAGGAGCGACATTCGATTGCAGCCGTGAAAGGTAAATCGATGCGCCGCTTAAGGTGAAGGTCCAGGACGGATTGAAGGTTCGGACAGATTGAATTCGCCGAAAGGGAGACGCTTGCAGTCTCCCTTTCGGCGAATTGAGACAACTTGAATTGGCGAGATACTGGACGTTTTGAAATACGATAAAAGATAGTAATAAATTGACAAAGAGCAAGGGAGAAGAGCGAGCAACCAGTTGTAAACTGGCTTGACCCGTTCTTCTCCCTTTGGAATCTCTTGTCAGTTCTGATCCGTCCTGGTGTACCAGCCGCGGAGCTTGAAGCCAGATTTGTTACTCAGACCGAAACTCAGCGTGCTGTTAACCAGAAGCATGTGCCGGTTGGTTTATGCCAGCAAGAGCGTGACGCCGATGACGGCGCTGAAGACAGCGGAGATCAGGCTCAGCACTAGAAAGACTACTTGGCGCTGCCGGGCGCTTTGGAAGCCGTAAATCGCCAGAATGGCAATTGCCATGTTGGAGACGATCATGCCGGCTACGAACAGCGCAACCAGCAGCAGTCCCAGAGCTGGACTGCCCAGTGCCATTGCTGATCCCAGCGCCAGGATTTGCGTGGGTGACTCAACGCCGACGCCATGCAGAACGCCGATCGTCAGGCAGCCGGAGAAGCTCAGGTCGTCCTGGGGCTGATCGGGTTTCGATGAGTTCTTGCCTCTCAGGAAGCTCAAGAGTTTGCTGGCGAGGTCGTGGAGAATTCGCCAGCGGCTAACCAGCTTGCCATGCTGCTTGAATCTCAGCGCAGAAACAAGAATGGCGCCGGCCAGGAATAGAAGCGTCACGCCGACGACCTTTTCCATGACGGCGCCAAACTGAGCCGGGATTTGCAGACTGAGCAGAAGAGCCGCGCTGCCCAGCAGCAACACGATGCCGGCGTGTCCGACGGCGTAGGCTGTGCAGCCCCAGAACGAGCTTCTACGCGTAGTTTGCGCGCCGGCGATATCGGCGATTGCGGCCAGGTGATCGACGTCCAGGCTGTGCCGGAGACCGAGCAGCAATGCTGTCCAGAGAATGAACAGGTCCATCGATGAGTTCATAGTGTTCTCCTCGATTCAAGATGGGAGTTTTATTGGCAGGTCCCTGGAACATTCGATGCAAGAATTTCGCGAGCAATGCCGGTCTCAGGCCAGATAACCGGCGATCTCGGCGGCGATGCCCCAGGAAGTCAGGTATCCCATCCCGTCATGACCATAGTTATGGACCACTTTGCGCCCGTCAGCCAGCGCTTGCAAGTCCAGTTCGACGCGGGTCAAGAAGCGCTCGGGTCGCAGGGCGCGAGCGACGCTCAACACGTCCTCAGGGTCGGCTTTGAAGCCAGGCACCATCTTTCGGCAGCGCTCGAGAATGTCCTTGGTGACGTCATCGTCGACTTGCAACGTTTCGTGGTTGCCGTCGAAGTAGGCACCGACTTTGATGTAGTCGGCGTGCGGGACGATGCAGGCGCGCTTGTTTGGGCCGTCGTCGTCGATTACCACCTGGTCGAAGCCGTTGGGTTTGATGGTGACGACCTGCACTCGCTCGGGAACCAACTTGTCGTCGCTGGCGAGCGCTCGGGCGCCGAGCCCGGCGCAGTTGATGATGACGGTGAACTCAGCCGGGCAATCGCTCAACTGCTTGACAGCGCGCTGCTCGAATTTGCCGCCGGCGGCTAGCACCTGCGCTTCCAACCAGGGGAGGTAGACGACCGGATCGATCACCGGAGCGGACTCCAGCACGTTGGCGTCTTTGTACTGGCTGGTGAGCTCTTCCGGGCGAGCATGGCGGAAACCGGCGAATTTGCCGGCATACCAGGGCTCGTCGTAGTGTTGCTTGAGGACGAAGATCTGCCGCATGACCACGCCGGTGCCAGCTTGGTGCGAGAGCTTCTCCAATTCGATGTAGGTTTCATCCGTCCAGCGCTCGACCCTGGCATCGCCGGCGATCGTGACGGGCACCCACATAGCGTACGCCTTGAGCGAGGTGTGGGGGTGTTGACCGCAGGGCTCCTTGGCCCAGATGGTCACCTGATGACCGGAGCGCAAGAGTTGGAGGGCGGTCGTGAGCCCGCTGACGCCTTTGCCCAGAATGAGCACGTTTTGCTTGTTCATAGATTCGTTCCTTTCCCGAAGAATGAGACGAAAGACCGCCTGTAACCACTCAGGCGGTCGTGATGTTTCAAGCTGTCCAACAGCCTCGTAGCGGTCGACTGATGTCGACTTACCTTTTCTTCTTCTTCTTTTTCTTGCGGTTCTTTACCGCGAGGCGATTGACGCTTGAATCATCTCCCTCCGCGTGACAAGAGATGATCTCTTGACAGTCTAAAGAGGAGACGTTTCCGTAACAGACCTCATCCGGCATTACCATGACGGATGGACCGGTCTTGCACAGCTTCAGGCAATCGGAGTCCTTGACTTTGATGCGCTCTCCCAAACCCTGCCGGTCGACCTCCTTGCGCAAGGACTGGGCTAATTCTTCGCTGCCGCGTTTCGGGCATTTCTTGCCGCGCGTGCAAACCAACACTTTGCAAATCGTCTTGGACATTTGCCAGCTCCTCATCGGAATTGACCTGCAATAGCAAGGTCTCTCTCTTGTCGCGGTGAAGCTAAAACACCTCCGACATCCCTCAGTGGGAAGTGGAAATCTACTTGCTTCGTAGGATCATCAAATCTGGTGGGATTTGCTCCCGAGAGTTAGTGAGTGAAAATGGACATCTAAAGTTAGAAAATGTGTGCTGCTAATTGCTAATCTGCGAACCGACGACTTCTTTAGATCTAATTGGTTTCCGTAAAATGCCGAGGACTGGCGATTGATGTTATTTATGGGTGAGCTTTTGGGGTGGAAGTGCTCAATTTGTTATTGAGAATTATTATCAATAACTGCTCAGTTTGCTTCGCGAAGCAGAGCGAGCGGCGGTTTTCAGCGAGCTGGGCGCATTCGACCAGCAGCAAGCGCAGTTTGAGCGGTGTGCTGAAAAGCCGCTAAATAAGAAACAGTTGCAGCAAGCAGCAGCAATCCTGCGGTATTGTTTCATCGGTCACGAAAGGCTTGTCTTTCGTCGATCTTCCGATCTGGCCGGGATTGAGCGATGACTTTAGCGACGACAAAAGCGGTCCCAACTCACAATCATGAGTTGACCGATGTCGGCACTCTTTCGGTGTTTTTTGCTGTTGCCTATTTTTCGCATGGGATAGCGACGCAATTTGGATTGATCGCTCAGCCAATTCAATACTTCATGATGAAGGGCTTGAATCTGACCGCCGCTCAAATATCTTCATATCTGGCGGTTATGATGCTTCCCTGGGTGCTCAAGCCGCTTGTCGGGATGGTCTGTGATTTCGTCCCATTATTTGGATATCGACGAAAGAGTTATGTAATCGTTGCGAATTTACTGACTGCACTTGCTTACTTTGTTATGGTTTGGACCAATGCATTGTAAGTGGTGCTAGGCTGCCTCCTGTTCATTGCAATGGGCATGTCCATGTCGACCGCATTGATGGTGGGATTGGCTGCCGAACAGGGTCGCAGCGACGGCAAGGCAAGAGAATACTTCAGCGATCAGGCGCTCTGTTACTACAGCGCAAATATCGTAGCGGCTGTCGTCGGTGGTTTGTTGTGTCAACACCTGAGTGCTACCATGGCTCTGCATCTTGCTGCTGGCGTGGCGATGATACCGGTTCTCTCAATTTCAATCTTGGGCTCGATCATGCTTAAGGAGCCGAAAGCCAAGATCGACCTGCAGAAAATGCGAGATACGCTCGAGTCTTTTAAACAAGCAGCCAGATCGCCCTCGCTCTGGATGGTAGCTTTGTTTGGGTGGTTCTGGAATTTTGCACCGGCCTTTGGAGTGCCGCTATACTTTTACGAATCGAAAACCTTAGGGATACCACAAGAGAACATCGGGCAGCTTAGCGCTTGGATGGCTGCCGGCATGGTATTGGGGGCATTTGTCTACCGGCGCCTGGTTAAGAACATGACCATCAAAGCTCAGTTGTGCCTGGGAGTCGCGCTTGTTTCTATCAGTACTCTGACCTATCTTATGTTGACCGACTTTTCTTCTGCAATTTTGATCGAGTTCTTCCGAGGCACTTCCGCCATGATCGCTTTGCTGGCACTGTATGGGCTGACTTCCGATTCTTGTCCGCGCCATGCCGAAGTATCTGTCATGGCAATTTTGCTGTCTGTCCGCAATTTCGCAATTGAATCCTCCACATTCATCGGTGGCAATCTGTTCACCCACGTCTTTCATAACCAGTACTATCCGCTGGTGATTCTGGCAGCTGTTTCAGCCAGTTTGTCGGCTGCTCTCATTCCGCTCGTGGCGGATCGTCGGGATCGCGTTCAAGGCACTTGAATAGCAAGAGGCATTTGAACATGCTGAGTGTTCAGGCTCTCAGGTTCGCTCTCAGCGTGTTACCGACACGCAAGTCGCCGGGACTGTCAGGCAGAAAGTAGTAGCCGAAAAGCACCTTTTCTCCGTTGTGGCGATAATTGCTGAGAGTTCTAAGCGGCTCAGGAGCACTGGTGGCTCCGCTTTCTTGATCGATGGTTATAAGAACGCAGCGTGGGCATGGTTTGGCTGCATGCAGAACGATCTCCGGCGAGCTGAGCTGCGAGCAGCGATCTTCTCCGTAAGGACCCAAGCCGCTTAAGACAATTGAGGGCCGAAAGCGGCTCATGAGAACCTGGTTTTCCAGACGATCGTTTAAGTCAGTCAGACTTTCTTGCGAGATGACCAGGAGCGGATAGCCGTCAGCGAAGGCGACTCTTGCACTTTCGCCATTTGGTTTTGTCAGTTTCGTAAGGCGGGTAAACTCGCGGTCGTTGCACATGAGTCTGCAAGATACGCCCAGAAATGCTGTGAGCCAGGCCGCGGCCTCGTCCCCTTGATCGAATCCGGCGCTTTCGTCGGCCCAAACCTTGAGGCTGAGTCGCTGCCGATTCTCGGCAATGGGTGATACCGTAAGTGGTATCATATTCGGGGCTTCCAGCAAGAGAGAGCCATCCTGGTTGACTGTTGGCTGAATGAGCGCCATCCGAGGTTGGTTTCTCTGGGTGAGAATTGTGCGGTCTGAGTCGACGAGGGCCCAGGCTCGGTCGTACTTGATTCCAAAATCGTCACACTCTGCCTCAGCTACTGCTGTGCCCGCGCAAGACTTGATCGGGTAGGAGAAGAGACCGGTGATAGTAGCGATAGACATGGCTGCTACCTGGCAGATGGTTGAGCGAGCGGTAGCGAAGTCGCAGCAGCGGCGCTCGGCTCCGACAACAGTTGCACGATCGCTTGCTCGAGACCGTCTGCCGGATTTCTTTTGAGCCCAACATATTGTTCCAGCAAGCGCGCGCATTGGACAGAGCAGCCCCAGGACATCGTTACGCCAGAACCGCCGTGTCCGTAGTTGTGAACGATCGGTACTCCGTCAAGAACTGCTGTGTCGAGCTTGACGCCGGTGTCGTCGGGATCGCGATAATAGCGGTAGCCGGTGCGCGCTACCAAGTTATCCCGGCTGAATTCAAGGCCAAGCCAATTCTTCAAGAGCGAGGAGTTGAGATCGATGATTGGAGCTGGGATCGTTTGACCGCCGATTAAGATCTGTTGAGAAGAGACCGCCTTGCCGTGCCACGTTCCTTTTTCGTCCATCGATCCTGGTTCGCGCGTTTGACCTAATAACCAGCCGTCCTCTCTCGGAAAGTAGTGTACGTACTCTGGCAAGCCATCGTAGCGAGCGAAAAATTCAACCGGCGGTGTGTAATTGTAGGCGACCGGCAAGCCGTTGTTGTTTGTAACTACCGGCGCGCCTGGCACTAAAACCTGCCTTCCGCGCATGATGTTTGCCGGAGATCGGTCGCAAAAGGCGGCGACCGCTCCCAATCCCAGGCAATTTACAAGTGGCTTGTCGAAGCGACCAGCGAGGATAGTTTCAACTGAGAGCTTGCCCAGTCTAAGCGTTCCGCCCCGTTCCTGGAATCGCGACCACAAATATTTGAGATAGAGCGGCATATCTGCGAAGTAGGTCTGGAAAGTCCAACCCCAAAGGTACTCTGCGCCGGGACGGCAGGGCGGGGCGACAGAATTTTTCAACTGGGCTGGTTTGCCATCGAACAGCTGAAAGTTCAGGCGATTCATGCCGAGAGCTGCCGTGTCAGGTTGGTGCTCGAAGACTTCAAACATCTGATAAAGCCTGACACCGGCGGATGGCTGCCGGCAAAGCTGTCCGAATACCGCCTGCGAATCGTCACTGATGCGATTGAGCTCAAAGACGCGCAGATTGTGCGGATATGCCGAAGCCATCGCATAAGCAGTTGGCACCAGCGGGTCTTGCTGGTGGGAGAATTTTCCCGGTGCGGATTCAGTGAGAATTGCCGGTTTCAGTCCGAGTGATTGCAGGACAATCGCCGTCGTCAAACCGCTGATGCCGCCGCCCAGAATCCAGACGTCGCAGGAGTTCAGCTCGAGATCATCGAGCATGGATAGATTGGCTTCGAGTGAAGCATCTGGTAAGGTTACCGGCATTGTCAGATGCTACTAGCGAAGCGCTTGTTCGAGGTCGGCGATTAGCTCGTCCGGTGGCTCGATGCCTACCGACAATCGAATAGTATTGTCGGATATGGCTGAAAGTCCAGTTTGCGTTTCAGGGAACGAGCGCGCATAGAATAACCAGGCTGGATTGGCGATCGATTGAGTGAAGCCGGTGCCAAAGGCAATTCTGAATACTTTCAGTTTGTCGAGCGTCTCACGCATCGCTTGCGAGCCGTCTTTCACGTCGAAAGCCAGAACAGAGCCGAAGTCCTTCATCTGGCGAGCTGCCACCAGGTGATCGGGATGGCTTTCCAGTCCAGGATATAAGACACGGCTGATGCGCGGATGCTTCTCGAGGAAACGCGCAATCGCCAGTGCGTTGGAGGATTGGCGCTCAATCCTCAATGTGTAAGTTTGCATCCCTTTCCACAGCTCAACGGCTGCGTGCGTGCTCATTGCGTCTGTGTTCCAGACATTTCTCGATTTGACCAGCGAGACATTCGCTTTGCTGCCGAGCACGGCGCCGCCCATGACGTCGCCGACTCCGGAGGCATACTTGGAAAGGCTGTGGACGATCAGGTCGACTGGCAGCTCGCCGTGCTGGTGAAAGCCGGCCAGTGAATTGTCGAGCACAGTTGTGATTTCGTGCTCGCGGGCGATGGCGGTGCAATAGTTAAGGTCAGGAACTCGCGTCATTGGATTGGTCGGCGCTTCCAAGACCAGCACTTTGGTGCGGCCGGGTTGAATGAAGTCGGGAAGATTTCTTACGTCATCGACTCCGATCAAAGTAACCGACACTCCGAAGCGTTGAAGAGTTCCTTCGACAAACAGTCGCGTTGATTTGTATCCTTCGCGCAGGAGGATGATGTGATCGCCGGCGCTTAGCAAGGCGAGCAATGTAGCGGCGATCGCCGACTTGCCTGTGCTGGTTACCCAGCAAGTTTCGACGCCTTGAATTTTGGCCAATAGGCGTTCCAGCGCCGATAAGGTCGGATTGCCATCGCTCAAATAGACCCATCCGTCCGACTCGCCCTTGATCAGCTCTTCCCAATTACTCATTGACGGTAAGGAGAAACTGATCGTCTCAAAAGAAGGAAGGACGAACGGCTCATTTTTTTCTTTAACGGACCAGAGGCGATCTACCATGGTAACTTCTCTCCTGAGGCATGCACAAAGATTCCCGTATCTACATTTTTTTCTGCCAAGTCGACAATCGCTTTGGCGGCGTCCGCTGGTTCGACGTCGGCGTCTCTTGGACCGAATCTGGTTTTGACTTTGCCGGGATCGACTGATAGAACGCGGATGCCCGAGCCCTTCAATTCGATCGACAGGCATGATGTGAACATGTTCATTGCGGCTTTGGCAATGCGATATGGATAGGTCGCTTGCTCGTGCGGAACAGCGCCGCTCGCCACCCATTCCAGCGAGGCGAAGCGTGAGGACATATTGATGATAGTTGCTCGCGACGACGCTTTCATGAACGGCAAGCAAGCACGAACGCAACGAATGGGACCATAGCAACTAACCGCCAGAACATTGTCGAGCTCTTTGAAATCCAGCCCGGTAATACCGTATCCGGTGGCGCCAAAGCCGGCGTTGTTGATCAGCAGATCGATCGTTCCTACTTGCGATTCGAGAAACTCTTTCAGCACGACTTCGGTGGACGGCTCTGTGACATCGCAGCGGATGGGAAGGATGTGTTGCGGAGCCAGCGAAAAGAGTTCGCGCACGTCGGCGAGGCTTCGAACAACCGCCACAACGAGATAACCGCGGGCATGCAGCTCTTCCAGCAGGGCACGGCCGATACCTTTGCCGGCGCCGGTCACGACTGCTACCGGTTGTCTTGAGTTGCCGCCAGTCTCTTGCTGATTGCCCTCAATTACTTTGAGTCGTTGTTGTCGATTAACCATGATAGCCAGCCCCGATTACGCTAAAGAGTCGCATACTTGCCAATTCTCGGCACAGATCAGAAGGTTCTGCGGCAAGGGATCACCGTGAGTACCAATCTCCATGTGATGGGCCAGATAACCGGCCGAATTGGCGAAACAGACTGTGTCTCCCGGCATCGGCAGTGTGCCCAGGCGAAGTTTTCTGCGGTAGATAAGGTCGCTTTCGGAGCAGAGATTACCCACAAGAAAGGCGCCTTCAGTAATCGGCATCCTTGAATCAGTCGAGAGGAAGAAGGGGTCAGAACAAAATTCCGCCCGAAATGGGCGAAGATTCAGGCGATTCATGGCGACACCGATCAGTAGATTGCCGAGCGTGTCTCGCTTGCGAAATGTGACTCTTGTAGCCGTCATCCCGGTATTGTCCAGGAGCGCTCTGCCGGGCTCGAAATAGAGCTTCAGCTTTCGGTCTGAAAACTGCTTGTGCAATGGCATCCCGTCCAGTTGATGATCCAAAATGGCAGAGATGAATCTCTCTTTCGAGATCGAATTCCAGGCTGGATAGAGGTCGGCTCGTCCGATTATTTCGCTGCCAGCCCGCATGTAGCCAAGACCATCGTTCAGATAAGTGAAGTAAGGACGTTCTTCACGCACGGAAGATAGCAAGGCATCCTTGAATGATTCCCACTCAGAGGCGTTGTCCAGATAACGCATCAAGATGCCACCACCCAGGTCGATGCTGGTTATCTTATGACCGCGACTGTTGGCATAATCGGCTATGGCCAGCATTTGTCTGGCTGCCGATGCTCGCTCGTCCAGATCGTAGCGATCGAGATGGGCGTGCAGAAAGTCTAGGTTTAGCAGCGATTCTTCTCTTATGCTATCAACCAGATTGTGAGCATCGGCAACCGGCAGTCCGAATCGACTGAAGACTTGGCGATCTTGAACAATGAATCCGGAAAACCGCAATCCGATCTGAGCTTGTCTGTCGACCTCATGCACGACAGCTTTTGCGAGATCTAGCTCGTCGTCATTGTCAATCACAATCCGGCAGCCGTGCTTAACCGCTTCCTCAATCAGCTCGCGACTCTTGCCGACTGCCGTAACCACAATCTGCTGTGGTGGAACTCCAAGCTGGAGAGTTTCGCGCAATTCGCTCAAACTTGCCGTATCGACGCCGATGCCCTCTTCCTTCGCCATTGTGACGAACCAGGGCAGCTTATTGGCCTTGCGTGCAAAGAACAGGCCGCCGGAAAGACCGCGCAGTTGCAACGGTGACAGTAAGTCTTTCACGTTTCTGCGGAACTCGGAGCCGACCACGATGTGAACCGGTGAGCCATAATTTTGCAGCCAATCAGCCAGCACCACCGGCTGCTGGAGAATTCGGTCCATCCAGGGCGCCAATTTCGGTGTCAGTGGCGGTGCGCAATCGCGACCAGTAGCAATCAGTGATTCGGCAGTCAGCATTATTTTTGAAAGATCGGTTGATCTTCCTCCGGAACGGGATGGACTGTGGGAAAGTATTGCTCTCCCAGCGCGTCGTAGTATTCATCGACATGCGGCAACGGCGAGTCGCAACAGAGGAATGTGCACCATAGTTCTCCCTGAGCGTTGACCAGCTCAGTCAGGCGACCGGACTCCTTCTCTTTCTCTAGATGGCGAAGCGCACCTAAGTAATTCATTCCGGAGCTCGGTCCGCCGAGAATTCCTCGTCTGATCAGCTTGATGCTGGAGGCGAAGCTGTCTTCAGCCGACAATTCGATGCGAGCATCCGCTACTTCCTGCCAGTTGAAGGAGACGTCTTTCAGCAACGATTGCTCGCGCGGTCCGGGTACGGCATCGCCAGGTTGCGGGCAGCAAGCCACCACTTTGATGTTGGGATTGCGTTCACGCAGACCTTTGCTGACACCGACCATCGTGCCGCATGTGCCAAGACCGCAGACTAAGATCGACAAGCGGCCCTGAGTTTGGGCCCAGAGGTCCGGTGCGAGCCAGCGCGCAAATCCTTCCGGGTTGTCCGGATTGGTGTATTGTCCGGGGTTGAGCCAGCCGGGATGTGTTCCGATTGCGGCCGCCCTCTCGCTGCGCGGGCGAAGCTTTCCGAACTGCTCGTGTCCGGCGGCCGGATGCAGATAGATTTCGATGCCGAACAGTCTCAACATACGCATGAGCGAAGGAGCAATCGAATGATCGACGATGGCGCAAGTAGTCTCCACACCAAAGAGCTTGGAAAGAACGCTCAAGGACAAGACCGTGTTGGACGAAGAGCTTTCAATTACACGTTCTACGCCGTTTAATTCTCCTCGCTCGGCCGCCTTACTGAGCATGGAGTATGCCGGCAGCGATTTGATATTCATCAAAGGCACCAGCGGCATCATCTTGGCCAAGAGTTTGACGCCATCTTTCCGGAATGGATTTAAGTCGTCGGGGAGTTCAACGAGGGGAGTCGGTGCATAGTTTGCCGGACAGAGATAGTCGGCCAGAGCCTTTTCTCCAAGAAAGACGCTCGATCGAAGGCCAGGTCTCTCTAAAATAGTGGCAGGCAATGCAAGCCGGTTGCCGGATTTGCTGGCTGCCGTCTCAGAACCGTTCCAATCCCAAGCACGTGCCAACTCGGAGCTGGCAGCTTGCAGGATGTCGAGGAAAACTTTGATCTCATTTTCCGTCTCGGTGCCGACGGATAATCGCAAGAAAGGCTCTTCGAAACGAGTGGACGGTGCGGTCACGTATAGTCTCGAGACGTCGAAGCCAAAACTAGTGCCGAAAGCGATTGGATGTTTGCGGTCCTGGCAGAGTGCTAGAACCTTTCGCTCGAATTCCTGATAACGCACAACAGATCGAAACGGTTTCTGCAATCGCAGCGACAAGCAAGAGCTGTAGTACCAGGGCGCTTCCGGTGTTGCTTCGGAAAGCCACGAGATTGATTCAATAATTGCCTTTTGCTCGGCGATTATCTTCTCCAATCCTTGCGACAGAAGCCGTGTATTTCGAGAATGTCTGCGCATGCGTTTGGTGAAGCGCTCGCGATTCGGTCGCGGCAGGCTTCCCACGCTGCCGTCGGCGATATTTGTTCCAAGGCGCGCGCGCGTTTTGCGGAAGCTCGCTTGCAAAGACTCTTCGGCGTGCATGAGGACGACGCCGCCGGTGACGGCATCCATGCCGAACTGATGGTATTTGGCCAAGCTCTCTACTAGAAAGACGGATACGTGGTCGGGCAGATGATTCAACAATCCGGAGCGCAGGCAGGCTGTCGGCAAGCAGGTGGTATCAATAATGATTGCCGTCGGCTCTTCGGACTCGAGTCTCGCCCAATTCAATAGCGTTTCGAAGTCGTGATAGACCACCTCACCACAATTAGTAACCGCGTCGCAGAGGACAACCGATGGTTGTTGCTGCCGCAGGCAAGCTAGAAGGTCTTCTCTGGAAGGACCGCTGATCTGAAGGAGATTGGGAAAGAACGCGCGAGCCAGATGTATGTTTTCGAAGTACATCGGTTGAAGCGCCAGTGCTTGCGATCCCATTTTTTGTTCGTGGGCCAACCAGTGCAACACCGTCGCGAAGGCGCCCATTCCACTGTTGGCAAGATAGGCTGTCAGGTTGCGAGATTGCAAATGATTTGCATATTCTGCAAGAAATTGTTGCTCGTAGACAAGAGCATCGAGGTGGCCGTCCCGCTTGTAATCCAATACATGCTCTTGAATGCCTTCGGATAGACGGTTGATACCTACCGGTATCGAGGATGAGTAGATCGGACTTTGCCAGTCGGATGCGCAAAGTAGTGTTCCGCGCTGCCGATAGGCGATACGCAGAGCCGATTTTATTGAGAGGAATTCTTTGCGAACCGCCTCGAGAATTGAGAAGAACTCTTTCGTGCTGGCCCAGCGGCTGGCCCGCTCCACCAGGTCGAAATGTCGACGATGCCTGGATTTGAGCATCTGCACTTCTTGCAAGAAGTTTGTGTGGAGCCAGTTTTGGGAGCCAGCGGTGAGAGCCAGCGAGGCAGTATCGTCCGAATCGATCGACAACTCGCTCAAGTCATTAATAAGGTGCCGAAGTTCGCCGAGGTCGTCAACTGCATCGTCGAGATAATTCGGAGTAGCTTCCGTATTCAGCTTGCTTTGCAGGGCGGAAGGTTTCGCGACGATACCAGGGCCATTTAGAAGTTCTTGCATATCTTTGTTTATTGAATGGTTCTCTTCGGGAATGCCGGGGGGCGCAATTCTCTTTACTTCGCAAGCGCCCATTGGTAATCAGCAATTGAGAATAATTCTCAACTGGCAGCACAACATTACACCGCTCTGGTACGGCTGTCATTAAACAGAGAAAAGAAGTTTCTTTCAAAAAATGCGAAGAGCTCGCAATAGGAAGATTTTAGAATAGCTCAAAAACCGCCGCTCGCTTACCAAGAAGGGAGCTGTGCTGGCAGCTTCCTTATTGAGAGTGAGTCGCAACAAGGACATTTTAGTGTAAAGTACCCTAGCAACAAAATAAAACCGAAGGAGTGCGCGAAGCGTGGCTCCTGGAGTCTGTTTTCATTTATTTCTTCAATTGCGAGCAAGATTTGACGCAAGTCGTTTCAGGCTGGCTGGTTTCGACAAACGGCATGTCAAGGTATCGCTTATCAAGAGGGCTGGCGTGAATTGCGCTTTCGCAAAAATCTGGACGAGCACCGTCGGTGGTGAGGACTTTTTATGAATAGTGGGCTGAGCGGTGAAGGCATTATTCGGCAGTCGGGGCTCCATGGCTGGCTAGCTGGTTTGCCGGCTGATTCGATCGATCGCTTACGTTCGATCAATTTGAGCACCGGCAGCGCAAAGCACGTGATACTGGCCCTGACGTTCGGACTGTATGACCGAAACATTTGCCGTTTGAATAAGATGATCACAGGCATGTTGATAGCCCGGTTGCGGGCCGAACGGGCTGGAAAGGTAAAATTGGTGGCGCGCATCAACTGCTTCATGGAAGAGATGCATGAATCCATCGACAGAGCGACCGGAGTTGGTGCAAGCGCTCGCCGCAGCGGTAATCCGTGCAATCGTCCTGGGCGAACGGCTAATTTTGCCAGGTCATAAATTCGATTGAAAGGCAATTTGAACTGCAATGAAAAGCCATACCATTCACAGAACTTCTCGGAGGCTGAGCAAGAAGTCGGTAATTTTTCAGATCTTGAAAGTGAGCCCTCACCTGAGTGCTTCGGAGCTAC
This sequence comes from Candidatus Obscuribacterales bacterium, assembly GCA_020050835.1. GTDB lineage: Bacteria > Cyanobacteriota > Vampirovibrionia > Obscuribacterales > Obscuribacteraceae > JAGVKB01. The sequence continues at coordinate 228,385 of JAGVKB010000142.1, read as the reverse complement.
AGCAAAGGGCGCAGGAAGCCGGTGTCAATTTAACTTCGATCGCCGCTTATCGAGCACTAAAGAGCTACCGTGATTGTGGTGGCAAGTTGGAGATGAGTGATAATCGCTGCATGAGATTGGTGTCAGCGATTCTTCAAGAGGCCGAGCACGGCGTGCACCTTTCGGCAAAGCAGATTGCGGAGATAGCCGGACTGCGCGGATTAAACGTACATCAGGCGAGTGTTTACCGGTCGCTGCTCAGCTTGCGTTCGGTCGGGCTCGTATTGTCGTTGAACAAAGGGGGGCAGCGCTTCTACGAATGGCGACGAGAGGAGATCCATCACGGTCATCTCACTTGCATCGAGTGCGGCAAGACAATTGAGTTTTATCAAGACTATCTCGATGATGTGGGGCGGCAGATCTGCGCCAGGATGGGCTACGAGTTCGACCGGATCGAATTTATTGTGCGGTCGCAGTGCCAGGATTGTCGTGGCGAGTTGCTTTGATTTTCGAGCTACCCGGTATACTTGTCAGCTAAGTGGATAAGATTGATTATCAAGACTTTCATAAGGTCGACATTCGCGTCGGGCGGATTGTGGATGCTCAAGACTTTCCAAAAGCCAGAAAGCCCGCCTACAAAGTTTGGGTTGATTTCGGTGAGCTGGGAATCAAGAAATCGAGCGCGCAGCTCACAGTTCGCTACAGCAAGGAAGACCTGATCGGACAGCTTGTGATAGCAGTCGTTAATTTTCCACCCAAGCAAATTGCGGACTTTCAATCTGAGATTTTAATAGTGGGAGTGCCGGGAGCGAATGCTGACGATGTTGTGCTGGTTCGTCCGGATTTTGAAGTGCTGCTTGGTGGCAAGTTGTTTTGATAGCGAAGGAGTGCTCTCAGACACTTCAATCCCATTTCAGAAGTCCTCTTTCAGAAGCGTGAGGGTATGATGCGTGCCATTGTGATTGCTCGGCCGGGAGGTCCGGAAGTTCTTGAGCTGCGAGATGTTCAGCCGTTAGAACCAGCCGCAGAGGAGCTGTTGATTTCTGTTAAGGCGACGGCAGTCAACCGGCTCGACCTGTTGCAGAGATTGGGCCTTTACCCGGTTCCGGAGGGATCGCCAAAGGAGATTCCTGGTGTGGAATTTTCGGGCATTGTTGAAAGATCCGGAGCGAGTGCAAGTTTGTACAAAGCTGGCGATAAGGTCTTTGGCCTGGTAGGTGGAGGCTCGTATGCTGAAAGTCTCGTGGTTCATGAACGCACTGTAATGCCGATGCCGGCGTCGCTTTCATTTGAGGAGGCGGCAGCAATACCGGAGGCATTTATCACTGCATACGATGCCATGGTTTCTCAATCACGTCTTGTCGCGGGCGAGACTGTCTTAATCAGCGCGGTGGGCAGCGGAGTGGGCGCAGCCGCGGTGCAGATAGCGCTTGCAATCGGAGCGCGACCGATTGGTACTGCCCGTAACAGCTGGAAGGTGGAGGCGGCAAAAGGACTCGGTCTTGTGGATGGGATAGTTGTAACCGACGGCAAATTTTCCCAGGAAGTTCTGAGATTGACTGAAGGTCGCGGAGTCGATGTCGTATTGGAGCTGGCTGGCGGCAACTATGTTGCTGAGGATCTCATTTGTATGGCCAGTCGAGCCAGAATGATAGTCGTTGGTCTGGTGGCCGGCGCTCGTGCAGAGATCGAGTTGGGACAGCTGCTTCGGAAACGTTTGGAGATTAAGGGTACAGTCATGCGAGCCCGTTTGTTGGACGAAAAGATTGCTGTAATCGCAGAGTTTGCTCAAAAGATGCTGCCGATGATCGCTGCCGGTAAACTGCGTGCGGTGATCGATCGGGTGTTTCCCCTGGCGGAAGCGGCTCAAGCTCATGCGCTGGTTGGGACGAATGAAAACTTCGGCAAGGTAGTTCTTCGAGTCGGTGCATGAGATCAAAAGTTCAGAAGTACGCGATAATGCTCAACGAACCAGGGGGGCGAAATCTTGGCAAGTCTGCTGGATTAGAATTGCCGCCACTATCGGAATTTCCGAGGGAGAGTCTAATGTTAGGAAGAAAGCACCTAATTGCCGTCAGTTGTTTGATTTGCCTTGGATGGCAAGGGCGATCTGCCGACGCCGATGAGGCCGGATCGGCTTCGTCAGCTGAAAAGGTGCCGGTGATGAAGGAGCTGTTGGAGGCCAGCAGAGTGACACGCAATGCGCAGCTTGGCTTCAATTTAGTTTTTGAGCAAGAGGTAAAAGGTCTAAACGCAGCTTTGGCCGCTCGAATCGATCAAGATTCGAAACTAGGCGCCGAAGAGAAGGAAAAGGCGAAGACGGAATTACTTGGCAAGCTGGATAAGCGGATGGAGCGATTTAAAACACTGAGCAATGAGAAGGTGAAGCTCGGAGAGATCGTATCTGACGTTTATACGAAGCTCTACGACAAGTACTTTAGCTTGGAAGAGCTGAAAGACATGCTAGCTTTCTACAAGTCGCCGACCGGGCAGAAGTCACTTGATGTATTACCTCAGCTGACAAACGAGGCTGTCCAAATGATCAATCAAGCGGCATCGCCGAGATTACGCGAAGTGAGCGCTCAGATCGATCAAGAAGATAAGGCTGCTAAGTAGCGTTTCTTCTAAGGACGGAGCGCCAGTTTGAGCTGCCTTTGGTTCTTCTCTACAAGATTGCTGATCTCGTTTTTTGCTCGGTTTGAACTTGGGATCGCCGGTTGGGCATCGCCTCGGCAATCTTTGTAATCGTAGCTCGGTAGTTATCTTCGTCGAAGAACCAGCTGTACTTGTCGATCAATTCAGGTCTGGTGTTTACTTCAATATTTCGCATCCGGTCGATCCAAATTTGGTCTACATAAGGCTTTAACAGCTCTACCAGGCGCTCCGGATTGCACGGAAGCAAAGGCGAAAGCGAGGCGTGAACTCGAATACCAGCATAGGGATTCAGTGAGAATTGGAAATGACTTTGCAAAGAGCCCCATTTTTGAGCGGTTAGAATCGACCGAGCCTCAATCGCTTTAACTTGAACGGACATTTGATCGCCTCATGTTTGAACCCGTATATACGTATGGCATCAAATGGCGGATGTAAAGTATAGCCCTCTTGAAGAAAATCGGTCACCATAACCACACTATGGGAAGTCCGACCAACGAGTCCAACTGGCAGGAAAGTTTCGACCAGGGCATTGCTGCCTTCGAGCGGGGTCGCTATGCGAAGGCTGAGGAGTTTTTCCTGGCGGCCATGAAGGACGCCGAGTGCTTTCCAGAAACCGATCAGCGGCTGGCTAAAACGCTCAACAACATGGCCGCGCTTTGTCATACCCAGGGAAAGTATGCGATGGCCGAGGAGTATTACTTGCGTTCGCTGGCAATTCACGAGCGCAATCACGGACAGGAGCATAGCGAAGTCGCAATCAATCTGCACAACCTGGCTGCACTATATAGCGCTACCAAGAAATTCGAGCAGGCAGAGCCGCTTTATAAGCGGGCGATCGAGATTCGCGAAAAGCTGAATGGACAAGATCACAGTGACCTCCTTCCCGTGCTCACTAACTACGCCCAGCTGCTACGCCGAATCGGCAGGGATACCGAGGCTCTTGTGCTTGAGGCGCGAGCGCAAAGTATTAGCTCGATTCACAAGCGATCGCCGCATCGATCTCGGTAGACCGAGATCAAGAGATCGTCAGGATGAAAAAGATGCTTGTGCCGCGGCTGGCATCTGATTCGGCCCAAATCTTTCCGCCGAGACGTTCGATATTATTGCGAGCTAGATACATGGATAGACGTGAACTGTACGAAGCCTGGTCATGCTTGCCCTCGATGAAACCGACAAACATTTCATCAATCTCTTCCTGATTGACCACAGCTCCCGAGCTGGTCACGCCGATCCGCATCTCTTGCCCTTTGACAAGACTTTCGACGCGAACGCGGCCACCTGGTGGAGAGATAACAATCATCTTTTCTAGAAGTTGCAGCATTACTCGCTTGAGCGCTTCCCGGTCGGAGTTTAAGTTGGGCAATCCGGTCACTGTTTTGTAGTCGAGTGAAAGTCGATGCTCCCGAGCATTGGCTGCGACCTCCTCCAGGCATTCGGCGACCAGTCTGGTCACGACGACCAACTCCCGTGGTATTACCGGTGGTGGAACTATGCCTCCGTACATCATGAGCAAGCTGTCGACCAGGCCGATCAGCTGCTCGTAATGCGTATGAAGTTGTGCGAGCGCCTGTCCGACTGAAGGATGCATTGTTTGGTTGGCGTTGGAAAGCAAAGTTTTCCAGCTGCCCTCTACGGATACGAGCGGCGCACGAATCGAGTCCGACAACATGGCGACGATTTCGGTTCTCAGTTGCGCCACTTCGCTGCGCAGAGACTTGTCACGCAAAACCATTATCCAGCCCTGAATGTTTTGATCGTCTGTGACGACTGGATGCAGGTGAGCCAGCACCTCTACTGATTTTTCCTGATAGTGGTGATAGACAACCGCCTCCGGATAAAACTGGTTGATTAAATCAGCTGGATTACCACTATGCCTGGAGAACGCTTGCGACTGTACATTGCCGCGCGGTTCTCCTGGCTTGCAAACGAGATCGAAGCATAGGCGGCCGGCGATCTCGCCCTCCTTGACGCCCAACCAGTTCAAGAAGACCGGGTTGGCGGATAAGACGTTGCCATATTGATCCAACATCAAGAACCCTTCGGTCGAAATCTGCAATACCGCATCCAGTTTTTGTTGCAGCAGTACTGTTTGCTGCGAGCCGAAATTGATCTGTTTGGACAGCTCGGAGAGTTGTCTGGTTTTTTCAGATAGCTGGCGATTGAGATGTACTAGTTGTTCGCTGGAGAAGTCCTCTTGCTTCGTTTTCTCCTCAGTTTCCACGCTGCGTTTGGACAGCTGAGACTTCAGTCCTTGAATGGTGGAGCGCATGGAGGTAACCGCCGTATCCATCAGCTCGCCCAGCTCCAACCACTCGCCTTCGAGTCCTTCGAGCGCAGGTAAGCTGGATTTCTGCTGCGCAAGGTCATGCGCTCGCCCGATCAAAAAGTGCAAGCGCCGGCGGATTCCACCGCTGATAGCGGTGGAGAAGATAAATGCGAGAATCAAGGCGATGGCGGCAGCTGCACCAGCCTGACCGGCATAATAGATGACTTTCGGCATGATGCTCGGCAGCGATGTAGTCACCAGCAGATTGCCGACGGTGCTGTTTCCCTCTGCCATCGCAAATGACTGCCAGAGCCTGTCACCGTTGACGAATTGCTTGTCGGAGATGGCCTTGACGCCGAGCTGATTGACTTTGTCCAGAAAGCCGCCGTCTCTGCCAACTAGACCATTGGAATAGGCGGTAATCTTTCCTTCACGCGGGCCAAATAGTGCAAGGTCCACGCCCTTCAGGAGTGGCTCATCGTCCATAAACTTGAATTTGCTGACCAACCCGGTCAGGAACTCGCTGCTGATCGGCTGGCTGACTGCAACGACTCCGACCGGGTTGGAGCCGGTTTTGATTGGTGCCATGCTCGTAATTAAGATGTCGCCGGTTGGGCTGAATGCCGTTGGTCCTCGCCAGGGCGCGCTTCGTGTCAACACTAGCTCGAAGCCTGAGCATTTGTCGCCGATCATAAATCCTGATTTAGCAGGCATTTCGGTGCTGTAAATCACTTTGCCCTTGCCGTCGACGACAGTAATGATGGCATCAAGTCCGGTTCGGTCGACATAAGCCTTCAATGCTTTGCCGACAGCTTCGTGGTCCTTGCTGTTGAAAGCTTCCAGTAATGCCGGATCACGGGTGAGTGCGTCGGCAAACTTGAGGTCGCTGTCCGCTATCTGCGGAAACTCCTTGGTCATCAGCCGGGCGCCCACGGAGGAGACATGCTTCTCGGCTTCGCTGCGCGTGGTGCGCCAGTCCATGAAAAGCGCGTAGCCGGCATGGCCGAGCACCATGACTAGAATCACGGTGATGAAGGCAAAATTTAGCTTGGCGCCTAGTCCCAAGTATTCCCCACTGAAGCTATGCTTTCGGCCCGTTGATCAAGGCTCATATAGAAGTTTAGCTCTTAGATAAACCACTTTAGATCTGCTAATTACCTGTTGATTTTCTATTACCCATTAGAGAGCCCGGTGCACCGAAAGATGCAATACACAAACGGGGCGGCGCGCAGCACCACCCCGCAGTCAAAGAGTGTCTGATAGTGCCTAGCTGGTCGTTTGAGCTTTTCTGTACTCAGCCTGCACTTGAATACCGCGGATAAGCTGGTTGGGGCTGCAATAGCCCATTTCCAACAGGATCTGCCCGAGCGGTTTCTGATCACGGCCGGCAGCCACATCCTCTCTCTGGATGTGAAGAGCCTCGTCGAGCTGATAGATGGTTATGTAGCCAAGCTCTACCAGGATCTGACCGAGCAGTGTCTTACTGGGGTCTGGGTTTGGAGTGTGTTTTGATGACTTGGGCATAGCAATTCGCCGGTTATAGGGGTTCAGACCGCTGGACACACCCGGAGGTTACAACTTATGGCTGCTGGGTTTCCCCTCTGACCAGGTTCGCTGGCCTCCGCCGCATCCAGCGATCTGTACTTGGAGATTATAGAACATTTCAGGTTGTCATTCGTCAGTCTGCCTGATGATTCAGGTAACGAAGCGTAAGCATGATTAAAATTGAGCCCATGAATTTCGGAAAAACCGCCCTTGCGCTCTGCCTTCTTGCGACAGTATCGGTAACTGCTGCGCGGGCTGGCACCAGACACGTCAATATCAACGTTGAGTCGCCGGACGGAACCGTCGCTGGTTCGGCTGAGGAATCGCAGCGCTGCGAGCTTTTAATCAAGCAAGGTGGAATGGCTTTCCATCAAGGAAACGTTGAAGAAGCTGAGAAGCTGTTTAAGGAAGCTCTTTCCCTCTCGGAAAAGTTTGGTAGCAGCGACCCGCGGCTTGGGGTTTGCGTAAACAATCTGGCAGCGGTATTGCGAGTACAAAATAAGTTGGCTGATGCCGAGGGCTTTTATCGGCGGGCTTTGTCGTTGTTAGAGCGCTCAGCTGGCAAGAGCTCGCCGGCAGTGGCAACTGCACTCGACAACTTGATCGGCGTCTGTGAAGCCCAGGGAAAGACCGGTGAGCTCGAGACTCTCTATGAAAGGAGTCTGGCAGTTAAGAGAGAGTCCTTCGGACCGGAAAGCTCGCAAGTGGCCGATGCGCTCAATTTCATGGCTGGATACTATTCAAATCAAAGAAAGTTCGATCAAGCAGAAACTTTTTACAAACAAGCGCTCGATCTAAAGATTAATAAGTTCGGGCCGGAGCATGCCAAGGTAGCTACCGCCTTGAACAATATGGCTACGAATTACCAGCTGGAAAGTAAGTACGATCAGGCTGAACCTCTTTACAAGAGGGCGTTGGCGATCAGGGAGAAGGAAACTGGTCCCGATAGTGCGCCGGTGGCAGCTGTACTAAACAATTTGGGTACTTTGGCCCAGGCTCAGCAAAAATTTCCTGAAGCAGAAGAATACTTGCAACGTTCATTCAAGATCCGCGAGAAATCATTTGGACCTGAGAGCAAGGAGGTTGCACTCAGCCTCGGTGCGCTTGCCGACCTGTTTGCAGAAGCAGGTAAGTTTCCTGATGCGGAGCTGATGTTTAAGCGCGCAATTGCAGTAATGAAGCAAGCGAAAGGTGCTGATGAATCACAAGTAGCTTCGCTCGAAGAGCGCTATGAGTCCCTCAAAGATAGGTTGGAAAATGAGCCAGCAGCCGGCCCAAATGGAGCCGGTGCACGGAGCTCGAAGGAGAAATAGTAATGACCGCTGTTAAGAACAAACCGACTGTACCGCCGGCAAAAATTCTCGGTTATCTGTGGGGGTCGTGGGCATCCCAGATTCTGCAGTCGGCTGTGGAGCTGGAGTTTTTCGCTGCTCTGGAATCGGGTGGCAAGACGGCAGCCGAAGTAGCTGCTATCGGCAAATCTGACTTGCGTGGAACGACCGTCCTGCTTAATGCCTTGGTTGGGCTTGAGCTCTTGACGAAGGATAAGGAGTGCTACCTGTTGACTGATGTCGCTCAGACCTATCTGTTGCCGGCCGGCGATCTCTATATGGGTAAAATGGTGCTCGGCAGCAACGATCTTCATCAGAGCTGGACGCAGTTGACTGCTGCAGTGAAAAGCGGCAAATCGTCCATGAAAGTAAATCAAGATGCCAAGGCTGAAGAGTTCTTTCCGGAATTGGCTGCGTCTATCTTTCCGCTCAGTTTTGCTACGGCCGAAGCCGTGGCGCAAGAGCTCGAGGCTGAAAAACTTCCGGCCGGAGCCAGAGTGCTTGATGTTGCCAGCGGAAGTGCTGTCTGGAGCATTCCATTTGCGCGTGCCAACAAAGGAATCAAGATTGATGCCCTCGACTTTCCGTCCGTGCTTCAAATGATGGACAAATTCACGAAGAAGTATCAAGTCGCAGATAGATACAACAAATTGACCGGCAATTGGCGTGAAGTGAAGCTGGAACAGGCTGCCTATGATGTGATTATTTTGGGACACATTCTTCACAGCGAAGGAAGAGACTTGTCCGGCAAACTGATTGGAGCTTGTTACGACGCATTGAAGCCGGGCGGTAAGCTTGTCGTCGCCGAATTCTTTGCCGACGAAAACAGGACGTCTCCCGCTCCGGCGCTCATGTTTGATGTGAATATGTTTCTGGCTACGGAAAATGGCTGCGTCTTCAGCGAAGCAGATCTAAAGTCGATGTTCAAGGAGCAGGGCTTTGGCGAATCATATCGCCTGGAGTTGCCGGCACTTGGTGATCAGTCACCGATTATGGTGGCTAAGAGGTAAGCCGGTCGCGCCGAGCAAGAGTGAAATTGCTCTTGTTCGTATATTCGAGAATATGCGCTCAAATAGAAGGGGTAGCTCTTGCCGCCCCTTCTATTTGACGGATCTGCTCTGTACACAAGCGTTCATGCCAGGCATCGCCTCTTTTCCTTCCTGAGCGCACAGATTGAGCAATAGTTGTGCTGTACCAACCGGTCGAGTCATAGCATCGATTGCTGGATAGGCTGTGCCACTGCACAGAACTAGCTTGTTGGACGAGAGGCGATACTAGGTCAAACCGTGACCTTTGCCTTGCTGGCGATCTTAATGATCTCGCGACAAAATGCCGGAAGATCTGCCGGAGTGCGGGATGTGACTATGCCACCATCGGTGATGACTTCTGCGTCGACCCAGTTACCGCCGGCATGGATCAAGTCATCCTTGATCGCTCTGTAGCTTGTCACCTTCTTTCCGTTAATCACGCCGGCAGAGGCTAGCACCCAGCCACCGTGACAGATCGCTGCCACTACTGCTCCTGCCTTGACGGCCTGTCGAACGATAGAAAGAGCGGCGTCGTTCATTCTAATCTTGTCGGGTGCCCATCCACCAGGCACGATCACTATGTCCCAGGTCTTTTTTGAGAGCTCTTCGCAGCTGCCGTCGACTTCAATCGGACAACCGTATTTACCCTTGTAAATCTTCTCTCCAAGTCCTGCTACGGATACGGCAGCGCCGGCCTCCCGGAAACGATAGAGAGGATAGAAAAGTTCCCGATCCTCGAAATCAGGTCCGGCAAAGATGAGAACTCGCTTGTCCTTTAATTCCATACCTTTTCTCCTGTGCTGTCGAGTCAGCTCTAATTCTATGCTACACACCAACTTCTGAAGGTTGCGATCAATTCAATTCGTTGCTGCCTCAAGCTGCCACGGAATCTTAGCAGTCACACTTTAGATCAATTTCGTATTACCACTAACGCGCACAGTCCATAGTGCTATGTGGGGACGCTTAGCATTTAAGCAGGATCTGGACGACCAGCGAAGTTAATGGGAGGCTGCCATGAATACCGAGTGCTAATTTACAACCGGAAGCGAATCGAGCAGGAACATCGCAGCCAATCATCAGTCGAATGTCTGCGACGGCAATACCTGCCAGGTAGATTCGGATTTCTTGGAAGGTTTGAAAAATGGAAAATCGACAGCGGGCAAATCCATCAATTAGAACGAGAACCGTAAAAGTAAGTCGGTCCATGGTTTAGAGAATATTTTCAAGAGTCACGCTGGCGGCGGTAGCCAAGTAGCGTTTGGTTGAAACTTACTTTTCATCTGACTTTTAATGCTAAGTTAACCGTTTCAAGTACAATATTGCGCTTGTCGGATGTCGGACGTTATGGGGTTATAGATCATGATCGGCGCATCAAGCGGGATATTCTGGATAGATTCCCTTTGCAAGCCGGCTGTCAAGCAGCTCCTGCATCACCCGCTGCTGGCTTTGCTCCTTGTTTGTCTGGTGTATGGATATGTTGCCTATCGAGTTGTGAAAGCGGCGTATTTGGCCGATCACAATTATTAGTCAAGGAAAGGTGGTTTCTGCAGCGGAGTTTTTTCAGGCTCTCAGCTGACTCTGCCTACTGTTCTAAAGCTCCAAGCGATCGCGGGAATGCGTTCGGAGGTTCCCGCTGAATGCTATCGCTTTTGCGAATAAAGTCGAGACAATGTTTTCTTGTCTCTGCTTGAAAGCTCTTTGCGATCGTCAGTTACTGAAGTGGAGAAGAACATTACGTCATTGGGTTTGGTGCTGTGCCCAGAGATTCCCAGCACATGTCCGATTTCATGCAAGCAAACGAAACGGACAAGATTATCCGTGATCGGACGAAGCGGCGTAATTGGAATTGTTAGCACCACAATCTTTCCTGATGCGATCGTGCCATCTTCTCTGACATAGATTTTTGCTTCGCCGCCCTCGGCTCGATTTGAAACGTCGGCAGGGTTATCGCTCCACCAAAAATTGATTTGAGCCTTTGATGGGCTCGTGACGTACTCTACCGATACGTTTCCGTCTGAAGCGTCTACCCATTCCTGAGCTGATTGCTTCAGTAAGTCGTCGTAATAAGGTTTGAATCCAGGCACTCCAGCTCCTGGTTTGACATAAATGCGGATCGGCATCTCGCTGGCGCGCCACCGTCGGGGACCGTTCACCGTAGTCTCTGCATAATAATCATCGCTCGAGTCTGTAGCCCGAGATCGCTTGTCCGCCTTGGCCTCCCTTTCCATAGTTTGGATTGCGGCCCGCACGCGAGGAGCTTCTCTATCTTTCGGGAAGCGGGAGAGGAATTCTCCATAGGCATTGATGCTCTCCTGAATTTTCCCGCTTGATTGATAGATTGCGCCGAGTGTAAGCCAGAGACCAGGCATGCCCGCCTTGGCAGGCAGCGCTAAGTTCAATTCTTCAATCGCTGCATCGGATTGTCCGAGCTTGCCCAGCGCAAGACCGTAGTTATAGTGAATCTCGGGGACAGCGTCCCACGTCTTGGGAGGAAACTTCTGGAAGGCTTCTTTGTAAAGTGTTGCCGCCTCTTCGAGTTTGCCGGAGTTCTGTCTGATGCTGGCCAGTGAAACCCATGCTTGTGGGAGCTCCGCTCCGGACTCGACTACAGCCTGGAGGTGAGGAATTGCCTCAACCGGCTTGCCTGTTTTAATGAGGGCGACGGATAAATTGTAGTGTGCTTCTGGCAAGGTGGGTGCGAGCTTGAGTGCCGATTCGAGCTTGTTGATCGCTTCCTGGTAGCGTTGTGAGTTGATTAGCGGCAGCGCTTCGCTGACCAGGACTGCCGCCTGGTAGGTCTCCTTACTGACTGGTTTGCCTTTTACTGAATACTCGGATTGTGAGTTCGCCGATTGCGGTAAAGGCGATGAGATGAGGGCTAAAAGTGCCAGAGCGAAAGCAAACTTACGTGCGGGCTTCCAAAGTATTGTGAGATCGCGGCGATGGATAGTTCTCATTTACTAGAACACCTTAGAGTTGGTCGTCAATATCTCAGAAGTAAATACCTCACTCTAGCGGAAGTCGGAGCGGCTGATGCTGTCTCGCGTGCACAAGGACTGTGCAATTCCACAGTGACTGCTTTCGACTGGACGTTTACGATAGGCGCACGGTCAAATCCCGCTGTGATGAAAGTTGCAGTGACTGGAGTTCAGAATAGTGGGCTGGACAAAAGAGGTGTTAGTAAGATGTCAGAATTGAATAAGGCTACGACAAACGACGTTGAGTCTAAGAACGACGGTGCGCAAGCAGCTTTTGGCGGTGCAGATGGGTATTCCAAGCTAGCCAAAGAAGCATTTGACGAAATGAGCAAGAACAAAGCTGGTGGACCAAACTCCAGTACAGAGAACAGTCGGGGCGGCCAGCATTATCGCGACGACCAAAATGGAACTGGGCAGCGCGAGGTGAAGCCCGGTGATAGGAGTGACAAAAGCGGGTGTCTTAGTGACGGACTGTTGAATGAGGGAAAGCGGCGGCAGTTCGACCTCGTACGGCGTCCATTTGAAGATGGAGCGACGAAGCTCTTGACCGGCGACACACTTGTAAAAGATGGCGATCAAGAAATACTCTTCATGCCGAATGGCGACAAACTTAAGGTCAACAAAGATGGTTCGTACAGCTTGAACGCCAAGGGTGGAGTTGCAGTCAAAAGTGATGGCGGCAACACGACGATTACTTATCCCAGTGGTGACTCAGTTACATTCAGCAAGAATGGGATAGATTCAATCTCTCGTGGGAATGTGACGGTCGATATTATCGAAAAGAGAATGAATAATATCTGGCCGGAGCCGCCAATTAGAATTCCGGAGCCTCCGCCGTTCAAGCCATATCCGCAACCGCTGCCTAATCCTTATCCAGAAAAGCGGATTGACGATCAGATCAATCCGGTGAAGCGGCCAGAACAGCGCTGATTCTTTGTGCTAGCGGTAAGTATGCGGACAGCTTGGACCTAGATCAAAACAGCTAAAAGCGGCGAGCGGTGCGCGTCGATTACCAAGACGAGTCGCCGCAGGGAAGCGAACGGGACACATTGTGTCCCGTTCGTCGTTTCTGTTTGGCAGCGATTGTGCTTTTAAACTAAGGTGGACAAATGTTTGTGATCTGATTGTGATACGTACTTTTGCTTCGAGTGCGTGCAGAATTCAACAAGCAACAACTGTGGAATTGCACATTTACCTTAAACGTTCGAGCCGGTACGATTCAACTCACGGTCGAATCCCGCTGTGGCATCAGTCGCAGGCACCGTGGTTCAGTAACAATGGGCTGGACAATGAGGATCAATACTATGAAAAATGATGATGAGATTATGCTTGCCGGCAGTGATTCGGCAGGAAGGTCTTCCCGGTCTGAAAGTTCGGAGTCCGGTATTTCGCAATCTCTTTCGAATCAGATGCTCGATGAGATGATTCGCAATAGCAAGAATGCAACTAATGGTGGTAGCTCGGATCAGTCCGGGACGATTCGCAATGAGATGAAGAAGGTGGCAGAGGCGAGTGACTCTCAGTCTAACGCGAGTAGTGATGGCAATTCTAAATTGCAAAAGCAGAAGGACGGCTCTGCCGGCTCAGAAGCGCAGAGGCAAAAGGATAGTGCTGGTGAAGGAAGGGACTCGGTTGAAAAAGGGGTGATCGAGCGGGGCCGCAAGGCTGAGTGGCATCTGAAGACTGGTAAAGATGGTGTAGAGACATTGCCGACCGGAGATAAGTTGGTCCAGGACGGTGATCGCGAAATCTTGTTCATGCCGAACGGCGACAAGTTGAGCGTGAACAAGGATGGCTCTTTCGACCTGAAGTCCAAGGGTGGGGTAGAAGTTAAGAAGCAGGGCGACCAAACGACGGTGAAGTTCGCCAATGGCGACGAGGTGACCTTTTCTAAGAATGGGATTACGTCGGTGACTCGCGATGGTCGAACGGTGAATCTTCTCTCCACGAAGGATATTATCAATAGCATAAAGGACAGGAGTGATCTCTATCCTCATGTGAAGCCAGGTGGTGGAAGCAGCGAAAAGGAATCGTTACCCAATAAAATGGATAACCATCACCGTCCAGACAAGGGTGGCGAAGAGCAGTCCAAGCCTATGCATAATTTGAACCGGCCTGACACGGGAGCTCCGCTCGATCAACCCAAAAGGTTCGAGAAGTAAGGCCAGGCGATTATGACTAGCCAATATTGCAAGCGGTATTTACTACCGTAAAAGCTGAACAGGGCGCCGCTGGTGCCCTGTTCAGCTTGTTTTGCTGTTCAATGCATCAGCGGCAGGCGACAGCTCTGGTTTCACGATTTTTTCACGTTCCTTGAGGATAGTTTGAGTATTCAGTGTCTGAAAGTGCGCGCAAATGCATATATACACTCGGGGCTGGATGCAAAAGCTATCCGTTACTACAGGATAATGAGCGTCTCCCATGTCTTTTAATTTCAATGATAGTAGTGCAAGTGAAAATCAGCCTGCTGCTGAGCAGTCCGAGCTGTCACTTAAGGTTCAAACGGAGACCGCTCCAGCTGTTCCGGTCCGCAATCTTTTGAAAATCAGTGCTGGTGCTGTCGAAAGCGAGCGCGACAGGAGTGCGAAGACAGAGTCTACCTCTAACGCTCGGCGTAACGCAGAGGGCTGGAGCATTGTTGCTGAGGAGTCATTGAAGTCCAAAGCTACAGCAGGAAAGTCACCGGCTGATGAACAAAGCGAAGTCGGGCGGGAATCGGTTTCCATTCGAGAGCAAATGATCCAGTTGGAAAGACCGCCTGAAGCCTCGGCGGGATCTTTCAAGCCGTTTGTTAAAGGATCAAGCCGGCCGGCCAATGATGAGATTGTAAGATCTGTCAAGAACGAATACATTGTTAGCCGCATTAATGAACTGGAGATAGACAAGTCAAAGACTTTAGTTGATCAGAGTTACGGTGAAATCAACAAGAAGATCAACGATTACCAGACAAACAATAAACAAAGTGAAAATGGTGCCTACAAGGAGGCTCTCAAGGAGACGTTCTCGAGCCGTAAGGACAACGAAGTCGTGTTGAGGGCGGTAAGGGAAAGCTCAGATTTCAAAGCCGAGCGTCCGGTCAATGAAGTTTCGAAGTCTAATCTTGATTTCAACAAGTTGGAGGCGAATCCGGTGCGCATGGTCGGCTCGGGGCCCATCGATTCAATTGGAGGTACGAGTTATAGACCGGTCAATGGAAGTGATCGCTCGGGCTTCGAGCATGACATAAAGCCAACGCGAAATGAAGGAATAATCGGTGAGTCCGGACATCCCAAGATTCCGATTGACGGAACAAGCATTCGACCAGGGAAGGAGAACGGTTTTGACGCTGGGCTGTTGCGTGACGGAGGAGTGCATACGATGCCCGGCCCGGTCGGCGGCGCCATGAAACCTGGGATTGAAGAACGCTCTCTGCCTGCGGATGGTAGAAGGATACCCGGAAATGACGGACAGATGATAGGCGATCACTTGAAACCGATCGATTCTGGCAAACCTGGTGTTGGCGGAACCGTTGAGCAATTGAGACCGGGTGATACCGGACGTGGACCGGGCAACAGCCTTACTGGTGACTTGAACAAACCCGGAGATGCCGGGCGTGTGCCGGGAATTGCTCCGAGCGATCCAGCCAGGCAGATAGATGCTGGCCGGGGGCAAGGTAGCAACGGGCTTAGCGATCAAGCAAAGCCGGTAGATTCAAGCAGAACGCAGATTGGTGGCATGCCAAACGACACCGCGAAGCCGCCGGAACCAGGGCGTGGCGCTGGGCAATTACCGGCCGGTGAGGTGGCGCGCGCGGTTGATCCGGTTCGGGCAACATCATCAAACATTCCAATTGAGCCAGGAAGGCAACCTGGCACCGAAAGGCCAATGTCGCAAGAGCCGCCACGCATTTCATCGGCGGAGCGCAATCTGAACCCAGATGTTTTTCTTGCTGCGAAGCCGAGTTCGGCAGCACCGATCAATATGTCGGAGGGACAGCATCCCGGTGATGTTATTCGAGCAAGACCTGGCGGAGAAAATGAAACGAGGCTGGTCGATCGCCACAGTTTTAACCCAAACAGGGAAGTCCCGTTGCAAGGGCGGCCGGATGTACTTTCTGTTGAGCAAGCTGCCAGACCGAGTATTGCTGGTGTTCTCCCGCTGCAATTGGAGCGTAAGGAAAGTCCGCTAACCCAACACTCTGTTGAACGAAACGGACGTGAGGATGAGCAGAACGTGAGGTTGCGATATACGGTTGGTCCGGGAGCCCCCACTAGTCCGGAGGGGGGTCAGGACAGTAAGGTTTTGCTGGTGCAGCCTGTAATGAGAAGCAATCTAGAACGAGCGGCAAGTCTGGGAGATCTGTCGATTTCCACATTGCCTACTCGTACGGTGGGTAATGTTTTGGAGTCCATGCGGCTCGACGGCAAAGCTGCCGGCGCAGTGGAATTCGGGAGCTCGAAAGTCTCTCTCGAAGGCAGTGTAATCAAGGCTGCTGCAGGACCAGTCACTGAGGCGGATCGACGGGCGGGACCGAATTTGCAATTAGGGGATCTTCCGCCCTCGACTAAGGTTCAGATACCTACCAAACAAGCCTCAGGCGATGGTATCGACTCGAGCAAAGTAAGGCCGGATGGGAGCCTGGTTGTTACGACAGGAAGAACAACAGATGCTCCGGTAAGAGGTGACGTCGCGGTGGCAGGAAAGGGAGTTGATGCTTCCGCTCGCGGGGATCTCGCGGCAAACGGTCGAGCGAACGAGGCAGCAGCTCATTCCGGACAGAAAGTTGATTCGCAACCTGGCTCTTCCAAGATGGGATTGGATGGTAGTTCGCGCGATAATGGCAAGGTTCCATCAGGCAAAGTAGTCGAGTCGGGCGTAGCGATTGTTGGTGGCATAAAGTTAACGGGAGACAGCTCGGGAGCGAGCGGGCGAGCGGAAGCGCTGCCGGTAAAGAGCAGCGGACAAGCCAGCGGAGCGAATGAAACTGGTGATCTGTTGGGCGTAAGAAGTCAGCGCGGTGATCTGGTATCGCTTGTGGTAGCGGTGGGCGATCGAAGAACATCATTGCCGGGACAACGAAATGGTGAGTTGACGGCTGCCGGAGTAAAAGTTGAGCGTTTGCCTGGTGTCGATCAGATCGGCTCTGGTGGTAAGCGTTATTTAACTGGTGCTGAGATTGCGTTAGCAGCAGTAATAGCTGCTGGCGGCATCAGGAAGATTCGGCGGGCTGCTCGCGGAGCGGAAAGAGTCGAGCCGTCCGTATCCGGAGAGCAGAGCGATGCTCCGGAAGGTCTTGAGGAATCCGCCGGAATCGAGGGAGAGCAATGGTACTCGATGGCGACGATGGAGACTTGCCGGCGGCTCGATCAGGGCGAACTGCAAAAGTCAAAGAGCGATCAAGTTCTTAAGCGGCCAGTTTATCTGATCAGCAAGAACGAAACTCTGATAGGCATTGCTGAAGCGCTCTTCGAAGACCCTGACCTGGGTTGGTTGATCGCCGATCTGAATGGCGGTTCAGTTAAGCAGGCGGTGGTCAATGGCAAGCGAATCGTGGAGCTTAAGGACAGACAGCAGATCGACCTGCCTGTCTGGCAGGATATCATAGAATTTTACGAAAGGCGCAGTGCTGAAGCGGTAGGCGCCAATCTCGTTACCGTGGTTTCGGACAGGCAAGTGAATACGGAATTGTTGAACCTCATGCTGAGCCCTGTGTTGGCTGGCGGTACCGGGATTGTTTCTCCCGGTGCGACTAAACTTGCCGTTGCTAATTCAATCGATCAAGCGACCGGTTCGCAGCCGTCTGGTGCGGTGAGCAAGCTGAGTTTGAAGCAGCTAGAACAGCAGCTTTCAGAGATCGCTGGGGTGGTGATAAGCTCGATTACAGACCAGTGGCCGAAGCCTCCTGCTACAGCCTCGTCAGAATTGCAGCCGAAGGAGCGCATGGCTTAATATCAGCGGCCGGGCGTCTGCCTGCGCTGCTGCAACAAACAGAAAGCTTACGTCAATCCTTGGCCGCGCGCTTCATGTTGTAAGCGAATTCATCAACAGACCATGTAAATGATATGATCTGCAACTCCAAACAGGCGAGGAGTTGCCTATGAGTCACGTGGTAAGCGCAGCGGCGTCGGTAGCAGAGGTGGTCAGACCGACGACGGTGATTGAGTCAGGGCGATTGAGCGAGCGGTTGGGCGCCGAAATCACAATCGTCAGTGAAACTTTTCAATATACCGGCAGTTTCAAGTTTCGTGCTGCTTACGGATTAGCTTCAAGAGTGCCCAACGAAAAGATATTGACCGAGTCTTCGGGTAATTTTGGACAAGCTCTGGCCTATGCCTGCAAATTGTTGGGCAAGTCGTGCACGGTCGTAATGCCGAGCACGTCTGCGCAAGTGAAGGTGGATGCGGTTAGAGAGTTTGGTGGGGTAGTCGAGCTCACGGACGTAAGGGTAAAGAGCCGTGCCGAACGGTTACGAGAGCTGGCTGCAGAGTTTCCCGATGCATATGTTGCCAGTGCCTTTAACAGTCCGTTGGTGATAGATGGCAACTCGACTCTTGGTGTTGAAATTTGCAAACTAGATCGCTCCTTTGATGCCGTAATTGTTCCAGTCGGTGGTGGTGGGCTGTCGTCCGGCATCATTAAGGGAATAGAGTCTTGCGGAAGGAAAGTCCCTGTGGTCGGAGCTGAGCCGCTGATCGCCAATGATGCTGCGCGCTCGATTAAGGAGGGGCGGATCGTTTCCAATGAGCATGAACCGCAAACAATAGCTGATGGTGCCCGAGTGATTTCAATTGGCGAGCATAACTGGGAGGTTTTGCGTCACGGGCTTTCGACAATTGTTGAAGTGCCAGAAGAAAGGATTATGGAAGGGTTGAGACTGCTCTTCAGCTTTGCCAATCTGAAGTCCGAGCCGACTGGTGCGCTCAGTATCGGTGCTTTGCTGACTGAGCCAGAGCGGTTCAAAGGTAAGCAGGTCTGCTGTGTGGTTAGTGGTGGCAATGTAAATCCGGAAGTCTATAGCGGCATTTTACTGGGAGTAAAGGGTTAGAGTAGAGATGATTTGTACAGTCAATGTAAGTTTAGAAAACCGGGAAGCGGAGCTGAGTACCAATCCGAAACTCGACAGTAGTGAGGTCTCTTGGCAGTCGGAATTGTTTTATGAACTTCTGGTTCCGTCTTCGAGACGTCGCTATGACGGACAGCGTCGCAATCTCTTCGGCTTTCTGGAATGGCGATTTCAGCTTGAAGATAGCGTATTTTTCAATCTGGTGGAGCAAGAGATCACGACTGTGGAGTCTGCCGCACTTGTTGCCTATCTGACGAGTCTGATTGAATTGATTGAAAGGAATGGCGACGAGTTCCCGAGCGTTTATACGATTCGAGCCGCTGTTGATCATCAGCAATCTAAATGGTTGAAGTACGTCGAGCTTAATGGCGGCAAGGTTGAAGCTGGATATGACTATTGTTTGGCAGAAGTGAACGGAGTCTGGCATGATCTGAGAGCTGAAAGTAGCTTCGAAGCAGTTGATTCATCCGGGCGGAAGAAGCGGGTTGAGATCAATGCGCTCTCCTTCAAAGAGGCTTTTTCGGCTGAGTTAGGCAAGTTGTTGCAGCTCGCAGAGGCAGGATGCCAGGCAAACTCGCGAATTGTACTTGCAACGCAACAAACAGCAACTGCGGATGAAACGATCGGAAAGGATCGCGATGATTCGGCATCTTCTGATGTTAGGTCTGATGAAGAGCAGCTCGGCATCTATATGAAAATGGTTAGTGAAATTCCCATTCCGACGCCGGACGAGGAAGAGCAGTTGGTTTCGAAGATTGAGATGTTTGGGCAAGCGGGTGCCGATGCTCGAAAAAGGTTGATGCAAGGATATTTCCGGCTGGTTCTGTCTTTGGCCACCAAGTACCTTGAAAGGGGCCTGCGTTTGCTTGACTTAATTGCTGCTGCCAATCAAGCTCTCGCTCAGGCGACAGAGCGGTATGATTTTGCAAGTGGGATCTCATTCTCGAGCTACGCTACTTGGAAGATTGAGTCGGAATTGCAGAAGGCTGTCGGGGAAAGTGTAGATCCGTTGCCATCCGGACTGGAAGCAAAGCTGAAACGTGCCAAGGAGTTAAGTGATAATCTCAAGACGACCAAAGGGCGGCCGGCATCCGAAAAGGAGCTGGCTGAAGCGATGGGCATGAATGTGGAGGAGCTGCGCCGGCTGTTCGAACAAGTCTAGTACTGATGACGGCTTCCAGCTTCATGTGCCAACGCCAGTCCAGCCGTTCTCAGCCTTACTTTTTCGCTGGTGTTTGTCGGCTAGGCTCTTCCGTCGCCGCGCGCTTTTCAGTCAGCTCTCTTTTTTCTTCTTGGGGCTCTGTTGTCGAGGTGGATTGTTTTGACTTCAAAGCATGGCTGATGCAACGGCTGACATAATCAAGGTCCAGATTGAGCTGGTTGGCTTCGAACTGGCTCAAGTGACGCCCAGCTCTACACCGGGATTCGCGGGCGGCAACTTCAGAAAGGATTTTTCTGTAGCGCTTCGCCTGTCTTTCGGAGAGTTTCCCGGATTTGAGCGCTTCGCCAATCCGGTTTTCCAGCCTAGCCTGCCTGGCCTCCATCTCTTCGAAGGACGGGCAATTTGCCGATGCGGCATCTGGCTGGCAGGCGAATGGAAGCAAGGCAAGACATAGACTGGATAAAGCTAGTTTAAGATTGTTTGCCATCTTTCACTACCTTCGCCGGTGATACCGCCAATGATGGCACGGTGAATAGTCAGTCCTGCCCGCCGCTGGCATAATCGGGACCAGCGTCACTGTCCGGCATATTCCATCTTAGCAATTCGCGGCGCCATTCGAGATCTGCTTGCGCTTCTTTGATCAGGCCGGCCAATCCCTGATAGTCAGCGAAGGCGAGATCCACCGCTACGCCCAGATCGAAGGTCAGTTTCACGCGCTCGTAGCTGGGGGTGCAGGCCATGCACACCATATGCTCCGGACCACAGATCTCGAAAATCAGGTTCTCGTCGCACTGCAGCGGGTCCTTTTGCCAGTTGAGGTAGTCCAGAAATTCTTCGTCTTCCAGGCTGGACTGTACCAGCAGCACGAGCGCTTGATACTGTGTTTGATTGAGATAAATCGTGATCTCTTGTCGCCTCAAATCTAAAGCCACTTCGCCATTCTCTTTGTCCAGATAGAGATCTGCAAAAGCGTTGGCGAAGCTGATTTGATATGCGGTGCTGGTTTTCATTGAGGTGGAGTCCTTTGGATGCGAACAGGTCAAAAACCGCAGAACGAAGGGTTGTTGGGTTTCAAGCGAGCCAGCCGGCAACATCCCTGGCGTGATAGGTGATGATCAGGTCGGCGCCTGCCCGGACTATTCCGGTGAGGCATTCCAGCACAACCCTCTTCTCATCAATCCAGCCATTTGCTGCGGCTGCCTTGACCATGGAGTACTCTCCTGACACATTATATGCCGCAATTGGCAGCTTCGTAAGCATCCTGGCCTGGCTAACCAAGTCAAGGTAAGGCAGGGCCGGCTTGATCATTACGATGTCGGCGCCTTCTGCGATGTCCTGTTCTATCTCTCTTAGAGCTTCCCGGCCATTGGCAGGGTCCATCTGATAAGTCGTGCGATCGCCAAACTGCGGTGCTGATTGAGCTGCTTCGCGGAACGGTCCGTAAAGCGCGGAGGCGAATTTGGCGCTATAGGCCATGATTGGAACATGATCGAAACCGGCGTCGTCGAGCGCTCGGCGAATCGCTCCGACGCGACCGTCCATCATGTCGGAGGGGGCGATGATGTCTGCTCCAGCTTCTGCTTGAGAAACAGCCGTGCGAGCGATTATTGACAAGCTGGCGTCGTTGAGAATGTGGCCGTCCGCCACGATTCCGCAGTGACCGTGGTCCATGTATTCGCAAAGGCAAGTGTCTGCAACGACTGCAAGTTGTGGAAAGTTCTTCTTGATCTCGCGAGTTGCCTTTTGAACGATGCCGTCGGCGCTCCAGGCGCCAGTAGCCTGATTGTCTTTCTCGGCGGGGATGCCAAAGAGAATAAGCGATTTGAGCCCTTCGGCGACTGCTTGTTCCACTTCCTTCATCATTTCGTCGACACTTTGCTGATGGATGCCTGGCATCGCTCCGATTGGCTTCTTGATGCCATCACCCTCGACGACAAAGAGAGGATAAATGAGCTTTTCCAGCCGTAGATGCGTCTCCCTGGCCAGTTCACGAAGTGTCGCAGACGAGCGCATTCGTCTCAAGCGGACCTTGGGAAAGGTGGCTGAACTTGCGCTTTGGCGGGTAAGAGTGGTCATGAAATTCGCTCTCCTTTTCGGATGGACGGTTGTCCACGGCTGGACCAACAATAACTATATATCTACTTGATAGCTGGAAGGTCTGGCGGCACTTGGAATCTGGTAGATAATTAATGCTTGCCTTCTTGAGCGTGTTTGACGATCGCGTCTACCAGCCCGGAAATTGTGGATTGGGCGGCCTCGATGCTCGACTTACCGAGCACCTTCACGGCTGCTTTACTCGTTTCCGGACCGATTGTCGCAACCTTAACCCCAGATAATAGCTGGCTGAGCGAGGAGGGTTGCCCGGAGCTCTTTGTTAACTCAAGGCCTTTGTGCAAAAGCTTGGCTAGATTAGTCGCGCTCTGCGCGCTGGCCAGCGTGACAATCTCCACCTTTTTCTCGACAAGCAGGTTGACCAGCCGTTTGGCTGTCCACTCGGCATCTTCTGGCTCCGAAGTTGTGTAGGCCGGTACGCTGTCGATCTGTGCACCGGCTTCGCTGAGTTTGTCGATAATGTAGCCGCGCCCAATATTGGTGCGCGGCCACAGGAAGCGTTTCTCTTGCAAGTTTGGATAGCCAGGAAATTGTGCCACCATTGCCTCGGCGATAAATTGTTTCGGCTGAAAGGCAGCCTTGAGTCCACGCTTGGCCAGAGCATCGGAGGTGGATGGGCCGATTGCAGCTAATTTAAGCCTGGCAAGCTCGTCGGTCGATCTTCCGAAAGACTCTAATCTGTCCAGGAAGGCATCCACTGCATTGACGCTAGCAAACAAGACCCAATCGTAGTCCGCAATTGAATCGAGTGCAGTGTCTAACTGCTCCCATGAGTCAGGTGGACCAATTTCGATCACCGGTATTACTATCGGCTCGGCGCCAAACTCCGCCAGCTTATTGGAAAGCTGACCGGCTTGATGGCGCGAGCGTGTGACCAGAATGCGAAGACCGCTTAAAGGAAGCTTGTTCATCTCTATTTACCACATTGAATTTCGTTGAGTGCCTGAAAGTCGATTTGGTTATTGCGATTGATAAAGTGCTTGATTGCTCAGTTTGCCTGAGCAATCAAGCACTTTAGTGCTACGGGGGTGATACTGTATTTGATGCGGTTTGTTTCAAGGAATCGATTACGGTTTTTGCTTCGGTGCTGAGCATCTGCTTGGCCAATTCTGTTCCGAGTTTGTCGGCAACGTTCTGTGGACCAGTCAGGGAGGCGCGGTAGACTTTCGACCCGTCCAGGGCGGCGATGCAGCCGGACAAGCGTAGAATCGAATCTGGCAGTGAGGTGGCCAGTGCACCGACAGGCACTGAGCAGCCGCCGCCGAGCTCATGCAAAAAGGCTCGCTCGGCGGTGATGAGGGCACGGACTGGCTGGTCTTCAATCTGCTTTAGCATGCTCAGAATGCTTTGATCTGTTGAACGGCATTCTATTCCCAGTACGCCCTGGCTGACGGCGGGGGTGCAGAATTCAGGCTCAAAATACTCGGCGATTCTGTCAGTCAACTCGAGTCGGATAAGCCCTGCGGCTGCCAGCACCATCGCGTCGCACTCCCCCTCATCCAGTTTGCGCAGTCTCGTTTGAATGTTGCCGCGAATATCGATGAACTTCAAATCCTTTCGTCGCGTCATGAGCTGCGCGGCTCTCCTGCGGCTTGAAGTTGCCACTCTTGCGCCGGCTGGCAGATTGCAGAAAGTAACCGCTTCGCGGCTGACTAAAACATCGCGCGGATCGGCACGGTTCAGCACAGCTGCTAAGGTGAGTTCTGCCGGTAATTCGGTCGGCAGATCCTTCAGGCTGTGCACGACAAAATCCACTGCGCCTGACAATAAAGATTCTTCGAGCTCCTTAACGAAAACTCCGCGGTCGCCAACTTCAGCTATCGGTCTGTCGAGAATCTTGTCACCGCGTGTCTTTACCGTAACAATCTCAAACTTACGTTGTGGAAGTCGCGGAATGAGCACGTTCAATACGATGTCCGTTTGCAGTCGGGCAAGCATACTTTCGCGAGTACCTATGCGTACTATCGTTTTGTTCTGGTCTGGCACGATTCTGCAAGGCGGCGCTTATTGCCGCGTTTAACGGTGGTGGCAGCGAGCGGATCGAGATTGAAGAGCGTTCGCAACGCTTCGGCCTGCTGGCGAAGTATTTCGTAATCCCCAGTTGCTTTCAGCTGGACAGTAGGATGATGCAAAATTTGATTGACGATTGCGCGGCTGATATCTTCCAGTTGGCGACGATTGTCATCGAGCCCGGTGGCAGAGCACAAGCTGTGACTTTTTTCTACTTGCTCAACTCTGATCGCTTCGATTTTGTGTCTGAGCTCGGCGATGGTAGGCACCACTAGTAGTGACCTTTGCCAGGCGTGAAAGTCTTCAAGCGCTTCCATAATGATTGCTTCTGCTTCGCCGATCAGTGATTCGCGCTCAGCAAGATTTCGATTGACTATATCCGACAGATCGTCGGCGTTGAACAACTTTACGTTAGGTACGGTTGTCAGTGACGGGCAGACGTTGCGTGGCACTGAGATGTCGATGATAAAGAGCTGGCCTGAACGATGTTCTTGCTGGAGCTGTTTGCTGTTGAGCAAGTACTCCGGCGCGCTGGTCGAAACTATTACTAAATCAGCCTGAGACGCTAGCCGGTAGCGATCGTCAAATGAATAGTCCGTATTTAGGCGGCGCTTGTTTGGTAAGTCATTGGCTAGAAAATGCTCAATCCGTTCTTTGGTTCGGTTGAGCAGAACGATCTGGCCATTGCCTGATTCGTTAAGTAGGTGTTTGATACAGATTTGTGCCATTCGGCCGGCGCCCAGCACGAGGATGTTTTTATCCTTGAGCGGACCAAGCAGCGAACGCCCTAGCTCGAGTGCAGCCGAACTGACCGAAACCGCTCGGCGTCCCATGGAGGTTTCGGAACGAACACGTTTGCCGCAATTCAGAGCTAACTTAAAGAGCTCGCCCAGCACGGTTTTTGCTGTGCCGACTTCGAGCGCTGCTTGGTAGGCAGCTTTGACTTGAGACATAATCTGTCCTTCGCCAAGAACCATGCTATTGATGCCGCTGGCAACTCTAAACAGGTGTAGCGCTACGTCTTCCCGCAAAAGTTTGAAATTCGGTCGCAAAACGTCGTGGTCGGCGATCGCCTGTGTGGAGAGGAAGAACGACTCAATCTCATGGAGACCGGCTTGCACGTCCGAGACGACGGCGTAAACCTCGGTTCGGTTACAAGTGGAGACAACAACTGCTTCCTTAATATGTGGCAGGCCAGATAAAGCGTGTAGCGCGTGCTTCAAGCAGGAGGCCGGAATAGCTAACCGCTCGCGAATGGCGATCGGGGTGGAGTGAAAGTTGATTCCGCAGACAACCAGGTGGTTCATCAAGCAGACCACCTCTTGACCTGGCTATAGACCTTTGAGCGCATAACTCCAAATTATATGGCAATTTTGCCCTTAAACAGGGGACAGCCCTGGCATTGAGCGTTAAAAAACGCGAACACATGCCAGGGCGCCCAAGTCCCGGGGGGCGGGACTATTTTTATCTTAGCCGACATAGACCTTTGCAGCTATACCTAAATGGCTGCAGGCATTAATTCTTGGCTGAAGGCGAGCTAATCTAAATAAACAAACCTCTGAGCCGTTGTCCTTATCGGACGACAAAAATTTTTCTTCACATTAACAAGCTCCGCTTTTTACGCCTGGGGTCTGACTGTAGTTCGCCACTTCTCAATCCAAGTGTCTAGTTTTGGTTTGAGCTCCGGGTGTAGGCGCAGCGAAAGCCAATAAAGCCCCTCGAAGATGCCAAGCGTAGGTCTGGATAGCCGGTCTTCAACGGTTTCTGGCAGTATGTAGAAGTGTTTATTGCGGATAGCTTGCAAGGAGCACCAGGGTGGTTTGGATAGAGCCAGCCTCTTTTGAGCATTGCTAGGCAGGATTACCACCTCCGGCTGGGTCAACAACAAGCGTTCCATACTATAACGAGGGTAAGCTGCATCTAAATTGTCAGTGGTATTCTTGCCACCGGTACTAGTGATGATGCCGTTAATGAAGCTGTTGTTGCCGACTGTCAGTAGTGGTTCGGTCCAGATGCAGTAGAAAACTCTTGGCCGGTGTTTTACGCTCGATATCAACTTGGATAATTCGCTGAGCGAGCGTTCGCAAGATTGGGCCAGTGTGTTGGCCTGGGCAGTCCGGCCGGTCAACTCGCCCAGTGTTCGTAGATTGCCAGCGATTTTGGAAAGGTTGTCGTTCGGTAAGATCACAATCTGGACTTGCTTGTCCTTCAGACGGCTGGCCAGCGCTCCTTGGCCGGTTACAAACAAGGCGGTATCCGGTTTCATTCGTGCCAGTCGTTCGAAATTGATGGAAGTAAAGCTGCCCACCTTTTCCAGCTTTCCGGCCGGCGGTGGATAGTTGCAGGTAGTCGAAACGCCAATTAAGCGCTCTTGCGCGCCGAGGCTGAAAAGTAGTTCGGTATTCGACGGGGCCAGTGAAACAATTCGGTGGGCCTCGTATAACTTGGCGGTAGCCTTACTTTTAATGTCCTGTGCGCAGGCAGCTAAAAGCTCAACCGTTAACGGTTGAGCGATTGATAGTATTAACGCCACAGTTAGCTGTCGCCTATTTCGAGCCATTTCAACACCTCTTGAATTCGGCGCTCGAGCCCTTCCGATTGAACTTGGTAAGTTCTGGTCCAGAGATCCCAGTCATAGAGTGTCATACGAACCAGCCGATCGATTTGACGCTGATAGTCCAAGTCTGTCCATCGAAAACCGTCGTCTGCTGGAGGAAACATTGGCGGGATGTAGATAATTTGCGTGTACCGGCTGGATTGCTGGCGAGCCGACTGGTAATAACTTTCTGTGTCGAAACTCATTGCCGAGCAAATATTCCATCTTTGCCACAAAACCCAACAATCAATTGCTGATCGGTCGGATATGAAACTTTCAAGCGCGTCTTCTGTCTCAATCTGAGCCTCTAAAACCATCTGTTTGAAGCGCTCTTGTTCAGAGATGTCGCCGATTCGCTCATGGCCTAACTCGAGGCAAAGCTTTCTGCCAAGCTCGGGGATGATCGACAGACTGAGCTTGGGCGCCAGTCGTTCGATCAGGCTTGTCTTTCCCACACCACTTGCCCCAGTCAGGATGATTCTTCTTTGTGATGCAATCTGGTTTGACATCAAAGTCTTTTAAAACCCAAGTCGGTTGCCTGAGCACTGGCTGAAGACTGTAAGGACGGCGCGTTGAAGCACCGCCCCCTAGTTTACAGTGCGTTTTGTCGAAGATTAAGTGGTCGATTTATTGAGGGTTTCTTCCAGCTTCTTTTTGTCGCTGCGCATATAGGCGGCGAGATCGACGCCGGTCAATCCTTTCACCATGGTCATGCCTTGGGCGGCGACATTCAATACGTCGCCAGTGATCTTGCTTACTCCGGCGGAATCGCCGGTAGCGAGCACTGTCATGCTGCCGATCTTCTGAAGCGGCGTGGCGGCAGCCGAAATCATTTCCGGTAGCTTTTCGACAATCATGCTAGCCATTGCTGCCTCGTTGTATTGCTTGAATGCTTCTGCCTTTTTCGCCATCGCTTCAGCTTCCGCTTCCCCTTTGGCGGCGATCACCGACGCTTCGGCGAGACCCTTTGCACGCTGGGCTTCAGCTGCGGCAAGACCGAGAGCCTTTTGTGCTTCCGCATCGGCGATTGCGCGTAGGCGAGTAGCTTCGGCCTGACCTTGTGCCTGAAGTTTCGCTGTCATCAGATCGGCTTCGGCCATCAGCTTGCGTTTGTCCTGCTCGGCTTGGGCGAGTAAACGCACTCTCGTCTGTTCTGCTTCTGCCGGCTTGGTGATTTCAGCCTCTAACTCTACCTCTCGTCTTTGTACAGCAACAGATTGCAGTTCGACCTCTTTTGATGCCTCGACAATTTTGATTTGCTGCTGTTCTTGCACCAGTTGCTGTTGAGTCTGAGCTTTGGCGATATCGTATGCCATGTCGCTGCTGGCCTTCTTTGAGGCTACCTCAGCCTGGTAAGCCGCTTGAGACATTTGGAAGTTTTTGGAGGCTTCGGCTACAAGCGTGTCGGATTTCAGTTTGGCTGTCGCCTGCTCTTGTGCTGCTTGCGCTTGAAAGATTGCTGTATCCCTTTGGGCTCGCGATTTTTCAATCTCTGCTTCCCGATGAGCATTCGCCTGGGCGATCGCCGCGAGCTTTTGTTGCTCGGCAGCACCGGCAGCCGCACTTCTTTTGGCCACTTCGATTTGGGTTCGCCCGAGCGCTTCGATGTAGCCGACGTTGTCTTTGATCTCTTTTATTGTAAATGAGACGATCTCCATTCCCATATTGGCCAGATCGTTGCCTGATACCTCCTGAACCTTCTTGGCGAAAGTCTCATTGTTTTGAATCAATTCTTCTACTTCCAACGTTCCAAGAATTGCTCTCAAGTGACCGATTAGAGTCTGGTGGGCGATGCCGGCAATCTGGTCGGCATCCTTGTTCAGAAATTGTTGTGCAGCTGTGGCGATTGCATCTTGGTCGTTTTGAACTTTGATTTGAGCGACGCCTTCAACGAAGATTGGCACACCGCTCTTGGTGATCATCGGTACTGCCGACACGACATCGATCGTCATCGTCTCTAAACTTAGAAATGCTCGTTGTTGCAGGAATGGATTAACGACGGCACCACCACCTACGATGATTCTAAAATTGCGATCGCCTTCGCTTACGCCGCTGCCCGAAATAATCATGGCCTCGTTAGGACCGCATTTTTGATAGAAGCTCACGTAAATCCAACTGATCAATCCGAACATAACCAAGCCACCGACGATGCATGTGACTATTAACCCTATGTCTAAACCAAACATTCTGTTCGTCTCCTCAGTTAAATGACGGGTAGTACCGGGCTTCCGCGGCGGTTTTCTCGAAAGAGGTTGGGTAGAGCCCTGCAATCCATAAGAGATCTTCCCAGTTAAGGTCGCTGGCAATCGAATTTGTTAATCGGCTTGATAACGAAGTTCTTGAATTACGTTGTCAATCTAGTTTTTCTCTTGCGGATCTACTGCCGGCAGTTCGGCTAGCAACTCGATACTGGTAGGGCTTTCAGTAAACAGCCCGTCGGACCAGGGTTCTACGATTGCTATTTTATCAGTCATGTCGACGATGATTATGTGCTGGCCAGTGATCATTGTAGCTTCGGGTCGGAAAGCCCGTGCTACTGATTTTCGCCGAATGCCTTTTGCGGCAAAGGTAATCTGTCCGGTGCCGCCCGGTTCAATTGGGATGGTGACTTTACCTTGTAGCCCGATCAAGTCGGCAGTGCGGGTGACATTGGAAACGTTGAGTCTAAAGGTCATCCAGGCCATTGCGCTCAAAGATACGCGGGTAATAAAAGTCGCCACCAGCAGCGCCGGGATGATGCTCCAGGCGCCCAGCCAGGGAAAGGCCACGATTGAGATGATTCCTGATAGTCCGAAAAAGGTCAGAAAGATGGACATAGTCATTGGACTGAGGACTGTCAGGAGCAGTCGGATGTAACGTCGTGGCAGGCGGGGCAATGCCTGGACCGGACCAGTGTCGAAAGCGGAACCGACTGCATGGTGTTGGCCGGTCAGTCCATGGAACTCCGCATGAACATGGGCGAGATTGTGAACCGAGCCGCCGGTGTTTGCGCTCTGGTTGATGCCATTTTGGCCGCTGGCGGTGCCTGAATGCGAGCCGTCAGCGCCATGAACTACACTACTGGTGTGCCCGCCGGCCGGGCTGGCATGTCCCGGGGAATGACCGGAGCTAATCTGCGCTCCACTATGACCGGGAGTCGATAGATGTGGACCATGGGCGGGAGCACCGATATGTCCGCCGGCTGTGTGTGCGGCGCCGTGAGCTGGTCCGCCTGCGTGGGTGTGACCCAGTAGAAAGCTTATTACCAGATAGATTGAGCCGATTCCTGTACTGATCAGGTAGAGCTCTCCGACCCCAGCAAACAGTGCCATGGTGACTTTTGACCCGCAGGCTTTTCTGTTGTGTCTCTAGTCCATTATTCCCTAAAACGAGCAGTTATGAATTCGAACTGAATTCAGCAAAGAGCACTAACTGCAATATCGAAAATAATGTTGGAGTGACTATTGTCCGGTTCGATCGGATTGAAGATCGTCTGCAGCTGGCCAGTCTTCCACGATCGCGACACGATTTTGAAAGTCGGAGATGATGACAGTGCTGCCGGTCTTGAAAATGGAGTCTTTTTGGGCTGATTTGGCCATCGCTGTACATCTCATGCCAAGCATGGAGTAAACGATTCGACCGATGCCAC
This sequence comes from Candidatus Obscuribacterales bacterium, assembly GCA_020050835.1. Classification (GTDB taxonomy): domain Bacteria; phylum Cyanobacteriota; class Vampirovibrionia; order Obscuribacterales; family Obscuribacteraceae; genus JAGVKB01. The sequence goes on along the minus strand of JAGVKB010000142.1, from coordinate 198,053 downwards.
CAGCTTCGATTGAGACTGTGACTTTGGCTACCTGCCCGATCATGTCTTGTGGTTTCGCCGCACTTGTAACGAGCAGTTTCTTGCTCATCGAGCTCATCGAGCGAAGAATAAAACTTGTAACAATCAGACCGATAATTCCGGCGACCAGCGCGGTTAAGGGGCCCAGAAAGCCGGCCACCGAGGAAACGATCAGTCCGGTCAGACCAAAAAATGTCAGGAACATGGACATTGTCATCGGGCTGAGCATTGCTACCACTAGCTTCCCGGGGTTCAGTCGTCGGCTTGAAGCGTTGATGGTTACGGTTAAAGCTTGTCCGGCGTGACCTTTGACACTAAGCCCATCGCTCAGATCATCGGCATCGCCACCGGCGTCGTTGTCAAAATCTCCGCTGGCATCGCCGTCGGGGCTGTCATCGATGCTGCCGTCACCACCTCCGAACTGGCCGGTCAAGAAGCTGTAGAGGATGTAGACCGACCCTAAGCCGGTGCTGATCAGGTAAATGTGAGTCAATAGGCTAGCAGTCATAGCGGCTTTGGTTCTTTCCACCGCGTAGTGGTGCTCTTTCACAGCCCAGAGTTTTAACAGTTTCAACTAGAGTGAAGCCAGGCTGTGCTCAAGATTGACCTTACCCCGGCTGAGACAAGACGTAACAGTCCGTTCTTTAAGCTTGCTCGCTGTTCTCTAATCAGTCAACGAGGATCCGGTTTCGATCTACAAAGCAATCCGGTAAAAGGGCTGGCCCGGAGCAGCAAGCTTCGGGCATAATGAGAGGGCGAAACTTGGTTTTAGGATAAGGCTCTTGGAGATCGTATTAGCTCACAACAATATGGACTTCGATTGCCTGGCGGCGCAATATGCAGTCACCAAGTTGGTGCCAAACGTGCGCATGTTGCCCGGGTATCCGCTGGTGGGCAGTATTCGGGAGTTTCTGGCGCTTTACCGGGACACTTTGCCGATTTCGCAGCTGAAGTACATCGATTGGCAGCATGTGGACCATTTGTATCTGGTCGACTGCCAGCATGCTGAGCGGCTCGATGATAAGGTGCGTAAATTGCTTAACGATCCGCAGCATCCGCGAACATACACAATTTTCGATCATCATCCGATCGATCCCGCCGGGCTCGGTCCGGGCGCCCGCTCTGATTCGATTATTCGTCCGGTCGGCTCGGCGACGACGATTCTGGTCGAGCAAATCAAACAGAGACGGGTGAAGCTCACCTCCTTTGACGCGACTCTGCTTTTGTTGGGCATTTACGAAGATACCGGTTGCCTCACATATGGTGGCACGACCGCCACCGACGCCGAGTGTGTAGCGTTCTTGCTAAAGGCTGGAGCTGACCTGGCGCGGGTGAATGATTACATGCATCCCAAGCTCAGTGACGAACAGGTGCGGCTGCTCGAGCAGCTGGTCGCTCATAGCACGCCGGTTGTTATCTCGGGCGCGAAGGTGGTAATTGCTTGTGGGGAGCTTCCCCGTTATCTGGATGGGCTGGCGACGTTGACGCGCAAGCTTCTAGAGGTCGAATCGGCTGATGCGGCCGTGAGTGTGGTCAGGATGCGTGACCGCGTGCATTTGGTCGGCCGCAGCGACAGTCCCGAGATTGATATCCGGTTGCTGGTAAGGGAGTTCGGCGGTGATGGACATCCCGGTGCCGGCTCGGCGGTGACACGTGAGGGCGGAGTCGAAGAAATTGCAGCCAGAGTCAAATCATTGCTGAGAAGTAGTGTGAAGCCTGAAAAACAGGCTTTCGAGATCATGACCAGTCCGGTTCGAACGATCCGGCCGCGCACTACAATGGATGAAGCCGGTCGTTTGCTGCTTCGATACGATTTGGATGGACTGGTAGTAACCGAAGGCGATGAGGTCGTCGGGGTCGTATCCAGGCGTGATATCGATCAAGCTCGTCATCACAAGTTGAGCCATGCTCCAGTGCAAGGTTTCATGAGCAAGCCGGTGATTATGATCAGTCCGGAGTCGCCGCTTAGCGAAATTCAAAGAACGATGGTGAAGGAGGATATCGGGCGATTGCCTGTAATCGATGAATCCGGGCAACTGGTGGGCATAGTCACCAGACGCGAGTTAATGAACACTCTGTACGGTCAGCCCGGTGACCGCGCTGGTAAGGAGGAGCAGCCGACACCGGAGGTGAAACGGACTCAGATTCGGCAACTGACGACCGGCTTTGATCAGCCGACACAATGGTTGTTCGAGCAGATTGGAGTGGTGGCGGCTCAATTGAATATGGTTGCGTATTCAGTCGGTGGTTGCGTGCGAGATCTGATTTTGGCTAGACCGAATTTTGATTTGGACTTTGTGGTCGAGGGCTCAGCGATTGAGTTGTCGCAGGCGCTCGAGCAGGCTTTTCCGGCCAGATTGCGAGTGGTGGCGAGACATGAGCGGTTCCAAACAGCCACGGCTGAGTTTTATGCAGATACGAGAAGAGAAGTAGATCTCTCGACCGCCCGGGTCGAGTTCTATGAGTTTCCGGCAGCGCTGCCGACGGTGGAGGCATCGAGCTTGCAGCAGGATCTGTTTCGCCGAGACTTCACGATCAATGCTCTGGCAATCTGTCTCAATCCGGGTCGCTTTGGTGAATTGGTAGATTATTTCGGTGGGCTGAGCGATCTCGAAGACGGTATCATTCGTATTTTGCATCCGTTCAGCTTTATTGAGGATCCGACCAGGATTATTCGAGCAGCTCGATTTGCCGCCAGATTGGGATTTCAACTTTGCCCACGCACGAGAGAGCAAGCGGAGAGGGCTGTCGGTATGGGAATATTTGATGATCTCGGTGGCTTCCGCATGCGTTCGGAGCTCAAGTTGATTCTGGAATCTCCGCATCGGATGAAGGCGCTCGAGCTGCTCGGTCAGCTGGGCGGCCGGCTCCGGTATCTGGACTCGCAGCTGGAGTGGGGTGGCCGTCAACGGCTGCTCTTGCGCCGTGCTGAAAGGCTGTTTGCGCGCTATGCCGTAGAAGAGCAGTGGGTCGTTTATCTGGCACTGCTGTTGTCGCAACTCGAGCCGATCAGGCGAGCGGCTGTTGTGGAGCGACTGCATCTAGCTAACGATCAACGCGGGCATATCGACCGAGGCCTGCGCCTTCCCGGTCAGCTCAGAGAGTTGAGCGGCGAGCCCAGTCGCAGCCAAGTTTATGCGATGCTTCATGGTCATTCGGATCAAGCGCTGGCGATCGCGGCTTGCCTCGCTAAGCCAGGCTCTTCCTGGAGGCGACTAATCAAGCTTTATCTGGAAGAGTTGAAGTATGTCGATGTATTGATCTCTGGCGCCGATTTAATCAATATGGGCTTTTCGGAAGGTCCTGAAATCGGCAGAATGTTGAACAAATTAAGCGAAGCAAAGCTTGACGGCAAGATTGACAGTCGGGAAGAAGAGCTACTTTTCGTTCAGTCCAATTTTGCCGTTCAGGGCAATATTGACACTGTTGGTGAATTTTGATTGAAGGACAGGCGGCTGATTGCGGTCGGTGTTTAAGAAGGTACCTTTCTGGCTTCCACCTGGCCGGCCAGGGCGCGGCGGCGTGCGTCGATAATTTCAGTGCAATGCTCTCCGGCCCATTCTTCCAAGCTTTCGAGCACGGGAACCAGCGTCTGACCGAGGTGAGTGAGCGAATACTCCACTCTCGGTGGCACTTCAGCATAGACTTTGCGGTAAACCAATCCGTCGGCCTCAAGCTCTCTTAGTTGTTGAGTGAGCACTCGTTGTGTCACACCCTGGAGCTCGCGCTTCAGCGAGTTGAAGCGAATGGTGCCTTTCCGCAGTTTGCAAATAATCAGCACTTTCCATTTGTCAGAGATCATGGCGATGGTGGACATGATCGGGCATTCGAGCTTATTGTGCACCGGTCCTCCTGGTATCCAAAGTGATACTATTGCCTGAAGTGCGCTTACTGTATACTTGGATACTAGCGCACTTCGCAAAGGCTGGCAATGAATGAGCCTGGATTCCCACAGTAGAGGCGGAAGTTGCGGGACGGACCGGTGATGAAACAGTGGTGCATTACTGGCTCAGCGCGTCGGAACGGCATTATCTATGCACTTGTCGCGGCGGTCTTGTTCGGGGCGAGCACTCCGGTTGCCAAAATGTTGCTTGGTTCGTTCAGCCCGTTCTTGCTGGCTGCTGTCTTGTATCTCGGTTCGGCTGGCGGATTGTTTGGTTGGCGGCTCATCTCTAAGCTATTCAATCGAAAGCCTTCGACGGAAGCAAAGCTCAGGAGGTCAGAATATGGCTGGCTAGCCGCTGCCATATTCTCTGGCGGACTGGTCGGCCCGATCTTGCTGTTCTTCGGACTCAAGCTGTTGCCTGCTTCGACAACGTCGCTGCTGCTCAATCTCGAGGGTGTCTTTACAGCTGCGCTGGCCTGGCTCGTGTTCAAGGAAGGGGTCGACAGGCGGCTGCTGGTCGGGATGGGGGCTATTACCGGCGGCGGAATACTGCTTGCAGTGAATGGTACCACCAGCAATGGCGCGTCTGAGGCCGATCTGCTGGTAATTGGTGCTTGTCTTGCCTGGGCTGTGGACAATAATTTGACCCGCAAGGTCTCAGCCGGCGATCCGGTTCAGATCGCCATGTTGAAGGGAATGACAGCCGGAACCTTCAGTCTTCTGCTGGCAGTCTGGGCTGGTTGCCAGATGCCTAGTCTGAGCAAATTGGCGGCGGCGGCTTTAGTTGGGTTGTTCGGTTATGGCGTCAGTCTAAGTTGCTTCGTTCTGGCATTAAGAGAGATTGGCGCGGCCAGGGCCGGTGCCTATTTCTCTTGTGCGCCGTTTTTTGGCGCATTTTTGGCAATTTGCTTACTGAGAGAGCCGGTGCCGCTCAACTTTCTGGCGGCGGCAACCTTAATGGGAATTGGAGTGTATCTCCATTTGACGGAGGAGCATCAACATGAGCATTCTCATCCGGACTTCGAGCACGAACACTCTCACGTCCATGACGAGCATCACCAGCACGAACATGCTGGTGATCAACCGCAAAACGTACCGCATTCCCACTGGCATAGGCATGAGCCGACTGTGCATAGCCATTCGCATTTCCCCGATCTTCATCATCTCCACGATCATTGATCGCTGGAACGACAGCGGCAGATCTTGCGCGGCGGTTCGTAACTGATAGGCGCCTCAAAATGGGTCGTCTAGCCAGCCATGAAACTCCGAATCGATCGCCTGGAGCTGTTCCGGGACGATCGCATTTCACAGCCTCGAAAATGAGACGTGCTCTTTGGTTGACGATCTCAGTTCCCACGGCCTTTGCCTGCAGGCGATCTTCCTTTCCTTTCAGAAGCTTGGTGTAAAGGGAGCCGATGCGGCTCTGCGCCCCGCGCAAACTGAATCTGGCGCCGGAGCGCGTTCGCTCTGTCGGTCAAGCCGAGTATCAGGTTGTAGAGCGTTTTTAGGTCGACATCGCTCAGGCAGCGGTGTTTTTTGCGAGGAGCGAGCTTTGACATTGCGCACAGCCGGGTCGCTTGATTAGCCTCTCAGGCGATCCATGTTCGTTTTAACAATCTCCTTACCAGCAGGGTCCGGACCTTTTACGACGGTGTTTTACGATACATTCAGTCGGGTTTGCTGGCAGATTGCCGACAAACGCAAGAATAAATTTGGGAGGAAGGGATTGATGAATATTGTCTCGAAGCTGTCTTTGTCGCTCGCTCTGGCGTTTATGCTTGGTTTGGGTGTGCAAATGATCGGTTACGCCGATGAAGCCACTACAGATGATTCTGCCAAGCAGGAAGCGCCGGCGGATGGTGCTGCCAAGAAGGAAGTTAAGAAAGAGAAGAAGTCAACCAAAATAAAGAAGGAAAAGAAGGAGTCTGCCAAGGCCAAAAAAGGTGGCAAGTGCCACAAGAAACACAGTAAGAAGAAGTGTGATAAAGTCACGGAGGCTGCTCCACCTTCGGCACCGGCTGCTGACGCAGGGGCAGCGGCTCCTGAAGCACCGGCTAAGTAAGAGCTTTCCATAGTCGACACAAAGGAAGGGGGCAGTCTTAAGTACTGTCTCTTTCTTCTATTCTTAGAACCGCTTGCAGATTCGATCCCAAAAGGTGCTGATCTAGTCAATGCTGTTGGCACGAAGTTAAACGAAAGCGAGCAGGTCGAAGCGCTCTCCTAAGATTGATCGACTGTCCGCACCAAACCAGCGCTCTATGATGGTAGCGTAGATGGCGCGAAAGTCGACGGTGGGCTTTAAGTCTGCGGATTCAAGTTGATTGAGATTCGGATACTGTCCGTACAATCCGCCGTCTATGGCGCCGCCAATCACGAAATGAGGAGCAGCTGCGCCGTGGTCTGTGCCGTACTCTGGATTTTCTGCCAAGCGTCTACCGAATTCCGAAAACGTGATTGTAAGTACATTGTTCGCTAAGCCATGATGTTGGAGATTTGTTTGAAAGGTCGAGATTCCGACTGATAGCTGTTGCAACAAGTCATTGTGGACCAGCTTCTGGTTGGTGTGTGTGTCGAAGCCGGTTAAGCTCAAAAAGTAAACGCGAGTGTCGTAGCCAGCGATGATCATTTGGCTAACGAGAGCAATTTTTTGAGCAAAACTATTTGGGGGATAGGCGATTAATCTAGGTTGTTCACCAGGGCCAGCCGGCGCTGCTTGGGCTGCGCCTTTGGGTAATATTCCAAGCGGGGCCGAACCAGCCAGCGTCATGGGGCAGCTGTTTTCCAGATAGACGGCAGATGGAAAGCTCGATTTTAAGCCGCTCGGGTGGTCTAACTCAGCCAGGAGTCGTCCGAGCCAGCCGGTGGTTGAGAGGGTTGTCGGTTTGGCTGTTTGCCATATATCGGTGGAGCGGCAATGAGACCGGCTGCTATTTTGATAGCCGGCGCCGAGCACGATGGCAAGCTGTCCTCGTTTGTGGAGCTCACTGAGACCGGTTAAGCTGGGGTGAAGGCCAAGCGTTCCATTGATTGTAATAAGATCGTCGGGCGGGATGGACAGTGTCGGGCGCTTGTCATAGTAATGACCGCAGCCGTAAGGAACGACCGTATTGAGCCCGTCGTTTCCGCCGGACAATTGAATGACAACCAAGATCTTCCGATTGTCTCGAGTCGGACTCAAAGTTGGGCAGCCTTGTGTGGGCTGTGCATGTAGAGGCAGGAAAAGGCCGGCAGCTGCCAGAGACTTTATTAGGAAATTGCGTCTGGTAATATCCAATTTCGGCGAGTGGTCGAGACGATCTGTTTAGGCTTTATAGATCAGATCTTACCGCCTGTCGATCCTTTGTCTCCTGTTGGCCAACGCAGGAATGCCGGCTGTGCATTATCGGTCAAGGTTCCGATTAGCCGGTTGTTTTCTTTGCAGCAAGAAAGCCAGATGGGGCCAGGACTGCTACTGCTTGTGGTGCCACGGTGATTACCATCGGAGTTGTTCCACAAGCGTCGCCATCGACCATAGCCATGACTTCCTTGTGGCGTGGCGGCAAGCTGTGGAATTCGCCGCTGATCAAATTTCGCATTTTGAAGCCGAGCCATTGTAGAGCTGAGAGCGGGCTTCTTACCGGCATGCATTCGATTGTTAGCGACTTAACCTGTCTTGTGTAGTATGGTGCTTTTCCGCCTATGAAGCCGCCTGCGAAGCGAAACCCAAGCTCGAGGTAATGGGCGAATTCGGTCGGGTTGAGTATGCAAAGATCGAGAATGCCGTCGTTAAGTTGGGCTGTCTGAGCAAGTGTACCCATGCCCATCTCGGAGACATTTGTGATGAAGACGCCAGAGGCAGCGATCTTAAACGATTCATTTTCGGTGGCAATCTTGAAGACGACTGGTGGCATGGCGAATGTTTGAATCATTGAGCTGGCATAGGCCAGCATCTTCCAATTGGTCTTGTCTTCCCGGCCCGGAATGACCACGGCATCAGAAAGTGGACCAGCTCCGGCTGCGACGGCGAAGTACTCGCCATTCATTACACCGAGGTCAATTCTAACCGGACTGCCATGCAAAATCGTCTGCAGGGCGTCTTCGAGCGGATCGCCAAGAAGGTTTTCCTCAAAGATACCGAGATTGCGGGCCAGCTGATTGCCGGTGCCCAGAGGTACTATTCCGGCGGGCACTGAAGACTTTGCTTCTGCCAGCGCCCCCAGTACAAATCTGACTGTGCCGTCTCCACCTGCTGCCACTACGAGATCGGTGTGGTCATTGATGAGCGGAAGCAAGTCTTTGTGAGTGGTGCCAGTTGTCGTGGGAAAGACTGTCACCACATAGTCCGACTGCTCGCATAGGCGGTGGATAATTGTACCAAGCCACATGTCTGGCTCGGCAGCGGTCCTTGCTGCGGGGTTGTAAACCAGCAAAGCTAGTTTTGGCATCGCTTGTTCATTCGATTACCGCAGAACTTAGCCAGCAACAGCTTCAGTGGCTCGGACTGAAAACAAACAGTCGCGAACTGAGGCGGGAAGTTTTGCGGCATACTCTTCTCGGTCACGAACTCCATATACCCAGTCTTGAAGGTATGACTCAAGGCGAGCCGGATCAGCCGAGATTTTGTCCCAGTCCACGTAGAAATCGTTGTCACGCTCGTAGTATCCGTGAGCGTAGGATGGATGCGCGCCGAATGGCACGGCCGAAAGCGCTTGCACCTTGAATCCTGGGATTACGGTCATTTGTGGGTTTTGGCGAATGGTTGATTCCTCTACGATCTCCTCGACTGTGACGATTACGCGCTTACTAGCAAACGCTGCTTCTTTCTGCTCACCGGTTATTCCCCATACCTGCGTATCACCCCCAAGCGAAGCTCGCTGAGCATGGATAATTGCGACGTCCGGATTGATCGCCGGAACGGTGCTTAAGCTCTGTCCGGTATAAGGACATACAATCTCTTTGATCCGAGGATTCGCAGCTGGAAGCGAGCTGCCGATATTTGATCGCAATGGCAGAAATGGCAGTCCTGATGCGCCGGCCGTTAGCGCCATTACCATGCCGAAATGCGTGTACTCCTCAATCTCCAACTGACCTTTTTCAATTGCTTTGCGCAGCAGCCGTAAAGATCCGACGCCTGGATTTCCGGCCCAGCTGAAGATTACCTTTCTCACGCAACCGGCTGCAACTAGCTGGTCGTAAATAAGGTCTGGTGTAGCTCTAACGACCGTAAGGTCACGCTTTTTCTGCCTGATGATCTCGTGTCCGGCTGCAAATGGGATGAGATGAGTAAATCCGGCCGCATAAACTGTGTCACCGGATTGCACGAAGCGCTCGATCGCTTCTGATAGCGGCATCAATTTCGAGCCAGCAGTTTTCATGGATGGAATTTGTTTGTCGTGCATAAATTTTGATCTTGCGGGTTATCTGCTTGAAAATGGTAGTGTCCGCGCCAGTTCTCTTGATCATAAGCGGTAAATGAGTTGCAATACGTTGAAATCGGTGCACTATGTTAGTCAAATTAGACAGAATTAGTTGCGTTTTGATCCGCAATTAGATAACGGCGTATTCATTGACTCTAGCTGGTAGATGAAATTCATCTTGCTTTAGAAGTCAGGAGATAGTGTAGAATTCTCGGGCTCCATTTTTGCGAGCGGGAACCGGAAGTCATTGCCGCCGTCCTCTAGATTTGCGAATCTATTTGGCGATGGGCTGAGTCACGTGGTTGACAATGAAGAAATTTTCAGTATTGTGTTTGATGCGGTTTGGTGATAAAGCTGGTCAATTGAAAGGACGGGCTGTCTTGAGATCTTGGAAAAGTGCGGTAGTGGCGCTCAGTGCGTTGTTATCAGCCGCAAGTGCGGTGGGTGTTTCAGCTCAGTTCTCGCCGGTATTAGCAAAAGGGCAAATGGAGAATGTCTCTCCGCCTTTTGATGTAGTAGATGAGATGCATGGTCAGAAGTGCTTTCAAGTCGTAAAGATGGTAGTAAAGGCAAAACCTGAACAGGTTTTCAGAATTCTTGTTGATTACGAAAATGCACCATCTGTCTTCCCGCACTTGAAAAAATGTCACGTTTTGGAAGATCACGGAGCCACCAAAATCGTTCAGCACCAGGTTCAGCCGAGCGGTCCGTTTGGTACCTACAACTACATCCTGGAAGTAAAAGAGATCCCGAACAAGTCACTGGAATGGCATCGTGTGAAAGGCGATTTCAAAGAAGTTGATGGTTACTGGAAACTCGAGCCAAGCGAGGGTGGTCATCACACAATCGTTACTTATTCGTCGTACACCAATGGCGGCCTTTTCATACCGCAGATTTTGATTAAGCGGCAAGTCCATGTCGATATGCCCGGAGTCATGTCTGCCCTAAAGACGCAGGCCGAGCTGGGAACGCAGATTGCCGGCCGCCCGAGTTTAGGTCCGACGCGGCATAACTAAAGAGACGGTGCCCGAGGCAAATTAATCAGCTGCCGGCGTACTCGCCCGGCTGGCGCTTTGAAAGTCTGTGTTGTGTCGGTCGGTCGAGTTCGTCTGCCCGCCGGGCTTTCAAGTGAGTTATAATTCCGTACTATTGAGGAGAGGTACCGAAGCGGTCATAACGGCGCCGCCTCGAAAGCGGATGGGCGCAAGCCACGTGGGTTCGAATCCCACCCTCTCCGGTCTTTCAGCGGAGTGAGCCGGCGCGATGTGCACCGGTTTTGGAGTTCTAGATAAGAGATATGAAGGTAGGCATAATAGGATTGCCCTCCTGCGGCAAAACTGCGGTATTTAATGCGCTAACAGGCGGACATGCAGAGGTTCGCGCATTTTCTGGTTCGGTGCAAGCGGAGCCGAATGTCGGCATTGTGCCGGTACCGGATTGGAGGCAGGACTGGCTTTGTCAACTTTACAAGCCGAAGAAGACGACCTATGCAACGGTCGAACTGGTTGATGTTTCTGGAATGATTCCCGGACAAGCACAAAAGGACGGCTTCAGTCCGCAGCTGGTTGCCCATCTCAGGCAAGTAGATGCACTAGTTCATGTGCTCAGGTCGTTTACAGATCCAGCGGTTCCACATGCGAGCGGCAGTGTCGATAGTTTGAGAGATGCTGAGTTGTTGGAGTTAGAGTTGATATTGGCAGACCTTTCAGTTGTCGATAAACGACTTGAAAAGCTAGATCAGGAGATCCAACGAAAGAAAGGCTTGGAACGAACGCAAGCGGAAGGCGAGAAAGAGTTGCTGGCAAGATTCCGGGAAGCGCTCACTAACGAACAACCGCTGAGGCAGTTCAAATTAACAGACGACGAGTTGAAACTCATTCGCGGTTATACATTTCTTTCGCAAAAGCCGCTTCTATTGGTTGCAAATGTTGATGAATCAGAGATAGGTAAAACAGAGACTGCCACCATAAAACAACTGACCCCGTTTGCGCAATCAAAGTCAGCACCGTTACTTGCCTTCTGCGCCAAAACTGAAATGGAAATAGCCCAGCTTGACGAAGCTGAGCGCGGGGAGTTCCTTTCGGCATTAGGGATCGAAGAGTCCAGTCGCGATAAGTCCGTGAAAGCTGCCTATCAATTACTTGATGTGATTCCATTTTTTACTGTGGGCGAAGATGAAGTGAGGGCTTGGACAATCACTCGCGGCACTGCTGCTCAAGAAGCTGCAAGAAAGATCCATTCGGACATTGCTCGCGGATTTATTCGGGCGGAAGTAGTTGCATTTGATGCACTCAAAGGATGTGGCTCTTGGAATGCAGCTAAAGACAAAGGACTTGCTCGCCTTGAAGGCAAAGACTATGTCGTACACGATGGTGATTGCATTAATTTCCGCTTCGCGGTCTAAGCACTGATCGTCGAGCTTTGAAGCGCTGCTATCAAGCCAATCCAATGTCAGTAATTAAGCATTGGCAGCTCAACCGTTAACGGTTGAGCTGCCAATGCTTAATTGTGTTGCCTTCGAAAGAAGAAGAGAGAGACTTAAGAGTTTTGAACTTTTTTCGTGCGAGTTCCGTCGAACTAAGTGGTAAGCGAAGGAGGTGGGTATGGCAAAGTCTTTAAAGGACGATGTTCTTGTTCGCATTTGGGTGCAGTTCGAAAAGCTGTATCCGACAGAGGAGGACTGTATTGAAGAGTTGTACAACATTTCCAAATCAGAGCGGCGATTGCAGTGCAAGAAATGTGGAATGAGGAGCTATCAGCGAACATATGGTGAGAGAGTACTCACGTGTGTTGTTTGTAGGAGACAAGTATCGTTTACTACCGGAACATTGTTCGAAAGGGTAAGACGAACCAGACCGTGGCTTGCAGCAATATGGCTAATGGACCATGGATTGCTTGTGAGTTCTTCGCGATTTCATCAGTTGGTCGGGATCGCTCAATCGACTGCGCTCATTATCTTTCGCAAAATTGCTGCGGTTATTGCTGTCCACATGAATGTGGATGAATCACTTCCATCTGGGCTGTTTTCTGTTCTGTTTTCGAAACGCAGTCGGGAGACTCCTGCAAATGCTCATCCGCGGTCGGAGCAAGATATTATCGAGCAACAGTGCGCTGAATCTTTGTCCGTCAGGCAGGAGGGTGCAGATGTTAGGTCAGTCCAGCAGGGTCTGCGAGATTCGCAAGATACTGGAACATTGAAAGCAAGTTTGATGGCGACCGTTGAGGCTTCACCAGGCAAACTCATGATTGACAGCGATTTTGGTGGACTGCAACCAGTTGAGTTGAGGGTGCTTTCGTATTTATCCGCATCTCCGCTGCACGTGGATAGCTTGCTTGAAATGAGTCAAATGCCGGTAGGCGAATTGTCAGCTGCCTTAACTATGTTAGAGCTGGCGGAAGCTGCTGTCCGCCGGCCTGGCGATTGGTATGTACTCCGGAGGCGAGCGCTTGTGGGCACGGGTGATGGCAGCAGCAAGGGAGAGTCTTATCCCTCTAAGGAAGTACGACGTGGGGTTGAAGCTTTCATCGAAACTGTACGCGACAACTTTCATGGAATCAGCCGAAAATATCTACAAAGTTATCTAGCTACTTATTGGTGTCAAGTTGATCGAGTTCGGTGGGGTGGTGGCAGGTTGCTGAATGCTTGTTGGCAAGCTCTGCCGGTCAGCTCTGCTCAGATTGTTGCTTATGTGACGCCACTACTGGTCAAACTGGTGTTCGCTGGATGAGTCTAGTCTGCAATTCTCATTCAGGACGGTGCTTGATCACAGCGGCCAGTGGACGGACTCGCATGATCGTGATGTCATCATTGCGCATCAAGCGGTGCCCGTTCTGATCCAGTTTGGTTCGCTGTTCTTTGGCCAGAGTTGAGAGTGATTCCTGATCTACTATGTTAGTAATCAATTTAACGGCATCGCCCTGTTCGTCTTGGCGCCTTAGAAACCAGCAAGATATTGCATCTGTCATCAAATAGAACACATCGCCAGAGTGCCAGGTTCCTGTCGCAATCACGGCTTTGCTGGCTGCGGTTGAATTTTGATCGGCATTACTAGAAAGTAGAAACGGGCTGTTATTGAACTGCTCCCAGCGGTCGAGCGGAGTCGCTTGTAGGATAGTTTCATCGCGAACATGGAACAGGCAGCTGTCTCCGAGAGCCCAGGATTGCCATAGTCCCGGGTGATAGTGGTCTGCCGGTGGCGGCGTAAGTGTTAGCCCAACCAGAGCAGCGAATGCTCCAGACTTGGCCTTTGCCTCTGCATACCAGGCGAGCTTTCGTTGAGCAACGCTTTCGCTCCAAATGTGCTGCAATTTTGGCAAGTCTAGCTCTCCATTTTTGCAGTAGTCTTCGGACAATAATTGTGCCCATAGCGCTGAAAACGATGTTTCCGTTGCACCGTCCGTTACTGTGCATCGAAAGCGGTTGTGCTCTGTGATATGAGAATCTTGCGGGTAATAGGAAAAGGCATCTTCGTATTCGTCGGCAGTTAAACCGTCTTTCTGAAGCCAGAACGCTTCGCAGGTCACGCGCATGATGTCTTTACCATTATCTTAGGTTGCTTGGACGCGTGCCGATATCGAGAAATCTGATTATAGAGACAAGGTCAGCATTGAAGACGAAGCCCTTCGGATTTTCCGAGACTATCAACCCTTCTTGTTGAACCATCATCCACATGTAGTCTGGCAGCCGACTCGACATCTGAAAGAGTAGCTTGGCATAATCGTCAGGCAATTCATCTGGCAGATCGGGAAATTCAATCGGGGCGTGGTTCGAGGAAGAAATGTGGAGGTTGAAGAGTAGTACATTGCCATCGGAGCTGGACATTGACTTGATGTCGTCCGCTGAAGTAGTCGCGTCCCCATCGGTTGCTTCACCGTCCGTTATGTTCATCACTATTGGCGGAAAGCAGTCTGCGTGTGAAGATAGCCATCTCGAGATGATTGACTTCGCCTGTCGTAACCCTTCGCACATTGGCGTTCCGCCCTTAGCAATCGAATCAACCCAGATTGGAAATTTGATCTTCTGATTGATCAGCCCGCCGGCGCCGTCTTCAACTTTTCTCGTCCGCTCCTCTACTCGCGCCGGATTGTTGCCAACCTCACTGATTGGCACTAGCTGTCTACCTTTTAGCTGACCGGCAAAAGCCGGGAAGACTCCTTGCTCACCGTAGCCGATCACGCCAACGTGATAGTAATCTCGAATCCCTTCCGATTTCGCGCACTTGATCACTAGATTCTGTAACAGACGATTGACAGCATCGGCAACGCCGTCTGATTTTCTCTTTCCGGTTGGAGCGGCTCCAAACGGATCGTCCATCGAGCCGGACTGGTCTATCAGGATAAGTATGCAAGAAGGATTGGAGCGGCTTATTTCGGCTTGGTATGGCATGGGGAGAAGTCCTGCATGAAAGTTGGCTGACAGGTAGGATACGAATACGAGAATGTTATTTGAAAGAGTAGCAAAATCAGTTAATTCATGCGGCATCGCTTTGCGCGCTTGGCAACCCGGTTGTAGACTGTCAAGCTGTAGCTCGGATGGTCAATTTCGGTTACGGAGTCTGTCTGGTGGGGATGCGAAAGAAGAAGGTGCTTCCCTTGCCCTCCTGGCTTGTGACACCAACGGTGCCACCATGTTGTTCGACGATCGATTTGCAGATAGCTAAACCAAGTCCAGTGCCGCCCTTCTTTCGATCGTCTGAGGCTCGTACTTGCTTAAATCGGTCGAACACGGACTCAAGATGATCGGCTGGGATGCCGCAGCCGCTATCGGTTACCCGCAGTTCTACCCAATCGTCTTGCTCGTGTACTGATACCATAACGACGCTGTTGGGCGGTGAGAACTTGACGGCATTGGATAAGAGATTTACCAATACCTGGACTAGACGGTCGCCGTCCGCGAAGACGTTTATTTCGACTGGTTCTGCCTGAAGGCTTACAGCGTGCTCCTCGGCAAATACTCGCACAGCTTCGACCGAGCGCGAAATTACCGGAGAGAGCGGAATCAGTTCGGGGCTTATGTCCAGCTTTCCGGCTTCCAATTTCTCTACTGCCAGCAAATCATCGATCAAGGAGATTAATCTGGCCACATTGCGCTCTGCCAATTGAGTCCGGTCCTTGACCTTTTGTGGAACAGCGCCATAGCCATCTTGTGAAAGAAGGTGGAGAAACCCCTTCACTGAGGTAAGTGGCGTTCTGAGGTCGTGACTGATCATCGCAACGAATTCTTGCTTGAGTCGAGCTGCTTCTGTAAGGGCATCGGCCATTTCGTGAAACACTCTGTCTAGTTCAGCAATCTCATCGGAGCCTTTGATCAGCGGGTTGAGCGGCTGCCCTCTGACCAGACGGGATGAATTGATTGCCACCATTTGGACTCGGCTGGTGATACCTCTGACAAAAAATAATGCCAGAGCCAAGGTGAAAAGGATGTTCAAGAGAATGCCGACCTGCAGCAGCTTCTTTTGATCCTGTCTAGCATGAGCTTGTGCTGCCGGGCTTTCCGCAATAATTTTTTCTTGGGCGGTCATCAACTGTTGAAGTCCGTTTTGGAGATTCTTTTTTGCCTTGTAGATATCGGGTTTGCAGTGCTCTATATAGGCTGCTCCAATTCCAGGACGGTTGCTCTCGAAGAGTTCGAATCCCTTAGTCAGGATTCGATTTAGATCAATGGCACTGTGTTCAATGCTCTCCACTGTCTTGATCTGCGCTGGATTGTCATGCACTAGCTGTGATAAGGCTCTTGCCTCTTCGATCAATTTTTGATGATCGTTGAAGAATCTTTCTGCATGTTCGTGCCCTGAATATCCAGCATCCTGAAAGGCGCGTACGGTCCGTACCTCGTCGTCATAGAGTTGAAAGATGTGATTGGTCTTGCCGACTATCTCCTTCGATCGACTCTCTTTCGCCGCTACCTGCTCGGCTTCGGCCAACATCGAGTTAAGAGCTCCGACAAAGAGGAGCTCGAATGCCAGGACTACCGCTACGAGAATTAATCCCTTATGGGAAAGACTGAACTTTATCTGCATTCGTTACTGCCGGATGCTCCGCGTTCGAACTGGCTGCTTAAGATTCCATCTCGTTTGGCCTTGCCTTCAAAGTATATAACTAGCGCAACCTGGGTAAAAGGACAATAGGTGTTAACGCAGGTCTCCTTTCTAGATCAAACAGGTTGAAAGGCCTTTGTATCAGAGAGATAAACAAGCACTTTCAGTTAAAATCTTGCACTGGCCAACTCCACAAGAGTACAACGAGGCTGTCCAGAATATCTCTACTGCATTTGATGACCCGGACCTCAAAGGCGGGCAGCCTGTACTAAATCAGTTCGGGCTGCCGCAGCCGATTTCCGGTGCGTTTGCCAGTGTTTATCGGGTCAAGTGCGAGCAAAGGGACTGGGCTCTACGTTGTTTCTTGCACAATTTTGCGGATCAGCGCGAGCGCTACGCCAGAATCAGTACAAAACTCAAGTTTGAGAGTTTGCGCTATATGGTCGCCTTTGACTTCCTTGAAAATGGCGTAAATATGCATGGGCAATGGTATCCGATTCTCAAAATGGCTTGGGCCGAAGGGCTGCAGCTAAGTCAGTATGTTGAGCTCAACGTTCACGACCAGTCCGCACTTGTTACGTTATCTGAGAAGTGGAAACAAATGATCTTGGAGCTTCGGCAGGTTGGTATCGCTCATGGTGACTTGCAGCACGGCAACGTGCTTGTATGTGGGCAAGATTTGAGGCTCGTGGACTATGATGGCATGTATGTTCCGGCTTTGGCTGGCACCGAAAGTAACGAGCTTGGACACCGGAATTATCAGCATCCGGCGCGATCCAAGACTGATTTTGGTGCGTACTTGGATAACTTCGCTGCTTGGGTTGTCTACATTTCGCTTCGGTGCTTGAGCATAGATGCCGGGCTCTGGCAGGAGCTTAATGGTGGAGACGAGTGTTTGCTCTTCAGGCAGCGGGATTTCGTGAATCCGCTGGGCTCGCGGGCATTTTTTCGGCTCGAGCATCATGCTTCGATGGAGATCAGGACGATGGCACACTATTTGCGCTTTCTCCTGACACTGCCTGTCAGCCAGGTACCAGTGCTTGGCTCGACGCTGGCGGTTCCGGTCCAGTTACCTGAGCTGGACTTACCGATTCCGATTTCAATTTCGGATGGCTCCGGATTGCCGGACTGGATGCGAGCCGATGGCAAGATTGATTCAACTGGCAGCGTCGGCGGTCGAAACCGGCGGGGCAAGAAAGCGCGAGGCGAAGCGAGAAAGGCAAGAAGAGCAGCTGCCAGAGCGGCGATGACTCCTGGCGGTAAGCAAACCGGTGTCGGTCCAGGTATCGGGATGATGAGCACCAATAGTGCTACCAATAATGCTGTTCGATCGCCTCAATCAGCTAGCGGCGTTCAACCGCAGCCCAAGTTTGAACTGCCGAACTTCGCCGAGCCTTCGAAGTTTGGCTACTTGGATCGCGTGTGGAGTCGCGTTTTCGATTGGCAAAGCAGGCATCGTGGTTTGGCGAGTCTGGTGAGCTTTGCGGTATTGTTGTTGCTCATCTTTGCTGGCTCGCACACTGTAAGCCAGCTGCCTGTGCAAACCGCGATCACAGAGCGTGCGCCACCGCAAGTAGTGCAAAGTATTAACGAGTACAGTCGCGCTGATTTAACTTCAAGGCAATACCTTGGGGGCGCAAGCATCTTTCTGAATGAGGGCAATTACGCGAAAGCTGCCGACCTCTATCGTAAGGCCCTGCAGGCGCTAGAGAAGGAGGGCGAGCGCGGAACGATCACCTATGCAAACAGCCTGGCTGGTTTGGCCTCTTGCTACGCTGAGCTTTCGCATTTCAGAGAAGCGGAGCAAAGCTACCGGAAGGCACTGAGCTCATTCGAGCAGATCAAAGGGGCTGACAGTGAAGAGGCGGCTAATGTTTTGACTGCCCTTGGCGCACTCTGTCAGCGAGATGAGCGACCGCAACTCGCTAATTCTTTGTATAAACGAGTGCTGAAAATTGACGAAAAAGTATTCGGCCGCACCGATCCTCGAACAGCTGCCACCCTGGAAAAGCTCGCTGATTGCAGCATGACGCTTCGCAATTATCGTTCGGCCAGACAACAGCTCGCTAGAGCCTGGACAATTTACGAGAGTCATCCGCTTGCTGACCAACAGGAGCGCATCGAGAGCCTGACGCACTTGCGCGATCTATATCGGCGGCTGGGAGACAAAGCTAATGTCCGGAGCTTAGAAGGGCAAATCAAGAAGATTAATGATTCAATCAGCGCAGTGCAGCCGAAGTAAGGGCGTGATGAAAGACTGCTAGGTGGAACGCTTTGTGATGGCAGAGACGAAGAGACAAACGAGCTCAATCAAGATACTGTCGTGGCCCACCCCGCAGGACTACAATGAAGCCGTCCAGAACTCGGACCTCAGTTTTTCCGACCAGGAACTCAAGTCCGGGCAGCCAACTTTGACCGCTCATGGCCTCCCGAGACCTTTTACGGGTGCCTTCGCCAGCGTTTACAGAGTTCAATGCAAAGAAAAGGACTGGGCGGTCCGCTGCTTTCTCCGCAACTTTGCTGATCAACAGGAACGTTATCTGCGAATCAGTGAGCACTTGAGCATAGCTGATTTGCCGTACACGGTTCGATTCGATTTCTTGAGCGAAGGCATCTTGCTTTACGGCCGCTGGTATCCAATATTGAAGATGGAATGGACTGATGGTCAGCACTTGAACGAGTTCATCGAGAGCAATCTGTTCAATCGGGCTTGTCTCGAGGAGTATGCTGAGAAGTGGAGGCTGATGATGCGGCGCCTGATGGAGTGCGGCATCGCTCATTGTGACTTACAGCACGGTAACGTTCTGGTTTGCAATAATGATTTTAAGCTTGTCGATTATGATGGTATGTATGTTCCAGCTCTGGCTGGGCTGGGTAGCAACGAGCTCGGTCATAGAAACTATCAGCATCCGGGACGCACCAAAGATCATTTTGGACCTTATCTCGATCACTTCGCGGCCTGGGTTGTCTATGTCTCATTGCGTTGTGTCGGCATCGATCCTGCGCTGTGGCGACTGCTGGGCGGCGGCGACGAGTGTTTACTTTTTTGTAAGGCGGACTTCACAGATCCGGGGCGATCGCTCGCATTTGCAACGCTGGAACAGCATCAATCAACGGAGATTCGCCAATTGGCAAGGATCTTGCGCTATCTGCTGACATTGCCGCTGAGCTCTCTGCCGGATCTCGATCATGCTCCGGCTGAGCCGCTGGCACTGCCGCCGCTTGGGGTTCTGCCTGGCAGCACCACTCCAAACAGCGGGCCGCTTCCCGCTTGGATTGACAGCGCTCAGTTGACTACCGGTAGGGCAGGCAGTCAAAGCTACCGCAACATTCATGGGCAGGCGGCTGGATCTGCTGCGAGCGGCCAGCGCCAGCCGGCAGGCGGAGCGGTATCGTCAGCGGTGTCAACCAGCGGCCGCGGTAGCGCGAAGAAATCTGGGTGGAAGGCCAAGCTGCCGATAGTGTGTGCTTTGATAGTGATCGCTTCGGCTAACATTTATCCGGTGATTCTAAACGCTAACCATGCTCCACCTGCCGCTGAGCAAGCGACGCAAACCGGTGTAAGCGGTTCGACCGATTCGGCAATGGAATACATCAAGGTAGCATCAATCCGCAGTAGCGACAGCAGTGTGGAGAAGGGCGACCGATTGTTTGCCAGGCGCGAGTACAAGCAGGCTGCCGAACAATATGAGGTGGCAGCGAAGCTGTTAACTGAAGCCGGCTACCGAAAGTTTGATCACAATAGTAAAGAGACCGTACGTCGCTTTGCTCGCATCAATGCCGGAATCGGCTCGTGTCTGATTCATCTGCAGGATTTCAGTAAAGCTCAGAGTTACCTGTTAAGGGCGGTAACGCAGGCCGAGCAAGGCGACGGACATAACAGTCTGTCCGTCGCCCTTAATTTGAGCGACCTGGGGACTGCCGAGTTCGCCTTAAAGGACTATCGCAGCGCCGGAAAGCGGTTCCAGGAGTCGTTGAATGTTATGAAGAAACTTGCGAAACCGTCCAACCAACAGGTAGCCACAACCATGCGGAATTTGGCTTTGGTTCGCCAACGTCAGAAACAGTATGCTCAGGCTACTCCATTGCTGAGGCGAGCGCTACAACTCTACGAGCGAAGCGACGCTACCGACAAGAGCGAGCAGATTGTGAAGCTTTTGAAAGATCTGAGCTTCAACTATCAAAGCCTGGGAGATCGAAGAGGCCTCGCGACAATTTCGGCGAAATTGAAGGCGTCACAACCGCAGGCGACTCTCGGTGTTCAGGCTGAAAGCGCAAAGGAAAGCCCATTTTGAAACGTCGGACTAATCACGCTCCCAGCTGGCGCCACCGCCAGCGGTATCCATTACTTTGACGCCAAGACCGGCCAAGCGATCTCTGATTAGATCGGATGTGGCGAAGTCTTTCTTGACCCGGGCTGAATTGCGGATCTCTAGCAGCAGATCGATTACATTGCCGGCGGTGTCTGTGTCTATCAGTCGACCGGTATCTTCCAGGGTTAACCCTAATATCTGCGAGAGTGAGTCGAGTGCATAGATATAGCTCAAGCGGCGAGAGGCTGACGTTTCCTGAAAGATCTTGTCGGCAATTCCAAACAGGACGGCAACCGCTGCTGCAGTGTTGAAGTCCGAGTCCATCGCCCGGGCGAATTCA
This sequence comes from Candidatus Obscuribacterales bacterium, assembly GCA_020050835.1. Lineage (GTDB taxonomy): Bacteria > Cyanobacteriota > Vampirovibrionia > Obscuribacterales > Obscuribacteraceae > JAGVKB01. Next base: position 177,063 of record JAGVKB010000142.1, on the reverse strand, counting down.
CTTTGAAACTGCTGCATCACCGCTTTGGTCAGTTCCGAGTCGGCGGCCTGCTTTTTCATTTGCAAGTCCGCTGCTTCTTCTTCACTGACTGAGTGCACTGCTCGAATCAGCCTTTGCAAGCCGCTCTTTGCCGCAGTCAAGCTGTCATTTGTAAACTCGATTGGGCTTCTGTAATGAGTCTGCAATAGAAGCAGTCGAAGCGTGTCAGGCGAATAAGTTTGCAGAAGATCCTGAATAGTGCGAAAGTTGCCGAGCGATTTGGACATCTTCTCGGCATCAATTTGTACGAAACTATTGTGCAGCCAATAGCGTGCAAGCGGCTTGGAATGCAATGCCTCGGACTGGGCAATTTCATTTTCGTGATGCGGAAAGACGAGATCTTCTCCACCCCCGTGAATGTCAATTGTTTCTCCCAGAACATTCTTGATCATCGCGGAGCACTCCAGGTGCCAACCAGGGCGGCCGTGTCCCCAGGGGCTAGGCCAACCCAGATCGCCGGCGACTGCTCCTTTCCAGAGTGCAAAATCCAGCGGGCTGCGCTTCAGGTTCTTTAAATCTTGCTGGCTGCGCACCTGTTCGCGCGCTCCGCTCATGAGTTCGTCGAGATTCTGTTTCCTTAGCTTGCCGTAGTCCTTAAAGGAAGAGACTTCGAAATAGACATCGGGGCCTGACTTGTAAGCATGACCGGAGTCGATTAGTCCCTGCACGAATTGGACCATCGGATGAATGTACTCGGTGGCGCGAGGCTCGAAGTCTGGCGGCGCAATATTCAACAGCCGCATGTCGCGCCAGAAAGTAAAAATGTTTTCCCGGGCCAGCTGTTCTGGACGAATGCCGATTTCGGCCGCACGATTGATTATCTTGTCATCGACGTCGGTGATGTTGCGCACGAATGTGACATCGTAGCCCGAGTAACGCAGATAGCGCTGGATGACGTCGAAGACAATCGCCATCCGAGCATGACCGAGATGGGAAAGACTGTAAACAGTTGGCCCGCAGGCGTACATGCGCACCGTTTTACCGTCGAGCGCGACGAAATCTTCTTTCTTGGCAGTAAGGGTATTGAATACTTGCAGTGGCGACATATCTGACCGTCTGACTGGGGTAGGCGTAAGCTGTCTACAACTGCGGACACAATGCCAGCGCTGATTCGACTCTGGATTTTACTCGAGCTTCGCCTAACAGCGAGATCATAGAGCCGAGATCCGGTCCCTGGGTGGCCCCAGATAATGCTGCTCGCACCGGCCAGTAAAGGTCCTTACCCTTGACGCCTAACTCTTTGCCGACCGAGTCGACAATGGCCTTGCAGCCGGCATGATCTCCAAAAGGCATCAGTTTTGTCTTTTCAAGTAATTTGCTGAGAACCGAACGGGAGGATTGTTTGGATAGTAGTGAGTCCTGCAAGTCCTGAGGAATAACGATCGCCTTGTCAAAGAAGAACTTGCTGGCTGGCGTAATCTCCGATAGTACAGTCAGGCTCTCTCTCAAGCATGCCACTATCTGCTCGATCTCGTGGTGAGAGTAAGCGGAAAGATCGAATGACGCTAAAAATGGCTTGGCACGCTCGGTGATCAGCGTTAATGGCAGATGCCGAATGTAATGCCCATTGAACCAGTGAAGCTTCTGAATATCAAAAATAGCCGGGCTTTTGCTCACGCGGGAGAGGTCGAACATCTCGCATCCTTCCGCTAGAGTGAAGATCTCTTTGCCTTCGGCCGGGGACCAGCTCATCTGTGCGAGGTAATTCACCAGCGCCTCCGGCATGTAGCCGTCACGTCGATACTTGTCGATATGAACAGCCTCTCCGTGATGCCGCTTGGACAACTTGCGCCGCTCATGGTCGAAGATCAAAGCGACATGGCCGAACTCCGGTGCTGTTTTACCCAGCGCTTCGTAGAGCAGCAGTTGTTTAGCTGTATTGTGAATATGGTCTTCGCCTCTGATGACATGCGTCATCTTCATGTCCAAATCATCGACGACCACAGCAAAATTGTAGATGGCTACGCCGTTGGACTTGACGATCACCATGTCGCCGCCTAAATCGGAGCTGTCGATATTGATCTCGCCTTTAATCGCGTCATGCCAGCTGATCACGCGCGGCTCGTCGACGATGAAGCGGATTGACGGAATTCGCTCCTGTTCCTCATGCGATGCACGTTTCTCCGCGGAGATATGACGACAACGTCCGTCGTAACGCGTGAGCCCGCCTTGCTCCTTTTGCTCCTCTCTCATCTCGTTGAGCTCGTCGGGGCTGCAGAAACAAAGATAGGCAAGCCCCCGCGAGATTAGCTGGTTGGCGACGTTGTTGTAATGGTCGATCTTTTCCGTTTGCCGGTAAGGAGCAAACGGTCCACCGATATCGGGACCTTCATCCCATTTGATGTCCAGCCATGTCAGCCCGTCGATGATGTCTTGCGTGAACGTCTCATCCGAGCGTTCCTCATCGGTGTCTTCGAGCCTGAATACGAATGTGCCGTGGTGGCGTCGAGCATATAGGTAATTGTAGAGCGCCGTGCGAGCCGTCCCCAGGTGGAGATTGCCGGTCGGGCTGGGCGCTATTCGTACTCTTACTTGGTCTGGCACGTGTTTACCAAAATACCATTCTGCAGGCATTTTAACAGGTTCGCTTGTCAAGCGAACCTGGGCTCGGCGCATTAAGACACAGACCGCAATCAGCGCTCTGTCGCCGGTAAGACTATTGTCCGCCGATTACCAAGCAGTCGACAAGTGCTACGCCCGAGGAGAGCATGTTCAATTGACGCGCCGCTGCCCGTGAAAGGTCGATCACCCGGTCGGCAACAAACGGCCCACGATCATTGACTTCGACTATACAAGATGTGCCTGTCTTACGATTCATTACCAAAAGCTTAGTCCCGAACGGCAAGCTGCGATGTGCAGCCGTCATCTTCTCTTGATCGTAGCGATGTCCGTCTGATGTTTTGCGCCCATGGAACTGTCCACCGTACCAGGAAGCCTGCCCGCTGAAGGTGCCATTGACACCGTCGGCAGCTACCTTCTGCTCGGCTTGATCCACCAGCTTGAGGTAGGAGGAGGGTAGCAACGGGACACCAAAAGCGGTGCGAATCACATTAACGACTTTCCAGCTGGTTACCAGCGCTGTGGAGTCTTCATCGCTACTGGTCGAGCCCGAATCAAACGAGATGACGGTATTGCCGTCCCGTTGTACTGTACTCAGTGCGCCGGATTTGGCCGGCAAAATAGTATTGGCGTCGAACTTCTTGTCTTCGAGCAAGTCTTGCAGTTTGCCGGCCAGCTCGTCGGCTTTGGTACTAGCCGAGCCATTGCCCGCTTCACAGCGAAACGTAATGAGCTCCTTTCCGTTCAACGATACAGAAGCTAGCTCCTGTGACTCTTCTTGCCAAACAGTCGACTGTACCTCCGGACTGAGTCCTTGGATAGTGGTGGCACGAGCATGACCCTGACTCAAGCACATTACCGGCGCCAGCACCAAGGCGACATTTAGCACATATCTGATTTTGGATCGCTTCACGAACTGCTCCTATCTAGCTTTCTGGCTGTCTTACCGATCCAGTCAATTAGTACACGGATTGAAATCCAAACTACTGTTAGGCTTTACGAACCTTTCTTTTTAGCAAGGCCATCCGAAGCGCAGGGACGACCTCCGAAGCGAGCGTCAAGTTACCAAACGGGTTGGTGGCACGTCAAAGTCTTGCTGGCAACCTGAATATTTTCGCGCTGTGCATGAATTGCGAAAATCTTGGAAAAATTTAAATCTAATGGGATTGACGGCTCGGCGATCTGTGGTTCTAGCGTATGCGGTCGATATACCGGCTAAGTGCTGCATGCTTTCCAGCCTTAGCGCAAATTTAGAATTGTTGGCGTGGTGGCATGTCAAGTTGATCTGGTTACGGTCTGTAACACTTTGCTTAATTGCCTCCTAATTTCCAGACTTTCCCTGTAGTCGAGTCCGTTTGAAATTGACCTATGTACTGTCTAGTGCGACTCTCCGGCTGCTGACATCGACGAGTTTTAAGGGGGTGGTTGTAAGTAACCTTTTGTTGCAGGTGCTTGTCGATTTGCATCCACTTTGCACGCAGTTTTGCGGATACTTCATGCCACCAAAACAGACGATTTTGCTAGCAAAATCGTCTGTTGAAAGTCTTGAGCGCTTAGCAATAACGATTAGTTATGGCATGCAGGCTTGTAAAAGCTTGGTGTCCATGTCGAAATTGGCATAGACATGCTGCACATCATCCTGATTCTCGAGCGCTTCGAGCAATCGCAACAATTGCTTGGCCTGATCTAACTCAGTGATCGCTACAGTAGACATGGGAGCCATCGTTACGTCTGCCGCTGTCACTTGGTAGCCCGCTTTCGCCAGGGCATCACGCACCGCTTCTACGCCATGAGCCTGGCAGATCACCGTTACACTTTCCTCGTCGGATGTATCTATGTCGTCTGCACCAGCATCAACAGCGGCTAGAAGGAGATCGTCTTCATTGAGGGAAGGCGTTCTTTCAATGGAAATCTCCGCCCGCTCCTTGAACATCCAGCCGACGCAACCGGTTTCACCCATATTTCCACCGTATTTCGAGAAATAGCTGCGCAAGTCACCAGCGGTCCGGTTTCGGTTGTCTGTCGCGCAACGCGCCATGATTGCCACACCGCCCGGTCCATAACCTTCGTATGTAAGCTCCTCGAGATTGTCCTGTCCGCCAGCGCCCGCTCCCTTTTCAATCGCGCGCTGGATATTGTCGTTGGGTACACCTTCGGCTTTGGCCCGGTCAATCGCCTGGCGCAGCCGAAAGTTTCCATTGGGATCGCCACCACCGAGTTTGGCCGCCACAATGATTTCGCGCGACATTTTTGCGTAGACCGCGCCTTTCTTTGCATCGACAACTGCCTTTTGCCGTTTGATATTGGCCCATTTCGAATGCCCGGACACTGCTTGAACCTCCTGCCCATTGGATCTTGACATTGGCGGACCGGCTTCGGTCGGCCGGTCTGTTAACATGTGATTGGCGTAAGTAAATATGATAGCGTCACCGGTTTAGAATTCTGGCTGCTATGCTGAGGCGGAATTTTTCGGCGACATCGCATCCTATTTATATAGATGCAGGATGCCTTGAAATCGGATATCACCAGGAATGAGCCAAATGAAACCAACCATCCATTTATCTGTTGTACTGCTAGCTTTGTCCAGCGCAATCAGTCTTGCCGGTGCATTTCCGGGAGTGGCAGCGGACAATTCCTTGATCGCTGCGAAAAGTAAGAAGCTAATCAAGGCCAAGATCGAGCGCGACGTCATGATGGCCGATGAGCTCATGCTCAAAGCTAAGTATGCTGATGCTGCCGAGCTCTATCGCCAGGCGATTAATCGAAACACGAAAAATGTACCGGCCATTGCTGGACTCGGTATGGCACTGGGGAAACAATTCAAGCTCGATGGCGCAATGGAGCAGTTTGACAAGGCGCTCGAGCTGGATCCTAGAAATGCCATGGCTCATAGCGGTAAGGCGATGTGCTTGCTCAACCGCCTGCAATCGTCTTCGTTGACCGTGCAGAAGAATCGGGAGTCAATCTTGAAGCAGGCCGAGTCAGAGGCCAAAGATGCGCTGAGCACAGATCCGACCATGCCGGAAGCGCATTTCAACCTTGGAATGGTCTATAAGGAGCAAGGACGCCAGGACGAAGCTGCCAATGAGTTCAAGGAGGCGACTGTTAACGATCCACAGTATTCTGAAGCTTTTGGACAACTTGGATTGATCAAGCTCAATCAAAACAGCCTGTCTGAAGCCGCCGACAACTTCAAGAAGGCAGTAACAATCAACTCAGGTAACTCGACCGCGCATTACGGCATGGGCCAGGTCAATCTTCAACAAGGCCGGATTGACGAAGCGATCAAAGAACTTAACACATCTTTATATCAGTATCCCAACAGCGCTCCGGTTCACCAGGCGCTTGGAGAAGCTTATGCAGCGCAAGGAAATACAGTTGCTGCCGTAAAGGAGCTGCAAGAGTCGATCAGAATCAAGCCTGAAAATGCTGCTCCTTACTTGAAAATTGCAGACATTCGCGCCAATCGAGGCGATCTTGAGCTGTCTATCTCAGAACTGCGTTCTGGCCTCGAGATAATGCCGGATAACGCAGTTCTGCATATGACGATCGCCGATCAAAGTTTGAAGCTTGAAAAGCTCGACGATGCCTTGAAAGAATATCAGGCCGTCTTGAGCACTGCTCCGCAAAATTCTGATGCAGCCAAGGGTCTGACTCGTTGTTATTATCTGAAGGCGCAAAAGGAAGCCACCGGTGCATTCTCCATGTCCAACGAATGGGAAAAGGCCGACCAACAGCTTCAGCAAGCGATCAAAATGAATCCTAATGATCTGGAGCTTCGCTTGGCCGAAGCCAAGCTGCGTGCTCTGTCTGGCCAAACTGTCGATCTCGCTCAAATTGGAACTCCTAAGACCGACGGTGAACGCATCGCATATGCAGAAGCTCTCCTGGCGCAAAACAAATACAAGGAAGCCAGCGATCAGATGACCGGTGTTTTGAGCACTGCCACCGATACAAAACAGATATTGGCTGTTGGTGACCTTGCTTTGATGATCAAAGACCTCAATACAGCCGAGGCGGCCTACAAGAAAGGAGCGATGGCGCCGGGCGGAGCTGACAGAGCCAAGCGAGGACTGGACCAGGTCGTAAAGGCCAAGGAAGTTGCTAGGCAAGATCTCACCATGGCTGACGACCTGGCAAGGAAGAAGCAGCTGGCCAGCGCGGTCGATAAGTATCATGCGGCGATTTACGGTAATCCAGTGGTGGCCGATGCGCACATGGGTCTGGCCCAGACGCTGGAAAAAATGAGCCCGCTCAACTCGAGCGAGCTTCATGAATCAATCACTCAATATAAAGCTTTTATTTCTCTTTCACCAAACTTGCCGCCGAAGGAGCTAGAGAAGCTCAATAAGCGCATCGCCAAGCTAGAAGAGAAAGCCTATAAACTCGAGCAGAAAGAGAAACAACAAAAATCCCCAAGGTAAACTTGACAAGCCACCTGTTACAATACCGCTGTGGCTGACTGGGCAAGAAAACGAGTTACGGTACTGGGTCTCGGGCGTAGTGGCGCCTCGGCGGCAGCATATCTGTCAGGCCAAGGCGCGTCGGTGCTCATGTCCGAAAGCTCGAACGGTGCCGGCAGCGAACAGAAAGTTAAAGAGCTCGAAGCGCTTGGTGTCCAAGTAGAGTTCGGTGGCCATTCCGACCAGGCAATTTCCCAGGCTGATTTGATAATCGTCAGCCCGGGTATTCGACCGACCTCAGATGTTATTCAAAAGGCAAATGCTCTCAGGAAAGAGGTGATTTGCGACGTCGAGCTCGCCTATCGCGAAACCTCAATCCCAATCATCGCTATTACCGGCACAAACGGCAAGTCGACCACCTGCGCGCTGGTAAGCCACATGCTCACTAAAACCGGGCGGGTGGCGCCGGCCTGCGGCAATTTCGGAGTGCCGATCCTGGATCAGCTGGCTAAGAAGCCGGACTTTCTGATTGCAGAAGTGAGCTCATATCAGCTAACTTACTGCTCGGCCTTTTCGCCCAAAATAGCTGTCTGGCTCAATCTCACCCCCGACCATCTCGACTGGCACGGCGATCTCAACAGCTATATTGAGGCGAAACGAAAGTTATTCGCCAATCAAGAATCTGACCAATATGCTGTGCTTAACCATGATGATCCCACCGTGGCCAGTGTCAATGCGCGCGCAGAGATCTTTCCATTTTCGGTCTCTACCGGCTTGGATAATGCGGTGCAGGGAGCTTTCATGAAACATGAGTTTCTCTCTTATCGTATATACGGCAGAACGAGTGTCGTCTGCGCGCAGCAAGAACTCCAGATCATTGGACGGCACAATCTCGAGAATGCGCTGGCAGCTATTTCGGTTGGTGCACTGCTCGACCTTCAGCCGGCCGAGATCGAGTCTCATCTCAAGGATTTCAAGGCGCTCGAGCATCGGCTCGAATATGTCGCCACCGTCGATGGTGTGCCATATTTTAACGATTCAAAAGCAACAAATACAGCATCAGCAATCAAAGCATTGGAAGCTTTTCCCGACAAGAAAGTCGTGTTGATCGCCGGTGGGCGTGACAAGGGAACTGCGCTCGAAGAGTTTGTCGATTCGGCAAAGCGTTATGCAGCAGCGACGATCTTGATCGGCGAAGCTGCCGACCGGTTCGAGCAAGCATTCAGGCAGTATGGTTTCGAGCAGATTCATCGTGCTGGCTCGATGGAGGAGGCGATCGAGTTGGGTGGACAGCTGAGGCTAGGTCCGGTGCTTTTGTCGCCGGCATGCGCCAGCTTCGATATGTTCAAGGATTACGAGGATCGAGGGCGTGTCTTCAAAGATCTTGTCCACGCAAGACTCAAGAGGCTTGCGCCGTCAGCCTAAGGGGCAGGCGTCGAGCCAAACTGCAGCTCCCGGAACCGAGTTCCGCGGGCTGGCGAATCGCGCCATCATTAGCCTCACCCTCACACTTGTTTGCTTCGGTCTGATGGCTGTCTACAGTGCCTCTGCACCGGAAGCGCTGCAAAGCTATCAGGACTCGACGGCGTTCTTGAGACGCCAGGCGATTGCCTGTGTAATCGGACTGTTCGTGATGTTCTGGATGAGCAGGCTGGACTATCGCCGCCTGCGGAAATGGGCCTGGCCGCTCGCACTTGCGTCGATGGCTTTGGTTCTATTGACGATGGTGCCCGGCTTGTCGATCACTACGATGGGATCAAGCCGTTGGCTCGCAGTCGGCCCGTTGCAGTTTCAACCATCCGAGTTCGCCAAAGTTAGCCTGATTCTACTGATGGCATCTGGCTTGTCCAAGTATTTCTGGTGGCACCGGCAGGTGCTGTCGCGCATCGTGGTGACGATGATTGTCGCCGGCATTGTAGTCAAACAGCCCGACCTTGGCACCGCCCTCATGATCATGGGTGCCCTCATGTCACTCTTGTATGTAAGCGGAACGAACTCACTTTTGATCTTCGGTTCAGTCACTGGCGGTGCCTGGCTGGTTTGGCACCATATCACCAAGACGCCTTATCAAATGGCTCGGATCCACAGCTGGCTGAATCCCTACAATTCTCCCCAGAAGGAGGGTTGGAATATCATTCAATCTATCCTGGCAATCGGCTCGGGCGGTCTGTGGGGATGCGGATTCGGACGATCGTTGCAGAAGTTGTATTACCTCCCGGTTCAACACGCCGATTTCATCTTTGCCGTGATCGCCGAAGAGTTCGGCATACTCGGTTGTTTGGTCTTGCTCTGTTTATTTACTTTGTTCGGCTACTATGGATTTAAAACGGCCTTACAGGCCCGCACGCTATTCGGTCGCTTGTTGGCGATTGGAATTACCAGCTCGATCTGCTTGCAAGCTCTCGTCAACATAATGGTAACTACCGGACTATTGCCGGTAACAGGCATCACGCTCCCATTTATCAGTTATGGCGGCAGCTCGCTTGTGATAACGCTGGGAATGGTGGGAATTCTACTTTCGGTTTCGCGAGATCGTGGCACCATGGAAGAAGATGATGACTACGAACAGACCGACGAGCGGAAGGTACGATAATGACGCGGCATCGAATCATTCTAACCGGCGGTGGAACGGGCGGCCATATTTATCCGGCATTGGCTGTAGCAGAGCACTTGCAAGACGATCCTGAGGTGGAGGCTATTCTGTTTATTGGTGCTGGCGGGCACCTGGAGCAGAAGCTGGCCACCGAGCAGCAACTGCAGTTCAAAGGCGTGAAAGTTTCAGGAATGCCCAGAAAGTTTTCGATGCAATCGCTCAAATGGCCATTCGAACTCGCTGGCGCGATTATAGAAGCGAAGAACATTGTTCAACAATTTTGTCCAACCGTCGTGCTCGGTACCGGTGGATACGCCGCTGCTCCGCCACTGGCCGCTGCTCGCATCGCTGGTGTTCCCACTGCCATTCATGAGCCTGATGCCCATCCGGGGCTTGTGAATCGTTTGTTCTCTACCGGGGCGGATCTGGTGTCGGTCGGTATGGAGGCGGCTTCGGAACGGCTGAAGCCGGCGCGCGGTAAGCTGATTGTCAATGGAAATCCAGTTCGAAAGAGCTTCGTCAGCCCGCTGGCTCGTGATGCGGCCTGTGCGGTTCTCGGTCTAAATCAAGGACTGAAGACGATTCTTGTTACAGGCGGCTCTCAGGGAGCGCAAGCGATCAATGAAGCATTGATGGAGGCCCTGCCGTCGTTGCTGGAATTCAATCCACAAATTCAAATCATTCATCAAGCCGGCGAGAAGAACGTCCAGCATTTCCGAGAGAGATTGGATAAAGATGTTTTGAATAATCCGCGTTACTTCTTGCGGGCGTACTTCGATGATCTGGCCTTGGCCTATTCCGTCTGCGATTTAGCTGTCTGCCGGGCCGGTGCAATGACCGTCGCCGAACTAGCTGTCACCGGCACGCCCGCTTTGTTCGTGCCATACCCGTTTGCGGCTGCGGACCATCAGACACACAATGCCCGCTTCGTCGTCTCCAAGGGTGCTGCTGTAATGGTGCTTCAAAACAAACTGACAGGGCAGTCGCTGCGAGACACCATACTTGAACTGGTTGTCAACGAAGAGAGAGTAAACTCGATGAGAAAAGCGATTCGGAGTTTTGGGAAACCCCAAGCCGCTGCTGACCTGGCAAATCAGATCAAGGAGCTGAGCGCCTCCTCACTGGCTAGAAGTCGAGTGATGGCAGTCTAAATCGGTCTTCTCTAAACAGCGGCTGGTGCGGCACCGGTGGCAGCCTTCATGGCTAAGGTCGAGGCTTTGCTGGGCTCTTTGCCGTTGTACTTGTGCTTCGTCTCAATCTGCGTCACAAGTTCCTCCATCTGGCCAAGCAGCCGGGTAGACTCGTGGTCTTCTCCTTGGAGTCCGGTGACGATTTCCTTTAGCTGTTTGAGAGTCCCCTGGAGGGAGGGTTGATATTGAAAGGACATACTTCAGCCCCCGTATAGTCGCTTCAGGAACGGTGGTTTTTCGATTTGACTTGTCGCAGACGGACCCGGGCAAGTATTACGTTGCCATTAGATTACGATGAGTTTAGCACAATTAGAATCGATCCAAAACCAGCAGACAGACCGATTGCAGTCATTTGGCGGTTGTCAGCAGGCTCGTGGCTAGCGGCCCGGCTTGTATATGCAGTCGATGTCTCGGCGCGCAAAGATTTTCCCCTGTAATTAATCGGACACTGGTTTAGCGATTTGATTAAGAGATCTTTTCAAGTAGAGAGATGGGTTGTTAACAAGGATTATTCTAAATTCGGACAAGATCCTCTTAAAATCGGGGATGATCAACCAGCCCTTTCGCGATTACAGCTCAAGGAGAAGATCTCTTGTTTCGTCTAGCAAATCCAAGAACCATTGCTCCAGCTGCACTGAGCATAGCCGTCATCCTGGCTGCATTTGCCAGTCCTGCATTCTGCGAAGAGGAGGAGGAAGCAGTGCTCGGCCCGAACAGCAAAGATATCGAGAAGGCCGAACAGCTTTTTCAGAAGGGACACCGCGCCCTCGACAAACAGGATTTAAGAGGGGCCGAAGCGCTATACAGAAAGGCGATTGAGCTCAATCCGCACGATAGCCGCTATCATCGCCAGTTGGTGTTGATTCTTTTGACAGAACGCCGCGGGCATGAAGCCGAACGCGAAGCGCTGTACGCGCATAAGTCAGATCCCACCGATTGGAAGTCTACTTTGGTTCTCGGGCGAGTCTATCACGAAGAGAATCGCATTGATGAAGAAGTGACGCTCTACAAGAAGCTGTTAAAGACCTTGCCGGAAGAGCAGACGGAGCTCCGTGCGAAGGTCCTGGCTTTCATCAAGAAGGACGAAGAGTCAGTCAAGAAGGAAAAGGAAAGACTGAAGAAGAAGAAGGAATGGGAAGAGCGGGAATTCAAAAACGCATATTGATCTCTGCGCCCTGTTGTACATTATTGATGTAGACCTGCAGGGATGAACAGCAAAAGTGCTTCGCGTTCTTTTCTACATCGGTAGTTTCATCATCATCGCCGTCATCTGTTTCGTCTTGTTTGGCTGGCGCCGATTGAGTAAGCTGCTGGAAGCAAGAAGAGCGAGAGAACTCGCCAGTCTTGATGCATACAATGAACGTCTGTGCCGGGTCGTTGATGGATTGCTGGCCAGAGCAGATCAGATCGATCAGCACCAAAAGTATCTTCCGCAACAGATGACCGCCGAAAGCTCCCGGCGGCTTGGAAAGACTTGCAGCGAACTGGTGACCCTCTCTGAATCATTGAGACTAGTGGAAGCGCAGTTGAAATCGAGAGATCTTCGGGGCTCTAAAGATAGCCTTCTGAAATGTTGTCGGATTGCTACCCACGCTGCACGTGAATTAGATGCCGTCCAAATTGCTGCCTTAACCGTCGAGCAAGAGCTGTAGATGCAGTTTAGCAACTGTCCTGAAGCGCCTTTTGCTTGTTACTATGTGCCAGTCTTGAGCGATTGCTCCAGCTCGTCGGCTTGCTTTCGCTCCAAGCTGGCATCCCTGTCATCGCCAAGGTGCTGGAGCGCATCAGCCAACTTACGGTGCACATTTGGTAAGTCATTATCAAGAATCGTTGCTTGTCTATACAGAGAAGCTGCTCTTGCCCAATCTCCTGATTTCGCTAGCTCATCTCCCTGAGCGATCAAAGGAGCTACCCGTGCCGTGTTAAGACTCTCGGCAGCAACTTTGGCTCCCGGCTCCTTCAAGTTGTCAGCCTGATGGTAAGCTGCGATCGCGAAGTCTGTTTCATTGGCTCTCTCGCTTGCAAGCCCGAGCAGAAGCCAGGCTCGACCAGCACGAGGACTAATCTGTATCTGCGCTAAGATGGCTTCTTTGGCTTGATCGAGCTTGCCGCTTCGAAGCAACGCTTCAATTTCGGAATATTTCCTCAGGCTTTGAAGTAAACCGCCAGTCTTGTCAGAGGAGCTTTGTTCGGTTGCCGGTGCAGCGCCGGTTGATGGTGAATTGTTGGCTGTCGCAGCTTGTTTTAGACGTTCAATCCGCGTTGATAGATCTTCTGCAACCGCCGCATCGAGAGTAAGAGCGTGTTTGTAAGCATCCAGCGCAGTAAATCGATCTGACTGCCGCTCGCAAGCGAATCCATAGATATACCAAAGTTTCGCGTCCGAACTGTTCTGCTTGAGCTGTAGCTTCAAGGTGGCAACTATGGACGAGAGCGCAGCCGGAGTAGTCGTACTGCTCTTCACTTCAGCAAGACATAAGGATTTGCGCGCTTGTTCGATCTCAGGGCTGCTTGGAGTCAGCTTTCTGCAGGCATCAAGTTCCAGTCTCGCTCTGCCAAAATCTCCCTGGAGTTGATATGCGCTTGCGAGCGTAAGATGATTGTCGAAGGTAGGGTTAAGAGCGACAGCCTGTTGCGCGACGTCGACCAGCCCGAGAATTGCATTTGTGTTGAGCGGATTTATGGTTACCGCACGGCGATACTCAATGCCGGCACTACGTAGTCGAATTCTGTAGAGATTGTCCTTCCCACCTTCTTTGGCAACGCGGGCGTACTCTCGCAGAATGTTTCCGAGCGAAGCGTGACAATCTGATTGGGCTTTCGAAGCAGAGTCATCAGCTGGCCAGGGTTTGCTCGCTCCAATCGAGAGCTCCTTAAAAGCATCGACCGGTAGACCGGACCTGAGCAGACTCCGCCCTAGCTCCGCGTGCGTTGGTCCATCATCCAGCAGTTGAGCGCATTTTCGATACTCGACGATGGCAGTTTCAAAATCTCCGCCGAGATCGGCATCTTCTGCGAAAGATTGCCTAACTTTTGCATCCTTGCTAGCCTTTCCCATTTGATTTAGTACTTCGTCAAGGTTTTGGTCGGCTTCTGCATTCTTGGGGTCGACGAATAGAGCTGCTCTGAACTGGCGTGCTGCATCGTATAGATTGTGTTTCTCTTTACAGAGCTTTCCGTACAGCAGATGCGCTGCCGACAGATTTGTGCGATAGGGACTGTTGCTTTGATCTAATTCGACAGCCAACTCGTGTTCTCGAATGGCGTCCACCCAAAGCTCCTTGGAGCCTAACTCAACTGCCCTGTTATTGTGTTCTTGCGCTGTATGCGGTTCTGGTGTAAGCAAAACGATACCGTTGTCGTTTCCGATTGTTTGAGATACCTTCTTGGCCTCTGATGCCAGTGCCCAGCTGGTGCACATAAGTACAGCTAGCGCCGTAAACCGGAGAGATTTTGATGAGATAGTAGGCTTCATTGGGATCAGACCTATTTCCTGGTTGTTTCTGCTTTATTCGATCGGAAGGATTAGGGAAGTTGGAATCTGCGGAACGGAAAGTTTGACTTCTGACTTGTCGAGCTCGGGAGCTCTTGGCGGTTTGAGCAGAATATCTAGTAGTGAGCCTTGCGTCGCTTCAGCTTCTGGTGGAGCCAGGTAGGTGTGAAACGAACCAGTTGGTGTACCGGCGCTGAAGCTATCGGTCGGCTCCGCGTCGGTCGGGACATTGCGGTCAAAGGTGTATTGAATTTTTACCGTGTCGGGAGATCCCGCTGGCAGTACACGGAACGGTGCAGCATTCTCAACCGCTCGCAGTCCTGCCCGGTCTGCTTCCGAAAGACCGGAACTTTGATCTACTTTCAACTTTGACAGATCGCCTAATCTGCCTATTTCGAAAGTTACCACTACCTGGGTGGATGTAGAGCTCTTGGGCGGAAACCAGACTCGTTTGATTCGGTGTTGAAGGTCCGCCATGTACGGGCCAAAGTCGACATCATTGTCTTGTTGGATACTTGGTTCTCTTAGCACCGGCGATAAAGTTGTCTGTGCAGTGTCAGGCTGCTGGGCAGCAGTCGAAGTTTGACTGTCAATTCCGCCTGTTGGTGGCTTTGAATCGCCTGCGGGTAATAGTTTAGTGAGCTCTTCGCAGGAGATCGCCTTCCGGAACTCGTTGGCGGCCCTTTCAACAGCAGAGTCCGCTTGATTTGTCGACCGTTCATCAGTGCGAACTGCTGGCATGGAAGATGCATCTGGTTTCTTAGCGGTGCTTGGTTGCTTCTTGAGTAGGTTCTCTACCGCTTTATTGTTTGGACTGAGGGTAAGTGCAATCCTGAACTCTGCTTCCGCTTGCCCCAGATTTCCCAAGTCTCTATAACTCTGACCAAGTCCAGCATGGTTTTCCCAGGCGCTCGGTGCAAGTCTTGCCGCACTCTGCCAAGATTCGTTCAACAAATTCGCGCTTGTTTGGTCGGGTGGAAGAATCTCACTGGCCTGCTGGAAGAACTTGATTTCATTGATAAGATCCCCTTTCTCTTTGTAGATCAATCCTAGCTTTACCAATGGTCTACCGTTATTGTTATCTAGCCCCGCGAGCTGGTACTCCAGAATTGCTCGATCATGCTCTCCAATCTGCCGGTACAAGTCACCAAGCTTAAGCCGGCTGTCGTGATCGTCTTTGATTTTGAGCGCTGCCTCGCACTCGGCTATTGCTGCTCGAAAACTGCCCTTGTTTGATGCGGCATTGGATAATTTGATCCTGTCTTCAAATGCAGATGGATCTCTACCATTTTCTTGTATGTGAGTGTTGAGTGCGGAGACAAGAATTGAGTTTTCGGGATCCCAAAAACTAGCGATCTGACTCAGTTCGAGGTTCTTATCAGGCGAGTTCTTAGGGCTCTGCGATAATCGGTGATAGATCGCAGCCAGGCTCTTCTTCTTTCGATCGTTGCTCGGATCTAAGTCTGATGCAGATTGGAACAGCTTAACTGCTGCTTCGTGGTCAGCCATGATTGTGGCAAGTTGACCAAGCAAATAGTTGGAGTTGCTGTCGCTTGGTACTTGGGCATCTGGCGGTTTATCTGAAGCAGACTTCTGTGAATGCACTTGATCGCTGGTGCCGCCAGTGATCGTAAATAGGTTTGCCAACCCTTCCAGCCTGCTCAGCTCTTGTGACTTTTCCTTCGGGCTCGAGGAATCAAGAAATACACGAATCATATTGCCGGGAGAACTTCGGTCAAGAGAGGGAATTGTTTGAGCGTGAAGATCGGCCCGCTTGAAGAGCTTGACCAACAAAGAGGACTCGGATGTGTTTGACTTGGTAGTCTCAGAGTCTTTCGGCTTGCGATAAGGCTCTATTGCGGCTGTGGAATCATTTGCATTAGAAGCGAATGCATCACTCCGTGCAATTAGATTGTTCTGGCGAATAGGTTGCTTTTCATCGCTTGATTCGGCGGGGAAACTGTCGTTTGAGCCGGCATTAGGAACTAGGCACTTACTGTCTAACACGTGCTCATCTGGTTCTTCCGATCTGGAATCGGACAACGGAATGTCCAGTCTCAGTGGAAATACTGCAAAGTTTGGAGGTGGAATTGGTTCTGCACAGGCTACCGCTGTCCTGGTCATGTCATAGCTCAACTTTTCAGTTCCGAGCGAGAGGCTCTTAATCAGACAAAGAGCACACGAAGATTTCTTCTCAGTACTCACTTCCGCAGCTGGATTTGAAGCGGTACCTCCCTCGATCGGTACGAATGGGTCCTGCCTCAGCGCTGGCTTGTCGGGGTCGAGCCCAAAGAACGCCAGGCTCTTACTGGCCGCGCTGGCTGCTCCGACAAGATCTCCCTTGCTCTTGAGCGCCTGCGCCAACGTATAGAAGAAACCTGGTCGATAGAGATCGAATATATCTTTGCGAAGGTCGGAAATCACCAATCCTTGCTTGCTGAGCTCCTGAGCTCTATTCCAATCATCAATTTGACTGGCAAGAGCGGAAGCATTGTAGAGGGCACTTTCGGCCAGACAAATCATACTGATTCGTCTAGCAGACAGAGTAGTAACACTGGTGCTTTGGTTCACGAGTTGTTCGTAAGCCTTGCCCGCATTTGAGAATGCATCTATCGCCAGTGATTTACTGCCTCTGCCCAGCTTTGCATAGCAAATACCAAGGCCGTAGTAGGTGTCTGCCAATGCGGTGGAATCAGTCTGATCGGAATTCTGAAAGATCGTCAGCGCCTTGTTTAGATTCTCGAGGGCTTCCGGCCACGATTCTTGCTGAAGCAAGAGCATGCCGATATCGTAATAACAGTTCGCTAAGTAAGTTCTGTCCTTGAGAGAGGAGCTGTCAAACGATCCAGTGCAGTTTGATAGTAAATTTTCTGCCGCCTTGGTTTGCCGACTATCGGAATCATAAGCCAATGTAAGCGCCAACCTGTGAATGCACGCTATTCGGCGAATATCAGCGGACGGCAGCTCGGGCAATGTCGTGCAAGCAAGGTCTATGTTATTAGTGACGTCCCACTGGTTGTCTAACAGACGTTGAGCAAGGTCCTTCCAAGCCTCTTGCTTCCTAGGATCAACCATCATCAGCATTGGAAGCGCGGGAAACTGAGCCAGAGAAGGTTTTGAATTTTCTCTGTCTGCGCGGGAATGTGCATGAGCAGCTCGTTCAAATGAAGGTAACTGCTGAAGGACGACAAAGGTGGCGGCTAGCAGAGCTCTTAACTTTTGAGGCATTTTTCAGTCGAAATCAGTCCTAAGTCACTACGGTCAGTAACTTACCCAGTCCTGTAGACATTAATCTGTTTTGTTAAGGGGTTCGGGGGATAACAGCTGGCTGAGTCGAATTTTTGGAATCGGTTGGGCAAGAAGCGAAAATCGTCCGACATCTGAACTGGGCACTACTGCCACTAGTAGTGGTGCCTTTGGAGCAACCTGTTCTTCTGCAAAATTTAACCAAATAATTCCCTCTGCCACCATACACGCAGCCACTTAGATCTGCTACAAAATTAATAGAAGCTCTCTTGCGAAAAACGTCTCAAATTGAGCGTCGGTTTCCTTCGTGTTTATTCACGCGGGGATCGTCTTCATTTGGCGTGAATATGCTTGAGCGCGGTTTGTGTCGGCTTGAGCTAGGAGGTTAGACTGAAATGGTTGATGAGGATAAGGCACCGGAAGTAGTGTCAGAAGAGACAAAGTCCACGGAGGAAACGGAAACGGAAGCGGCTGCCTGCCAGGCCGGAGACACCGAATCCGATAGCAGCCATGAGGCTGCAGCATGCGAAGAAAAGAGCGAGGAAAACTGCGAAGAAGCGGCCAGTGCGCCATGTTGCGAGGCAAAGGAAGACGAGGAGGCTGCTGGCGGAGAAGAGTCCGACAATGCAGGCGAATCCTCTTGTGACGAGAAGAAGGAGGAGGAGTCCAGCGGAGAATCAGAAACAGAAGAGACAGTAGAAACAGCAGCTAGTGAGGTGTGTTTGGAAGGTAAGAAGGAAGAAGAAGCTGGTGAATCGGAGGAAGAGAAGGCAGAGGAACCGGTAGCTAGCGAAGAGTGCTCAGAGGAAGAGAAAGAGGAGGAAGCAGAGGAAGAGAAACCAGAGGAACCAACAGCAAGTGACGAGGAAAAGGAGGAGGTGGTGGCAGGAGAAGAGCCAGTAGAAGTCGTAGCCAGTGAGGATGACGCCGAGAAAAAGGAAGAGGAACCTCCCAGTGAGGAGAGTTCAGAAAGCACGGAATCTCCGGAAGCGGAGAGTGAGGAGTCATCTGCTAAAGAATTGGAAGACGAGGTTGAAGCTCCAGCTGCCGAAACTGAATCGCCTGAGGAGCCGGCAGAAGCTCAAGAAGTGGAGTCAGCTGAAAAGCAGTCTGAACCGGAAAAACCGGCAGCGGAAGCCGCATGATAATGGCAGAGAGGTGGTGCGAGCCGCCTCTCTCTATTTAGTGGGCTCGGCAAACGAAATCAATGGTTGCCGGTATAGTTGATGGCGGATTCGTAAAAACCGTATTGTCCAAAAATATTTTGATACGTATATAGACCATTGGGCTGGTAGTACGTTACCCAAATTCTGTGCACTTGCAGGTCTGTTCGGAGCCTGGAGGATGCTACGGTCGGAGCAGCCTATGGCCCCCCAAGAGTTTCGTCAATTTGATGGTGCTGGTTTTCCTGCTCAGCCTGGAGATGTTCCACCAGGACTAACGCCGGTGCGACCACTTGTTGATATGAGTGTCGATGCACGCTCGCGAGAAACTGCGCGAGCACTGGGTGCTGCCGACGCAGTTGTGCGAGAGCGGCTACGCCCAGGAATAGATTCCAGTCGCTTAAACGACTACCGAAACGCTCGAACATTCGACAACCCATATCAGCATCTGCAGCAAGCGGCTGACACAGTGCGCGGGCAGGGAATTCAACCTGCTCAGGAGTTGTATAAGAACGCCATTCAGGCTGCCGATCGAATAGATCAACAATTGGTTCAGCAGGACAGAATGCAAACAATGCGCAGTCGCAGTGCAATCGAGCAAGCAATCACGGCAGGCCAAAGCGGAGCCGATCAGGGCACCGATCGACGAGCATTACAGGCCCAAAGACAATACTTGCTGCAGCGCGAACAATCTCTTCACGAGATCTATCTCTCACCAGCTACAGCGCGAGCAAATATGGCTTTTGCGTGTATTCGCAGCGGTGTAGACTCGATTGCGCAAATGGGAGAACAGCTGCTGGCGCAGGCCGTACAATTACGACCGGAAATTGAACTGGATCCAAACTTCCAGCGGCACAAGCGCGATGCTTATGTTGAACTGCAACGTAAACGGGGTCAGCTCAGCCCGGGTCAATCTGAACCAGGTAGTGAATTTGACCCGAGTAAACCGTTTGTGCCACCACAAGTAGTATTGCCTCCGCCCGGAGATGGCAGACCACCTGGAGTACAACCTGGACCTGGGGATGGAAAGCCAACTGCTGTACAGCCTGGGCTCGGAGATGGCAGACCACCTGGAGTACAACCTGGACCTGGGGATGGAAAGCCAACTGCTGTACAGCCTGGGCCCGGAGATGGCAGACCAACTGGAGTACAACCGGGACCTGGGGATGGAAAACCACAAGGAAGCCAGACTGGTGCTGATAGTGGAGATTCGAACCATGGTGGAGCGCCGGGGTCAGAGGATTCCGATAAGAATAGTAGGTGGATTAGCCCCGAAAGCCTCCAGAAAATGACGGACAATCCGCTCCTGTTGCTAGCCTTGGCAGCCGCCGGCTGGATGCTGGTTCGGAAAGCTGGAAAGTGGGCACTCGAGAAGAAATCAGATCAGGCTCAACCCGCCGTTGATCCAGCTGGTGAGATTAAAGAAGCAGCGAAGGAACAAGCAGCCAAAGAGCAACCAGCCAAGGAAGAACCAGCGAAGGAACAAGCAGCCAAAGAGCAACCAGCCAAGGAACAAGCGGCCAAAGAGCAACCAGCCAAGGAAGAACCAGCCAAGGAACAAGCGGCCAAAGAGCAACCAGCCAAAGAGCAACCAGCCAAAGAGCAACCAGCCAAGGAAGAACCAGCGAAGGAACAAGCGGCCAAAGAGCAACCAGCCAAAGTTCAACCTGGTAAGGAGCAACCAGAGAACTCAGGAACCGATGGCGTAGGTGACAAAAAAGCGGGAGAACCAGCAACAGATCCCAACTTCTTGTTCCGCAAAGAGGCTGAGGTGGATGGAAAGAAGGTAGTAATCGAAGCTCGTAAGATGACGAAAGCTGATGGCAGTCCTCATGTGGACCGTAAGGGACGCCAGTTCATTAGCTATGACTATCAGGTCGACGGACGTAGTTATAAGTTTGAGGGAACCAGCTGGTTCCAGGCTCCCGACTTCAGTCCGTCGCATGGTGACGTAAAGCTCCATGTGACTACAATCGGCGCGAAGGACTTAGCTAGAGTTCAGGTAAACCTGATTCCAAAACTCTTTGAGGCTGCTCAACCTGGAGGGCCACTACATGGAAAGCTTCAGTCGTTTAAAACCCAAGATCAAATGTATGGGATCGATCAATCCCTGGCTGGAAGAGGTACCCAAGCTCCCGGAACAACCGAACAAGGGGCGAAAGGACTAACTCTCTACTGTGTAGACGAAGTTGCTGCCAAGGAAGTCTACGACTGGTGCAGTAAGACAGTGAAAGAGTTAGGACTGACTCTCGATGGGCACCACGACACCGAAAATGTTGGCGACACAACTAGAGATCGCAATGGGTCAAACCGTATAAGTATTGAGCGCGACTACTATGCCAAAGGGGAGATTCTGATCGGCGATACTACAGTTGAAGGTGCAATTGTAGAACGGAAACTGGCAGAGGGGATTGAGACTTACATTCAAAGAAAGGCAACGGAGAAGGCGCCAGGTTGGAACATCACTATATTTGATGCCGAAGGTCGCCTGACTCAACAGGCGCTCGATCTATTCCTTCGCGAATGCGAAGTCGACGGTCGGACATGCGCATTGGGATACGAAAAAACGACTGGAAACGCACGGCGGCTTGTGTTCGTTAGCAATGGTGATGAGTCGCACGTGAAAGGTAACCAGTACTATCTTGATGAATCAAATGCAGTTAAGAAGGCGTACTACGATACGAAGACCGGAGAACCAATCGAGCTGCTGACCGGCCGGCCAGCTTATTACAGAATGTCAGAGAAGGTTGGAACGCTTTTTGGGCAGAATTTTGATCCGGCCCATCTAGCCTATGAGCGCAGAGCAGAGTCGAAGAAGACGATTGAAAGCGTTCTGCAGCGTATGGCCAGTGAAGGCAAGGACTATGTCTCCACCGAGGGAAAATACAAGGCAAGAATAGTGGAGCTGCAGCCGGGAGAGCGTGTTAGTGGTGTTTCCGATTGGGTGTCCGTTAAACCTGGCGATTATCTAGCCATTTTTACTCACGAGAGTGGGCACCAGACCCGAGGCGTGGTGACTAAAGCTCAATTAGAAGCAGGATTCAAGCCGGTTGAGGCTACATCGACAGCTAATCCGGCAGATGAAACAAAGGATAAACCAGGTGATGATAAGTTCGCGAAAGAACGAGAAGAGCTCAAGCGCGAAATCGAAGAGTTGCGGAAGGTGCAAGATGACTCTCAAGGGAAGATAGCTGACGCTGAAAGGAAACTGAAGGAGTCCGCTGAAGGTGCTGCAGAACAGAAAGCGCAGCTTGAAAAGCAAATTCAGGATTCGACTAAGGCTCAGCAAGAAGCGCAAGGCAAAGTTGCTGATTTACAACGGAAATTGCAGGAGTCCAATCGTACTTCAGCCGTTGAGAGAGCTCAGCTTGAGAAACAGGTACAGGACTTAACCAGGGCACAGCAAGAATCGCAGACACAAGTAGTCGCGCTGCAAAGGAAACTACAAGAGACTGAGAGTGCTGCTTCTTCAGAAACTGCAAGATTGACCGCACAGATTGAAGCGCTGACAAAGTCGCAGCAAGAATCGCAAAGCAA
Source organism: Candidatus Obscuribacterales bacterium (assembly GCA_020050835.1). Classification (GTDB taxonomy): domain Bacteria; phylum Cyanobacteriota; class Vampirovibrionia; order Obscuribacterales; family Obscuribacteraceae; genus JAGVKB01. Next base: position 154,840 of record JAGVKB010000142.1, on the reverse strand, counting down.
GGGAACAGATCTGCAAAGACTATTGCAAGAAGCTAACGATGCCGTTAAAGCAGCAGCCGAGCAGAAGGCTCAATTGCAAGGCGAGATCGATCGGCTGACCAAGTCCAGCTCTGACTTTCAGAGCCAGATTGCCGAACTTGAGAGAAAGCTGATTGATTCAACAACGCTGGCTGGTGATGAGAAAGTGCGGCTGGAGAAGCAGCTGCAGGAGCTGAGATCATCTCAACAGGAAGCGCAAAGCAAGATTACCGAGTTAGAGAGCAAATTAATCGGTGCGTCCAAGGCTACTATTGAAGCAGCAACAGAGAAGGCTCAGTTGGAAAAGCAGATACTGGATCTCGGAAAAGCTCAGGCAGAGGCGCAAGACCGGGTAGCTGAACTTCAGAAGCAGATGCGGGAGGCTGCCGCTATTGCCGCCGCGGAGAAAGCACAGTCGGAGAGGCAGTTGCAGGAGCTCACGAAGGGCCAGAATGAATCGCAAGGCAGGATCGCCGAGCTGGAGACCAAGCTGCGTGAATCTGCGTCTGCAGCTGTAACAGAAAAAGCACAGTTGGAGAAGCAAGTTCAGGAGCTCACCAGGCTTCAGGAAGAGTCGGCAGGCAAAGTAACCGACCTTCAAAAGAGTTTGCAGCGGTCGATGACTGAGTCCGCAGCCGAAAAACAGCGTCTGGAAAATCAGGTTAGTGATCTGACAAAAGCCCAGCAAGAGTCGGCAGCGAGGACAGCTGAGTTGCAGGGAAAACTTCAGGAGACAATGGCAGCAGCTGTTGCGGAAAGGACACAGCAGGAAAGCCAGATTGAGGTCCTGAGTCAACGGCAACGCGAAGCCCGGGAACAAGTAGTCGAACTACAAGGAAAGCTAAAACAAGCTGGTGAAGCCATCAGCTCATTGAGTGGTGAAAAATCTCGCCTGGAAGGAGAGATCGGACGTCATGCGTCAGAACAGAGGGATGCGCGCGCCAAGATTGCCGAACTTGAGAGAATGCTACAAGACTCCAGCACGATTTCTGCCGAACAGAAAACGAAGCTTGAAAGACAAGGCCAAGATCTGACCGTCGCTAAAAATGAAGCTCAAGCTCAGGTTGGAAAGTTGCAGCAGGATCTTCAAAGGAACCATGAAGAGGCTAATGCTCGTGTTCAAGAGAAGGCGCAACTGGAAAAGCGGGTGCAAGAGCTGACGAGAGGACAGCAAGAAGCGCAAGGTCGAATCAGCGAGTTGCAGGCCAAAGTACAGCAAGAAGCGACGCGTAGCGCTCAGCTCGAGAAGCAAGTGAAAGATCTCAATACCTTGCAGCAAGAATCGCAAACCAGAAGCGCTGAATTGCAAAAGAGGCTGCAAGATTCCGAGGCAACCGCAGCAGCTGAAAAGACACGCCTGGAGAAACAGATTCAAGATCTGACCAGATCTCAGCAAGACTCGCAAACAAAGCTGGTGGAAATGCATCAGAAGTTAAAGGAATCAGAAGCGGGAGCAAAAGCGGCGAAAGTAGAACTTGAGAAACAAGTCAAAGACTTGACCACAGCTCAGGAGGAGTCAAAAGGAAAGATTGCCGAGCTTACTGAAAAACTCAAACAGTCCGGAACTGAATCGGCTGCTGAGCTAGGAAGGTTGAAAGATCAGATAGCGAAACTGGAAGGTCAGTTGAAGGAGACCCGGGGTAGATTGGCAGATCGGCCTGCCGCAACGCCTGATTCCTTGGGAGGCAAGCCAGCCCCTGTCACTGGTGAGGTTGAGACGCGCGGCATGAAGATCAAGGTTGGATTCGAAGCACAGGTAGGCGAGAGCAGCTGGAGAGTAGTCGGGCAAGATCCAGTAGATGGTCATGTCATCGTCATGAAAGTTGGCACGATCGATCTTGCTAATAAAAAGCTCCAACCATTTGAGAGCGATAAGTTCCACAAGATAGAGATTGCCGGTGAAAGAGGCGAATTCTATCGACGAACAGGTTCAGATGAAGTCTATAAAGTTGTGAACGTGGATAGACAGCTCGGCGGTCAAGAGCTGACTGGGCACAAGTTTTTAGTTCTGGTAGATGAAGTTTCAGCCAAAGGGCCCAGGTCACCGGTTGTTTCAGGTTTGGCGGACGCTTCGGCGCAAGCCTCTGTGCCTAAAGTCGAAGGACAAGCAACTCCATCCGGCAGCGCCTTTGGTGAAGCCGATAAGATCAATTTGACCCGTGAAATTGCTCGTGAATTGATGTTGGAAAATGGCGTGGCCACTTGTCGCGGGCAATCGTGGAATCTTGTGGAGCTGGTTTCCAAATCCATCAAGGAGAAAAAGGAGCTGCTCGAAAAGATCGATCGAGAACTAGCTAGAACTGACGGACAGATCGATTCTGAGCTGCCGCAGACACGCGATGAATTGGTTCAACTTAAAAAGGACCTGCATGAGAAACTATCTACTTGCGAATCGGCTCACGAGCAGGCTGAAAAGCACGGCAATTACAAGCCGTTGCAAGACCTCGCAGCAAAGGAGCTACCAGACAGAATCGCCGAAGGAGAGGTAGCGGCTCGAGCAGGCGAAGGAAGAGTAGAGGGTAAGGTCGAGGCGCGACCTGGCCACAGCGGCGGCCCAGGCCGATTGAGAGGGGTGTTGTTCATCTTTGCTGCTGCCTTACCGCTTGTGTTGCTCAAGCCTCAGTCGTCCCAAGCTGCACCGGTACCTCCAGTATTTGCTCCGACCGTTCCTTCGGTTGGTAAGTAGCTCGGAAGTTATGGTGGTTGCTAATTCGGGGGTAAAGAAATTTAATCAACTGATGTGAAACCGTTGTCGAAAAAGACAGCGTGTGGGATATATGCAGATGGGCTGGAGATATGGTCACAAAAAGTACGCATCGCACAAGCGATAGTCGTTGTTGTCGGAGCCTAATTCCATGCCTCCTGAAGATTTCAGTTATTACGCAAGAGCTCAGCAGCTCACTGGCCGACAGCCAGAGCAGCCCCCGGTTCGACCTGGAGAACCTCGAGGCGATCAGGTTCCGGCGCAAAATCCGGACCTGGTGACGCAGAATTCATTGCTGCGGACGCGCGAGGTCGCAAGACCGAACGATTACACCGGTAAAAGTGGTGCTTATGATAATCCATATGCACATTTACAGAAGGCTCATCAAAATGTAAAACAGTATGGGATTCAGTTTGCTGCACAAGACTATTACAGCGCGATTGGAGCATCGGATCGGATCGATCAACGCAAGGTGCAGCAAGACCGAATCAACAATGAAAAGGCGCTAGCAGAAGCAGATCTGAAGCTGAAAGATCCGCAAAAATTTTCACTAAATGCTCAGCAGGTCAAAGATCTTCAAGAGCAGAAGCAATTCCTACTGCAACGTAAGGAAGCGCTCAACGAAATCTGGCTGTCTCCCGCTACCACGCGAGCAAACTTTGCGTTGGCTTGTATTCGCAGCGGTGTAGATCAATACGTCAGATTGGGCGAGAACCTCATTAAGTCATCGGTGGCGATTCGACCAGAAATCAGACAAGATGAGAATTTCCTGCGACATTACCAGGATGCTTACATGGAGTTGGCGCGCAAGCGGGGCACAACGCCAGTTGTTCCGCCGCTTCCGGAAGTAAAGCCGAATCCCAACCCGAATCCTGAAGTCAAGCCAAATCCGAATCCCAACCCGAATCCAAATCCGGAAGGAAGCCTCGCCGAAAGAGCTGCTTTTGAGCGAGCCAAGTTGGAAAGAGAGATTCCAGAGTTGAAAAAAGCTCAGGATGACTTTCACAAGAAAATGGCAGAGTCAGAGGAGAAATTGCGAGATCCGTCCAAGCTGACTGCCGATGAACGCAAGCAAGTCGGTCAAGAGCTCGATGAGAGAAACCGAGAGCTGGAAGAGCTTAAGCGCAAAGTTGAGGATGCCCAGCGCCGTTTCCTGGAAGTGCAAAAGGTTCAAGGAGAAGCTGCAACCACGGCGCTCAAGCAGCAGGTCGATGAGCTCGTGAAGAATCAGGGATTCTTTGAAACGAGATTGACCGAGGCGAAGGATAAGCTTTCAAAGGCTGACCAGAAGACGGAATTGACCCCTGAGCAAACTCAAGCGATTGCTCAGATGCTTCAAACGATGTCCAGTAATCCATGGGGGACTATTGCTACTCTGGGGTCTCTCGGTGTGCTCGGTTATTACTTGAAGCGCTTTTTCACGAAGCCCGGTGATACTGCTGCGCCAGCAGCGATAGTGGAACCGCGTCCGGAGACGAAGAAGCTTGTCGATGAAGGCAAAGTGGAAGTAAAGGAAGAGCATAAGGGCAAGGAAGGCAAGATCGTCTTCAAGGAAAAGGGAGACGGAGGCAAGGAAGTAGAGTTTAAGGACGGCAAGTTCAGAACCGCCGAAGGTAAGGAGGTAGCTGCGGCGGACGTCGAAGCAAAGTTCGAAATACCACCGGGAACAGAGGCTGAGCAAAAGGCCAGCACTAACAGACTTCGCAACAAGGCCACGATGATTCTCGAAGGTAAGGGCGAGTATACTCAATTTCTTCCAGCAACCAAGATTGAGGCAGATACTGGGCTGAAGGGTGATGCGTCCAAGCTAGTCTATCGCACCAAGGATGGTGCAGAGCTCGATGTGGTTGGTGTCAAGGACGGCAAGCTAGTCCTGCGTAAACCAGGAACGGAGATTTTTGCGGTCCAGGACAAGGTGGGAGAGGGTGAAAGCATCGTTCTCAAGGTGTCTCAGGAAAAGGTAGCGGACGCTACCGTCAGTGATCGAGCCGGAGGCGAGCTGACCAAACTGGCAATGTCCAACAAATCCAATCTACCCAGCGACAATCCACCGGCAGGTCCGGAAAGACCTCCTGCAGAGAAGGCTGCTGAAGCACGTGCAAAGCTGGAAAAGGATGCTCCAGATCTGCAAAAAGCTCAAGATGAGCTGCGGAAAAAGCTAGAGGAAGCAGAGAAGAAACTGAAGGAAGCTGAAAAGCTTTCGGCCGACAACCGCAAGGTGCTCGAGCAAAATTTGGCTGACCTGAAGCGCGAACAGGCAGAGCTGAATCGGAAAGTCGAAGAAGCACAACGCAGTTTAGCTGAAGTAGAGAAAGTTCAAGGATCGGAAGCTACCGCTGCGATCAAGCAACAGTTGGAAGCGCTAGCTAAGACACAGGGTGAGCATAATACAAGGTTGACCAACGCTGAGGCTCAACTGGCCAAGCTGCCAGCTGTGGCTGTGCCAGCTGCGCCTGTTGCGCGAGAAGTAATACCTGGTAGTGGTATCAAGATTGGAATGAAGGCGACTGTAGGTGACTCCAGCTGGACGGTGATTGGTGGGGAAGGCGAGCATGTTGTTGTCTCAACAGGAAATCCTATTACCGAAGGCACCGAGGTGAAACCGTACGACAAAGATAAGATGACTGAAGTTAAGATCGACGGCAGAGAGGGAAAATTCTTCCGTCATATCGATACGGGTGAAGTCTATAAGCTCGTGCAAAACAATGGTGCCGACGGAGTAGTTGTCCTGAACGGCGTGGAAGCGCATGGAAAACGGTCGCCTGTACTCGGACATCTGCGCGATGCTGCCACTCGTCCGGCTGAAGGTTCGGCGACTCCCGGGCTGCCAGCTCCAGAGGGAGTTGCCTTCAGTGAAGCTGAGCGAGTCAAATTCGAAGGCGAGATAGCTAGAGACTTCAAAGTCGAAAACGGAGTGGCGACATTCCGTGGGCAGTCGAGAAATCTTGTGGCGGAAGCTGCGCAATCGATCAAGGATAAGCAACAGTTGCTCGAAAAGATCGACAAGCGGATCAAGGGCGAGACAGTTGATATTGATTTGCCGAGCGAAAAGACAGAGCTGGCACAACTCCGGAAAGTGGTTGCTGAAGGTCTGAGCGAGCTGGAGACTGCTCACAAGGCAGCAACGCCGCAAGATGGTAAGCCACCTGACTACTCGGGTCTGGATAAGATCGCCAGGAGAGAGCTGCCGGAACGGCTGCTGGAAGCTGAGGTGGCAAAGCGAGGTGGATCCGAAGTGCGCCCGCCTGAAGTCCGTCCGGGAGTCGGTCGCTATCGCGCCTTACTGTACCTGTTGCCAGCTGCATTGGCAGTAGTTCTTATCCGTCCGGGCGGTGCACAGGGAGCGACGGTGCCACCAGTTTATGCTCCGACAATTCCGTCAGGTAAGTAGTGAGCGATCGCATCAAATCTTTCGACCAGTCGGCGGAGTCGTTTACTTGGAAGGTGAATTGTCTTCCTCTTGCGCGCTAACCTGGTCGGAGTTCTTGTTTAGCAATGAATAAAACATCGGCAGTACGATCAAAGTGAGGATCGTGGCCGATACCAGTCCTCCCAGCAAAACAGTGGCAAGCGGCCGCTGAATCTCGGCGCCTGTTCCGTCAGAAAAAATCTTTGGCAGCAGTCCGACAATAGCTACCAGCGCTGTCATCAAGACTGGACGAAATCTTACTTCGGCTCCCTTGATTGCAGCTTCTCGAGCGGAGTGTCCGTGCCTTTGGAGTTGCATTATGTAACTGACCAAAATGACTCCGTTTTGAACTGCTACTCCAAATAGAGCTATGAAACCGATGATGGCCGGTACGGATAAATGTTGTCCGGAGATGAATAATGCCATGATACCGCCGATCAAAGCAAAGGGAACATTGAGCATAATCAGTCCGGCATTCTTCAATGAATGAAAGGACGCAAACAACAAAACAAAAATAATGAACAAGACGATCGGCACTACAATGGTAAGTCGAGTCATGGCGCGCTGCTGGTTCTCGAATTGTCCGCCCCATTGAATACGATATCCCTTGGGAAGCTTGATCTGCCTGTCTACAGCCTCTTGAGCCGCAGCTACAAAGCTTCCGAGGTCTCGCCCGCGCACGTTAACTAAGACTGCTGTGCGCCTTTGCCCATCCTCTCGATTGATGGCGACAGTTCCTTGGGCGACATTGATATCGCATAGTTCACTAAGTGGAATGACTGCTCTTTCTGGCGACTCAATCAAGACGGAAGAGATATCCGGCACACTGTCGCGAAACTGTTTGGGAAATCTCACAAGGAGTCCGAAGCGTTGAGTGCCTTCTAAGACCTCGGTAACGACGCGTCCGGCGATTGCTGTTCGAATGATATTCAACACATCGGCTACATTTAACTCGTAGCGGGCGATAGTATCCCGGTCGACTTTGATCTTAAGCTGGGGCAGACCAAGAATGTATTCCCTCTGTACATCGGCTGCTCCAGGAATGTTTGAAACAATCGATTGCACGTTCAGAGCAAGCTGGTTAAGCACTATCATGTCATCGCCAAAAATTTTGATTCCGAGATCGGAGCGTATTCCCGAGACAAGATCCTCGACAGCATCGGCGATTGGTTGCGAATAACTGTAGAGAACTCCAGGTACCACCTCGACAGTGCGCGACATCAAGACCACTAATTCTTCTTTACTGCGAGCGGTCTTCCATTGCGGTTTCGGTTTGAGCGAGATCAACATCTCGGCGTAATCTACTCCGTCGAAATCGGCACCCATCCCCGATCTGCCTATTTTGGTCGCGGTGTTGGTTACTTCCGGAAATCGTCCAACCAGTCTTTCCACGTGTTTGACTACTCGCTCGGTTTCAGTGAGTGCGATACTGGGAGTAAATCGGATTCTAAGCAGAATCTGTCCTTCGTCGAGCGATGGAATGAACTCAGAGCCAAGAAATGGCACCAGGCAGAAGCTAAAGATCAGGAAGATGAGAGCGATTGCCATTGTGCTTCGGGGACTGTCGATCGCGCCGATCAGGAACGGCCTGTAGAAGCGCTTCAGCGCTTCCAATGCTGGATTCTTGCGTTCATGTATCTGTCTTTTTAGCGCACAAAAACAGATGACCGGAATAATCGTGAGCGAGCAAATAAGTGCTCCTGCTAGTGCATAAATGAAAGTAAGAGCCAGCGGGTGGAACATCTTTCCTTCGACGCCCTCGAGCGTAAACAGCGGCAGATAGACCGCAATAATGATCATGATGGCAAAAAATATCGGGTGGCCGACCTCTTTCGCAGCCACGAGAATAACTGTTAGTCGGTGCTTGATGTTGCCATTTAGATCACAATCGCTACGTGCGAGTTGTCGAAAAATGTTTTCTACCATTACCACGCCAGCGTCGACGATTACTCCAAAATCAACGGCACCAAGGGTCATCATATTCGCCGTCAGCCCGGTGCATCGCATCAAGACAAAGCTGAACAGAAGTGACAGCGGAATGATTACAGCGACAATCAGCCCACTCGGTATGTGCATAAGGATTGCAGCAAGTACGATTACCACGAGTCCGCCGCTGTATAGTAGGATCTCTATTACGGTGTGAATGGTTTTGTCGACCAGCTCTGATTGATCGTAAAATGGCTCTATGCGAACGCCGTCGGGCAGATCTTCCTGAATTTCGGCAACGCGCTTGTGAACAGCTTCGAGAACGGTTTTCGTGTTGACTCCCTTGCGAGTTTGAACGAGCGCCAGTACCGCTTCTCCTTTGCTATTTGCACTGCCTGCACCGCGTCTGAAGGCTTGACCAATCAAGACGTCCGCAACCTGTCTGACTTTCACCGGTGTGCCACTGACGGTCTTTAGAACAATATTGCCGATGTCTCTAACCTTCTCGATGCGACCGATACCGCGAATGATTATCTCTTCGCCGGCATTTTCGATGATGCTTCCACCTGCATTCGAGTTGTTGTCTGATAAGGCATCTACAACGTCCTTGATGGTGATGCCATACCCGCGCAGTTTGGCCGGGTAAACGAGCACTTGGTATTGCTTGACGAATCCTCCATAACTGAGGACATTCGCTACGCCGGGGACGGCTCGTATGCGGCGAGCGACGAACCAGTCTTGAATAGTGCGTAGTTCCGTCAAGTCGTGTCGTGGGCTGGAAAGGGTGTACCAGTAAACCCGGCTAAATGTTGATACGACCGGACCGAGCTTTGGTTGTGGAACTCCTTCTGGAAGCTCCAGCTGGTTGAGTCGTTGGGCAACGACTTGACGGGCAAAATAGACATCTGTCTCGTCGTCAAAGATAGCCGTTACGACGGAAAGCCCGAAGCTGGAGTTTGAGCGAACTTTGGCGATGTTGGGCAGGCCATTCAATGAATTTTCAATCGGGAAGGTGACCAGCGACTCTACTTCCTCGGTAGCCATTGTCTCTGGCTCGGTGATGATTTGCACCTGGACGTTGCTCACATCGGGAAAGGAGTCGACTGGTAGCTTCAGAATGCACCAGATACCCGCGATTGCCATCGCGAGAAATGCGACTGCAGTTATAAGACGTTGGGTTAGAGCAAATTGTATTAGTCTTTCAACCATTTTCTTGAGGCGCGCTGCCAATGCTGCGTCCATCACTCAATCTCATTGCCGACGACAGATCGGATACGAACACAATGCCGTCGCCGGAGTGTTTTGTGCTAACAGTCCTTTGAATGAGTTGTACGATCTCATCTACGCGATCGTCGGTAACTATCATCTCGACTACAGTGCGTTCGCTCAGGTAACCGATCAACTCGACGTCGGCGTCTATCTCATCTCGACCAAATCCCTGCGCTGCCATAACTGTAATTCCAGCAATCTGAGCCTTACGCATGGTGCTGGCCAGCCGATCCAGCATGTGAGGTTTGATGATTGCTGTGATTTTCTTCACTGGGTAGTCCTCATTTCTGCGTGATTGAACTGAGTATTCACTGTTTCAATGATTTCCAAACCGGTTCGGTGCTACTCCGAAGCGCGCTCCTTATTGGTGAAGGCGTACAGCGTAGGTAGTAACACGAGAGTAAGTATGGTTGCCGAAACCAGTCCGCCTAGCATGACTGTGGCCAGAGGGCGTTGAATCTCGGCTCCCGTACCATCGGAGAACATCTTTGGCAATAAACCTACGATTGCCACCAGGGCAGTCATGAGAACGGGGCGCAACCTGATCTGAGCCCCCTCTACGGCGGCTTCTTGGACGGTCTTTCCGCGCTTCTGCAATTGCATTATGTAGCTGAGCAAAATTACGCCATTTTGTACGGCGACTCCGAACAGTGCTATAAAGCCGATAATTGCAGGCACGGATAGAGTCTGTTTGGTAAGAAACAGTGCTACTATGCCACCAATCATTGAAAATGGGACCACGAGCATGATCAGCCCCGCATTCTTCAGAGAGTTGAACGAGGCGAACAACAAGACGAAAATTAGTAATAGCACAATCGGAACGACGACAGACAGTCTGGACATCGCCCGCTGCTGATTCTCGAATTGTCCGCCCCAGACAATCCTGTAACCCTTTGGTAGCTTGACGCGTTGGTCGACTTTCGCTTGAGCCTCCTGAACGAACGAGCCGAGGTCTCTTCCGCGCACGTTTGACAGTACGGCCGTTCTCCGCTCTTGCCCCTCGCGATTGATCATTACGATCCCTTGTTCTTTGACGATGTCCGCGAGCTGCTTAAGAGGAATTCGAGCACCGGAAGGAGTGTCGACCAGTAAGTTTTGAATGTCGTTGATTTTATCCCTGTACTCGGTAGGATATCTAACCAACAAGCCAAATCTCTTATTGCCTTCGAGTACTTCGGTTACGACTTCGCCGGCGATGGCAGTTTGGATCAGGCGCTGAATATCAGCCACGTTTAAGCCGTGCCTGGCAATATCATCTCGACGCAAACGGATGTTTAGCTGCGGTAGCCCGAGCACATGCTCTCTTTGAATGTCAGCTGCGCCTGGAACATCTTTAAGTACTTGTTGAATCTCTCCGGCGATCTCGTCAATCTTTTGCAAGTCGCTGCCGAAAATTTTGATGCCGAGCGCCGCTTTGATGCCGGCTATTAAGTCATCGATCATATCGGCGATCGGTTGTGAGAAGCTGTAGAACAGCCCTGGAATGCCATCTAGCTTGGCAGCCATTTTGTTGACGAGCTCTTCCTTGTTCTTAGTACTTGTCCATTCCGATTTTGGTTTTAGACCGATGTAAACGTCTGCATTATCGACTCCGTCCAGGTCTGACCCCATTCCCGACCGCCCGATTTTCGAGACGACGACGGTTACTTCGGGAAAGGTCTTAATTATCTGCTCGATGCGGGTTGCCATAGTCGAGGACTCCAGGTGGGAAACACTTGGAGCTAGTTTTGTTCGCAGTAGAATTGATCCCTCATCGAGAGAAGGAATGAACTCGGAGCCGAGAAATGGGATCAAGCAAAGGCTTGAGACGAGCGCCGCTAACGAGATGACCAAAGTTAGTTTGGGTTTCTCCATCGCTGTATTGAGCACAGGAAAGTACTTGTGCTTTACGAATTCGAGCGCCGGATTGTGGTGCTCCACTACCTTCGACTTCATGAACCAGTAACAAAGCACTGGAATTACCGTCAGTGAAACCAAAAGCGCCCCGACCAGAGCATAGATGAAGGTCAGGGCCAGAGGATGGAACATCTTGCCCTCAACTCCTTCCAGCGTGAAGAGCGGAAGATAAACCGACACGATGATGGCGATTGCGAACACGATCGGTCTGCCTACCTCCCGTGCGGCATTCATGATGATCGGTAGTCTGTTGACGCGTGTGGGGTGCTCTTCCCAGGCGCGGGAAAGTTGCCTGAAGATGTTCTCCACCATCACAACTCCGGCGTCGACAATGATGCCGAAGTCGACTGCGCCAAGCGTCATTAAATTTGCCGACAGTCCGGTAAATTTCATGAGTATAAAGCTGAACAACAAGGAAAGCGGAATTACTACAGATACAATCAGTGCGCTGGGGATATGCATCAGGACGGCGGCCAAAATGACTATTACCAGGCCTCCGCTCATCAGCAGAATTTCCTTGACTGTTTCGAGCGTTTTATCAACTAAATCCGTTTGATCGTAATAAGGGTGAATTGTTACACCTTCAGGCAGCTCCTTGGCTATTTCATTGATTCGTTCGCGAACTCGCTCAACTACCGCTTTGGTATTCACGCCCTTTCTGGTTAGTACGATGCCCGTAACTGCCTCGCCGTCTCCGTTCATAGAGGCCGAGCCGCGCCTGAATGCTGGTCCGATGCGGACATCTCCAATCTGTCGGATGAAAACAGGCGTTCCTTCAAAGGACTTAACGACGATGTTGCCTATATCAGATACCGATTTTATTCGGCCCAGGCTGCGGATGATTACTTCCTCACCAGCTTCAATTATGAAGTTGCCGCCGGCATTGGTGTTGTTTCTGGCCAATGCATTTGCAACCTGTTCGAGCGTTAACTCGTAAGCCTTGAGCGCCGAAGGCTTGACGAAAACTTGATATTGTTTGACGAATCCGCCGTAACTTACGACATTGCCGACACCAGGCACGGAAAGAAGTTTTCGCGCGACGATCCAGTCTTGAATTGTGCGCAGTTCGGTCAAATCGTTGGTCCGGCTGGTCAGGTAATACATATAAACGTTGCTGAAGCTGGATACGACCGGACCAAGAGCTGGTTGCGGAGCGCCTTCCGGAAGCTTCAATTGCATCAAGCGCTGTTGTACTAATTGTCTGCAAAAGTAAACGTCCATGTTGTCTTCGAAAATGGCGGTCACGACCGACAAGCCGAAGCTGGAGTTGGAGCGAATGTTAGTGATACCGGGTAGACCGTTCAAAGCGGTTTCAATCGGGAATGTGATTAATGACTCAATCTCCTCACTCGCCATACTTTCAGGTTCTGTAATGATTTGAACCTGTACGTTGCTAACGTCTGGAAATGAGTCTATTGCCAGATTGAGAATGCTCCAAATGCCCACGGCGGCAATTGCAAATGCCAAGCCTGCTGTGACCAGGCGTTGTTCGAGGGCGAACTGAATGATTTTTTCAATCATTGTCGGAACATTCGCTCCTTCCTTTCAGAGTGTTCATTGGTTAGTGCCCAAATGTCAATTCGGCCTTGAGCATCAGGCTGCCCTGGGTTACCACCTGATCTCCTTCGGCCAGTCCGGACTTGATCTCGACGTATGACTCGCTTTGGGCACCAGTTGTCACCTTCTTTTCCTGGTAGCCTTCGGGCGTTGAGACGAAGGCTACAGTCCGACCCTCAAGCTCCTGAACGGCCGATTTTGGGCAAGCGAGAACGGATTTTGCTCTTCCTTGTGTTTCAATTTCAGCGAACATGTTCGATCGCAATTTGTAAGATGGGTTTGGCAGGCGCGCATGTATCAGTACAGTTCGCGTTTGGGGATCTACGCTATCGCTGATGAAACTTACCAAGCCATCAAAAGTCTCATTTGGATAGGTTGAGACCGTTACCTTGACTTTGTCGCCTAATCGCACTTGACGCAAATCGGCTTCCGGTAAGTCGGCGGTAGCCAGGACATTTGTTAAGTCCATGACAGTGAAGATGGTCTTGTTCGGTTCAACCGTCTCTCCGATGCCTATACTGTGTCTCCCAACGATTCCGGCGATTGGGGCGCGAATTGGAATGCGGGCGCTGATCAATCCAGTTTTGAGAATTTGATCAATCATCGGCTTGGTCATTCCGAGGAATTCAAGACGTTGTATTAGCGTATTCAAGTGCTGCCGATGTCTGGCAGTCTCAGCCTGGGCCAACTGATAATCCTTTTTCATAAGGGCCCTGTTCTCAAATAGGTGTTGCTCCCTTTGCAAGTCGAGAACCGCCTGATCGTAATCAGCTTGCACTTTCGCCAAGTTTGCTTGAGCTACGAGGAAGTCCTTTGTGGCCGCAATTTTCTCTACGAACAGACCTTGTATCCGCTTGAATTCCGCTTCGGCTAATCCTTGCTGCACTTTCATCTGGTTGAAACGTGTCTTGGCGTCGATCAGCCCCTTCGGCCGGGACAATTGTTCTTCGTAGACCACCTTCTCTCTGTCTTCATGGGCTTTCGCAATGTTAAGCTTGGCTTGTGCCTCAATTAACTCAGCTTGAATTTCAGTGATTTCTCGGCTGTCTATAATAGCCAGCTGGTCCGTAGGCTTGACTATCTGACCGGGGCCGGCTAGTACTCGTTCGATTCGACCTGAGATGCGGGTGCTTACCTCTACCTCTTTACCGATGTCCGGCTCGATTCGCCCGGTCAAATGCAAGGGAACGACGATGTCTTGCAAGTGCACCGGTTCGGTGCGGAAGTCGAATTTGGAGGCCACTTCCGGCGACACGGCAATATGACCGGACTTAGGTCCAGGCTTCTCCGCTGCTGGAGACGGTTGCTCCGGCCCTTTGGAGCAGGCACAAAGCAAAGCTGAGGCAACCAGCGCTGTAACGGTAACCGCAGATTTGCACAGTTTGAACGAGACCATGCTTGACCAGCCATCAGCTAAGCTCGTGCCGGACACAATTGTTCGTCGCTTGAAGAGAGCCGAATAACCTGTCCGGAGGAGTGCGCTGAACAGGCGGAGAGCAATTCTGTCGGATGAAGGTCCGTTTTTGATCATGATTCCTTGGACTACATACGAGATATGTAGCAAGCACTAGCACTTTCCCATCTTATACCGGATGGATTTTTCGCCAGCATTTCAGCTGGACTTTCCCAACTAACTGGCCGGAGCTTAGTCGATCTTATAACCGATGAACCTTTCATCAATCTTTGAGGCTTTGCCGGTCCTTTACAATTGCAATAGAAGGCACCAGTACAGATTTTGAGACTTCTCAATGGCGCCGGTGGCTGCCCGAATGCAAGTATGATCCGGGCAGTTCCGTTATCTTTGCTCTTTCAAAGGTGATTTATCAGATGCAAAATGCTGACAACGGCAAATCTTAAGTCATCCGAATCTCAATTTATCAGTCTCAGGCGGTCCTTGCTGACGCAAGCAGTAGCTCAATCAAAGCCGATTGAGTTTGGTGTGGGATTGCCTGCCTCTGAAGCCTGCTTACCGCCAGCCGGCAGTCAAGCTGTTAACGCTTCATCTGTTCGCTTAGTTCGGCGGCTTTCTTCTTGAGCTGCTCGACGCGGTGAAACTTGGCGATCGCATCCAGCACAGGCACCATGTCACGATTACCATTCGCTTTCAGGCGATCGAGAAGATCTGTTTGCAGCTTGATGCTGGCCTCATATCCTTCTTCGCCCTGCTTAGGCATATTGCGAAATTCTGCTTCTAAAGCCAGGGCTGCTATATTGGCAGCGCTCTCCTTGCTGATATTTCCTTTCGGTGCCACCAATTCGTCCAGCGCTTCAAGCAGTGTGCTGCGAATTGCATGGTCGAGCTTTGGCTGTTCCACCAGGCAAGTCTTAAGCGCCCAAGCAAGGTCGTCTCGGCCTGGACCTTTGCCTTTGCAAATATCCAGAATTCCATCTGCTGCTCTCTTGACTGACTCCTTGCTCAGCTGTGGGGTGAAGGATTCACCGCCGGAGATAATGATGTAAGCCAATGCTTCGCGAGATTCAATCCCTTCCTGATCTTTATCACCCCTGGTGCGAGCCTTGTCGATCAACTGGTTGAACTGAGCCCAGAAGTAAGGAACTTGTGCGTCTCTGGCCTTCTGCTCCTCTTCTCGAATAAATGTCCAGGAGCTGGTCTTCCACTCCCAGGAATGTCCTTCCCAACGCTTGCGGGCTGCGGCATGCTGAAGCTGCGCGAAGTTCACCGGCTCAAGCAGGCGAAGGTCGTGGTCGACATACCAGCGGTGCCATTGATTCCAGCTCATTGACAGCGCTTTGTGATCGCCTTTGGAGAGTTCGACCTTGGCACGCTCGAAGGCCCTTTGAAATTCGGTGTCGGTCTCGTCTGCCAGATCAACTGTCTGTCTGATTCTGTCCGGTTCTTTGTGCGGATTGTCAGCGGTGTTCTTGCGTGCTTCCCAGATCAGCTTCCAATCATCCGGGTGAAATGCATCTTTGTTTTTGACCGCAGTCACTTCGTTGAGGAAGTTCGCTACATCCTTCCGGTAGGCCAGGCGGCTGCTGTTCTTTTCGAGATCGGTCAAAACCACGGCTGCTTGCTCGCGATCGCTCTTGAGGTCGCTTCGCTCGAACAGGACACGGGCTGCTGCAATTCTAACCTGTGGGTGTGCGTCCTTCATCGCTTGCTGGAGAATGAATCGACGCGGGTCTTCAACGCTGTTAATCGGGTTAGTAATGCAACAGGCAAAAATTGCTCTGCAAACGGTTGCGCTGTCGATCCGACTGTCGCCCAGGACTTTCCCGATGTCATCAGCCAGTTGTTGACCGGTTTTCTTCGATTGCTCGGCTGACTTGATATGCTGCTCTTTCGCTTGCGCGCTGGCAAGGTCGGTACCATCGCGAAGTAACGCCAAAAGCGTCTTGGCTGATTCGCGAATCTCGCTGGACGGATGAACGCTGTGCTTTACAGCTCCTGGTGAGACTTCTGTGATGGCCCCGTTTCTTACTTGCAGCTGCGCACCGCTGGGAGTGAATACTTCCATGACCGAGCCGTTGCCAATCTGAGTTACCCGGCAGAACGTTCCGAGTTCGCCGCCGCGGCTGCCATAGGTGTAGAAGTTGCCCTTGACGAATTCACAATAGGACCGCATCGTCTCGCCCTTGCTATTGGTGAACGTATTTTTGTCTTTGTCGCTGCGGGTCCAGGTTTCACCATTGGGAAACTCAGTGACGGTTTTGATGCGATTGAGACGCCCGCCCGGAGAAAATCGATCGTCAACAGTTTCATATGTGAATGAGCGACCCTTGCCGTCCGGATAAGTGACCTTAAGAACTTGACCGCTCTTCGCTTGAACTTCTGAGCCATTTTCGGCAAATGTATGCCGGATTTGCTTCTCGTCTTCATAACTGTATTCGCCATTGCGAAGGACGACTTCGTCCCGGCTCAAGCGCTTGCCGCCCTGATTGGATGTCCATGTAAACAGCTGGCCGTTGAGATCGCCGCGGGTCCAAACTTCACCACTTGGTTGCTCGATTACTTGTTTGACGTATCCGGCTGTCGCTCCTTCGTAGACGAACTCCTTGCTGGTGCCGTTCGGATAGCTGACCTTGGTCGGTCGCCCGGAGGGATCGCGTACGATGTTGTCCTCGGCCAGTGACTCCAAAATCGGTATCACCTTGTCGCTGGCGTATTTCTGCAAGTAGCGGATCGCCTCCAGTTGCAGCCCGATATGCTCTCCGCTGCGGTAGTTGGCTGTATCGACCGTCAGTGTTCGGCTGTCCAGCGGATTTTCCGGAACATTGTGCCGCGGCAGATTGCGCAGGTCGCGTTCGAGCACTGTTGCTACAACCACCGCTGCATCCTCCCGGCTGATCGGGCTTCCGGCTGTTCCCGGCTGGAGTGAATCGAGCGCTTTGAGCAGGTGGCTGCGAGCGTCAGCATTTAATCTCGGAGACGAGAGCAGGCAGCGCTCGATTAGGTTTGCCATCTCCTTTCCAGCCTTCGGACCTTCTTTCTCGCAGATGCCGGCTAGTGTGCGTGCCGCGTAAGCAAGCGGATCGCTCTGTCCGGAGATGATCATGTGGGCCAGCGCTCTCCTGGCAGTTTGTGCTTCGCTGCCGTCTCCCTGCGCCTGCTTGCGAAGTGTCTCCCACCAGACCTGCCGTTGACCGATAGTGCCGGTGTTCATCAGTTGAGCGATCAATTCTTTTCCGTCTTTTAGAGAGGTGGCTTCTACTCCTTCGAGCAGTTTGCGCTTTGCGCTTTCGAAGGCCGCCATCGAACGCTTCGAGTTCAAATCCGGTCTGCGCTCGGAGTATTCGAGCGACCAGAGCTTGTCGAGCACGAGCGGATCTTTCTCCGTCTTCAGCAGTTTGAGCGCGGTGGACTGCAAATCGGTCGCTTTGAGCTTCTCGAGCGCGTTCAACGCAGCCAATCTGACATCGGGGCTGGCATCACGCTTTTGCGATTCAGCCATGCCGACCAGGGCGTTGCTAAGCTTTATGGCATCGGCCTTGGCTGCGTCGGAGCCGTTGGCGGAAAGCTCAGTCAAAGTCTTGATGGCAGCAGCTCTGAGCTCCGGCGAGCTGGCGGCAAAGAAGTTCTGGTAGCGATCGTCGTAAGAGATGATTCCCTTCAGTGTGTTTGCGATCTCGGTTTTTTGTCGATCGGAGGCTCCGGCCAGAACATGAGGAAGCTTTTCAATGATCGCCGTGCGAAGCGGTGTTCGTGACTGCGCATTGGCAATAGCATCGGCGGTGTTGCGATTTGCTTCGGTCCCGGCTCCCAGCATCTGTTGGAATGTATCGCGCACGTCCTTCAATTGTTGCTGGGTAAGCTCACCCAATCGTTTTGGTACCAAATGTGGTAGCACTTGCAAGGCAATAGCCGGTTGAGTGTAGTCGAAGCAATCAATCAAGGCTTGCGTGGTTTTAGATTTGATCTCCGCGTCGATCCCGAGCTCGACCGGTCCACCCAGTTCAGACAGAGCGATCGCTGCCCGGAATTTGCTGTCCAGCAGCAGTTGCCGTTGGGCGTCGCTGCCGCCGTCAGTGTTTCTGGTTAGATCGGATTTTAAGGTGTGGATAAACTGTTTGGTAAAGCGTCCCGGTTCTGCCGAGAATTTCTGCCAATCCTCACGGCATTGTTGCAACATGGATTGGCGCTCTTCCTTCGTGCCGGCGCTGCAGGTAAGCAGCAGGCGCGCGGCCATTGCTCGCACATCGGAGTCTTCCTTTTGATTGCGTATTACTGATAGCAAGGTATCTTGATATGCTTGCGAGTCGCGGCCATATGTATGCGCGAGCGCTTTGGCGCGGTCTGCGGCGTCGGGCAGCCGGTCAAGCTTTGGTTCGAGATCGTATCTCATAAGTTCGAGCAGCTCACCGATTCTGGGAGCGTTATCGTTGAACATCGCGGCGATCTTGAGATTTCTAGCTTGAGCTTGATCTTTAATGCCGGCGTCTTTCAAGATGTCCTGGCAAATGCTGCCCCATTGCCAGATATCGGCGCGGCCCATGCGAAAGAGCATGTCACCAACGACATATTTGGCCTCGCTGGAGTTTGACGTCTTTGCCTGCCGCTCCAGGAAGTCAATGACATCCTCACCTTTTGCACCGCCTAGAGTACGCGAGAGCTGGCCGTTTTCTTTGTTGAGTCCAAGGGCGATCAGCCCGATTGCAGCTGCTACTCCTTGCTTCTTGTCGGCGGCATTCCATTCGGACTTTGCTTTAGCCAGCTGCCCGGAGAGGTTGGTAACGTTTGCATCCAGTTTGGCCTTCTCATCACCGGACTTGCGCTCGGCGTCCTTTCTGTCCTGCTTGGCCTTTTCCAGTGCAGTTTGAAGCTCTTCGACCTTGTCTTCCATCCGTTTGAGTTGATTAAAAGTTTCGGATAGTTTTTCAGTCTGCTTCTGTCTTTCCGGGCTGTTTTCCGGTTGCGCCAAGAGCTCCGCTGTTCGCTTGAGAGAGAGCTCGGGCGCTTTGACCGACAGCTGCGCATCATATTGAGTTAGAAGGGAGCCGAGTTGATTGCGCTGATATTGCGAGAGAAACTTTTGGACATCGCCGAGCGTTATGTTCTCTACTTTTTTTTCAATGTTGCGCTGCCCGATCACTTCGCTTGCCAGCAGACCTTGCTTGCCCTTGAGACTAATCAAAGCCAAACCGGCAGCCAATCTCTCTTCGGGATTCTTGCTGTCGAGGAAGCTTGTGGTAAGGCGGTTCGTAAGGGCAGCTTCTTCTGTCTTGCGCTTTGCCGAGCCGGCTTCGAGCGCTTTGACTTTCTCCGTCTCCTTGATTAACGAGTCCACCTTGAGCATGGTCGGAGTGTCAGGTGAAAAGGCCGGTCCGCGATACTGCTTGGCTTGCTCGATCTGTTTGCTCAAGTTCTCTGCCTTGGTTTGGGCCAGCATGTCCGGAATCGCCTTGCCGAGAATGTCTCCGATCATCACGATCTCAGTTCCAAACAGTCCCCATTGTGTGGCTGAATGAAGCTTGCTTGCATCCAGCAACGATTTGACAGCGCTTTGGCGCTCGACGAAGGCCGCACCGCGCGAGGCTGCCCAGGCCTTTCGCAGGGAATCTCCGAGCGGCAGAGTGTTCATTGTGATGTCTGCGAGCATCGCATAGCTGCGATACTTCATGAATTCGTGTCCGTAGTGACCAAAGCCGGCCTCGATTGGCCGTCCCATCACTCCGGTTACGCCTAAAAAGCCGTGCCAGCTGGCACGGCTGAGCGCGATCTCTTTTATGCCGGTGCTGACCGCCATCTTCACACCCTGGGCCGTCGCTTCTTTGGCAGCTGTTCGCCAAATGGCCGCGCCCTCGAATCCTCCGAGTGCAATAAAGCCGACATCCATCGCCATGGTTGCGCCCTTCATGCCGTAATGCCAGGAAGCTCCCTCGGTTTCGAAGCGAGGCAAGTTCTTCGCTTGCATCATCATTGTGCGCCCGGCATCCATTACCACTAACCAATCGTCCGGCTTGTAATAGACCGGTTGCTGCTCGGTGCCCGAAACTGTAGTCTTCTTGTCGCTGGCGATCAGATCATAGGGACACCAGGAGTACTGATACTTCTGAGTGCTAGTGACGGCGATCATTTTTTGTCCGTCTTTTTGCACTTCTTTTGCCGTAAAGCGGAATTCTCTAAGATTGAATTCTTGTTCTCCCTCGGCTAGCTTGCGTCCACCGAGCAAGAAACCTGGATTGGGAGAAAAGTCAATTTTGTCGTTCTTCTCCTTGGTGACTGTCATCTCGGGCTTGTCTGCAAACTGCTTCTTGAGCTCGGCTAAAGCCTTCTCTGCTTCGACTTCGCTGTTGAAGTGCTGCTTCATCACCGGCACTTCGACAAACCCGCCGCGTTGGTCTGATTCCTTCTTCATGACGGTGACATTGAAACCGTCCGGTTTGATCGTGCCCTCCACCGGGACATCCATCCAACCAAGGACGCGCCCTTCTTTGGAGGCTGCCAGAGCCACTTCCTTCATGAGTTGATCTACTTGCGGTCCGTACTTCTCCAGCCACTTTTCCAGCTTTCGCATCTGTTCGAGATTCTCGCCGGTTCGCTCGAGTGTTTTGGGTATGTCGATGGCGATTGATTTGATGTTTCCCTTTTCGTCACGAACAACCTTTCCTGGAAAGTTCTCATCTTTGAGAGCCTGATCGGAGAATACTTGTTGTGCAATGGATGTCCATTTCGGAACCGTGATGCCGAAAAGTTTGTCCGGATTAGTGCTTTCGCGAGTGGCGACATTGAGCTGGGCGATTGAGTGAGCATAGTTCCTGACTTGAATCCACTGGTTCATCCAGCTTTGAGCAGCATAAGTCCACTGCTCCTTTTCGTGGTCGCTCATGTCCTTTTTCGGCAGCCAGCCGTTGAAACGGCCCTCGAAATTCATCTCTTTGATTTGAGATTCGATGCGGGCGGCGTTCGAGTGAATGATCGTCGACTCCAAGAGTGACATCGCTCGCGTGCTCCAGATGCCTGCTGCGCGCAATTGGGCTACTTCTTGAGTAGTTGGAACTTTGTCTTCACCGACGGTGAGTTTCAATTTTAAATCGCCGTTCTGCAACTGGGCCCGATACCATTCAGGCATGATATGCCGGCCGCTTCTGGGATCGGTTGGTGGTTCCAGCGGACAACCAGCCGGAATCTCGACGCCCCGGCTGTCTAGAAGCACCAGATTTCCCATTACATGGTTTTCCAGCATTCTGGCCGCTGCATTGTATGCCTTGCGTGTTTCTGCGCCGAACTCACCTTTTTTGAGCTCGGCTTCAATCTTGGTCATGCGCTCATCGGTAATTCCGAGCGCTCCCTGCAACTCTTTGAGGGTGGAAAGTACCATCTGGACGGTTTTTGCGTCTTCAAGTTTAAGCGTGGCAGCCGGGCGGTCGCCTGGCTTCTGAGCCTGGTCGTTGGGGACGGCTGCAAAGACCTTTTGGTCGCCTGCTTTAAATTGTTGATTAACCGGTTGGTCGCCGGCCGGTTGTGGCTGCGGACGAAAGTCCAAGACAGACGCTGGTTTAATGTCACCGGCCGGCAGTTGCCCGACTGGTCTTACTTGCTCTTTTCCATCGGTCGGTGCCGCTGTCTGCCCGGCATTTCTTTCGGCAGCCGCAATCTGGAGACCGGGCAATTTATCGCCCGAAGTTTGCTGCTGTCTTAGCTGCTCTGCCGTCAGAGCTTGATTCCAATCGCCGGCTGGTAGCTGTCCTACCGGTCTGTCCGCCGGCCTTGATTGAGCTGGAGTCTCGAGCGGATTCTGGAATGGTAACTGGGCGTCAAAAGAGTCTGGCTGTCTCAGATCTCCCATCTCGTTCTACCTCGAATTGGGAATGTACGGAACCAGCCTGAGCGTATGTATACGGGCTGTTAAGTTTTTCGACAGCCTTGGCAAATCTCCTTGGCGGCGCGCTCACTGGCAACGATCAGCTGCAAGGGAAATGGCATTGTATCGAGATGTGGCTCTGGCAGCCGCCCGTTCGATCGGCAAGCGCTTTCTCTTCTTCGATTGCTAATGGGCGGGGGCTGTGGCTCCTGTTTTCGCCTTTCGTAATAGGAAGGCGGTGACCACGCAAGCGAAAAGCGCGCAGCCAAGGATGAAGAAGGAGTCGTTATACGCCATTACCAGGGCTTCGCGGCGAACGGTTGCGGCTATTAACTGAAGAGCCTGCTGATGAGCAGTGTAGGGGTCGGACCCGCTTGTTATCATCGTCTGGGTTAACTCCGAAATTCTGTTTTGAACGACGGTGCTGGTGGCGCTGATTGATTCAGTGAGGCGGCTTGAATGCAATTGTTCTCGGTGCGTCAAAAATGTGGAGATGATAGCAATTCCGAACGATCCACCCAGGTTGCGCATCATATTGAAGAGAGCGGAAGCTGAGCCGGATTGCTCTTTTTCGATTTCGCTCGTCGCCAATGCGGACAGCGGTATAAAGATAAACGGCTGCCCGAGCGCTCTTACAAGCAGTGAGACGATCATCTCCGGACCGGAGCTGTCGTGAGTCATGAACGCGTTCATGAAGCAACTCGAGCCAAATAAGCAGAGGCCCCAGGCGAGCATGTATCTCGTGTCCACGAGCTGCATGATGCGCGGTACCAACGGAATAATGAGAAGTTGCGGCAATCCCATCCACATTAGCACCTGGCCTACCTGCAGCGAGCTGTAATCTTGCAACTGTGCAAGATAGACCGGCAGAAGGTAGATCGATCCGTATAGGCCTAAACCAAGGGTAATGTTGGCGATCGATCCCAGTCCGAAATTTCGTCGAGAGAGCAGGCGCAAATTTACGAGTGGATTCTTCTGTCGAAGCTCGATCCACAGAAATAGAGCCAGTGAAACGGCGGAGATGACGGCTAATGTAGCGATGAAAGGAGAGCCAAACCAGTCTTTGCGGTTGCCCTCTTCCAGCACTATCTCCAAACAGCCGAGCCCGCCGGCCATTGTGAAAATTCCCAACCAGTCGCCCTGTTTCAAGAGATCCAATCTAAGCTTTTCCCTGGGCAGCGTCAGCCAGAGCAGAGTAATAAAGATGACGCCGGGAAAGATGTTCAGATAGAAGATGTACTTCCAATTGAAATTGTACGTCAACCAGCCGCCCAGAGCCGGTCCGATCGAAGGCGCGAAGGTAGCCGTGGTTCCGTAAATTGCCATGCCAATCGCTCTTTTCGACGGAGGCAGCGTGGTCAGAACGATGCTGAAAGCCATCGGAATCAGCGTGCCACCGGTGAGACCTTGCAGCGCTCTAAAGACGATCATCGATTGGAGATCCCAGGCCCAGGCGCAGCAGATTGAAAAGGCAATGAACAGGACGGCATTTGCAATTACGTATGCTCTGGTAGTGAAAACGCGAGAGAGCCAGACCGTAAGCGGAATTACTACTATCTCTGCCACCAGGTATGAGGTGGAAATCCAGGTTCCTTCATCGAGTGTCGCTCCGAGTGCGCCTTGAATGTCAGGCAGCGAAGAGTTTGTAATTTGAATATCGAGCACTGCCATAAAAGCGCCGAGCGCGGCCCCAATCACGGCAAGCCAACTGCGAACGGATACCTTTTCAATGGCTTCTAGTGCTTGCGATTCGTCGGTCTCGGGAGCAGACATCAATTAATCTTGACGCTTACGACGGTCGACATCCCTGGCACTAATCTTCCCTGAAACTCTCTGGTGCTCTCCTGATTGAAGAGAATCTTTACCGGGATTCTCTGCACTATTTTGGTGAAATTGCCGGTAGCGTTATCGGAAGGCAGAAGCGCAAAACTTGCTCCGGATCCGGGAGCGAAGCTGTCGACTAGTCCGGAGAACTTGTGATGCGGCAGCGAATCAACCTTAATCTCTACCGGCTGACCGCGGTGCATTCGCTCGACCTGTGTTTCCTTGAAATTGGCGACAACCCAAGTCTTTTCGGAGACGATTATCAGTAGCGGTTGACCAGGTTGAATCCGCTGCCCGACTTCTACGCTCTTTTTGCCAACTCGCCCGGAAGTCGGGGCGGTGATGTTGGTGTAGGAGAGATTTAACTGTGCTTCTTTCAAGGCCGCTTTGGCCTGTAGGATCGCTGCGCTCGAGACGTTGAATTGATGCTTGCTTACTTCAGTTTGAACGGTGGCAGCCTGAGCCTGCTGCATCATGCCATGCGATTGAGTCAATTGGCTCTCAGCGATTCGCACTCCTTCATCCGCCTGTGCGAGCTGGGCTTGCGCCCGGCTGACTTCCTGCTCGGCCGCCTCACGCGCCTTCTGGGCGACCTGGAAATCGCGCGTGGCAGCATCGAGCTGCTGTTTCGAGACCGCCCCTTGCTTCTCGAGCACATCATATCGGAGGTAGTCGGCTTCAGCCTTCTTGAGGTCCGCGTCTGCCTGTCCGACCTTTGTCAATGCAATTGGGACGGCTGATCTAGCTTCTAGAACCGCTGCCTTCGCTCTGGAGATGGTTGCGGCTGAATTGGAGAGATTACCTTCAGCCGATGTTGACTGCGCGGTTGCGCTCCTTGACGATAGTGATATGGCAGTCTGCGCCGCAGCCGATTGGTGGCGGGCGGTTTCAAGTGCTGCCAGTGCCGCTTGAACCTTGACTTCGAAATCATTCGGGTCAAGTTGAACCAGCAGATCGCCGGCCTGTACTAACTGATTGTCCTCAACCAGAACCTTCGCGACTGTTCCGTCGATTCGCGCGGCTATTTGATGTAAGTGACCGGTGGTATAAGCGTCATCTGTCTCTTCGTGCGTCGCGGCGTGCTGCCAGAACTGGTAACCGAAGACCGCCGTTGCGGCCAAGGCTGTAAGCACGGCCGTGTAGACAAAAATCTTTCGGAGATTGATTGGCTTTCTGGACGGCAGCTGGAAATCGCTACTTCCGGCTACTTCAGCCTCGAACCTTCCGGTGGCGAGGTCTGGCGCCGTCGCTCTGGTTAGAAACATGACCTGGGACCCCCGTCGGTTAACTAACCAACCTGTTAGTTAGTGTAAATCCAAATGCGCGGTCTGTCAAGCGCAGAGCGTTGCTGGCGGGTGATTGAGCGCTCTCGCTTGGAAAGCGTAGATATTCTCGGTCAGTACAGGTGGGAGATCTCGTAGGGCGGCTCTGGTAGCCCCCTGATACGTACTTTCATGCCAGTGCCGGTGTTGGCCAGATGTTTGTTGAAATTTGGAAAAGTGTTATACTGACTGGTTAGTAGGTTGCCGAAAGAGCGGCTTTCGAGCAGCCACCTGATAAGAAAACTTCTCGTAGCGGTGCATGCAAGGCGCCCTCTACAATTGTCCGATTGAATCTGTTTGGTGAATGGCGTGCCGCGCTCGCAGCAATCTAAAGACGCTAAGAAGTCAGCACCGCTTACCCGCGATGCTGAAGCCACCCGATCTAGCATTCTCGATTCGGCCGAGGACGAATTTGCTGCCAATGGGCTGCTTGGTGCGCGCACTGAGGCGATCGCAGCCAAGACTGGCGTTACCAAAGCGATGATTTACTATTACTTTCAAAGCAAAGAGCAGCTCTATGAAGCTGTTCTGGAAAGAGCATTTTTAAGACGGTTGCAGATCGCCCAAAGCATCAACCTGGCGGCTATGTCACCAGATCAGGCCTTGGAAAGATGCTTGCGAGAGCTCTTGATAGATGTTTCTAAGAACAAGAATCTTTCCGCCATCTTCTTCTACGAAGCGGTCCAAAATAAGGGCAAGTACTACAACAAATTTGGTGCTATGTCCTTGTACGGAGTGTTGGCAGGTATTCTGGAGCAAGGCGTTGCCAAAGGAAATTTCCGCCAGTTGGATCCGATGCATACTGCGGTGAATATCGTTGGTGCGAGCGTCTTTTACTTCTGCACGCGAGAAAACATCAAACACTTGTGGGCGGGCAAAAATTTGCTCAGCTCTGA
Source organism: Candidatus Obscuribacterales bacterium (assembly GCA_020050835.1). Lineage (GTDB taxonomy): Bacteria > Cyanobacteriota > Vampirovibrionia > Obscuribacterales > Obscuribacteraceae > JAGVKB01. The sequence continues at coordinate 128,756 of JAGVKB010000142.1, read as the reverse complement.
CATGGTCGAATGGCACATTAAAGAAGCGATTGAGCTAATCATGAACGGCGTTAGGGCTAGCGATGGATAGCTACAGTTTGACCTGAGTTAATCTACGTAGACGCTTTGCCTGCCGGTGTCAAGCTGTGTGAGCATAGTCGAGATCCGCTGAGCGAGCTCGTCTGTCACCTGTTGAATAGTGGCTTTCTTGTTGGATTTGTATGAAGCCCAGAAGTTAAGCAGATTGATCGGCTCATCCAATTTGACGAATACGAGCCGTGGCCCCTTGATCGAGCATTTGCCAAACACCTCGGTTTCGAATCTGTCAATAGTCTCTGCAAATCGCTCTTGAGTCATTCGCTCCGTAAGATAGCCGTCGTAGATGGCGATGAAATTGACTACTCGGTCGAGGTCTCGATAGTAGGTGCGAATCGATTTCGCCTTTTCCTCGTGCAGCTTGCGCTGGTAATCCGATGCCAGCTCCTCATCCTGGTAGATATGCTCGTCAAGCGCATTTCGGAGAATTCGAACCTGAGACAAGGTGGAATGTTCGGACGGAAGCTCGATTTGAAGACTGGCTGAAATTACATTCAGCACGATTGCGCGCAGAGAGGCAAGCCGCTCATTGATCGGCTGATCTTTAGCTGGTTTGTGATCGTACTCCTGCTCGAGTGCAGCCAGCACTGCCAGCGCCACTGCTCGAAGGCGCTCATGCAAAGAGCCGGACGTTGACTTCGGCAAATTTAGATGCTCTTCCAGGTGGTCGATCGAGTTTCGCAGCTCATGGCTTATGTCGGCCCGATAAGTGTATTTGAGCGCTACCGGCAATAAGAACACCGGCTCATCAATCTTTTGTTTGTGCATCTCTTCGAGCGCCCAGAAGGACATCTGTGCCACGCCGGTTTCGAGCGGCATCAGCGTATCGTTCTGCCTTGATATCTCGCCTTCTGGAAAAATGACGAGCTTCTTCTTGCCACCTACGATCAAGCTTTTGGTCATCTTGAAAGATTCGCGATCGGCTGCGCCGCGCACTACCGAGTAGCATCCGAAGTGCTGCAGACGCCAGCCGTTCCACCCGTGGTCCCAGTCGAAGACTTCGCGCGCGGCCAGAAAGTTGAAGTGCTCGCCGGACATCTTTGCCAGCGAGAAGATGACGTCTGGATCATTTCGATTGGAGTGGTTCGGGCAGATTACCGTTCGCTTGCCGCTTAGCTCCTGGAAGCGCTCAAGCCCGTTATCTACTATTTCTATGCGAGTTCCCTTCAGTTCAATCTCGAAGTGAAGCGGTAGCAAGAGCTTGGCTAGCCAGATTAGCGCAGCGGTATCTTTCGGTGGTCTGAAATCGAGCAATGGTAACCCTTTAGAGTAAAGCCGCATTTTGAATCATACTAGCTTGGCAACTCGCCAGTAGCTGCTCCATCGTCGATGCGAATTGCCTGTATCATAGTTCGGCTTGGCGGCGGAGCGGTGCTGCCTCTTACCTAGTGAGGAATCGGTTATGACGACTGCACAACTGAAAGAAACACCATTAGCATCTGCCCACCGCAGCTGCGGTGCACGGATGGTGGATTTTGCTGGTTGGAACATGCCGGTGCAGTATAAGTCGATCATGGCGGAGCATACGGTTGTTCGCACAAAAGTAGGTGTGTTCGACGTCTCTCACATGGGCGAGTTCATCGTGAAGGGAGCCGGAGCGTTCGATTTCGTACAGTACATGATCGCCAACGATCTCAAGAAATTATCTAATCCCAATACAGCGCTTTACACGCAATTCGTTATGCCAGATGGTGGAACGGTAGACGATCTGATCGTCTACCGCAGAGAAAGCGACTTTCTGCTGGTGGTGAATGCCTCCAATATAGAAAAGGATTGGAATTGGTTGGCGAAGCATAAGAGCAGATTCAACGATGTCACCCTCGATGACGCATCAGACCGCACATCGCTTTTGGCCTTGCAGGGACCAAAGGCAGTGGCGCTGCTGAAAGAGTTGGTGGGTGAGCAGGTGGAACGCATCGCCGGATTTGGATATGGGGAAGGGAAGGCCGGCGGCATCAGCATCAGCTTTGGCCGAACAGGCTATACCGGCGAAGATGGCTTTGAGATTTTTGTTAATCCGGCTGATGCGGAGAAGCTCTGGAATCTGCTTCTGGAGCGCGGACAGAAGTTTGGAATCGAGCCTTGCGGCTTGGGTGCACGAGACACGCTCCGGCTGGAAGCCGGTATGCCGCTTTACGGTCACGAGCTGGACGAACAGACCAGTCCGTTAGAGTCCGGACTCGGCTGGAGTGTCAAGCTCGACAAGGGAGATTTCCTCGGACGGGATGCCATGCAGAAGCAGAAAGCCGATGGATTTGCGAAAGTCTGTGCTTGCCTGAAGGTCGAGGGAAAGGCTCTTCCCCGTCAAGGATATTCGGTGCTTAAGGATGGTAGCCCCGTCGGGCAGGTGTCCAGCGGCTCGCAGGGCATCTTCGTCGGCTACCCGATCGCCATGGCGTTTGTTCCGCCGGCCTGTGCCACCATCGGCGGTGTGCTGGCGGTCGAGATTAGAAATAGTCCGGCGCTAGCGACCGTAGTGAAAAGACCTTTTTACAAGCGCGGGCCGCTTGTCTGAAAGTTAGAATGGACCCTGGCTTTAGTCTGACCCGGCTGTTGTCGTCAGAGCTGCTGGCCGCTGTGGTGTTGCAGATGGTATCAAGTCGGCGGCCGGGCGGGCTGTCTGGACTGGAGTGTCGCTTGACGACCCCGAGGTGTTTGCACCGGATGTTTAAGCTGGTCCATCCTTGGTAAAATCTTTGCTCGTGCTTTCTACAGTAGGCTGAGAGTTAAAGGAGATCAAGGAATGGCGGGAGCAGAAGGAAGTAAGGTGCTCAGTTATCCCAGCGAGCTCAAGTATGTCAAGACGCATGAATATGTGCGTGTAGAGGGCGGCAATTTGGCTACCATCGGAGTGACGGCATTTGCTGCCGATCAACTCGGCGATGTCACCTTTGTCGAGCTTCCCAAGGTTGGGCAAAAGCTGAAATTGGAAGAGAAGTTCGGCGTCATCGAATCCGTCAAGTCGGTGTCGGACCTGTTTATGCCGGCCGGCGGCGAGATTACAGCCATAAATGACCGGCTCGCTTCCGAACCGGAGTTGGTCAACCTTGATTGCTACGGTGACGGCTGGATGATTAAGGTCAAACTCGATAATGTTGACGAGCTCAAAGATGCTCTAACTGCTGACGGCTATCGAGACTTTGTCGTGGATTAGGCTGGCATAAGATAGGCTTGTCCAATCCAGAATTTTCTTGACATCGCCATTAATCGGATCTTATAATCCAAATCCCTGCAAACTGCTGGGACTTACCATTGACCTTCGACATCCTGGGTTGGATTCTCGTTGCTCTTCTTTTGAGTGAGGTTTGTTTTACTATGCTTGGATCTCAGTTAAATTCACGTTGGAAGCATCAGTTCAAGCCAGGACAGCCAGTTTCTTGCCGGGTGGTAGCAATCGTTGCCGGTGGGTGCAGAGTCGAGTTCGGTCAAGACAAGATTCAGGGCTTTCTGCCGACGCATCAGCCGGTAGCTATTGGAACGCAACTGCTTCTTCAGTTTTTAGGCTACAAGGATCAAATGCCTCTTTTTAACGCTTCTTACGGCTTGCAAGCTTATGCTGCACTTGCTTGAGCTTGTTGCTGAAGGTCAACACGAAAACTTAAAAGATCGACTCAACCGATAAGCTGCCGACTATATTGGAAAATGAGATTGGTTTTTTGATAATTCGGAGGGCGAAACATGAGACGTCCCCGCTTGGTGGTTGAGGTGCTTTCTGCAGCTGGATTTGCGATGATTCTTGGCTGCGTAAACTTTGCTTGTGCGAGCACTTATAGTTGGGATGAGCCGATCTGGACTGGCGGAGAACCAGCCAAATCTACCTTGCTTAAACTTGGTGTTGTGTACTCGACTTTTGAATATGCCGATGGCACCCGTAATTATAAAAGTCCGCCCAAGGTAGATTCGAATCTGGTCCAGCAGATCAATCAAGTAAGGCAGGCGGTGCCATCCTGGCGCGGTCTACCGCAAATGGTCCCGGGAGCGTCCGGCATCAGTCATTGAAGATGTGATAACGCCAAGTTCATTGGCGTTTGATTGTCGCGACTTTGCTGAGTTTTGCAATGCCTTCATGCCAGAGATAAGTCTCCAGCTCAATCTGTTCGCATTGATCGAATTGAACTCCCTCCAGCTCCAAAAGATGTTTTTGCAATCCGGGCGGAATCTCAGGCCGTTTGTGCGTACTCAGCCCGCCTTTAGCATTGACCACTCTTTGCCATGGGACCGGCGGCGAGCCGGAATCATTTGTTAATGCATTGAGCGCCCAACCGACGCCTTGAGCGCTTAGCCTGCCTGAGAGCAGATGCGAAACGATTCCATAGGTCAGCACTTTGCCCGGAGGGATCGTTCTGACCAGCGAATAAACTTGCTCGAAAGCGCTCTCGGCTGTGTCAGCGCTGCTTTTCCGGTCCTTTGATTGCTTTGATCTGCTTGACACCAATCTCAGTCGCGGCTATGGAGAAGCGTCTTTAGGCAATTCCGGGTTGAACGGCTTGGTCTCGGCAGTTGGATTCTTCTCTGAATGCTCGACGCCCATTTTCAACATGGTCGAAGACGGTTCGTAGTTGTTGTGGATTATCTCTTGTGCTAATGCAAAAAAACGCGACCCGGCCGTAATCTGCTGAAGTTGATTAAGCGCCCCGTCTATATCATTTTGGTTCTCCATCTTGTCCAGCGCATCCAGGTAGAGAGCTTGATTGAGCAGCTCGGTCGGATCTGAGCCGTCCACTGAGAAGAACCCCGGCAGTGGTGCACCTTTTAAAATGGCGATGGCAGCTTCGTACTTGTGCTGAGTAATACTCTGTTCGGCCGAATGGGTCAGATACATCTTGAATAAGCCGATCGTGAAGCCGGCCATTGCAACCAACAGGCTTACTGCCAGCACAATGTCTAGAATCATCGGGTGCTTCAGCCTGCCCGACGATCCGCTTTCCATGGGCTCTTCAAGGACTTCGTCCAGAATTTTCGAGACGTGGTGCTGGTGCAGCTGTTGGCTTTCGCTGAGATTAATCGGCGGCGGTTCCGGCTTCGTCTCCTCTTGCTTGCTTTCGGCCGCAGCTTCCGGTGCACCGCTCAAACCGGAGCCAGTCGACTCGACCGCCGCCGGCTCTGATTCTTTTGGTTTCGAATCGGACGAACCCGCCCCGACAGCGTCAGAATCTTTGACTTCGTCCTTTGGTGATTCTTGATTTTGGGAAGATTCCGAGTCGGTGGTGGCCATCACGCCTCGCCCCTTACTTTCTCAGAGAATTGCTGTGAAACCCAGCATCTATTACCTTATCACGGTTTAACGCCGGATGTAACCGCTGACCGGCCGAGTGTCTAATAACGTACAGCGCCAAGAACTAGAGTTTACAGACCGTCGAGAAAGTTTTGCAGCTTTTCCTTTTTGAACCGGTCGAATTCGCTTCGCAGTTTAGACTCAACAGCGGCGCTAACTTCCTTCTTGTGGCCAGCATCAGCCAGCTCCGACATCACTGAAAGCGACTTTCGACTAACCGAGACTTCTTTTGAGTCAAAAAGCTTGAGCGCTTTGGTGGACAGATCGATCAATTCCAGTTGTGATACACCGTCAAGTGCGACCATTCTGACTTGCGCGGATGGATCTTGTAAGCAGCGAGCAATTGCCCCGTGAACCCGCCCGGAGTTTTCTTGGTAATCGCTCTTACGGCAGGCGGAGATCAATGATTGAAGCGCTTGCTGGCGTTTGTCTGGAGCAAAGTCTTCCGAGGCATCGAGCAACAGCTCAATACTGCCTGAGTGGGGAATATGCCCGAGCGCTTTGAGAATCAACCAGTAATGTTTGGCAGCGGCCGCGTCCGACTCCTCGACCGGATGGGCGCTTGCCGGGCGCGACTGGCGATCTTCGAGATCCACTGACCGTCTTGCCAATTCGATTAGTTGCTCGGCTGCAATTGGATCGCCCAGCAGCCCGAGAGCGTCGATCATATCGTCGGTGAAAGGCGGATGCTCCTTGAGCAAAGCGACAAGGCGCGGTGCAGATCCCCGCACACCCAGCTTTCCAATTAGCCAGATAGTATGCCGGATGTCATCAAGCTTGCTGTCATCGGAAGGGTGATACTTTTCCAGCGCCTCGGCCAACTGGTTGCAGCTTAATTCAGAGGAGATGGTGGCAATCGCTTCATCTACTTGTGCCAACAGTCTTTCCTCGGACAGGCTGCGCAGAGTTGCGGCTGCTTCTTGGTCGGCTGGCTGAATTGCTAACTCGGTTTGGTGCTCGGCCAGGAGCGAAGAATTGTCTCTCAACCATTCGGACAGAGCGAGTGTCGCTCTGATTCGACGTGCGCTCGAATAACCTTTCGCTGAAGCGGAGAGTTCCGGCCAACACCAGTGCACTCCGGTTTCCATGACAATTTCGGATTGGAAGGTCTGGGCAGAGGCCTTGATGATTTCAATCACCATCTCCAGACCTGCTTCCTGGCAGACCGGCTCGGCGTGTTTTAGCAGAGCGAGTGGATGATGTTTTCGGGCGATCACAATCGCTGTGTAATCGGATAGGTTGTGATGAGCCAGGACCGCCCGCGCCAGATCGGCAGCAACTGCGTCCCACGGCCAGGTAGCCAGGGCGCGAGCCGCATCAACGCGGAACCAGGGCTCTTCGTCGTCAAGATACTTCACTAATGCCGCTTTTGACTGTTCCGACTGCAGCTGGCTCAGAGAAAATGAGATGTGGCAGAACGCTGCCTTAAGGCTATCGGTGCTTGTTTGGCCCAGAGATTCGATGACGCGTGGAATCGCCGACTTGTCGTTCAAGAAGGAGAGGAGATTGGCTGCATTGCTGCGCACCCGCCAATCCTCACTTTTGAGAGGGTTTTGTGCTGGCGGTAGCTCTTCGTTGCCAGCTTCGGGCGGGCATAACAAATTTAGGCAGAGCTCTTCACCGTGGGCGGCTTTGGCCTCTGAGATGATCGATTGAAGCTTGTCTTCCCACCAGAGCGGCTGTAGTTTGAGCGCGATTGAAAGGCTGAGGCTGCTTCTGTGCTCGAACGCTTCCAGGATATCGGCCCGGACCTGCTTGAATTCCGGTTGATTCTCCGGGCTGGTTCCTACCAACCCGTGATAGAGCAGGAAGTGCTCGAGAGTGTACTCTTCCACCGCAGTCGACGGCTTCTCGTTGAGAGTGAAGGCCAGCCGTTTGAGTTGCTTCAGAAGTGAGCTGATAATTCCGCAGGAAGATTTCGTGCGCATCTGGAAATTATATTGCGTTATGATCTTTCCAGCTCTGGCTTTCGTGCAGGCAAAGATGGATCTCTGGCAATTAGCTGGGCAATTGCCCCAGAAGTTATCAAACGCTTTGACGCGCGGACCAGCCGCTATACCGCTCTGGGCCGCATTCGTATGGTGCTTATTCCTGCTTTACAGGAAGCAGGGAATTAAATTCCTGTGCTTGTTGACCGGGCTTAATGATCCTTATTTGATTCAAAGTGTCGTCAAGAAGACGGATGCTGCGATCCAGATCCTCTTGGCTTCGCTGGCTGTTCTTCCGTTTTTCGGGCTCCTTAACGGAACAGCCGGCAAAGAGTTGCTCCGGCTGGGAGTGCTTGTTCCCGTCTTCTTGCTGGTCCATATTTTGATTCAGGCTTCAAATCTGATCTTTTCCAGTTGGTATCTGTCGAAGCGACAAGTCGAAGTGCCGGCTGCCTTCCGAGTGGTAGTGCTTTCAGTTCTTTACTTCGCGCTTGGGTTGCTCCTGCTTGATTTGGCGTTGGGGGTCAACATGCTGCCCGTCTTGGCGACCTCGACGGTGTTGACGGCTGTACTGGGGCTTTCATTACAAGATACTTTGAGGAATATCTTTGCCGGGCTGACACTTACACTTGAGAAGAGCTTCAAGCCTGGTGATTGGGTCAACATGCAAGTCGATCCGAATCACACGGCAATAGCGCAGGTTGTGGAGATAGGCTGGCGCAGTACAAAACTGCGCACGCGAGATAACAATGTGAAGATCATTCCCAACGCCAGTCTCATTCAAAATGAGGTAATCAACTACGATTCGCCCACCTCAACCCAAGGATTCGTGATCGAAGTCCCGGTGAGTTGTAAGGTCGAGCCGAAGAGCGTTTGTGAGGCCCTTGAAAATGCCGCCGGCTCTGTGGCCGGTGTGCTGAAGGAGCCACCAGCAGCTTCCTGGGCGCGCGAAATCAGAGTCGATCAGATTGTTTACCGCTTGCGATTTTGGCTGGATGGCATTCAGAAACAAGAGGAGACTACAAGTAAAGTGATTCAGGCTTGCTGGCAGCAGTTAGAGACCCTGCAGCCTGATTCCGAACCTGAAAAGAAATGAGCGGATAACGTTGCGGCAACAGTGATAAAATCCGCCCGTGTCCTTGATGGAGGGAGCCGTGAATACGTTTCTGAGCGCTTCGGAAGAAGCATTGATGGAGCAGTATCGAATATTTGCCAGAGAGAAGGTTCAACCAGTAGCCAGAGAGCTGGAATCGCACAAGCTCTCTCTCAAGGAGTTTCTTCAAGAGATCGGGCAGTCCGGTTGCCTTGGCGTGACAGTGCCACAGGAGTTTGGCGGTCAAGGCTGTAAATTTTTCAATCTTGCGCTCCTGGTGCAAGCGATCTCGGAATACGAGCCTGGGCTTGGTCTCTCAATTGCAGAGCACACGGCGGCGATCGAATTGATCAAGCAATATGGGAGCCAAGCGCAGAAATCGCGCTATCTGCCGCTACTATCGCGCGGTGATGTGGTGGCGAGCCTGGCTTTCTCAGAAGTAAATGCTGGCAGTGACTTCGAAGCTGTCACGACTGTCGCTCTCAAGGACGGCGGCAACTATATCCTTTCCGGTAAAAAGACTTGGGTGGTAAATGCCGAGTTGGCCGGGTTGTTGATCGTACTGGCGAAGGCAGTTGCCAGCAAGGAAGAGCAAGATGGAGAGCTGATGCTCTTGGTAGTCGACGTTGATTCGACCAGCGGCCTAAAGGTGTCCGCAGACAAGGTAAAGCTAGGTCTGCGCTCCGCGCTCTCCAATGATTTGGAGTTTGATCAGCTGGTGGTGCCTGCGGACAGCAAGCTTGAATCAACGGTAAGTACAAAGGAGCAAGTACTCTTTGCTATGGATATTGCCAAGGTGATTGTGTCTGCGGCTGCAGTCGGATTGACCGTTGCCGCCCTGGGCCAGTCCGTCTCTCATGCCAGAAGCCGAGAGCAGTTCGGCAAGGAGATTGGGCAAAATCAAGCAATCCAGTGGAAACTGGCGGATCACGGCACGGAAGCTGAAGCGGCCAAGTTGCACACTTATCGAGCTGCCTGGAGTAAGGATGAGAACCCCGGCGAATTCAGGAAGTACGCCGCAATGTCCAAATGGTTTGCCGCAAAAGTGGCTCGCACTCACAGCGGGGAAGCGCTTCAAGTTTTGGGAGCCGCCGGCATCAGCTGTGATTCCGACCTCGAGCGCTTCTATCGCGACGCCAAGGTGATGGAGATCTGTGAAGGCACATCAGAATTCCAGAAGGTCCTGCTTGTGAAGGAGCTGGAGATTTAGGTGTCCGTCCTTGTCCCGTTGCCGTTCACTTTTCCGCATCTAGGATCCGTCCGCAAGCGGCACAACCGGATGTCTTCCGGGAGCGCCGGCGGCTCGCCGGCGTGGACACATGCTCCTTAGTATGAACGGCATTGGTACTGGTCCGGTAGACCAAACAAAGCGCAGCTATAATAGAACAATCTGGCGGGCGTAACTGTTATCCACTGCTGGGAGGGAGCGCAATGATCTTCAAAGTAGGCAAGATCGGAAGGCGCCTGCTTGCATTGCTTACTGTTTCATTGTGCTTTCTGCACGCTCCCGTTGCGTCGGCAGATGCCTACTACGATCAAGGCGTGGCGCTCTATAACAAGCGTAATTTCAAAGGGGCGGCACCTTATTTCGAGTACGCAATCCGCAATTCTCCGTCCGATAGCAATGCTTACTATTACGCAGCTTTGACATATCAGCAATTGAGTGATTGGCCCAGAGCCAGACAGATGTACAGGCATCTGGTCGAAAAGTTTCCTGATAGCCAAGGCGGCGGTCTGGCCAGGGGAGTCCTTCAGAAATACGATCCTGATTTTATGAAACGAGTCGGCGCGCAAGCCTCCTCGTCGGCTGGGTCGTCGCCGGCAGCGGCTTTCATTGGTCTGCTCCAATCGGGTTCTGGCGGAAGCGCTGATTTCGATCAACTTCCCAATGAGGGGAAAATTTACTTTCAGCGAGTGGGCAACAGCCAACACATCGAGGCGGATGTGAACGGACGCAAGATTATGATGGTCTTCGATACCGGTGCTGAGTCTTGTGTTTTCGGTAAGAATCATCTGCGCGAGTTGGGTGTTACTCCACCGTCCGGTCCCCCGGTCGGACAGTCTTTTGGTGTAGGTTCAAGCTCTCCTGTTGGGACCTGGCAGATGCAAATCAACCTCAAGGTTGGCAACATCGAGCGTCGCAATTTCAGTGTGATCATTCAAGATGTAATGCCGACCGAACCGCTCTTGGGCCAAACCTTTTTCAAGGACTTCTTGTGCACTACCGATCCTGGAGCAAAGACCATCTCGTTTAGGAAACGAGGCACGGGTGGATCTGCAGCGGCCAGCAATTATGATGTTCCCTTTAAGAGAGAAGGCAACGAGATGGTCGTAAACGTTCTGGTTAACGGCAAGTCTTGCCCGATGTACTTTGATACCGGAGCTGATAACATCGCATTTACCTTTTCGCAAGTGAAAAATCTTGCACTCGAGATTCCCGATGATGCGCAAATCGGTCAGAGCATGGGAATTGGCGGCACTACCAGAAGCATACATTTCAGCGTTGACAGAATGAAACTGGGGCCGATCGAGAAGTCGAACGTCGAAGTGAGCGTGGTAGAGAATGCATCCATGCCCAAACCGTTGCTCGGACAGAACTTTTACAGAGACTGGCAATTTACGGTGGATAGCGAGCGTAACGTTATTCATTTCTTGAGACGATAAGTAATCATTGAAATTGGTTGGCAGTCTAAGGAGGGGGAGGGCATGATCTCTAGGGCGCTCGAGCCGGAGCGAAACATTCTGGTCTGGCTGGTATTGTGCATCTGCTTGCTTTGCGGTTCAAGCGCAAGTGCTGACGCGTATTACGACCAGGGAGTGGCGCTTTATAACAAGCGGAACTATAAGGCTGCCGCTCCGTACTTTGATTATCTGGTGCGCAATTCGTCGAGAGAAAGCAACGTCTACTACTATTCAGCGCTGAACTATCAGCAATTGAATGATTGGCCTCGTGCCAAGCAGATGTACCGCATCTTGGTAGAAAGATTCCAGGACTCGGAAGCTGGCCGCCTGGCAAGCAGTGTGTTGCAGAAGTATGATCCTGACTTCATGAAGAAGATGGCATCAGCCGGACGAGGGAGCGTTTCCAGAGGCAGTTCCCAAGCTGGTGGCTCCCGCGGTGGCGTAACCAATGCTCGCAGCGAGCCGATGGCGTATTGCTGCCAAGGGCAACCTGCCAGCTCACGCGGTGTCCATACTTATGGAGGCCGCGCGCCAGGAGGTTATACCGGTACTGCCGATTACGCAAGACTTCCCCGCGAATCGACAGTAAGCTTTCAGCGCAAGGGCAACAGCCAACACATCGAAGGTTATGTCAATGGCCAAGCAATCGAGATGGTCTTCGATACCGGTGCATCAAGCTGTGTATTCGGGAAAAATCACTTACAGGAGATGGGTGTTAGATTACCGTCTGGTCCGCCAACCGGACAAAGTGTGGGCGTCGGGTCCAGTACGCCGGTAGGAACATGGGAGATGCCTGTCACCTTTCGCGTGGGAAATATGGAGTTGCATAACTTTGTGATCTCGATACAGGAGTATTTATCTGCCGAACCATTACTTGGACAGACGTTCTTTCAGAATTTCGAAGTTTCGACCGATACGGTTGGTAACACGATCACTTTCAGAAAGAGGGAGGCAACCGCGCGATTTGAGAAGAACGATCGCAACAATGTTCCATTTAGGAAGTACGGCAATAATTTAATAGTCAACGTGAAGGTAAACGGGCAACCTTGCGCAATGTATTTTGATACAGGGGCTGATGGTGTCTCATTTACGCTTGGTCAATTGCGCAAACTCGGAATGGAGATTCCTGAGGATGCCGAAGCCGGCCAATCGGTTGGTATCGGCGGAGCGACCAAGAGTTTCCACTTTACTGTGCATGATATGGAGCTAGGGCCGATCTTCAAGGAGAATGTGGAAGTGACAGTGGTTGAGGATGCTCACATGCAATTTCCTCTCCTGGGCCAAACTTTTTTCAAAGAAGCGGAGTACAGCATAGATTACAATCATAATGTGATTCACTTCAAGAATCCCTGAGTGTAGGATAGATTTGGCAGTTTGCATGATCGAAATGGATACCGCTGAATCTTAGGTGCTTGTGACGGAAATCTCTCTTGTCCTTGTAGCGATGAATGAGGAGCGCACGATCGGTGCTGTCCTGGCTGCTGCCAGTCTGATCGCCGACGAGATCGTTCTGGTCGATTTGGGCTCGACCGACTTAACAATTGAAATCGCCAAGGCGAATGGTGCCAGGGTGGTTCATCAAGACTGGCTCGGTTATGCGGCTCAAAAGAACTTTGCACTTGGATTAGCCGTCAACGACTGGGTGCTCAGTCTGGATGCTGACGAGGTGATGACACCGGAGTTGGTGGCGGAGGTCGAGCAGTTGAAGAATGGTGGCAAGCTCGAAATGTGCCATGGCTACAAGATTCCACGAGTTTTGTTCATCGGGGACGAGGCTGTCAGGCACGGCGGGTTCTACCCGGACGCGCAGTTGCGGCTGTTTCGCAAATCGAAGGGAAAGTTCAATCAAAGAGCCGTGCATGAAAGGGTTTTTGTCGACGGACCGGTTGGTTGCTTGAGCCAGGATATGAACCACTACTCCTACAAGGATGTAAGCGGCTTCTCGGCTGCAATGGAAAAGTATGCTCGCCTGTCCGCTAAACACTTTTTCGAGAACGGTTATAAGCCCTGGCAAATCAGCATTTGCAACGAGCTGCTTCATCCGATCTGGACATTCGTTTATCGGTTTGTGGTGCGCGCCGGTTTCCTTGATGGAAAGCTCGGGCTTCAACTCAACTTAATTTACAGCGACTACGTACGAAAGAAGATTCGTTATCTACGCGAGCTGGTGAAACAGAATCAACAGGCTGTTTCGTAGATCTCTGCTTGCGTGCCAAGGATCAAAGGCGGAAAGACTGTTTAATTTGATGTCACGGCTTCGCCACAGTTACCGACTTATTATGCGCGTGGCGGTGAACCACGGATTGCACTTGCGGGAGGGAGACATGAGGATCAATAGTGACAGCCAGCGGGATGGCAAGCGAATGCGCACATTGTAGGTGAGCGGCAAGAACTGCTCCTGTGATCCATCGAGTGTTCAGCTGATGCCTTTGGCGGACGCCTCGGTCGAGTGTTCGAATGGCGTGTGCACTCTGGCGTGTAAACCGACCAGACCGTCTAAGTGTCATTTGAAATTGCCGCACGATCCGAAGGCAGGCGGAAAAGATCCATGGTTTTACCGGTGGTTTTGTCAAGCGGGTGGCTCTACCATTTAGAAGGTTCTTCGGGGCGCTACATTTACTAGGGAGTTTGAAATTATGCTCAAGACGTTATCTATCGTTCTCGCTTCATGCGCGTGGCTGGTAAACCCGGTATGGGCTCTGGATTATACCGCCGGCGATTATTCGGGGGCGCAGATGCGAATTTCGGGCGAGACTGATACGAGGACAGATCAGGACGGCAGAACAGGTGCTCCAGTACTGCCGAGAGCATCGTACGGCCGTCTAGCTCCTATCTACGGGCACGACGGACGAGGGCTGCCACCGACAAGTCTGGCAGGGTTCGTTGACGGCGCTGGCGGACTGGCGGATCGAATTTTTGGTGATGAGGGCGCCGTCGGACCACCTCCGGATAACGACGGCTTCGGACCGGACAACAGAATCAATGCCGGTATTCAAGGAAGGACAAGCGAAGGACTGACAACCGGACACCCGAGCGTTCGTGGAAGACCAGGAGGATTACTGCCTTCGGCCTGGGGACGGGACGAATTCCTTCCGGGAGGACAGGAGTGGGCAGAGTCAATCAGCGGAAATGCTAGAGAGTTACCCGGCGGGCAAGTCGGTGGCGGCTATTACAATCCGTCCGCCGGAACCTTCCCCGGAGCAGACGGAGCAATGGATCTCTAGGGGGTTTTAGATCGCAACGATATTAGGCGCTCACTTGCCACCGCCTGTAGTTCTTCCATAAATTAGCTGGCCCGTATCTGGTATGACCGGATACTATATCTCCGCTTGCTCAACAAGCCGAAACTTTGCGGTTCTGCTTTGACGAAACAAACGGTAGCTAGGAAATATCCTATGTTGTCTGCGAAGTTTCCTGTGTTGTAGCACCTGCTCGTCGCCCGCTCCGAGAGCTTTGATATAGTGGTGAAAGGAGGCTGAGCAGTGGACTACAGCTTCGAGCGCTGCAAGATTGGCAAAACCGCTCAGCCGCGGCGAGATGTCGCTTGGCTTTTTTTACTGTCACTACTGGCGAGCGCCGGCTCTGCATCAGCGTTGGAAGGCGGACCGACCAGTGCTGAGCCATTCAAGCTGCACGCCACGGTGTCGGAGCTCGGACGAACAGGAATTGCTGACTCGATTTGGAGATACTTCAGCGACCTGGGCGCAGCGGCGTACGTCAAGGGCGACTATGCGTCGGCCGAAAGGTATTATCAAGCCGCTTTGTTGGATGCCGAGAAGCACAAAGTCGATGATCGCAATCTCGTGCTGATGCTCACAAACTTGGCAGCTAGTTTAAGAGAGCAGGGCAAATACGATCAGTCCGGTGTGCTGTTTAAAAGCGCGCTGTCCAAGAGCGAAAAGCTGGGTACCGGTAAGGCCGCACCATATGCATACACTTTGCGGCAGTATGCCACTCTCTTGCGGAAGACCGGTCGCGAAGAGGAAGCGCGGTTTGCATACGAATCTGCTCAGAGCGGGTCCCGACTCGTCCGGCAGTCTGCGGTAGTAAGTTCGACCAGGGCTGCTCGAACTCCACTGCTTTCCGCTTCTGAGCCTGCCCAAAACTCAATCGACAGGCCTGGCCAGCCGGTTGAAGAGTCGAGCCGTTCGGACAGTGGTGCGGCTCCGGAGTCGACTGGAGCGCAATATGAAGACACGATCATTTTCGACTTTACTGTAATCGGAGTCTCTCAGTTTCCCGGCGCCGATCCAGATGCTCGTATCTTTCATCACAGCCGGACCGAGCTGAAGGGCGCTCGCGGCGATTGGGTTCGTAACGCGCTCGGACAGATGTCCGCGCCCTGACTGCGTATTGGTGTTCAATCCCAGCTAATGCCCAGTATCCTTTCCATTAGCGAGCGATACTGTTTGAAGTTTTGCTGGTAATTCTTGCTACCAGCTGAAACTCTGAGCGAATTCTGCTGGTCTGGTTTCTTCCGACCCGGGGCAATTTCATCTAGTTTGGCTTCCGTCACCCAGCCTCTGGCCAAGACGACTTCCTCCACGCTCATTCCGGTCACTTCCTGGTCGGCAAGTACAAGTTGTGCCTGGGCCGGAGACAAGACATTGGCTTCGAGCAGTTTCTGGATCAAACCAATTCCTAGGTTCTCACCGCCAACAATTGTTGAGCCGGAGTCCATGAAATTGCTGGAAGGTCTCTTTTTCTGCTCTTCAGGCTTAGATTCGGAGTCGCTCATTGGCCTTTCCGGAAGCGATTATTGGTCGGACTGTTCCTCGGATTGAGAGGCGACTTCGACATCTACCCTTTTCCCATGTTCGTTCGCGACGGCCCGCACTAAAAGCCTGAGCGCGGAAATTGTCTTGCCGCCCTTGCCAATCAGGCGTCCGGTCAAAGCCGGATCGCACGTTGCTGAAACGATCACATGAGCCTGTTGCTGCGAGTCCCGCTTGATCTCGATCGCATTGGGATCGCGTGCGAGAACTGTCAGCACGTATTCTGCCAGGTCTTCGCCGGAAGTATTCGAGTAATCTACCGGGCCTGCTGGGCGGAAGCGGGGGCCTGAGGGGCGTCCCCAGCCTTTCTTATAAGACTTTGCACCGTCTCGCTGGGCTGGGCGCCATTTTTTATCCATCTTTCGACCGCTTCTTTATCGAGCTTGAGTTCTTTAGACCGAGGATTGTAATAGCCTACTTCTTCGATGGGCATTCCATCGCGCCGATTGCGGCCGTCTGTCACGACCACTCGGTAATGGGGCGTCTTCTTTGCCCCGATGCGCTTAAGCCTGATTTTAACCACTGAACCTTCCTCTAATGGACCTCTGAATAATTGTGTTTAGCGCTCACACTCAAGCGCTGTGTCGGCGTCGTCCTTCGCCTTTTCCATGCGTCAACACGCTTGCCTACAGAAAGCTTCGTACTTTCTGCGCCTGCTTATTCTAGCAGATCAAAAACGCTTGCCTTTCTTGCGAAAATAGCCCCCGCCTGGTCCTTTGAGTGGGAAGCCAGGAGGTGGGTTGCGCGGAAAGCCGCCCGGCGGCAACTTGGGAAGCTGAGGCATGACGCCGCCTGGAGGCTCAGGACCGCCCGGCATTCCAAAGGGCATCCCACCGGGCATACCGGGAAATCCATTGCCGAACATCTTCCTCATTTGGGTGAACATTTTACGCATCTGTTCAAACTCATTTAACATTTGACCCACTTCATTGTCCTTAAGACCAGCACCGGCAGCTATTCGTCTGCGCCGGCTCATATTGATGATCTCCGGCTTCTGGCGTTCGGTTGGCGTCATGGAGTTAATAGCTGTCTCATAAAGTTTGAACATATTCTCACCATGGCTGGCGATCTGGTCCTGCTGCTCGCTGGATAATCCAAGCATGCCGCCCATTCCCATCATCTTCATGATGTCGCCCAAGGAGCCCATCTTTTTCATCATGCGTTGAGCCGAGACAAACATCTCGAGGGTAAACTCACCACCCATCATCTGTTTGGCGACCTTTTCGGCCTCCTTCTCGTCAATGGTTGCCTGGGCCTTCTCAACCAGAGTCAGCACATCGCCCATTCCGAGGATTCGACTGGCCATGCGATCGGGGTAAAAGGCCTCAATCTGGTCGAGCTTCTCGCCGGTTGAGATGAACTTAATCGGTTTGGTTGTCGATTCGCGCACGGATAGTGCGGCGCCGCCACGAGCATCGCCATCCACCTTGGTGAGGATGACGCCGCTTATCTCTAACTGGGTATTGAAGGTCTCAGCGACGTTGACCGCCTCTTGCCCGGTCATAGAATCGACCACGAGCAGCTTCTCGCCTGGCTCGAAGCCGCGATCGAGCAACATCAACTCGGCCATGAGATCGGTGTCCACCTGAAGCCGTCCGGCGGTGTCAAAAATGACCGGATTGTTGCCGACTGCCTTCGCTTGCTCGAGCGATTTGGCGGCGATCTCCTGGACATCTTGCGATCCGGCAATCGTAAAGACCGGAATGTTTACTTGTTTCCCGAGTGTCTGAAGCTGCATGATAGCGGCCGGCCGTTGCACGTCGCAGGCCACCATTAACGGATTGTAGCCGTCCTTTCTCAGCTTGAGTGCGAGCTTTGCGCAAGCGGTGGTCTTTCCCGAGCCTTGCAGTCCGAGCAGCATAATGATGCTCGGGCCACCTTTCATATTGAGCGGTACGTTCTCGCCGCCCAAGATGACGACCAGCTCGTCATAGACAACTTTGATGAATTGTTGCGCCGGAGTGACCGAATCTAACACCTCGACGCCCAACGCCTTCTGGCGTACTCGGCTGATGAAGAGCTTGACCACCTTCAAGCTTACGTCTGCTTCGAGCAGCGACTTTCGAACTTCTCGAATCGCTTCTTCGATGTTTTCCGGTGTGAGTTTGGCGTCGCCCCGGATGGCTTTCATGACGCCTTGCAATCTGTCGGTCAGTGTTTCGAACATTTAATTACTCGCGATGATTCAGCTGATAGTCAGGACGCTTGAACCGGACAAGCACCGGCCGAGCAGAGCTCATTTTAGCCGCAAAGGAGCTTCGGGGCTAACGAGCATCAAGCATATTAACAGGCTAACAAAAGAATCAGCCTGGCAATCCTCTGGTGGCGCACATCTTAAGATTTAGCGCCAAGAAACTTCAACTAAGCCATTAGCGAGGTCTTTGAATAAGTAGCGCTCAGAATCTAACGGGTTGCCACCAAATTTGAGGATCTCGGCGATCACCGAGCAAGGCAGGACGTGATTGATTCCCAGTTGAGAGATCTCCAGGATTTTTATGGAGCTTTTGCCGGCCAGCGCTGCCTCAGCTGCTCCCAGGCGCGTGGAGTCGAAACTCGGGCTGGACAGCCGCCTGAGCGCGCCGGATAAAGCGAGCGCCCAGTCATTCCTGGCTGCCAGAATATGAATTCGTGCAGCTCGAGTAAAAAGCTTGTCCAGATGGCTTTTGAAGGCGATTAAGTCGACATCCGGTTTGGCCAATACGACATCGGCTATCTGCCTGGAGTCATTCGAGCCCTGCAACAGGAAATCAGTGATGAGTTGTGCGCCTAGACTGAAGCCGACAAGCGAAATCTGACAATCAGGGAATTCGCGCCCAACTCTTTCGATGAAGGCGTTGAATCTTGCCTGGCTGCGCGGATACGACACGAGCGACCCGGCATAGCTAGCCGGTGGCGAGCCCCAGTCGTACATAACAACGGGTTGTTGAATCCAGGCAGACAACGAGGCTGCCTCGCCGGCGGAAGCTGCAAAGCTCATACAGCAGCCATGCACATAGACAACGATCCGGCCGGTTTTGTTTTTGCGCCTGAGCTCCTGAAACAGAGATGTTATCTCATGATTGCTTACCCGCTCTTTGCCTCTGCATTCGGCGGAGCCGTTCGAAGAGTCGGAATCAAGCGGTTGCTCTGACCCATTTTGGTAGTCCGGCCGGGGAAGCAGCGACTTTGGAAAGTCTCTAATTACAGTGGATTTTTCAATAATGCCATAACTGAGCGAGTCGGGATCATCAATTGATTGCTTGCCGAACCAAGCTTGGAAAGACCGTTCTTCCGACCGGCTGCGATCGGTTGCGAAGGCAACCGGAACGACCAGCTCCACTCTGGTTGTATCGGTTTGTTTGAGCAGCTGATTGGCATGCCCCGAGCCAGCGCAACTCAGAATCAGCGCAAGCAGCAATGAGATTTGCCGGCGGAAAGTGATCGCAAAACGGACGCGCAGCATGCTCTGCCCTCGGGAATGGCCAACAGTGGCAGTTTAAGCTGGCCAGTTTCCCTTCCGGCTGACCAACAGATCACTTAATGAAGTGCATCGTTCTATCTCGCAGTTCTTGTCATGCTTGGATTTCGGCCAAATCCGGGCGAGCCGGAGCTGGTGTTAAGCTAGAATTCAGGTTGATTGGTTTCATTGGCCGCGAGTGACTTTCGTTCATGCTTGGTGCAAAAAGTAAGCTGTCGCTTGCCAAACAAGGCTTGATACTCGTATCTATGATGATCGGGATTGAGTTGATGTTTGTCGGCATCCTCTTTTTGCAGGTGCTGCAGACCGAGCGAGAGGTTGAACGAGAAAAGGACCTGAAAGCGATTGCCGTTGAGATTCAGCATCTTGGAAGGGCGCTCATTGAGTCGAAGAACGAACTGCGAAACTATGTGGCGACGCGCAAGGATGATTATTGGCGCCAGTATTTAACCCTCTCGACTGATCTGCACAGCACCGTCTCAGATCTGAAACGTTCGCTGGAGCCATATAAGACCGCCAAGGAGTTGATCGCGCAGATTGATTCAGAAGCGAGATTTTGTTCTGATTGGATGAATGGTGCCAAGTCGAAGATTGATGGCATGGATACACAAGCCTCACTGGCGCTGCTCAATAGTCCGACCGAGCCGGTCGTGCTGGCCTATCATCGGCTGGTGGAGAAGATACTTTTGCTCGGTCAAGATATGGAGAAGCGCTTGGCTGCCAGCCCGGAGGAGCAGAGAAAGATTCGAGAAATCATTCGTTCGCTTTTGATTGTAGGGTTAATTGTAAATGTAGGCTTTGCTGCTGTCTTACAGCTGTTTTTCGCGCGCGGAATCACTTCGCGCCTGACGGTAATGGTGGATAACACCAATCGCTTAAAACGCGGGCAACCGCTCAATCCGAAGATAGCCGGGGCCGATGAGATTGCCATGCTCGATCAATCCTTTCATCAAATGTCGGATGAACTGGCTGAAGCGCAGCGAGCTCGGCAGGCATTCGTGGCGATGATCAGCCATGATCTGAGATCGCCGCTGACGACGGTGCAGGCATTCTTGTATATGCTCGGCAACGGCGTTCTGGGTGATGTATCGCAGCCGATTGTCGATCGTTCCAGCAAAGTCGAGATGAGCGTAACTCGCTTGATTCGGTTGATTAATGACCTGCTGGATCTCGAAAAGCTCGAGGCCGGAAAGATGGCGCTCGATCGCCGGCAAGTGGACGTTTTTGAGCTGGTCGATAAGGCAATTGAAGCGGTCGCTGCGGACGCTGCGCAGAATGCGGTGAACATTCAGAAGTCCGGAGCGGCGATGAGTGTTCTGGCTGATCCGGACAGGCTGGTGCAGGTGCTCGTCAATCTGCTTTCAAATGCCTGTAAGTTCTCGCCGAACAAAGGTCTTGTGACCGTGGAAGTGGAACGAAAGCCGGGCTCATCGGATGTGGAGTTTCGCGTCAGCGATCAGGGTCCCGGAATTGCGAAGCGGCATCAGGATTTGATCTTCGAAAGATACCGGCAAGTGAGTGTTGAAGATGCCACCAAAAGAGGTGGCACCGGTCTCGGACTGCCAATCTGCAAGCTGATTGTCGAGCAGCACGGAGGCCGAATCGGAGTGACCAGCGAGGAAGGAAAAGGGGCGTGCTTCTGGTTCGTGCTTACGGGCGCTAGTGCTCTGCCAGCATCAGTAGATCCCTAGAAAAATAAGCGGAAGCAATCATCAGTGGGCTGTGGCAAGCTCTCGCAAAGTTGATATCTTGTCTCGCGCTTCATCGGGATAAATCAGCCAATAAGTCTCAAAATCTCCCTTTACTAAGGCTTCAACCGGAGAGGAGAGAGTAGAGAGCTCCCGTACCGAACCATTTTCAGTGCGCACCATGATGTTGGTTTGGGGAAAGTCTGAGTCCGGGCGGTAGTAATCGTATGGTCTTAAACCGGTTGTTTCCAGGGCAACATAGAATTCGGGATCTAATCCAATCTCACTGATCACGCGTCCTGCTTTGCTGCGAATCTCTTCGACAGCAGGGCGCGAAAGCGCCGGCAGGCGGCTCGCCTTGAAGAGCTTGCGGTTGATGAATCGAGCGGCCAGGTCAGAAAGTACAGGGTCTGGATCATTGAGCCAGCGTTTGATGTGATAGGTCATCTGAACGTCGTCCAGGTCGAGATAGTCTTTGACGCTAATTTCTTCTGCCATCAACCACTTGCGGGTAGGCTCATCCATGAAGCAAACTTTGTCTCCAAGCTGTCTTGCCCGTTTGACCAGTTTCTTGAGGAGAGCCCGAGCGGCGAGGTTCTTTTTGTGATAATAAACCTGAGCGTACATTGAATAACGGGCAAACAGGTAGTCTTCGACAGCGATCTGCCCCTTGTCTCCCGATACGACGATGCGATCCGAATCTTCATCTACTTCGAGCGAGGAGAGTATGCGTTGCAGTGCGAATGAACCATATGTGGTGCCGGTCATGTAACTGTCGCGCAAGAGGTAATCAAAGCGATCGCAGTCTAATTGGCTGGACACCATGTGCGATATCCAGTGTGGCTCGAAAGTCTTTTTCAGGACCGCGGCGATTTGGGCCGGCAGCTTGGGGTCGAAATCGGCAAGCACCTTATTCAGCATCGTGTCGCCGGTGATAATTTTGCAGGACCACTCCTCGTGATCGTAGCCCACTATCTTTTCAGTCACGTGGCTGTAGGGCCCGTGCCCGACATCATGAAGCAAGGCGGTAGCAACAATCAGCGGCTTCATCTCGAGCGCGGTCGGTGTTCGCTCGGCGAGCAGCTCGGTCATGCGGGAAGCGATGTGCATCACGCCCACAGAATGTGTAAACCGAGAGCCCTCAGCTCCCTGGAACGTGAAGTACGAGACGCCCAGCTGATGTATTCTCCGTAAGCGTTGAAACTCCGGTGTGTCGATCAGATCCATTACTAAGCGCTCGGATGGTTTGGCGCGGTCGAGAACTATGTCCTGATGAATCGGATCTAGATAGCTTCGTTTGCCCGGATTGATTTGCATGGCGGGATACCCTTACTCATCGAGCGTGATGCCAGGCACGCCGGCAGCGGGCTGCGACATGGATGCGGGAATCAGGAGAGAAAAAAGGGCGGTAAGAATTGTGCCACCAACTACTAGTCGCGAAATCTCGTGCAAGCGGTGAAAGCTGGACTGAAGTCCCGTCAACTCTTCGGCAGACAGGTTGGTCTTTGTATGCATAATCGTAAGCATCTCGGACATCGGTGGGACAATGCCCAGAGCAAAGATCATCGTGGTTGCTACGCACAACAGGCTCAAAACGTAGCGAATCAGCGTGGATTTCGCCGTATTCTTACTTTGAGAGAATGAGAGCGCTTCTGCTATAAGCAGAGTGATACCGCCGCCGAGCAAGACTTTGCTGAAGTGAATAAAGATTGGAGCATTAGCCGTGGCGGCTTGAGTCTTTGGAATGCCCTCGGCGACTGCGGAGAAGACAAGCATCATGGCCACAGCCACGATTGTTACCGAGCCGCCGAACAAGATGGACAGGGCGATCAAGCGCAATATCTCGGCGAGACGTGCTAGGGAGAATTTACAACAGGCAGTGGCGATTGTCCGGTTCCTCTTGAACGTTTCGAAACGTATCTCAGTGTAACAGGATTCGGCTTGTTGCCTGCCAAACTTATACGGGACGTTTCGAAACGCAACCAGGCTTAAGCTCCGGCACTTCATCGGCGGCGGTAAAGAGTGCGACGGTGGAGACGCCGGCGAATTTGGCTAGTTCGATATTGAGCTTCTCGAGGTCGGACTTTACCCAGCCGACAATTGATTCGCCGATTGTTCGGTCTTCGTTTATCAAAAACATCGACGGCACATGGGTGAGGTCATAGGCCACGGTCGTTTCCAGTTCGGCATCCAGGAGCATCGGAAAAGTTAAGCCGAACATCCGGGCAAATGAGGTGGTGGAATCGGCATCGTCTTGAGAGATGCCCCAAATCGGGATGGATGGATAGCTTCTGTGTAAGCGCTCGAGATAAGGAAAGGCGATGTGACAGACCGGACAGGAAACTTTCAAAAAGGCAGCCAAGATGACAGGGTTTCCCTTCAGAACTTCCGTCAAACCGTAGCTCGACCCGTCTAAACCACGCAGTGTGAATGCGGGTGCTTTTGTACCTTGCGCCAGTGCAACCATCGTGAATCCCCTCCAACCAATATTTTACATGCTTGATAAGCGGTTCGTCGTCGACGCTTGCCCTGGGTAAGCGAGATTCCGATTGGCTAGTCCGCTGGCTCGATTCACATTCTTTACGTCATGCTATGCTTCGTCTTGGCGATTGCCGAAATCGGGCAAGCTGGCTGTTTGGCGCGCATCGCTCGCGTTCGAGGCGAACGACTTTCAGGCAGTCTCTTCGGAGTGTGGCAATGTCAAGACTGCGGTCCGGTCTAAAGCTGTTGAGTGCCGACCTGCCCTTGTGGATACTGGGTCTGCTGTTCATCGTCTCCGGGGTGGTTCTGGCCGGAGCCGGTCTCAACCTGGCTCTCGCTGACCTCCGTTGGTCAAATGCCAATACCACCACTGGTAGGGTCATGATCACCGAGTGGAAGCGCGCCGGTGACGAAAGCCGGCTGAATGTGGTCTACGGATACAAAGATGAACGCGGTGTTATCTATCACAACACCGCCGTGCTGGCCCGCAAGTTAGGAAAAATCAACCTCGAGCCGGCGGCACCGGTAGTAGTCCTTTTTCGACCGGAGGATCA
This sequence comes from Candidatus Obscuribacterales bacterium, assembly GCA_020050835.1. Lineage (GTDB taxonomy): Bacteria > Cyanobacteriota > Vampirovibrionia > Obscuribacterales > Obscuribacteraceae > JAGVKB01. Next base: position 104,748 of record JAGVKB010000142.1, on the reverse strand, counting down.
CTCGCAGTCGCGCATGCAGCTTGAGCTGGGAGCCCGCGAGTGGATTCCGATTCTGGCGATTGGTCCAGTTGAGATTGTCTGCGGCGCCATCTTTTTGACGGTGGCTATCAAGCGCCTTTTGGAAAGATTAGTTAAGCCTGCCGGCGCAAAAACCGAGGAAGCGAGCGTTGCCGCTGGCACGGAAGCCGCTTCTGGCGATCGGTCGGTCTGAGACTTTTAGCGAAAAGACGGCTCAGCAAACTGGCGGTTGACAACCTTTGGCTCAGTTAATGAATAAGTTGGCTGGATATGACATCCTAGGCTAAATGTTGCACAATGAAATCTTACGCAGAACAAAGGATCGTCTGAGTTTTGAGAACCTACCGCCCCTTACAAGAGAGACCGGTAATAGCTGCTTGTTCGCAGCTGCATTCGAATGTCTGCGTGGATGCGCCCCGTAATCCCAAGCGTGCCGCGGCTTTGTCTTTGTGCCCCGGCTTGGGCCAGCTCTACAACGGAGAGGCTGGCAAGGGGATTCTGTTCGCGTGCGCTTTCTTCGTCAACGTCTTGTTGTTTCTTTCATTTGTCTTTCAAGGCGCAGCGCTCAGCGTGATTAGAATGTTGGCGTCGCTGGCGCAACAGCAGATTGATCCCGAAGCGCTTAAGTGGTTTTCGACTGTTCCGGCCGGCAGTCCGTTCTTGCTGATTTATGCTGGGCTGATCCTAACTTTTGTGGCGTATGCAGTAAGGGATGCTTACGATCGCGCCGCTGTAACGTGGAAAGGAGCGGTCCATCCCAAGTTCTTGCTGGGATTGCCAGAGGCCACCAGCAGCTCTTATCTGGCTCACTTTACTATCATGGTCTGCGGCTTGGTGATGATGCTATTTATCGTGGCGCCCAAGGAGCCGACCGAGCAGTATACCGACATTCAATTGATCCCGCCGCCGCCTTCCCCTCCGCCAAAGCCTAAGCCCGAGCCGCCGAAGCCGAAAGTCAGGCAGGAGGAGCCGAAGCCGCGGGAGGTTGTGCCACCGCAACCGAAGCCGGTTGAGCCAAAGGTGGAGCCGCTAAAAAACGAGCCGTTGCCTGTTGCTACGACGTTGGCTCCAGTAGCTCCGGCGCCGGCAGCGCCGTCCGGTCCACCTTCCGATTCTTCCGCCGGTACAGCTGGTGATGGGCAGGGGCAGGCATCCAGCAGCGGTGATGGCCAGGATGTCGATTTCGGTCCCTATCTGGCCGAACTGCAAAAGCGAATCAAGAAAAATTGGTTTCCACCCAGAGGCAATGAGTCTAAGCGGATCACCGTCAAGTTCAAAATCCACAAGGATGGCGAGATAACCAGTGTGAAGCTTGAAAAATCATCGGGATTGTCATTGGCGGATGATGCAGCCATGGAAGCGATTGACAAAATTTCGCCGTTGCCGCCGCTGCCTGCTGGAGCCGACTCCGATCTGGTCATAAGGTTTACATTCGACTACAACGTTTTTAACGGCGGCAATCAAAGCGCCGCTGGAGCCGGTGCTGTCAGCAATTAGTCGAGCCGGTAGTTTGAATTGAAGGGAAATTGCCGGGAGCGCCGACGCCGTTGCTTGCTCTGCGTTAGTGTTTCTTGCCAACTGGATTCAGTGCAGCATTGCGGCAGCGTGAGGCCGGCTGCGCGATTGCGCCTGTTAACGTGCCGCGCGCTGAGGTCGTTTAGAATAGCTCAATCGCTGCTCATCTAAAGAGCTTTAAAAGGAGTCTCCCTCATTGCAACCGATTCGTACCGTTGAAGTAGTGCCCTTTCTTCCGCCGAAGCTAGAGTGTTTGCGGGAGCTCGCCTATAACCTGCGTTGGACGTGGGATCACGAGACTATTAATCTCTTTAGAAGGCTGGACCGCGATCTCTGGGAAAGTACCGGCCATAACCCGGTGCTCATGCTTGGAACTATCAGCCAGGAGCGTTTGAATGAAGCTGCCTCCGATGAAGGCTTTCTGGTCCATCTGGAGCGGATTTATCAAAAGCTCAGTGAATACATGCGCGGCGAAAGCACGTGGTATCAAAAGCAGTCCCGTAAGTCGCGTAAAGATGTAGTGGCCTATTTCTCGGCCGAGTTCGGGTTGACTGAGTGTTTACCTATTTATTCGGGCGGTCTCGGCATTTTGTCCGGCGATCACATCAAATCGGCATCAGCATTAGGGCTGCCCTTAGTCGGTGTTGGCATCGTTTATCAACAAGGATATTTCCGTCAGTACTTGAATCCGGATGGCTGGCAGCAACAGCGCTATCCGCTCAATGATTTTTACAATATGCCGATTCAACCGGTGAAAGACGGCGACGGCAATCCGCTCATGATCTCCGTGGACTTTCCCGGTCGCAAGGTCTATGCGCAGATTTGGATGGCACAAGCCGGGCGGGTTTCGCTTTATCTGCTGGATACTAATATCGCCAATAACAGCAAGAAAGACGAAGATATTACAGACGCGCTCTATCACGGCGATCCGGAAGTGAGGATACAACAAGAGATCATTCTGGGCATCGGCGGCATGCGTGCATTGCGTGCGGTCGGCCTTAATCCATCGGTTTGCCATATGAATGAGGGGCACTCTGCATTTCTTGGATTGGAGCGGATTCGCATGCTGATGGAAGAGCATGCAATGACTTTCGCTCAAGCTCGCGAAGTGGCCGCCGCCGGTCAGATCTTCACCACTCACACTGCTGTTCCTGCGGGAATAGACAAGTTCTCTCCGGAACTTGTGGAGCGTTATCTGGGAGATTACTACCGGTCGATGAATCTCACCCAACAAGACTTTCTAGCGCTTGGACGCTCGGATACGTACGACAATAGCGAACCGTTTTCGATGGCCAATCTGGCGATCAAGCTTTCTTCCAAAACAAATGCGGTAAGCCGATTGCACGGAGAAGTTTCGCGGAAGCTGTTCGGCTCGGTTTGGAAAGGCATTCCGGAAAACGAAGTTCCGATCACCCACATTACTAATGGAATTCATACGCGCTCGTGGATCTCCGAAGAGATGTCCGATCTTTTCGATCGCTATCTTGGCCCTCAATGGTCGGAAGATGTGGGCGACCAGAATGTCTGGAAGCGGGTCGAAGAGATTCCCGATGAAGAACTGTGGCGCATTCATGAGCGCCGCCGCGAGCGCTTGGTGGCATTCTGCCGCCGGCGTGTGCGCGGTCAACTGGAACAGCGCGGAGCAGTGCCGTCAGAGATGAAGGCAGCTGCTGAGGTGCTCGATCCCCAAATTCTGACAATTGGGTTTGCTCGTCGGATGGCGACGTATAAGCGAGCGAATCTGTTGCTTAGCGATCCGGCTCGGCTTGCCTCAATCCTGGCAAGCAAAGAACGTCCCGTGCAGATCATCATCGCCGGCAAAGCCCATCCGGAGGATACTCCGGCCAAGGAGCTGATTCGCCAGCTCGTGCATTTCGCACGGCAGGAAGGCGTGCGCGGGCGCTTCGTGTTTTTAGAGGACTATGATGTCAACGTTGCTCGCTGGCTGGTTCAGGGGGTCGATGTCTGGCTTAATACGCCACGGCGCTTCCTGGAAGCTTGTGGAACGAGCGGGATGAAAGTTAGTTTCAATGGTGGCATCAACGTAAGCATATTAGATGGTTGGTGGGATGAGGCTTATACGCCGAGCGCCGGCTGGTCGATCGGTCGTGGTGAAGTGTACGAGGACTCGCAGTATCAAGACGATGTCGAATCAAATGATCTCTATGACTTGCTGGAAAAGGAGATCATTCCGCTGTTTTACGATCGCCGCAAAGATGGACGCTCCAGGGCCTGGATCTCGCGCATGAAATCGGCGATGCTGGAGATCTGCCCGGTCTACAATGTCAACCGCATGGTGCGCGAGTATGCGCAGCGAATGTACTTCCCGTCTGCCGCTCGTTATGCCGAGTTCTTGGAGTCTGATGCCCAGAAGGCAAAGGAGCTGTCTGCTTGGAAGGAGAAGCTGCAGCGAAACTGGCGTGAAGTTCGGATCGAATCGGTGGACGCTAGCGTTCACAGCAAGGTTCAGGTTGGTGACGACATGCGTGTAAGGGCAAGAGTTAAGCTGGGAGGGATTTCTCCTGATGAGGTGGCTGTTCAGATCTTCCACGGGTCGATTGACGGGCATGGCAACATTATCGAGGGAGAGATATCGCCGATGGTGGCAAGTGAAGAACGCGACGGCGATTCTTGTCTCTTCAGCGGTGCTATCCGTTATTTCAAGAGCGGCATGCATGGTTTTACGGTAAGAGTGCTGCCGCATCACGACGATCAAATCACGCCGTTTGAAACTGGACTGGTGTTTTGGGCTAATTGATTGTTCGAGCCGGCACCCTTGTGAGAGCAACGGAGATTTGAAGGAGACCTGATTCTCGTAAGCGCATCCGGAGTAATCCATGCCGATGACTAAGGAAAGCAGCGCGAGTGGTAATGACGCAGTGAATGTCGGCGACATCATAGATGGGCGCTACCAGATACTGGCTAAAATCGGCAGCGGTGAGACCGGCGACGTCTATCTCGCGAATCATCAATTGATGAATCTCAAGGTTGCTGTAAAGGTCCTTCGTTTGGAGTTCGTCTTGCAGCCTGCTCAGCAAAGACGCTTCGAGCGGGAAGCAACTATTCTAGCCGGGTTGTCTCACCCGAATTTGGTGGCAATTCACGATTCCGGAGTGTTGGGGACCGGACAGAGATACCTGGTAATGTCATTTGTGGAAGGAAAAAGCCTGAAGGAGCTCATTGAGCGGCGAGAATGGCTGCCGTTGGAATGTCTGATGCGCATGTTCATTCGGGTTTGCAGCGGACTTTCTCACGCCCACAAGAATGGTGTGATTCACCGCGATCTTAAACCGAGCAACATTATGATATCGCGGACGGCTGACGGTAAGGAATCGGTGCAGATTATCGATTTCGGAATTGCTCGAATTCTGGCTGGCGAAGACAAAGGTGCTGCGCTTACGGTATTGACACAGACGGGGGAGCATTTCTTCAGTCCGAAGTATATGAGTCCGGAACAGTGCCTGGGGCGAGAGATTGACATGCGATCCGACATCTATTCATTGGGTTGCGTTATGTATGAAGCTCTCACTGGCAGTCCGCCTTTCGATGACGAACAATTCCTCAAGCTAATCTCCAAGCAGGTAAAGGACGCTCCACCTCCGATGCGTATTTTGAGCAATCGAGCAAGGTTGTCGCTCAAACTGGAGGAGATTGTCCTGCGAGCGATGGCAAAGGACCCGGACAGCCGCTATCAAAAGATAGATGATCTCAAGGAAGCACTCGAGTCCCTAAATAACTGCGCAGACAAAGCAGCCTCCCGCTTGCCGGTGGCTGCGGTCGCTCTCGCCGGCGTGTCGCTTCTGGCAGTGGCAGCTCCACTGGTATTTTTGACTAGCGATGCTGGCACTATATTCGCTTGTAAAGCCGCTCTGCTTGCGGAGTCAAATCTGTTTCCCTCGCTGGAGCAACGGATAGCTACATTGAATGTAATTGTCGATCGTTCGATCAAGCGCAGGGATTACCGTGAAGCTGTGCAAGCGCAGATGCAACTCTTGAATGCGACAGAAAGCAGGTTTGGAGCAGATTCTCTGGCATCGGCGAGGGCAAGCAAGAAACTGTCCGAGATTTGTCGCCTGTCAAACGACAGGGATGGTGTTAAGAAATATTCCAAGCGATCGGTGGTGTCTTTTTACAACTACTATTTGAGAAATCAGAAGTCGATAGATCTCTTTGAGGGTAATCTCATCTGTCAGGAGATTCTCGATGCATACAAGAAAAAGGACATTTTGCCGTTAGCAGAGGGAGAGCCGAACTATCTCACGATCGTTTTGCAACGTGGCGAGTACATCGCTGGGACGCATGGTCGTACCAGAGAAGCAATTCAGCTCTTCGCTCAGCTGGTGGACCTGGTCGAACATGAGCCAAAGCAGATGTTTTTGATCACCTTTGGCTTGCGTGGTCTGGGTTCGGCATACAAGCAGGAAGGCCGCAACAAAGAGGCGGTTTCTTGCTATCAAAGGGCTATTAGTGCTGCCGAGCGAAATCACGGACCGCAGACGGGGCCAAGGCTTGACATGTTGATTAATGGGGCGGAGTCCCTAAAACGTATTGGTGAAAGACGAAAGGAATCGGACTGGTTAAAGCAGGCGCTGTCCGTACCTGAGCTGTTGCTACCGGCAGAACGAAAGGACTTTGTATTGATCAATGTCTATCTCTCTTTGGCTGAGAGTTTGCAGGCTCAGGGCCGGGTAACGGAGTCCGAAGATTACTATCGCCGGGCTTGCCAGCGGTGCAAGCAAGCTGACATAACTGCGGCTGAAAAGGAAGTCTGCGGGCGGATCAGGGCTAATGGCTGGCGGCGAATTCAAGCTGAAGACTGAACGGCAAACAAGTCAGCCAACGGGCGGTGGTGCATTTTAAGCGGAGCGGACGGGGCGGCATTACAGAATGGATTGACTCGTGTGGCTGCCCTCGAATCGATTGGCATGTGCTCAATTCAGATGCTGACGCGCAAGCCTTTTACGGTAAACTCGGCGCCGCTCCCTTACGAGAATGGACCTGGTGGCGGCTGGAAGATAGCCGGAAGCTGGCGTGAAGGTGGCAAGGCGAGTTAGTTTGGCTGGGCCGACAAAGCCTGATTAATCTGATTGGCCAGATCATCGCCCATATCTGGGGCTACTTCTAGCTCGAAGAACTTGGTCATGCCGAGCATTTGATCTTTTACCCAGGAGTTTCGCTTGACCGAGTATCCATCCAGATGCCACAGAACTCGACCGGTCTCACCGGAGATTACTTGGACAGAGCAGACCAGCCGGTAGTCATTGCCGGTCATTACTCTGCCTACCCATTCCACATCGTTTACGGTGCCTGCAATCAGGTAACGAGCGTTCAACTGGTGCCCGAGCTCTCGCCATTGCTCTTCCGAGCGCGGCGACGAGACTAGGCGTGCAGTTTGTTTTAGGTCGACGAGAGGGCGTCCGAACTTTCTAGACAGTGCGCCGGCAACTTGAGCCTGAACGGCTCCGGGAAGATCGGGCAGCTCGTTTTCATTCTTCCAGCCCTTGATTGAAATCTTGAGTGGTCCAACCGGACGCAGCACGGCAACAGTCGGTGGCAGGAAGAGAGTAGCTTGAGCTGACTTAGCGCTCTCCTGTGGCACTATTGGTAGTGGCGCCGCCGAAGTGAGGGAGGCGTTGGCGTCGCGAGCCGGGCCGTTCTGAACTTGGGAGCCAGCGCTTATGGTTTCTTGGGGAAGCTCAGGCAGACCAGGTCTGGGATCTGTCGGTTTGACCGCAATGCAAAGATCTTCTCCTTGCCATTTGGATTTCAGCACAGGCGTTTGAGATTCGCCTCGGTCGCGAGCGACTTCCGCTTCGACGCGACGTTTCATTTTGTTGAAACAATCCACTAAGTTTACGGTGCCGGTGGTTTCGGAAAGCGTATTGATGAGCTGGTGACTGAAGACGCTGTTGGGGTAATTCTGCGATTCCCAGGAAACCTGTCCCGGTTCGCTCGAGCAGATAACCAATTGGCCGGAGCCGACTGCCACTTGATTGGCGTCGAAATTGGCCTGCCGAGAAAGTCCTTTGGCCGCTGGTGCCGCTGCTCCGCTGTGACAGGCATCCAGGATCACTGCCACACGATTACTGTGCACTCGCTCTTTGATGATGCTGGCTAATTCTTGAATGGGAATGCCGGTAGCATAAAGCTCCTTGGGATTCGTGTTGTAGGCCACGATGTAATTCAGCCCGCCGACATCGAGTTTGGATGGGCTTCCGTGGCTGGAAATAAAGATTACAACCAGATCGTCCTTGAGCGCCAGGCGAGGCAGCCAGCTATCACCAAGGTTCGAGAGGATCTTTTCGCGTGTGGCTTGCTCATTAATCAGGAGTTTTACGTGATCGGGGGCGAAGTTGCCCTCACCGATCAAGTAGTTGTAGAAATCTTTGGCATCCTTGGCGGGATAAGTGAGATTGAGTGATTGATCTTGATACTTACTAATACCGATCACCAGAGCCCATTTGTCCGTAATCGGGCGTGAGGCCGGCGGCGCTTGAACTGCCGGCGCGGCGAGCACGTTCGAGCCAAGGAAGAGCCAGATGGAAAGCAGCACAAAGTTGTTGCGACCGATCACGATTGTTCCCTTGATGGAAAGATAGATGGAGGCATAAGAGTATCTCAACCCAAAGATAGCACCAAGCTTGACGGACATGGCCGGCGAAGACGACGTCTTTGGTCGGGATATTTGGACTAAAAATGACTAATCAAAAAATCCATTGTCAAGACCGACTAAAGTTGGGGATCTTCACAGTTAGCACTTCAGATATGAAAAATCGGAGGAGTGCCAAATGATTCTTATCGGATTTGCGACGGTGGTTTTAGCTACAGGCTATGCAATGGTCGTGCGCGAGTTGTTTTAGTCCTTCAACGGCTCGGCTGAGAGCCGACCGGCTTAACGAGCAGGCGTGCGCTTAATGCACCGCCTGCTCGCTAAAGCTCTTAAGAGTTTCGCCGGTCCGCTCCTTAATGCGGAGTGGAATCCTTGGCGCCGATCGCACTGCTCTCGGGCACAACTTTTACCTTACCCAATGGGATGGAGTAGCTGGGCGTCGGCTTCTCTTGCGAAATGGCATCTAGGATTTGAAGCTTGCGCTGCGAGTCTGAATCAACCAACCACATAAAGATGGAGTATTCACCGGGAGCAAGCTTCGGCATTTTTAACTCCTGGTCGTATGTTACCGGCTTGCCTGCCAGCCACTGAGTGGTTGGGGTCGGAGGAGTATGCAAGGAGAGAACGACCGGTTTGCCGGTGGCGTCCCTGAGCTCGACCATGATTCGGTAGCTGGAAGCGACATCCTTATCGAAGTTCCTTGACGGGCGAAGCGGAGCGGCCGCTCCGGCATTCATAAATGTGAATGAAGCTTTCAAAGGCTCGCCCGAGATCATCTCAGCCGGCAGGGCAGCCTTTTGAGTGACGATCTCGTAGCCGATATGTGAGGAGAGGAATTTGACCGGACCGGTCAACGACTCGTCCTTGCTCAGCAATAATGAAGCAGGCACTTCGGCGTAGCTGATGCCATCATCGAGCGCAGACTGTGTAACTTTGGTTAGCGCTTCGGGCGAGATATCCGAAGTAAATTGATAACCGGTCAAGGTATCGCCGCGGAACTTCAAGAACAATCTGTATTGGTCGAAACCGTGCTTGGCATTCGACACATTCTGTCTAGTCAGGTAGACGCGCTCGCCATAACGGTAGATCAAGTAATCGGATATCTCGTCGAGAGCATCCTGTCCGGCTCGTCCGGGAGTGGGCGGGTCGATATCGAAATTGAGCCTGGCCGTCTCGAACGACTTCGGAAAAATGTCCGAGACATACTTCCAGTGTTCGACGATCTGGCGCTGGTTCATGCCAAATTCTTTCTTCAGCTTTTGCTCGATTTCACGAGTGCTGACGTTATCCGGTTTCGGCTCGTCCGATCCTGCCCCGGCCGCAGTTCTTGCCAAGGTCGGGAGTACCGCGGTGCCGCCCAGAACGCCACCGCCTGTGATACCGACACTATGCAGCGCTGGATTCTTGTCGTAACGTTTGCCGAGCGCCTTGACGAAATTTCGCCAGTTGGCCAGATAATTCGCATCCCAGAAAATCGGCATTCGATGCGCCTTTCCGTCCACTCCCGTATACGTAATGGACTTGACGTCGGAATCAAATACCCATTTTGGCGTATCCGAGTCGGCCGGACTGCCGGTCTTGTCATCGGACGCTGGCGCTACGCCGGCTGCCGATGCGGTTGAAGCGGGTAGATCCAAGCCACAAGTGGATACTCTGAGAATCAAGCTCTTGTTGTGTTTCGTCAGCAATTCGAGCAGATGGTCGACCGGCTGCCAATTGAACTCATCTTCGGTCGGTTCGAGCTGCTGCCAGGGTAATGTTACGGAAAGTCCGTTTATGTAATTCTGACCCAACAACTCCTCGATCTGGCTGTCGTTGGAGATTTGGTCGGGGGCAAGAATTGCAAAGATGCCTGATTCTTTATTTGAAGCAGTTTCGACATTTGGGATGTCGCCGGATTTAAAAGATCTCTTCTTGATAATTCGATCCTGAGACTCGTTGAGATAGCCCTTCTTCTGGACCGGATTGAAGTACTTGGCAAATTCGACCGCCCCATTCTTAGCCGAAGCTGCCGAGTTGGACCCGAGGCTGGCGAACCCGAGTGCGACTGTACAGGCTATCCACTGAGCGGCTCTGGAGCCCTGTCGGCGTGCCTTGCCTTGAGCGGCGCTATCACTAGTGCCTGGTCCGGTTGTTCCTTTAGATGACCATAGCCGGGTTACTTTCATTGTTATGATTCCTCGCCGCGTCAAATTTATGAGAATGGGCAGAACGCCCAAAGAGGCAATGGATTGCTACTGTCAATCAATCCGAATTTTGTCTCTTTACTGCGTGACCAACAGTGGTCGGGCTCAATATTATAGGCTCCTGACTTCCCCTCAGGCATTGTAACCCGGTGCGGGAAATTAGATTTTAAAGATGCTACGATTCGCCAATGTATTTTTCCACTTTGCCACCCCGGGCAATGGAGAGCCCCGCAGTTGAGCCTGACCTATCTGGGATATAGCGCCTTCAAGTTTGACTTGCGCGGACTAACTGTTTATGTAGACCCATATTTCCGGGATCCTGTGGACTGGACGAGACTGGCGCCCGGTCAGTTGGTGCTTTTCTCGCATGGGCATTTCGATCACGGTGTACTGGCGGCACCGGAGCTGTGGGCGGCGTGGCGTTGCAAGTTTGCCGGGCCGGCCGCCTTAATGCAATGGATGGCCAGAAAGTACAAACGAAAGATTCCGGCAGACATGTTGATCTCAATTAACGAAGGGGAATCGGTCATCCAGCAAGGGATAAAAATCGAGGCGATTCCGGCTCATCACCCGACTACCCGGCTGGGCAAGACGCTCTTGGCTCTGTTTGCACGCAGCTCAGCTCCTGGCAAGCCTGTTAACGGTTACCTGATGGATGGCTACTATCATTCCGGCGATACCGTATATTCGCCGGCGATCGCGGCGGCGCTGGCCGGCAAGAAGATACACACGGCCTGTATTCCGATCGGCGGCAAGTACAAAGTTGCCTCGCCGCAGGAGGCCTTGAAAATCGCCGAGGAGATCGGGGCGAGCAGGCTGGTGCCGATGCATTGGCAACCGCTTGTCGAGCAAGTTCCATTTCGATATCAACCGTCCGATTTGATTAAACTGGCGCGATCTTCTGGTACGGCGGTTGAAATCTGTCCGCTGGCGATTGGTGAAGTTCTTAATCAATCTGGTCAGAAGTAAGCGGCGTGGAGCAGCCGGATATTCTCTCTCTCAGTCAGGAATATAAAGCTTTTGATAAGTTTGGAAGCAGCATAAAATGTGCTTGGCATCATGGGATCAGGTCTAAGAATAAAGCGCAACATGACAGGTTTTTGAGAAGTTAGTTCGGCGTGACGTCAGTATAATCGTCACCAGAGGGCAACTGTCCGTGCGTCAGCAATGGGAGTTTCAAATATGGGTAAGTCACTAGGCATCGATTTGGGAACCACTAACTCCGTAGTGGCCGTGATGGAGGGCGGTAAGCCTACAGTCATCTCCAATGCCGAAGGCGGACGGACAACTCCTTCAGTCGTGGCATTCACCAAGTCGGGCGAAAGATTGGTTGGTCAGCTCGCTCGCCGTCAGGCAGTTCTTAATCCCGAAAATACTGTCTACTCGATCAAGCGCTTCATAGGACGTCGGTTTAATGAAGTCGAAGCCGAGCGTTCGATCGTCTCCTACAAAGTTAAGGAAGGTCCAGACGGCGGTTGCAAGGTGGCAATCCAAGGCAAGGACTACACGCCGGAAGAGATCTCGGCGATGATTCTGCGCAAACTCAAGGAAGATGCTGAGAAGTATCTGGGCGAAAAGGTGACCAGCGCCGTTATTACAGTGCCGGCTTATTTCAACGATTCGCAGCGCCAGTCCACCAAGAATGCCGGTACAATCGCCGGGCTCGACGTTTTGCGGATCATCAACGAGCCGACAGCTGCCGCGCTGGCCTATGGTTTGGACAAAAAGACCAACGAAACTATTCTGGTATTCGACCTGGGTGGCGGTACGTTCGACGTCTCGATTCTGGAAGTCGGCGACGGTGTTTTTGAGGTGAAATCCACCTCCGGCGACACGCACCTGGGCGGAGATGACTTCGACCACTGCGTTGTGGGTTGGATTGCTGATGAATTCACAAAGCTGGAAGGGATAGACCTGCGCAAGGACAGGCAGGCGTTGCAACGTTTGACCGAAGCCGCGGAGAAGGCAAAAGTAGAGCTTTCGGCTGTTACCGAGACCAATATCTCCCTGCCGTTTATCACGGCCGACGCCACCGGACCCAAGCACTTGGAGATGAAGCTCACTCGTGCTCGCTTCAACGAATTGACTCGCCTACTGGTCGAGCGCTGCCGCAAGCCGATGGAACAGGCGCTATCCGATGCCAAGCTTTCCTACGAGCAGTTGGACGAAGTAGTGTTGGTTGGTGGTTCGACCAGAATTCCTGCCGTCCAGGAACTCGTAAAGAGTCTGACTGGCGGCAAAGAGCCGAACCAGAGCGTCAATCCTGACGAAGTGGTAGCGGTCGGCGCAGCGATTCAAGCCGGCGTACTCGGTGGTGAAGTAAAGGGCGTTGTTCTGCTCGACGTCACCCCGCTGTCGCTGGGGATTGAAACGATGGGCGGTGTGTTCACGAAGTTGGTCGAGAGAAATACCACTATTCCGACCAGAAAGTCGGAAGTATTCTCAACCGCCGATGATAGCCAGACTGCTGTGGACATCTACGTTTTTCAAGGTGAGCGCCCGATGGCCAAGGATAACAAGTTGCTCGGCAACTTCCGTCTCGACGGCATTCCGCCAGCTCCCAGAGGCGTACCCAAAGTCGAAGTGACTTTCGATATCGATGCCAACGGCATTCTTAACGTTACCGCTCGAGATCAATCGACCGGCAAGGAGCAGAAGATTACGATTACCGCCAGCACGAACCTCGGGAAAGAGGATATCGAAAGGCTGGTCAGAGAAGCCGAATCGCATGCAGCCGACGACCGCAAGCGCCGGGAAGAAGCAGATTCGCGCAACGAAGCTGATAGTCTTTGCTACCAGATTGAACGGCAAGTTCGCGAACTCGGCGATCGCGTAAGCAGCTCGGAGAAATCGCGTGCTGAAATGCTGGTTGCAGAACTCAGGCAGAAGCTGAAAGATGAAGCTCCAGTCGACGAAGTCAAAAGCGTCATGAACGACTTGAGAGGAGCGCTGGTCATGCTGCAGCAGGCAGCAGCGCAGCGAGAGCCGGTTGGTGCCGGCGCCGGTTCTGCCACTGAATATGGTGGCGGTCAGCCGGGCTTCGGCGGCGATGGCGCAGGCGGGTCGACCGGTCCCGGCGCTGGCAGCGGATCTTCTGCCGCCGGTGACGATGTGGTCGACGCCGAGTTTCGGGCTTCGGACGATTAAGTCGTCAAATCGCATTGTAAAAGGGCGGCTTTCGGGCCGCCCTTTTGCTGCGCAGTGAGGTTTCCCTGGCAAGAATTAAGCGCTCAAGCGCTGGCTGATGGAAACAAGGACTAAATTCCAGCGTCGATGTCGATAGAGATGAGAAGGGAGGCGACTGGGAAAGCTGAAGCCGGTCTGGATGTTATTCTGGGATCAGATGGGCGCTGTGCTGGAGCGCAGCGAGGGGAGGGATTGGATGAGAATCGGCGCGCCGAGATTGCTGGTTTCAGCTCTCTTTGCAATCAATCTACTAGCGGCTGGGGGCTGCCCAGCCGTCGTGCTGGCTGCTGGCCCGCTAAAGAGCGTAGCTGACGAGCTCAACTTGATCGAGCACCGCTATTTCTTTCGACTGTATACGCGTGATCCAATTGAAAAGCGGCTTGAGCGCATCGAATTGCTGGTGTTTGGCTCGACTCAGTCCGGCTCGAATGACGAGCGGGCAGCCCGCTTGAAAAAGGCGATGGCAGAGCGCGACGCGAGTTCGAGTACGCACTTTGAGCGTGAATCAGCAGGTGAGCGGCCGCAGTCGCCAGTTAAGGAGAAGCTCGGCTCAGACAAGAAAACCGCTTCAGAAGGTGCCGGTCCGGGTAGCTCGTCCAGTCAATACCCGATCCTAAACACGCTGGAATGGCGAGCTCTCAAGAAGACTTTTGCGACCGATAGTCTCGATCAGCGGCTGGAGCGCCTGGAGGCGAGAATATTTGGTTCAAGCAGTCCGGCGATGGCTTATGCTGACAGAGTCGAGCGACTGAAAAGAACGCTCGGAGTGGGGGTCGCGCAAAGTATCCCGCCCGGACCGACCGGACCGCTGGGACCGATGCCAAAAGCCCGCCCCCGTTCTAGAGACTATTTCGACGGAATGCCACCGCAAGACCTGTTTGAACAGTTTGGTGGCTCGTCAATGTTGCCGTTCGGTGCTATGCCGGGGATGTCCGAAATTTTCAACGAGTTCCGGAGCCAGATGGAACAGATGCAGCGAATGCCAAACGGTGTCTGGGAATGGGATTCAGGCTCGGGAACCTGGACCGAGCGCAACAACGGGCAGCGCTTAAGGCCTGGACAGGGGCAATCGCCGCTGGACATCAATCCTTCGAGGCCGTCTCCACTCAGCCCGAGCCTGCCTCTGATTCCCAAGCGGCACAGGGTTCAGCCGAGTCCGGTGATACCCCCTTACGATGATCCCAACAGTATTTAAAGCTGACCGGCCGGTTAAGACTAATTTAGCTTAAGTGGAAAAACGGGCTTAAGAAGCAGCAACTGCCTAAAATAGTCAAGAGCCTCAAAATGAGGGGACCAATTGCCAGCCACGCTTGATAGAACCAGCTCGAACCGAGCGCCAGAACAAAAGCAGTCAGCTTCCGGAAAGGGCGGCTGGGCTCTTGTTCGAACTGCCACAATCTGGGCGACAGCACTCTTCCTGACGATCAACGTTCTATTGTGGAAAGTCGCCGGGGAAGAGAAGACAATTTCGAAGGATCTCTGGAGCGGCAGCGGATCGATCGACCTGGCTGTCGACGGCTTTAAGGTGCTCAAGAAGCCGCCGACCGTAGTGCTTCTGGGATCTTCACTGATGATGTTTCCGTTCTTCGCAATGGATGTCGAACGCGACAAGAGTCTCGGCGACATCTTTCATCATCACGGCTCGGCAGTGCTGACCGAGAAGCTTCAAAATGCCGGCTTCAAGAATCCCAGTGTCTACAGTCTGGCGATCTTCGGACAGATGTCGTCCGATGCTTTCATTTATGTCAACGAGTATCTGCAGGGTGATAAGAGTCCGGATTGGTTGGTTCTCGGCATCGCTCCCCGAGACTTCAGCGATCACGATCTTCCTGCTCCGACTGCCACATTTACTTTCAAGCGGCTCGTTGGGCTATCCAATTTCAGCCGCTATGCCGAGCTGTATCTGCCGACCTGGCAGGACAAGATCGAGTTTCTCTGCAGCCATGTTTGCTTCTTTTACAATCGACGCTGGCGCTTGCAGCAAGAGTTCGACAAGGCTCTCAACAAGGTTTACGGCTGGGCCGGTATCGAGTCGAAAACACAAACTGGAAAGGCGACTGAAGCGACCGCTGGCTTCATGTTGAACGGCACAACCGAGCAGCGCTGGGAAAACAGTTTGAAGGAGTACCGCCGGCGGTATCGCGACATCGGTGAGCGAGACCTTAGTTTGCAGATGAGGTTTCTCGACAGGCTGTTGTCTGTCTGCCAGGAGCGGCATATTCGGGTCGTTCTGGTAAACATGCCGCTGTCCGGCGCTAATCGCGCTCTCTTACCGGGTGAATTTTACTGTCGCTTTCGCGGTCAGATCGCCGACTTGGCCGGAAAGCATCAAGCCAAGATGCTGGACCTGGGAGACTCATCAGAGTTCGTAAAGGATGACTTCTGGGACACTACGCACCTCAATCATTTTGGCGGGCATAAACTGGTCAATCATCTAATGAGAGTGATGGAAATTAACTAGCGGTCTGCCTTGGCAGGTAAAATCTGAAGAAAAGCATCGTGATCTCCCCACGTTTGCTGCAGCCAGGGCCTTTTCAAACCGCCGGATTTTGTCCAAAATTAACTGTGCTGGGTATATACACGAACAGTAGAGTTGCCCTTATCCCCTGTGGTGACAAACGTGGCTGGAGTTCCTAATCCGTTCGAGCAAAAGGCTGAAAAGAAAGAGCCGAACCCTGACATTAAGGCGGGTTCGAATCACGAGCGCTGGTCAAACGAGTGGCAGCAATATCTGCGTAATCGCCAGGCAAGCGATCTAGAGCCCGGAAATGTTCAGCAGAACGATGCTGCCGAGCGTCATGTTCCCGATGTGGAGCTGACGCGGGATTCGGAGAAGGTGCGCGATCTGACGCTGCGAAACGAACGGCGCGGTACCAGCGACACAGTGGCGGCTGTCAATCCGCGACCCGGCGAAACGATGGCTGAGCTGTTCAAGCGCTTGCACCCGAACCTTTCTGACGAACAGTTGGCTAAAGAGGTTCAGAAGGTACTCAAGTACAACCGCGATTACGGCAACGATCTCGGCGACGGCGGAGCGCTCGATCCCAATCGTCCGGTCTATCTGACCAGCGTCAAATATCTCGACGAGCATGGCCGGATTAATCGCATCGAAGGTCCGACCGGGCGAGTGACAGAAGTTGCGTATGACGCCAATAATGCCATGTCCGGCTATAAAATCACCAATCCCGATGGCAAAGTTTTCGAGCAGGCAGCCCGCCAAGCAGACGGAAGCTGGCTGGCGAGCAGAGAAGGACAAACAGCTAAGCTTGCCAGCGCAGAGATCGATCTGTTCGGCAATATCACGGCTGTCGACGCTCACGGCAATAAAGTTGGGCATCTCACCCGTGGCGATGATGTCGTGACAAGAATAATTGATGGACAGCTGACAAAATCCACTACCTATCGCAACGAGCAGAAGGGAGTCGTCTACGAGTACGAAGCGGTCAATGGTGGCTACAATCTCTTCGCCCGCTATCCAGACGATCCCAACAGGCGAGTTTCGATCTCGATGGCTAACGACCAGGAAGATGTGAAGCGTGTTGCGCTTGCTCTAGGCGCCGGCCCGCATGCATACAAGCAGATGAGCGACCAGTCCGAAGCGGAACCGGCTGATATCACCGGCGATCAGTATGTAGCCAGTAAGATTGTCAAAGCAGGTTATCAGGAAGCCTCAGAGCGCAATACGGTTGGCTGGTGCTATTCCGGAGTAGCTGATGCGCTGGACAAGATCGGCGTGCATCTTCACGGCCGGCATGCATACATGGCCAAGGACCAACTTCTCCAGGACCATCGGTTTCAGGTAGTATCGATCAACGATCTGAAACCGGGCGACGTGCTCGTGCACGGCAAGTCGGCGAATCATGACAGCGGTCACATTGCAATTTATCTAGGCAACGGCCAGGAGGCCAGCGACCATGTTCAATCCCTGATCAAAGGCCAAGGCTATGGTGGCACGACTGTCTTTCGTTACGTCGGAAACGCGTAAGGAAGTCAGCCCGCCTAAGTGACAACTTCCTTGACACGATGCTGGAAGCGATTGACCGCCTGTTCTTGATTGTCAGAGCAATCGGAATCCGCTCTCACAGAGACTAGTAGCTCGCTTAAATTGTCCTCGATGTTGCTGGAGATCTCATCGAGCGGCAGATGGCTGAGGTTTTTTGTGCTGAACGGATTCTGAAGCTCTACACCGAGTTGGTCGAGCGAGAACAGCGGGTAGGCAACCAGCATGGTAACGATCGTAACAAGCCAGGGACTCTTGAGTGATTCAATTAATGCAAAAGGCAGGCTCAGCAAGAACATCGCTATGAATCGGCGGATCTTGATGGCGTATGCCAGTGCTAGCGGCGTCTTTAATATGCGTTCGCAGGCTCCGATATGATCGATCAGCGTTGCACGTTGTCGTTCTAACTCAAGGAATGCGAATCGTTCCATGTCATGGTGCTCGTAGGCCTGGCGCAGCAGTTTAGCCTGTACAAGAGAGGCTTGACTCGGCATGTGCTCTGTATTCGCAAGTCTTTCTAATTCCAGTTGCCCTGTCAATTCACCTAATCTCTCGCTCGGCCTTTCTCCTCTCAGGCTGCAGGTGGTGATATACGGTAAGACCGACACCCAGGCGATGAACTCCTTTTGCCAGCCAGGATCATGGGGGCCATAACTTAATCCCGCGATGGCGAGATTGCGTGATTGATTAACAATCCCTCCCCAGAGCTTTCTGGCTTCCCACCATCGTTCATATCCTGCGTTTGTACGCAAGACTAGAACAACGCCTAAGGTGGCGCCGATGAACTCATAGGGAGCGATCGGCAGCGACAGATTGATGTGCGCAGTCTGATCAATCAGCAGTATGGTGGCGCAAACCAGACCAGCGTAAAGGCCTACTAAAAGGACATTTGGCAGCACATGGGGAGTTATGGAGCCGTTGATGGCAAATGCCTGATGCCAGAACTCCCAGGCCGAGCTTGATCTAGATGACGCCTGCTCCTGATAATTTTCTCTGCTTCTTGTTGCTTGCATTGGATACCTCCGATACTGGCAGAAATTGTCCCTCCTGCTGGTCATAGCCGAAGACCTCGCCGGTCTGAATCTTGTAGATCCAGCCATGCAGATTCAACTCGCCGCGAGAGAGCTTGACGGCTACAGATGGGTGAGTTTTAAGATTCTCAAGTTGAATCAGGACATTGACCTGCGTAGCAACATTCAAGAGCTGGTCGTCATTGAGCCCCTCGCTTGAGTAGTTCTGTTCGACGATGCGCCTGGTGGCTTCGGCATGAGAAAGCCAGCGCATAACGGCCGGCAGGTTCTTCAAATCATCCGGGTGCAAGAGTCCTTTCATCGCTCCGCACTGCGAGTGCCCGCACACGATCACATCCTTGACGCCCAGTCCGGCCACGGCGAATTCGATGGTGGCAACTTCACCGCCGTTGTCTGTACCATATGGTGGGATTATGTTGCCCGCGTTGCGCAGGATGAAAATGTCGCCGGGATTAGTCTGAGTAATCAGATTTGGATTGATTCGAGAATCGGAGCAGGTGATGAAGAGAGCATCTGGGTTTTGGCCTAACGCCAGGCGCTCAAACAGCTCTCTGTGTGATTGAAACACGTGCGACTGGAAATGCTGCAGTCCGGAAAGTAATTTTTGCATGCGATGAGCTCCTGCTTTGAATGATTGTGATTGCTATGTCTCGTTCTGCAATGACCAGTCTGTGCGAGCCTTGTGGACAGCGGATTGGAATTCTTCGACATCTGGTAGATGTGGTCCCACGAATTGCAGCCCGTGCATGGCCCAGGCTGCCAGACCGTCTTGCCGAAGATGATAGAAAACGTTTCGGCCCTGCTTGCGTTCTAAAATCAACCGGTGCGCGCGCAACACAGAAAGATGTTGAGATACTCCGGAGGCGCTTATCTGCAAGATAGTAGCCAGTGAACTCACGTCCTTTTCGCCGACATGTAATTCCTCGACGATGCGAATTCTTTGGTGGTGCGAAAGAACCGCAAACAACTCAGCAAGTTCTTTAGTAACCAGGCTGCGATAAGGCATTGTTGTTGCACTCCAAAAATTCAAATATTCAAACCATTGAATATTTGAATTTAGTTTATCAAACTGGTTATAAATTTGCAACTCGCTGCTGGCGCTAGTCCGGCCAGGGTCAGTTGGGCTTTTGCGGGACTGGCGCTGAATCTTGGTCAAAATGCCCGCCCGCGAGTCGGAAAGACTGAGCTGGCGGTAAGAATGAAAGGAGGCGAGAGGTTAAGTTGCCGGTCTGAAAGGTTGCAGCCGCTGTTTAAGGTTGCTCTTGCACGCTGATACGCAGGATTTGATCGCCAGGCTGTATCTGGTTGACCACATCCATTCCGGATACTACGCCGCCGAAGATTGAGCTGGCGCCATCCATTCGAGGTTGGGGCGAGAGTGTGATGTAAAACTGGCTGCTGGCCGACAGAGCGCTTTTGCCGGCCCTGGCGATGCCTACTACTCCGGCCGCGTTGTGTTTGAGATTCGGATTGCTCTCTGGCATGACGAATTTCGGCTGCTGCGTGGATGGATCTACGAAGTAGCCCGAGCCGTTGCCGTGTGGGCATCCTCCTTGCACCAACACTCCTGGCATTACACGGTGAAAGGTCAGGCCGCTGTAAAAACCGGACTGGCATATGTACATAAAGTGAGCCACCGTATTTGGTGTTAACTTTCGGAAGAGCCGAACGACAATTGTTCCCTTCGTCGTATCGATCACCGCCAGTGGGTCTTTCTGGGCGACAACCGGCGTCGCCTGACCGGGTAAGCCGGAAGGAACCCAATTTGGTCGCGCCGGAGTTTGTCCGAGCGCGGTCGATGGGCGTCCGGCGGCATTAGTTGAAAATCCCGGTGAAAGACCGGGTGGCTGGCCTGGCGTGTCCGCCCCCAAGCCGGGTGGCAGCCCGGGCGATTGGCCTGGTGTGTTGGCGGAAAATCCCGGCGGGAGCCCAGCTGCTCGGCCGGGACTGTTAGCGGTGAAACCAGGCGGCGTCCCCGATCGCCCGCCGGGCGCTGAGCTGGAAAATGGCCAGCCTGTCGGCTTGAAAAATTCTACCGCGGTCGACGGGCCGGACACCAATCCCGGTGCAGCATCTGTCGGCAAATTGTCGATAACGGACGGGACTGGCACCGCAGACGGTGCACTGGGGTCCAAGATAGTTACATCCGGGGGGATATTCTCGGAAGGCATCTGCTGGCAGCTTGAGGGCGAAGTCGTGAAAGCCCAGACGAGCGCTATCGCCAGTGCAGTTATCACCCGGGCGGTGCAGCTGTGCGACAATTGGTTGTGCAGAATAGACGGCATAAGGCGTTTGCTTGGTTGACAGATCGACCTAACCTATTTTAAGCATAATACTTATGGCTGAAAGTCGGTCAAAACAGTCAAAGCCTGGTGCTCCTGAACAAAGGAGGCCGGAACCGAGGCCGTCGAAGGCTCAGAGAGCGCTCTTTTCAAAGCATCACGTTTGTAGTCGCCGCTGACGATCAAAATTAGTTTGCGGCTCTGTAAAATCGTCTGCAGCCCCATTGTGACGGCCCTTTTCGGAACCTGCTCTTTGCTGCCGAAATAAGCAGCGTTTTGCTGGCGCGTGGATTCTTCCAGCCAGACGCAGTGAGTCCAGCTGGCTCTCGGGGTACCGGGCTCGTTGAAGGCGACATGGCAGTTCTTGCCGATGCCGATCATAGTCAGGTCTAAGCCGCCCAAACTGGCAATCAGCTCGTCGTAGTGATCGTTGAAGCGGGGGTTGAAGCGTTGCGTCAGCGGTAAATTTGTGTGCTTGTAGAGGTTCTCGTGCAAGAAAGAGGCGAAAGTCTTGGTCTCTTCGGCATCTAGGTAGTCATCGAGCGCAAAGCAACGAGCTTGCGACCAATCGAGCTTGCCGGCCGACGACCACTGGCTAAGGAGCTGATAACATCCCAGCGGTGATCGACCGGACGGCAAGCCTAGGCAGCTGTCTGGCTTACGGGTCAGTTGGTCGGCTACCGCCTCGGCGGCTTTTAGGCTTAACTGGTCATAACTGGAAGTCAATAGCTGAAACCAAAAAGCAGGATTTGAAAGATAAAAAGCTTACGGATGTAGCCTAAGCGACAATTATATGTGCTACGAATCGACGCGTTCGATAAAATGGCCATCTAAGGGGGATTTTTTTACAGGTCATCCTAGCCAGGGCGGGCTTCACCGGAGTGATTTAAAGACGCAATATGAATCGGCGACGCTCAACCCGCATCAAAGAGTTTGTTGGTTTCAACCTGGCTGCCTTCGCCATCCTATGTGGTGTATGTCAAGGCGCCGGTGCTCAATCTCGCAGCTTGCCGCGCGCCGGTTTCCAGAACTTCTCGCAGCCGTCTAGCAGCGCTTTACCGTCCGGTTCGGGCGTGTATCTGCGCCCCGGTGAAAGCCGGACCAAGGGCAATCAGGGCCAGCCTTACGACCCGTGGCATGAGCAGCTTGGTTTTGTCCGCTGGGAGCGCAATAAGATGCCGCTCCACGTCTGGATCGCTCCCGGACTCAAACTTCCTGAGCTCCCCTTATCCGAGCTCAAGAACGAACGAGTAAACCAGGTTCGTGACATGCTGAGCCGGCAGGATCCCCTGGTCGGACTCGAGCAAGCGAAAGGTTGGACTGACAATATGTGCGAGCTGGCGGCGGCTGGAATCGAGATGTGGCGAGGGTTTGAGGCTGAGGGACTGATCAGTTTCGATTTTACTGAAGATCCTCGCATGGCGCATATTCTTGTGTTTTGGACCGACGGCTTCAAGGACGACGCAGTGGGAGGCACGTTCGTTGATGCCAACACCTGCTCGCAACCATTGGCGATCGCTCAAATTCGCCAGTATGAGGCCGCCGGTAGGAAGTTCGTGCCTGTCGGCTTTGTTCAACCCGGACGGGGGGACATCATCCAAAACCCGGTCGTGATTGAGCTCGGGGTCGGTTCGGAAGGTCGCTTGCCGGCCGCAACCGCTCATGAGTTCGGTCATGCTCTGGGAATTATTCAGCACAGCCCTTATCGCGAAGATCTTATGTATGTGGACAAGATAGTACGAGAGCTGTCTCCCGGTGACAAAGCTACTTTCCGTGCGCTTTATCACGTACAACCGCAAGGGGCCTTTTAGATCGTTTAAGCGTACAGCGTACTTAGCTTTCAGCTTTGTGGCGACATCACAGCAGTCAGGTGTACATCACGCTGCATGCTTGCTGGTGGCAGCAGATTGGGCAGGAACAGATCGGCAGTCGGGGAGATCTGCTGGGTGGGAATCTTAACTGTTCCGCGAATCTTTCCGTGAGCTGGCACCTGCTTGTCGTGGAATGATACCTTCACCATTGAATCCGGCGCTCCCAGACTTCGGACAATTCCGGTCATGGACGGAGCGATTGGCAAGGGCACGTTTTGATCGTTTTTCAGGACCACTTTCAATTGCACACCCTTGTTGGAGTGAGAGACGCTTTCCAGCTCGAAACGTACGGGAGGCATGGCGTTGGGAGATAACGCTTGAATCGGATAGCCTTGGGGATTGGCCGGTGGCGGAACGTAAGATTGCGGCGGACCGAATGCCGGTGCGCCAGCCGGAAGCGGCGAGGGTGGCGCGATGTTGTTGACGTCCGAAGGCGAGCCGATGGCAGTCTGTTGATACTGCTGCAAGGTTTGTTGAGTTTGCTGGAGCTGCTGCGAAAGTGCTTTATTTTGCTGTTCGGCAAAGAGCAAGCGCTGATAGGTGAGCGGATCCATCGCTTGGGTAGTCGGCGCGGCTGAGGCAAGTGTGCTCAGCTGGTGGGTCTGTCCTTGTGGAACAGTCACCGGAACCGGTGAGGTTGCCGCTTGCGAGCTAGCGGCAACTGGCGTCGAGATGTTCGGCAACGGTGGCATTACAACTACCGGGGGATTGAAATCGGAAGAGTTGCTCGCTCCTGCTAATCCGGCGGCGGCAGTCCCTGCCAGTCCGGTTAGACCGGCAGCCACCAGCGAGCTCGCCCCGCCGCCGACAGCAGACGGTGGCTGTAAAGCGCGATCGAGTGTGTCGGCGGCTTTCCGTTCGGTCGCCTGATCCAGCTTTTGCTGCGTCAGGGACTGGTCTCGCAGTTGAGAAAGGAAGGTGGACAGAGTGCTGACGTGATCGGATGGTGGTAGCGCCGATGGTGCTAGTTGAGGAGCGGTCGGGATGGTCGGCGCTGGCGGCTGCTCGACGAATGGTCCCAACGAACCGGCGCCGGAGGCAGCTGCCGGCCCGGTCAGCGGCAAAACCGGTGCCGCCAATGGTGTGGTCAGCAAAGACGGCAGCCCGTTCAAGCGTTGCGCGGCTAGAACGTTGTTGGGGTCGCTCTTCAGCACGCCCAGGTAAGCATCATGCGCTTGCTGATATTGACCGAGCTTCTCCAGCAGCTGCCCCTGGTACATGCGATAGCCGGGATCGGTCGGGCAGACTGCCAAGGCTTCGCTTACCTTGCCGTGTGCATCGGCAAGAGCGCCTTGAGACTCGAGAGTATGAGCAGCGTCAATATGGCGACCGGCTTCTTGTCTGGCCAGGGCCAGTTTGAAACTTTGTCTGCAGGCCGGTAGATTGGGATGGTTGGGATCGATGCGCACAACCTGGCGATACTCGCTATGAGCTGACTGGAGATCGCCGGTGATTTGATAGGCTCTAGCCAGTCCAAGCCGGCTATTGGCATCGTCCGGGTGTTTGGCCACTTGCTTCTGCCAGAGCTCGGTCAGCGCCTTGCCGGCTATCTTGTCTTTGGGATCAAGAATTACTGCTCGGCTGAGATCGGTATTGGCACCGATTGTGTCGCCGGATGATAGCTTGAGCAAGCCGATCTGCCGGTGTGCAGCAGAGGAGTTGGGATCGGTTTCGAGCGCCAGTTGATACTCGTCTTTCGCTTTGCTCTTCTGTCCGGAACGCAAGAGCATGTTGCCGAGTCCGACGTGAGCGTTGGCGCTCGGTTGGAGTCTCAACGATGCGCGATACTCGACCAGGGCGGCAGTATCCCTGCCCTGGCCGGCTAGCTGATCGCCTAGCTTGAGGCGAGCCGCCGAATCCAGCGGGTTGACTCCGCTCTTTCTCAGGACCTGATTGAGCAGATTAGTTGCCGTGCTGCTGGACGGATTGAGATAGAGCGCTTCGCGAGCTGCTTTAGATGCTGATTCCACGTCCTTCGATGCGAGAAATTTGCGGGACCTTTGCAGGCTCAGGTTGAAGAGATCGTTTGTTACGAGCGAGTCTTTCGGCGCCACCTTATGCGCTCCACGCAAAACGAAATCAGCGTCTTCCAGCTTGCCTTGCTTGATCAATTGCTGGCATTTCGCTCTGGCCTGCACGCTCGTCGAGCTGCTGGTTTTCGAAGAAGCCGCCGGCGATCTTGCTGCGGTATACGGCAGATTGCCTGCCGCTGCCGATAGCCCGGGAGCGATGGATGGCGATGGTGGCGGCGGCGGCACATTGCCGACTGACGAGCCGCTGATTGGAATGGGAATGGCCGGAGGCGGTGGAACCAGACCGTTCTTGTTCGGCGCCGGCGAATCGGTGCTTGGTCCGGAGTGATTTGTGGCGCCGCCGCCGGAAAAGGTAGAGCCGGCGGCCCGTGCTCTCAGTGAGTCATAGTCAAAGCGCCGGTCAATTCTCGAGGCTGGCACAAAGATTTTTTGGGCGTGACTGAAATCAGCAGCTTGAGCTGCACACAAGGACAACTCTCCACACAGGGAAAACAGGAGAAGAGCTTGCCGGCATCTCAAGAGGGACTTCGGTAGGCGGCCGGGCGATCGCTGCATCCAATCTATAGGCGTTGTGTTCGAACGCTGCACTTTGAATCGTTGCCCCGATCTTTATGATGGAAGGATAGCCAGTCTACAGGAGATTGTAACGATCTTACTGACGCATTCCAAGAGGGTGCCTTCGTAATTGCCCCGTTAATATCGCCGAAAGTAAATTAACTTTCCTCAAGAGATGCTTAAAATCCGTGCGTGGCGGCGGCTTCTGGCTTACACTTGGAAACGACAGGCTCCGGCTTTGGTCGACTTGAGCTATCAATTCCGTTCCGATTTTGGGAAAGCGACTTTTCTTCCTTTCAGTTTGGCAGAGGTTAGACGGCACAATGACGAGTTCTACGCGAGAGAAAGATCAAAGTTTGAATGAGCGAGTAGAGCATCTCGTGCGACAAGCGCGGCTTTCTGCGGCGGTTTTTTCTCAATACAGCCAGGAGCAAGTGGACAAAATCGTTAAGGCGATGGCGCTGGCGGCGATCGACAATGCGACAAAGATGGCGATGTCTGCTCGCGAAGAAACCCGGATGGGATTGCTCGAAGACAAAGTGCTGAAGAATCTCGTCGCGTCGGAGTACCTCTACAGTCAGATTCGCAACAAGAAAACGGTCGGAATAATCAAAGAGTTTCCTGAAGACAACATGGTGGAAATTGCCGAGCCGATCGGCGTTATTCTGGCACTTGCGCCGGTCACTAATCCTACGTCCACTGTAATTTTTAAAAGTTTGTGTGCGGCCAAAACTCGCAACAGCATCATCTTCAGCCCGCACTTGATGGCTGCCGACAGCAGTAATATGACCGCGCGGATTCTCTATGAGGCGGCCCTCGAAGCAGGAGCACCGCGAGGCTTCATTACCTGGGTGGAAAAATCATCGCGCCTGAGAAGAGAAACTGAGCTGATGATGGTGCACCCAGAAGTCGATTTGATTTTTGCGACCGGCGGCACTCAGATGGTCAAGGCTGCGTACAGCTCAGGCAAGCCGGCGATCGGCGTCGGGGCTGGAAACACGCCGGTCTATATCCACAAGACAGCAATTGTTCCTTCCGCCGTCATGGATATCATCATCTCCAAGACTTTCGATAATGGGACAGAATGCCCGTCCGAACAGACACTGATTGTCGATCGAGAAGTTTATGATGAGGCGATGGCCGAGTTTCAACGCCTTGGCTGCTACATCTGCAGCCCGGAAGAGGTGCATAAGGTTGCCGACGTCGCATTCGATCCGAAAACCGGCGGCATGAACTATAAGCTAGTCGGGCAAACCGCGTCGACCATCGCCGAGCAGGCTGGCTTGACTGTCTCGCGTGACTGCAAAATATTGCTTTGCCCGATGGAAGGTGACCTTCGTTATCACAAACTGGCAAAAGAGAAGCTCATGCCTGTGTTGGGCGTGGTTAAGGTGGATAGTATCGAGGATGGTATCAACCGCGCTCTCGATGTCAACTATGCTGGTGGGACCGGGCATACGTCAGGTATCTTCGCCAATGATGATCGAGTGATCGAGCGGTATGCCACGGCGATTAACGCCGGACGAATTATCGTCAACTCCCCCACTTCGATTGGCGGGCTCGGTGGGGTATACAACAATCTCAATACGACGCTCAGTTTCGGTTGCGGTACCGGTGGCGGCAACATCACGACCGACAATGTCGGAATTCAAAATCTGATCAATTACAAGCGTGTACCGAAGAGACGCAACTTCACGCTCACTTTTCAGACTACCAAGAACATTTATATCAATCCGGGCAGCATCGAGCATTTGCGTAGTGTGAAGACCAAATCGGCTTTTGTAGTGACGTCTCGCTCCGCGGCAGGACGCGGTCATCTGTCAATCGTGCTGGAACGTCTTCCAGCAGACTGTCGAGTGGATGTATTCAGCCAGATCGACGTAGAGCCCGATTGGGCGACGATTCAAAAAGGGATCGCGTCGATGAACCAGAGCAAGCCTGATACGGTAATCGCGCTTGGTGGTGGCTCGGTACTGGATGCGGCTAAGATTATGCGCCTCTGCTACGACTGGCCTGAAGTGAATATTAAAGAGCTATCAGCCAACTTCCTTGATTTCCGGCATCGGCTACACGAGTTTCCGAAGGAAGTGAAGACTCAGATGGTGGCGATACCCACTACTTCCGGTACCGGTTCGGAAGTGACACCATTTGCGGTGTTCAAAGACAGTGCCACCAAATCGAAAGTGTCATTGGTCGACGAGTCATTGCTGCCGGCTGTGGCAATCTTGGATGCAAATCTGACCAGAAGCCTGCCGCCGGCTATTACCGGTGATACCGCCATTGATGCCTTGACGCATGCCCTGGAATCGCTTGTGTCCATTATGGCCACCGACTATACGGATGGACTGGCGCTCGAAGCGATGAGGTTGATCTTCGAGGCTCTGCCCAGCGCCATGAAAGATACCGGTAATGTACTCTGGAGGCACAAGTTGCATAATGCATCTTGCCTCGCCGGAATGGCTATCGGCAACGCTTCTGTCGGTATCAACCATGCCCTTGCGCACAGTCTCGGAGCGGCATTTGATGTGCCGCACGGAAGAGCCAACGGCGTCTTCTTGCTTTCGACAATCGTTTACAACTCGTCCATTCCGACGAAATTCCTTCCGCATTCGACTTATCCGCTCTTCGTTGCTGATCGGAAGTACGCGCGCGCCGCGCAGTTTCTGGACTTGAATGTCGACGGAGCGACAGGCTCCGGACAAAAGGCTCTTCCCGGATTGATTTTGGCTCTGCAGCGTGCCGTCTACGATCTCTTGAGCTCGGTCGGGCAACCGATGTCGGTGGAAGAACTTGGAATTTCACTGGAGGCTTATCAAGCGGAGCTTCCGTTTCTGGTACAAAGCGCCTTTAATGATATGAGCATGCGGACAAATCCGCGCCTGCCGATGCTCTCAGAGGTAGTGGAGCTGTTTACTGGAGCGTATTCGCGTCGCCAGCGGCCATAGGCTAAGTGAACCGGTTCGTAAGAATGCTGGTCGGCTAGATAGTGATAGTAAGTCAGGTAGAGCAGGCAGATGAAGAATCAAGAAACATATAAGATAGAGGGAACGTTGGAGCGCCGAATCGATCAGGTGGATCTCATATTGGCATCCGGTAATGTCGATCTAAATCTGGACTTCGAGCAAGTCATGATGATCTCGGTCGAAGGGCTGGAATGGCTGGAGGAGCTTTTGCTGAGAGCGAAGTCGCATGGTACGACTGTCAGTTTCAGCAACGTTCGTCCGGAGCAGTACAAGGTCTTCAAAGTAGCCCACATCGACAGCCTGCTGGAGGCTTGTGGCGCGCTCGGACGTTCCGGACCGGCCTGCTAGAAAAGCGATAAGCGTTGCTTGCATAGGGAATGCTGTCGTCGATACGGGACGAACTAACCGCGCCTTCCTGCGGACTATCTCGGCCAGGCAGGCTCTGTACCTGGCTGGCAGCTTACTTGGATTCTTGCTATGAGATTCGGTTACAATCATATGTGACTCTAATAGCGAGAATATGCAGATCGAATCGAGTCAATCGGAAGTCACAGCAAATTCCAGGCAGCCTTTGTCGCCAACTATTGAGGCTGTCAATCTAACGAAGGTTTTTGGTAAGCGGGTCTGCGTTGATCATCTAAATTTCAAGGTTCATGCCGGTGAGTTGTACGCGCTGCTCGGTGACAACGGTGCCGGCAAGACCACCACGCTCAATATGCTCACTACGCTGCTTGCTCCGACCGAAGGAGAATTCTTCATCTGTGGTCACCACGGGTGGAATCAGCAAGAATTGGCCAAGAGCGCCTTTGGAGTGGTGTCGCAGGACGTCTCGATCTATCAAGAGCTAACTGCTTGGGAGAATCTTGCGTTTATTGCCGAACTGTACGGAATGTCCAAGCAAAAGGCCACTGCGCGCATCAAGGAGCTGCTGGACGAAGCTGGTCTGTCTGAGCGAGCCAACGATCAAGCCGGTGAATACTCAACCGGCATGCAGAGAAAACTTTCGATCGCCTGTGCGATTTTGCCTGAGCCGCAAGTGCTCTTTATGGATGAACCGACAGTTGGGCTCGATCCGGCCTCCCGACGGCAGATCTGGACGAGCCTTCGAGAATTGCGAGCAAACGGAGTTACGGTTTTGTTGACTACTCATTATCTCGAAGAAGCGGAGTTGCTTGCAGACAGAATCGGTATCATTCGCAAGGGGCGGCTCGTGCTCGAGGGAACGATAGATGAGTTGCGAGACAAGATACAGAGTATTCGTAGTATCTCTGTGCGCATCGCCAAAGGGGTGAGTATTGACGGACTGAAAGAAAAATTCGAAGTTCTGGCGGCAGAGCAAAATACACGGGTGAAGTACGATCAATTGCGCAATACTGTTTCTCTGGCTCAGCCCAAGCATCTTTCACTCGGGCAATTCGCAGCGCTGGTTGTTAGGTGGTTTGAATCACAGAAAATTGAGTTCTCGAAATTCGTGACGAGCGAGCCCAACTTAGAAGAAGTATTTCTCGAAGTTACCTCCGGAAATGCCGAGATCGAGTTGGACGTGGATGATCTCAATGGTCAAGCTGAGTAAGGGTGCCAGCAGAGAATGAATCAGATACTGGCGATCATAAACAAGGATATTCTTCAGTGGACGAGGCGGCCGCTCTATTTCATTTCGTCGACCATGCTGGCTATTTTGATTATCTGGGCGGTAGGCAACACGCTGGCCGGAGCTGTCGATATTCCGTTTGGTCTTTTCGATCCAGCCGGTATCAGCGAACTTTCCAGGCACTTGACTGAATCAAAGAGATTTCGAGTGCTGAAGTATGACGATCTCGATCAGGCGAAGAAGGATTTGGCTTCCGGTAAGATCGCCGCGCTGGCAAACGTTGCGCAAGATCCGCTGGAGGACAGAGTTCAGATCTTGACAGAAGGGCACGACCTCTTAATCGATCAGCAAATTTCGATGGGCATCTTGTCGGTGCTCACTCACAAGGCCAAAGAGTTGAGCCTCCCGCTCCGGTCGGCTACGCTCTTTCCGGTGACGTTCGGACTGCGTGATTTCGTGACGCCTGGCTTGTGTGCATATCTGTGCTATGTTCTTGCCTCGATGAATCTCGGCTTTTCTTGGATTTATGAATGGATGG
Source organism: Candidatus Obscuribacterales bacterium (assembly GCA_020050835.1). GTDB lineage: Bacteria > Cyanobacteriota > Vampirovibrionia > Obscuribacterales > Obscuribacteraceae > JAGVKB01. Next base: position 74,369 of record JAGVKB010000142.1, on the reverse strand, counting down.
AAAAGACCTACCGGCAGATTATTCTGGCGCCGCATGGCTTGAGAGCGGCGATCATTGCAAAAACACTGATGGTGACTATCGAGGCATCGGTGATCTTGTGGCTCGCACTTTGCTTGACCAGTCCAACCGTTGGCTTTACCGTGGGCAACAACTTTGCCGGTCTGGTTGGAGTAACGCTCGTATCGATGTTCTGTTTCACCTCTATCGGTCTCGGTTTTGCCTGCGTGCTCAAAACGATTCGCATCTACACTATGACAGTCTCAATCCTGGGAGTGGCGCTGATGTTTATGAGCGGCATCGTAATTCCGGTTGAAGCGATGCCGCATTGGGAGCAAGTGGGTGCGAGGTTGATGCCGATGTTTTATTCCGCCGATGCGTTCAAAGGAGTGATGCTGGGGACTCCCGCCGACCTTACCCGTGATGTAGCAGTCCTGCTGGTCTGGGGAGTAATCGGTATGACCGTAGCAGCCGTTTTGCTTTCGAAGCGACGAGCGATTCTGTAACCGTAACCTAACGAAGATATGCTGTCGGCGAGAGTCGATGGGGGGTGTCAGCCTGTTTCTCGAGCTGCTCCAGTTTAAGCGCTCTCGATTCGAGTTCTTGAATGTGTTTTATGTACTTGAGACGTTCTTTGTCCGGTACCGATGAACTGGCCGAAAGATACGCTTTATACTGCAGCGCTGCTTCCTTCAGGGTAGACGCTTTTGGCTGACGAACTTTCTCGAGTGTGCGAGCCAGCGCAATATGTGGTGCAGCGTCAGCCGGGTTGTGGTAGATGGCCATCCGGTAACCCGGAATTGCCTTTGCAAAATCTTTCCTTCTATTGAGATTATCCGCTTCGCACAAAGATTCTTTGGCAGACTCCCTCGACTTTGATACCAGTCCAAGTCCGCGCTGAGATCTCTCCGCGCCGCCGGCTATGCTATTGGCTCTCGTATAGCCTGCTTCCGCTGCATCGAGATCTTTGAGCAGCAAGGCTACGTCCGCAAGTTTGAACACTTGCCGGGCGTTTTCGGCCTTGGCTAAGAGAGTGTGAAACTGTTCGTTGGCTCCTTTGTAGTTGTTCTGAGCAAGCAGCGCTTCGGCATACGCTTCACGCTCCGACGATGTCTTGGGACTGCCGACCGCGCTTAAATCCACCGAATTTCCCGAGAGCGCTTTCAGCTCCGAACGAGCGTAGCGCAGCTCGAGGCTGGCAGGAGAGCTGGCGATCGCCTTTTCCAGCAACTGATCCGACTTGGCCAAGTCTTTGCCCGGCAATGTTTGACCAACTAGCTCCTGCAGCGTGCCGACATGATGGCAGCGCACCAAACCGCGCGCGGCATCAACTGATGCCGGCGACTGCTCCAGCAGGTTTGAGTATTCTTTCAGTGCGTCCCCGGTCTTCCCAAGCCGAAGCGTCTGCCAACCCAACTCGAGCTTGAGGTCCATGCTGTCTGGATTGGCTACAATGGCTGATTTGAGCTCTTCAATCGCAGTCTCTAGGTTGCCGGTGGCTTCGCGCGCATCGGCTAATCTCAGATAGGCTTGAACAAAGTTAGGTTTGATCCGGATTACGTCTTTGAGCTCTTTGATCATCGGCTCTGACTCTCCGAGCTCACCATAGGTTTCTGCTAGTTCTTGATGGACCTGCCAACTGTTGGGATAGAGATTAGCCGCTGTTTTGAGCTCAGTTGCAGCAGCGCTGAACTTGCGGTCTCTCATGTAGGTTCGACCCAATCCGAAATGTGGGGTCGGATTGTTAGAATTGGCTGCCGCCGCTCGTTTGTAATAGTCGGCTGCTTCGGTTAAGTGATTCTGGGAAAGCGCAATCTCGCCCAGTTCACAATAAGCTTCACCATGTTTGGGATCGAGATGCACCGCTTGCAGCAGCTCTGAAACTGCCTCGTCGATCTTGCTTTGCTCTCGATAAGCGTTTGCCAGATTGAAGTGAGCTTGCGTGAGGGTGGGATCTAATTCAATCGCCTTCTTGCTCTCCTTCTCCACTTCGGAAATTAAGGACAACTTGATGTCAGCAGCTGATGCGGACGAATACTTGGCCTTTGTCAAAAGAGCGGTCGATCTGCCGCAATGAGCCTGGGCATTCAACGGATCCAGCTTGAGCGCTTTGTCAAATTGGTCGAGCGCTCCACCAAGTTTGGTTTGCTTGACCAGCGCAGTCCCATAGCCGACAATCGCCTCGACATTCTTGAGGTCGAGATTGGAAGTTTGATGATAAATTTCGGCTGCTGCTCCATAGTTTCCTTGCTTCATGAGCTCGTTTGCCGACGTCAAATTCTGCTCGATCAAAGTTGCATTGGTCGGCTCTTGAGTAGCGGTGACGTGAAGCTTGAGCTTGCGCCGGCCTTTCTCCAAGCTGCTGGAGGAGGTTGTTGTCTGAGCTGCCTCTTGGCGGGATGCGTTGCTGCGCGAGCTGGATTTTGGCTCGCCGCTGGGCTTCTGCTTCTGCTCCGGCTCCAGCTGCTGGACTGGTTTGGCCTCTGCTTCTCGCGCTGCGGGAACGGAAGGGGTCACGTCAGTAGCTTCCGGGCTTGGTATCTTAATCACGGACTTCTTAAGGTCAGCATTGGCGGGGATATTGAGACTGACCAGGAGTAGGTAAAGAATGCCGCATAATGCTGTCGACGGTCTTCGAAAGTTCATTCTCTGGTCGGCCCCCGCTACCTTCCGGCTGTTTTGCTCACGCGCTCACTACGTTATATACCCAATGTCAAGCACTTGTGACATGCTCGGCATCCCCTTAAATTCATTTGGACGCGCCTGCCGAAATCATCGAATGGACAAGCAATTGCTGGTTGAGGCGAGGGACAGGTCGCTAGCCGTATAATGAAAGTTGCAAGTACGCTGGGAAGGATTTTATGGCAGGCAGGCAACAGGCGGCTTTTGCAATAGCGTTGATCTTATCGATCGGGCTTTCTTTTGCGGCCAGCGCGGAACCTGGGCAAAAGGTGGTCCAGGATCTTGTGATGTTGTTTTCGGCCTGGTCCGGTGAGCCGGAAGATCTCGACATTCACAGAGAGGCGGCAAAGTATATCGACTATGCCGGCATGGCCGAAAGAGTGCTTGGTAAAGCGCATTGGGGGCGGCTTGAGCCTAGTCAAAAGCGGGAATTTGTGAAGGTGTTCGGCAAGTTGGTGGAAAACCGGTATTATCCGCGGTGGCACAAAATCTTTTACAAAGGGCGATTGAGCTATCTCGGCGAAACGAGTGCGAATGGCGATGTGCTGGTGAAATCAGCGCTGGTGGTTGGAAACAAGGAAGACATCGTATTTTGGCGTCTTCATTCTCGCAACGGTGAGCTGGCGGTGATCAGCCTCTCCGTCAATGAAAATGATCTCTTGAGTAAATTGAATGATCGTTTTCAGAAGCGATTGGAGGAGCATGGTTTTGCCAATTTGCTCTCCTGGCTGCAAGATAAGGTGGATGAAGATTCCGATGATGATGTGAAGCCGGAGTCTTCGACTGCATCGCGCTAGCAAGGTGTAATCCGTCCGAGGTTGATACCTGCCCCAATTGCGTAAAATACGAAGTAGAGCGAGTAGTGTTGTCTGCGCGACAATTGCTCCAAAACGCTTATGCCAAGAGCACATTGATCTTCAAAAACATGCGGTTATCCCCCCTCAGTCCTGTCGACCCCTCTGGTAAAACCGCTTGAAAGAAGGTTTAATCGCTTCAGTCCTGATAGGGTTGGGCGAGCTGTCGGTTTTGAATCCGTCTCGGCGGGGCAAATTTGAGATTGATTGAGTCGGGATCGCAAGCTATTTACGCTGTTACTAGGCAAATCGAGCAAGCACATCAAAGGGGTCTTCGAGCATGACTGGACGTGAGAGAGGCGACTACGAACGGCCGAGTGCTGCCGGCGACGGCAATCTGCCCGGCAAAGCCGGCCCTGATGTTGCCCAGCGATTTGGTGACGAAGCTTCGATGTTGCGCCAACAGCAATACGCAATGCGAATGGCTTCTGATCGACGCGCTCTGGCTCAACAGCCTGACTATAAGGCCGTAACCAATCCCGATGGCACAGTTTCGGTTAACTATAATGACGGATCGAGCGTCAAGGTTGACAGCTGGCAGACAAAACGTCCGATCGAGTTCATAAATACTCAAGGCGATAAAACGACCCTTAAGTATGAAGGCGCCAGCAATACCCCGGCCTCATACAAGATTGTCGATCGCGAAGGCAAGGTGAAGGAAGAGGGCAGTAAGGGCCCGAAGGACGCGGAGTTTACCGTCAAGCAATTCAGGGACGGCAAAGAGGTTACAGGCAAAGAACAGCATATTGTCGACATCAGGCTGACGCCGGACGGGCAACTCGACTACGTCGGCAAAGATGGCTTGCATAATCAACGATTGCGTTCCGGCAGCGAATTACGACGCGATCCCAGCGGCCGAATCCTGTCCGAGGTTACTCCGGGACAACGCCTGACTGAGTACTCATATGAGGGAAACAACCTCCAACCGTTAACTTTCACAGTTAAGGATGCTGGCGGCAACATCGTCAGGCACGGTGTGAAGGGCGAAAATGGCTGGAATGTGTATCAACCGGCGGCCGGTGAGAAATCGCTGGATCCCAAAAACCTCGAGGATTCGACCAAGATTTCCAAAGACCCGATTAATCGCGTGACTGATGTCCAGATCAATCAGACCAACGGAATGCGCGTGGAGATGCATGCGAATAACGATCGGACCTGGAGCACGGATAAGCACGATTACCGCATGAATCCGAGCGGCAACTTGATGGTGCTCGATAAGCTGCCAGACGGAAAGCAGCGCCTGGTATCATTCCGCGATTCGAACGGCGTAAGAACTAGCTATGGCTACGATTCAAAAGGCGAGCTATCGAGCGAGACTCGGGAGTACCTTAACGGTCAAAAAAGAGCGCTGGTCAGGCAAGGCGAGGGAGACGACTGGAAGAATAGTGACGGAAAGGTGGTTAAATGCAACCCGAAGGTGCTGGCAGACGGCTCAGTGCAAATGACCTATCCGGAGAAGAACTTTGTTTTCACTCAAAGTGCGTCAGGTTCTGAATTGGTGCATAGCATCGGTAAAGATGGACAGGCTCGTTTAGTCCATAGCACAGACACGCTGGGCCGAGAGATTCAATTCACATATGCCAATGACGGTAAGCTAAACAAGATGGAGATTAGCAGAATCGTTGCTCAGCCTGGCCAGCCGCCTTTCAGGCAAACTCTGGTGTGGGAAAGGACCGGCGAGACCAAAGAAGGAGACGAAGTCTGGGAAACTGGCAATCGCAAACACAAATTCGTCGGATCTCATCGCTTTCAAGAAGATGGGTCTCTGGTCCGTAGCGAGACCGGCAAGGATGTCGATACAGTCTTTTCGGTGCGCGGCGTGACTTACGAGCAGCCCAAGACAAAACAACCCGAGGAGAAGAAACCGGACGAGAAGAAACCGGAGGTGAAACAACCCGAGGAGAAGAAGCCGGACGAGAAGAAACCGGAGGTTAAGAAGCCCGAGGTGAAGAAACCGGAAGTAAAGAAGGTTGAAGAGAAGAAGTCGGAAGAGCCGGATCCCGAAGATGATTACGATGATGAAGACGACAATCCCGGTGATTCCTAACTGAGACTGTGTGTTGAGCTGCCAGTAGACCGAGGCTGGTGAATTGCAAGCGGGCCAGCTGAACTCGCGGTTGGCTTTCGCTGCAGCTGCTGAGTGCCGCAGCCAGGGCACAAGTATAATGAGCCTAGGACCGCCCTTTGTGAGGCTTGGTTATTCGGTAAGCAGTCTGGACCTTGATTATTCGGACACTCGGTCTTTCGCAAGCGCTGCCAGGAGTTTGGCTCTTGGTAGTGTTTCTTTGCAGCGGTCATGGCTATGCACAATCAACAACCAGTTTTGTCGGATCCGAGCCAACCGGCCCGTCCGGAGAGGTAATACCGCTCTCCGGTATGGCCAGGGCGGCAATCGGCTTGCAGCTGGAGACCGTCACTCGCCGTCCTTTGCCGCTGACAATTGAGACGACCGGCAAGGTCGAGTCGATTCCGTTGAGAGAATTCATTCAACATGCGCCTTTGGCGGGCCGGATCACTAATGTTCGGGTGGATCTTGGAGACAACGTTAGCGCTGGTGAAGTGATGGCAACAGTCGATAGCCCGGAGATCAACCAATTGGCTGCTGCAACCGTGCAGAATAAGTCCGATTTGGAAAGCGAGATTTCCGGAGCCGAAAGCCAATATGGAGCGGAGATAGATCAGGCTCGCGTGCAGGTTAACCTCTGGGAAGGTTCGGTCAAGCGAGAAAAAAGACTTTTTGAAGAAGGGATTCTTGCTCAAAAGGCCTTGTTGGAGTCTCAGGCGCAATACAAGTTGGCTAAAAGCAAGCTGGAGGCAGTAATTCAAAAGAAGGATATCTCCGTCCATGCACTCAAGGTCAAGTTGAAGGTTTCTCAAGACTCGCTGAGCAGTAGGTTGCGACAGCTGGGTGTATCAGACCGGGAGATCGATGCCGCGATTGCAAACCAGAGGACAATCCTGTCAGTTCCGATCCGCTGTATCAGAAGTGGTGTTGTCACCGATACGCAAGCGTTTGTAGGTGAAGGGATTGATTCGAAAGATCCGCTCTTCCGAATCTCAGATTTGAGAGAAGTTTGGGTGACCGGCGATGCCTACGAGGACGATATGGCCCGGATGAAAGTCGGGCAACTTGCCACTGTCAAAGTGGCTGCTCTATCCGATAAAAGCTTTCGCGGAAAGCTGGTGTACATCGGACGCGAAGTTAGCTCCGAAACGAGAACATTGCCGGTACGCCTGCAGATCGACAATCAAGAGATCAAGCTCAAGCCGGGAATGTTTGCCTCCGTGCATATTGAAACTTCCGATCCTACCCTGGCAATTATCGTGCCGAGGGAGGCGGTAGTCGATCGAACCGGCCATCATATCGTCTTTCTTGAGACTAAAGGCGGCTATCAAGCCTGCCGGGTAAAGGTTGGGCGCAGCCTCGGGGACAATCTCGAGATTACTCAAGGACTGCAAACCGGTCAGCGAGTCGTGGTTAGAGGAGCATTTCAGCTGGCAGCCGAGATGTTGAAAAGTCATGGCGGTATAGAGCTGTTTGATCAACCGACCCAAGGCGATCACCTGGCGATGGAGGATGCCGAGCAGGACGCGATCGAGCGCAACCGTCTGTACAGTTATCAGGCTCTTGCCCTGGCGGTGTTGGCCGCCTTTGTGCTCGGTTTTGCAATCAGTGCTATTTTTCAACGATCTGCTAAGCAGAACAAGAGCAAAGAGTCGGGACATAGCTCGGCTGCCGATAGCGAAAGAATTCGCCGGGGATGAAGAAGAGGTCGGAACAATCAGCAGCAGTGGATTGCCGACCGCGGTATGAAATCTGTTGGTGAGCGGTGGAGCTGCTAGATGCTTAGTCAACTGATCGAATGGTCGCTTCACAACCGGTTTCTGGTCGTAGTACTGGGGGTAATTCTGGTTGTTAGCGGTTGCGTAGTGGCATCCAAAACCAATGTCGATGTCTTGCCCGAGTTTGCGCCTCCGCAGATAGTAATCCAGACTGAGGCACCAGGATTGGTGGCGGAGGAGGTCGAGTCTCTTGTAAGCCTTCCACTCGAGTCGGCGCTCAATGGCACGCCCGGTGTAGCGCTGGTGAAATCGATATCGCAGACCGGAATTTCGATTATTACCGTGGTGTTCAATTACGGTAGCGATATCTATCTCTGTCGGCAGCTCGTCAACGAAAAGATTCAATTGGTGATTCCGCGGCTACCGCAGGGAATGGAACCGCCGACGATGCTGCCTGTAATGTCCGTTATCGGTGATATCTTCAAAATCGGCTTGTTGTCAGCCAAGGTCTCGCCAATGGACTTGCGGTCAATTGCCGACTGGCAGATTCGCAATCGTATATTAGCTGTGCCAGGCGTGGCGCGCGTTTTAATCTATGGTGGAGATCTGAGGGAGTACCAGGTGATGGTAATCCCCGACAAACTCAAGTCTTACGGTGTCAGTCTCAAGCAAGTGCTTGATGCTGTGGCTCAGGCAAACGTGGCAGCGCCGGGGGGGTATCTTCTGACGGCTGACCAGCAGATGCCAATTCGTGGAATCGGCAGAATCGCCAATCTACAAGAGCTGGAAAATTCGGTGGTAGTGAGTAGAACCGGAACACCGGTGCTGTTGAAGCATGTTGCCGATGTTCGGATCGGACCGGCTTTTAAATATGGTAATGCGGTCGTCAATGGTAAGCAAGGTGTGGAGATTGTAATAAGCAAGCAAGCCTGGGCCAATACGCTCGAGGTATCCAGGCTGGTAGAGCAGGCGATTGCGGAGGTGCAAAGAGGTCTTCCAGATGATCTTCAACTTGTCTATATCTTTAGACAGGCTACCTTTATCGAAACCTCCATCACAAATGTTCTTTCCGCGATTGCAACCGGCGGTGCGATGGTGGTTATGGTTCTGTTGCTGTTTCTTCTGAGCTGGCGAACATCAATCATCAGTTTGACTGCCATTCCACTTTCCCTGCTAGCTGCGACCCTTATGATCAGAGCGTTCGGCGGAACGATCAACACGATGACTCTCGGTGGTCTGGCAATCGCAGTCGGTGAGGTAGTCGACGATGCGATCGTCGATGTGGAGAATGTTTATCGGCGGCTGCGCGAAAGAAGGGCAAACGCTAATCCGAAGCCGGTCTTGATGGTGATTTACGATGCGAGCCGGGAAGTGCGATCATCGGTCATCTACGCAACCTTTATCGTCGCAATGGTGTTTGTCCCGGTGTTCAGTTTGCCTGGGGTAGAGGGACGGATTTTTAGACCGCTCGGCACATCGTATATTCTGGCGATCATGAGCAGCCTGGTGGTGGCATTGACGGTCACGCCCGCGCTCTGTATGTATCTGCTGGGAAGTGTGAAGCGCCTGCCGGATAGCGAGCCGCTGACAGTATCACTGATCAAGCGTGCTTATGCCAATGTTCTGACGGTAGTCGTGTCCCGACCGCTGGCCGTGGTTGGAGCGGCGCTGATCATCCTGATTCTTTCAGTTGGCCTGGTGCCAATGATGGGTCAGACCTTTCTTCCGGAATTTAGAGAAAACAACCTGATTATCTCAATGACCGGACTGCCTGGGCAGAACATCGAGGCAACTACGCGCATGGGGATAGCGGTCGAAAAAAAGCTGCTTGAGCATCCCGATGTGGTGGCGGTCGGGCAACGAGTCGGTCGGGCCGAATTAGACGATGATGCTGGCGGTTCGAACTATAGTGAATTCGACTTGCAATTGAAAGAATCGAAACGATCTCTGAGCCGAGTCTTAGCCGACATTCGCGACCACCTGCGCGAGCTGCCGGGTGTGGCAATCGACGTGGGTTCCTTTATTTCGCACCGTGTCGACGACATATTGTCGGGCGGTACGAAGGCCGATGTCGCAATCAAGATTTTCGGTAATAATCTTGACACACTGCGCTTACTGGGCGATCAGGTCGTGGCCATTTTGACAAAAGTGCACGGTGCTGTGGATGTACGTCCGGAGTCGCAGGTGCTGATTCCGGAGGTGCGAGTCAAGATCGATCATGGCAAGGCGTCTCGTTACGGGCTAACAGCTGAGGAGCTTTCCACCGATCTCGAGATACTGTTCAATGGCAAAATAGTCTCAGAAGTGCTCTACAAGCAGCAGCTGTTCGGACTGAAAGTTTGGCTGGCGGAGGAGTACCGGCACAATTTAGACCTGCTTCGCCAGACGCTAATTGATACTCCAATCGGTGCTCGAATCCCGCTTTCGGAGGTGGCGACGATCGAGGTCAAAGAAGGTCCCAATGCTGTGATTAGGGAGAATGTGGCGCGTCGGATCGTTGTTCAGGCCAATGTCTCAGACCGAGATGTCGTTAGTGTTGTTAATGAAGCTCGACAGAAAATTGACAAACAGATTACCCTGCCTCCCGGTTACTACATAGTCTATGCGGGGCAGTATGCCGCACAGAAAGAAGCCACGCATACACTGCTCTGGATGTCCTGGCTTGCACTGGCAGTGATCGTCTTGCTTTTGAATCGTGGGCTGCAATCCTGGAAACTTGCCTTCCTGGTGCTGAGCAATCTCCCGCTTTCAGCGATTGGGGGGATCTTTGCTGTTGCTCTCACCGGCAATGAGCTAAGCATCGGCTCTTTGATCGGATTCATTAGCCTTTTCGGTATTTCCACGCGCAACAGTTTGCTGATCGTCACACACATAAACGATCTTCTGCGGGCGGGTAGAAGCTTTGACGACGCAGTATTTCAAGGGGCGATGGACAGAGTATCGCCGGTGCTGATGACCGCCACCGCTACTGCACTGGGTGTGCTGCCGCTTGCCGTGCTGGGCGGCAGCGGTCGGGAGCTCGAGCAACCGCTGGCGGTAGTGATAGTCGGTGGGTTATTCAGCAGCACAGCGCTGACGTTGATTGTAATTCCAGCGTTGTTTGAAATATTCATGCGTCCGAAGCGGGAGGGTAAGCTGCCGCCGACAATTTCTGAGCCGGCAATGTAATCTGTGCCGAAGTTTCGGCAGCTAGAAACTTTCGGCGAAACTCCGGCAGCATTCAGCGGATCTTACGAGCTAGTCGCCGCGAGGTGCTTGGCAGCCTCGGTCCGGCACCGGTCAAAGCTAGGCACGTTTGCCAGCCGTTTGTTAGTGCGGGCCACCCAAGGATCTTCAATAATCGTCGTTCGGTGCGCCGCACTGACTCTATAGAGTTCAAATACTGCTCTGTCTATTCGATTCTGACATTCAGACTCAGCGTTGCATAGCGTTTCAAGCTGTTGAATGTGCTCGCGATAGGCCTCAGCGAGTTTCTCGGAGCCGCTTCTTTCGCTGGCGTATCGAAACAGCACCGGCCCGGCGAAATGAGGGGAGTCCGGGTCGAATGTTTCGAGCTTCTTGGCAATCTCTACGGCTCGCCCAGCTGAATCGGCAATTTCGGCTAGCAATGTACTATCCGGAATGGCGAACGGAATCCGGCGCAGGTCGCCAATTTGAAAGTTGACAGTTGGATTGAGCACACCCAGTAAGAAGCGTGCCAAGGCTGAATTGAGCAAACCCAGCACAAACATGAGGTCGATGCGCCTGCTGAACAGCGATGAGCTGGCGATGTCGAAAATCGATCCCGGGCTGAGCAATCTGGCGCTGAAGCCCTTTGTACCGATGTAGGAATAGGTGATACCAGGCTTAAAGTAGTAGCGCTCGCCGGGCAGGCAGGCAGACTGTCCGTGCTGTAGGCGATACTGCCGAATGGACTCTCCATTGCTTCCCCAGTTCAATAGAAATTTCGTCGAGCGATACCACTTGTGCCCACCGCCCTTGTCGTAAGGAGCCCAATTCTGGCGATCATCATCGCTGACTTCGCGGTGATGTTTGACAAACAATGAGTTGTTGCATGTGAACAGACCGTTTACGCAGTCGATTCCCGACTCGGCGCTTTGCAGCGGGGGATGTTCGTCAAACAAACGCATGAGCTCGCTTGGGCACCAGAAAGAGAATGAGGCACCGTGCTTGGTGGCGAACTGGGTTCTCGGCTGCTGAAGCGCCTGGATCGATCTAATTCCTGAGAGCTCGGCTTGTTGCTTGTCGGCCTGGTCAAGGATTCTCCAGCAAGAAATTGGCTCGGCCGATCGGATTTGCTCGCCGCGCTTTGCGGCGATGATGATTGCGTTGTTCACCTTTTCCCCGGAGACCGAGCCAAATGCTCCGGCGCCAAGCTGGACCAGAGCCTCAATATCACAGCTCTCCATTAGCTCGACTCGCAGAGCCTCGTAGCGGGTGATAGACATGAAGCTTTGCTGACAGATCATCGCCATTCGCCCTCCTTCTGCTAGAAGACGAGAGCACAGGCTCAAAAAGGCTGCATAGAGATCGAAGCGCCCGGCGTTGTAGTGCCTTTTGATAAAGGCGGCCAGTTCAGCCGGAATCAAGCGATGACCGAGAAACGGCGGGTTGGTCACGATGATCGAGTAGGGTCCGGCAAAATCAGACAGTTTCAGCTGTCCGGCCGGTCCGGTCAATTCGGCGTCCGGTTGGCAGTCCTTGACACCCAGGCAGAAGCTGCCGAACAGCGCCGAATCGGACCCGCTTTCATTGCGGTCTCCAAAACAAAAGAGCTGTGGCACCGGCAACTCGACGTTGCTGGCTATCTGCCTGGCCGCCAGGTAAATCGAAAACCCGCTAAGTTGAATCATGAGGGGATCGATATCACAGCCGTACAGATGACTCGACAGTACCGTAGCCAGAGCAGCTGCCGGTGCCTTCCCCTCAAGCGAGACTGCTTCACGCACCAGGCGGTTGAGAGCCGGCACCAATAAATGCCCGGCGCCGCATGCTGGGTCCAAAAAGCGCAGGCGCGACAGGCTGTTGCCGGTGGTATTGAGATAGGAATCGATTGTCTCGTTAACAAGAAAATCGGCTATCCACTTCGGTGTAAACCACTGGGTGAGAGCTGGAACTAGCTCGGGGCTGACGTTGCGCGCCGAGGCGCTTTGTACGTTGCTTCCCGGCGGAAGTCCGGTCAGGCGGGCCCGCGGCTGGCGCGACAGATGCTGGTAAACCCAACCGGGGGCAAGCGGGTCAGCCAGCAGGTCCTGTGCCCAAGGCTGTTGAAACAGCCTGGCCAACGCCAGCTCGGTGGCGCCGGGGAATCTCAGTTCGGCTAGACCGAGCGGTCCGACCAATTGGGTTGCAAAGAAAGATGCATCCGCTTGCGGCGGTTCGTTTGCGGCGACGGACTTCAGCAGCGGCTCGACGTTGCAGCCATTGAAAAGGGTTGGGGCTAATCCTCTCTGTCCAAGCATGGCCAGGCAGACCAGCCGGAGCAGCAGTAGCGTGTCGCTGCTCGCTTGCGGGCGGTCGCTTGAACATTGCGCAGATAGAATCCGGCGCAACTGTTTGACCAGCCGGGCGGTAAGAGCGAGCTGCTCTTTATGGGTAGGCTTGTTCTCAACCCGGGCGATGATCGTTGTAATGTCAGCTGGCACCGTCAAATTATGATCAAACTCTCAAGACAATGCAACGCTTCCCGGGCAGCGCTTGTGAGCCGGCCGCTCGCAATTGCTCGCTCGGCACAGGCCCGTGGCTGCCGTTTATGTGCAATTGCCTCGAGCGCGTAGTGAAGCTTGAATCCGCGAAGGTGAGAGCTTCGTCACTATCGACACCACGCACACAAAAAGGATGTCAATTGGTGTATAAAAGCCAGAAATATGGCTTCACTCGCACAGAGAGGAGCACGTCTGGGGTACACTGACCCCAGGAGACACAATTACTTTGGGGTTCACTTTAGTGGGTTTGAATGTATCAGAACGGGAGCTGACCATGGTCAAGGCAGGGCTTGAAGACATAGTAGCCGCTACTTCCACGATTTGCGACGTAAACGGCAAGGAAGGAAGGCTCATTTATCAGGGTTATGACATACATGACCTGGCAAAGCACTCATCGTTCGAGGAGGTTGTTTACCTCCTTTGGTACGGACGGTTGCCGACGAAAACCGAGCTTGAGACTATCTCTCGAGACTTGCGGGGTAATCGCAAGCTGCCCGACGAAGTCGTAAGTGCGATGCGCTCCTTCCCCAAAACAGCCAATCCGATGGACGTGCTTCGAACAGCTGTTTCAGTGCTCTCGATGTACGATCCGGAAGTCAGCGACAAGAGCCGCGAGGCAAACGTTCGCAAAGCAATTCGGCTGACTGCTAAATTGCCGACGATCGTCGCTTACTGGGACAGAATCCGCAACAACAAAGAGTTGTTAGCGCCGAACGAGGATTGCAATCTTGCTACCAATTTCCTCTTTCTTCTGAAAGGGGAGATGCCGGCTGATGTAGAAGCGAAGTCGCTCGACCTGGCGCTCATCCTGCATGCTGACCATGAATTGAACGCCTCGACTTTTGCGGCGCGAGTGGCGGCAGCAACCGAAACTGATATTTATTCAACAATCGTGGCTGCAATTGGGACACTGGCTGGGCCGCTGCATGGCGGCGCCAATCAGGAAGTGATCAAGATGTTGCTCAAGATTGGTGAACCGTCAAATGTCGAGTCATTTATCAAGAAGATGCTCGAAGAGCATAAGAAGGTGATGGGCTTCGGCCATCGGGTGTACAAGACGGAAGATCCACGGGCCTGGCATCTGCGCCAAATGTCCGAAGCTCTTGGAAAGAGGGTCGGTGACACTAAGTGGTACGAGATGTCCAGGAAGATCGAAGAGCTCGTCCTGGCAGACAAAGGTTTGTACGCCAACGTCGATTTTTATTCGGCTTCTGTTTATTACATGCTTGGAATTCCCATAGACCTGTTCACGCCAATCTTCGCTTGCAGCAGAATGGCTGGCTGGGCTGCGCATGTACTGGAGCAGTATTCAAACAACAGATTGATTCGTCCGCGTGCGGAATACACCGGTCCCAACAATCTGGAATACGTGGCGGTAGAAAAGCGCTAGCGTCGGATGGTCCGGGCAAGCGCGTACAAGAATTGGTAAGGGCGGCTCCAGCAGCCGCCCTTTTCGATCGTCCTGAAACAATCCGCGAAAGCTTCGACGGCTAATCGGCAGCCTGCTCGGCTCTGGCGTGATAGGCCAGATAGATCTTTTCTAGGAAGTCTTCCGGACGTTCTGTCGAGTCGTGAGCCTGTAGTTTGACCTTGAAGTAGTTGTCGAGCTTCTTTGCCAGCAAAGGTCGCTCGTTCTTACTCATATGCTCGCGTCTTCCCAGGAAAGAAACGAGCAGCTCATACTCCTGCGGCGTGACACCGCCGATGTCTACGAAGCCGTGATTGGAGTCGCCGGCGGATATTTTCAAGGAGTGGCTGCCTTCGGCTGGATGCCGTTCTCTGATTACCAGCGTGCCGGCAGCCAGGTCGCCGAGCCGCCGTTCGTTGCGGTCAACCAGCATGCATGCCAACCCGATCAGCATCAGTCCTACATCGACTGTGCGAATGAGATTGCGGATAATGACGGCCGGCCATGTAACCGGCTGCCCGGTTTGCTCAATCACCCGAATTCTGGCTACCTTCTTGCCCGGAGTTTGACCATGCCAGGTTCCTTCAAAAAGAATGAAATAGCCAAACAGGATTATGAGCGCCAGGAGGACTGCCACTGCGATCACGCAGTAATCAATCACTGTGCGAAGATTGTCCAGCAGCGGGGAATTTTCCGTCAGCCCCAGGGCAAGGGTGCAAGCCAACACTAGAAGCAGAACGAGCGTCCAGGTCAAAAGCGTATCGATCAACGCTGCCAGAACGCGATTGCCCAGACCGGCCAGCTCCAGGTGTAGGTCGAGATTCTCCGGGGTAGAGATCAAATAGTCAGGTTTGCTCATCCTAACTCACTGCCTTTGGCATGGTTTTAATTCCGAAGTATAGCCGAACGGAGGAATGAGGTTACGCATGAATGTTGAGCGCTGGGTGCGCGGCAGACGGCCGCTCTGGGAGCAGCTTGAAAGCCTGTTGCGAAAGATTGACCAGGGTGGATTGTCCCGGCTTGACCGCTCGCAATTGCGAGATTTAGGGAGGCTCTATCGTTCCGCTTCGGCCGATCTTTCTCGGGCTCGGGCCTTGAGAATTGGCGGCGATACACAGATCTACCTCAATAACCTGGTCGTGAAGGGTCACAACCAAGTCTATCAAAGAGACCTGAATCGCTGGTTCGACCTGCTCAACTTTTTCTACACCACCTTTCCTGAGCTGGTGCGAGAAAAATTTCTCTATATAGCCGTCGCCTTTTGCATCTTCTCCATTCCGATGGTTGCTTCTTACTGCTTGGTGCTCAAAGATTTAAACTTCGCTCAATTGGAGGTTGGGAAGGGCTCGCCGTTAGTGCCGGAGCACTTATGGCATATGATCGAGCAGCGCAAAATGTGGACCGATTCCACGCAGGACTACAGCCCGACTGCTTCCAGTGAGATAGCTGCAAACAATATCAAGGTGGCGATTTTCGCCTTTGCTTACGGAATAACCTTTGGCCTTGGCACGGTCTTTGTCTTGTTTGTGAACGGCATGATGATTGGTACTATATTTGGTGTCTGCCAGTCGTTTGGAATGTTTGACAATTTGCTGGCCTTTGTGGCACCACATGGAGTGCTGGAGCTGACGGCTATCTTTATCAGTGGAGGAGCCGGATTGGTGCTTGGTAAATCAATGTTGTTTCCGGGGCAATACAGAAGATCGGATGCAATAAAGCTGGCGGGGCGACCGGCTCTTGGATTGTTCGCCGGCTGCATACCGCTGTTGTTGATCGCCGGTACGATTGAAGGTTTTTTGTCTCCGCGTACCGACGTTTTGGCTGAGCAAAAGTTCGCGATAAGCCTGGCTACTCTCGTCTGTCTGTCGGTGTATCTTTTTGCTCCGCGTCGGCCAATGGAAAGCAACAAGGTAGAATAGGTAGATAGGAAACCGCTGGGACTCACTTGATGGCAGTTTTTAGCTCGGCACCGCCGCGCCGCGCAGGCAAGAATGAGCGAGCCAAGATCAACAAGAAACTGCCGCCGGGGCAGCGATTGCTTGTATATCTGGGACTGGCCGGATTGATAGTCTTTTTGCAGGGCTATTCGGAGCCGGCTGAGAATCCAAGCGCATCTCAAGAGACAGCTGTGCCGGTGGCAGCAGTTGCCGTACCGCCGTTTCGCATGAACAGAGAGCTGAGCGAATTGGAAACGATGTTGAGAATGCAAGCAGACAAACCGCATTTGCGCGCCGGGCTGTTTGTTGTTGAGCCTTCAACCGGTAGTTATGCTGATTTGAACGGACATGAAAGTTACGCCGCCGCCAGCATGATTAAGGTACCGGTATTGGTGGCAATGCTAGTAGCGTTGGACAAGAAGATGGTGGCAATGGATCAGCTGCTGACGATTCGTCAAGATCTGGTCGCCGGTGGTTCCGGCTATCTGCAGTGGCGTCCGATTGGTACGCGCATACCGCTTTCGGAAGCGGCCGAGTTAATGATTACGCATTCGGACAATACTGCCACTAATTTGATAATTGAGAATTTGGGTGGCATCGAGCCGTTGAATCGGCAGTTCGCGGCTTGGGGGCTTAAAGAGACTCGGATAAATAATCTGCTCCCGGACTTTCCGGGCACAAATAAAACCAGTCCTTACGATCTCGCCTATCTGCTCGGAATCGCCGACACCGGCAAAATACTCTCGGCAGATAGCCGGCAGTTCATGTTCAAAATCATGGAGAGAACTAGAACCAGGACTTTGCTGCCACCCGGTCTCGGCGTCGGAGCCAAGATTGCGCACAAGACCGGCGATATCGGAGGAATGGTTGGTGATGCTGGCATCGTCACTGCTCCGGCTGGGCAGCGTTACATTGTAGTTGCCCAGGTGGAAAGGCCGCACAACGACAGAACAGCTAATGAGTTGATTCGTTCTCTGTCGAGAACCGTATATGCTGCGCTTGTTCCAGATGCGAAATTCGCGCCGGCGGAAGTTGCCAGACCGAGCAAAAATGCCGGCCGCACGCGGCACAAGCATCGGAGGCGCCACCGTTAAGCCGGCGCTTTTGATTATTGACGTTCGATCAAGACTGGTGTGCTGTGACGCTTAACCTGACCGAGTAAACGTTGACCGTTTCGCACGATATTCTGCGATTCGTTCAGCACCTGGCCAAGGTTGTTCAAGTCCGCCTCGATCCGGGTGAGAACCGACTCGGCATAATGATCCGCACCTTCCTTGGTGCGTTGCGCCTCTTGCTCGGCTTCAAGGCGGATGCGCTCGGCTTCCGCCAACGCTTCTCGTCTCATCTGCTCGACTTCGGCGACCACTTGCTTGCGGATGCGCTCGACTTCGGATTGCACGGCCTTCAAGAGTTCTGACTCTTGCAGCATGCCATCGGCCTGGCGGCGTGCCATCGAGATAATCTGTTCAGCCCGGCGCTGCGCCTCGGCGATAATCTCATCGCGCTGCTCGAGAACCTCGGTGGCTTCTCGCAGCTCTTCGGGCAAGCGCGCGCGTGCCTTATCCAGAACATCCAGAAACTGGTCGGCATTGATGAACTTGAACTTGTAGAGCCCTGCGGCATCGTCGATCAAGTGCTCCAGCAGATCCATATGTTTGTAGATGGATGTCTGTTTGTAAGTTGTGGTTGTTTGTGAGAATGTCGTCGTCATTTATTCAGCGCCCCTGCTGAAATGCTCTTTCAAATAGTCGTTTACGACTGGAGGTACGAAGTGGGAAACGTCACCGCCCAAACGGGCTATCTCCTTAACCATTGTCGAGCTAATAAAAGAATACTCGGCTTTTGACATGAGAAAGATAGTTTCTAGTTCAGGAAGCAACTCCTTATTCGTTTGAGCCATCGCCAGTTCGTTTTCGAAGTCGGTAATAGCTCGCAGTCCGCGGACCAGGACTGTTGAGTTCTTTTGTCGGGCGTAGCTGACAGTCAAACCTTGAAAGTCATCTACCTTAACCCCAGGCATTCCTTCGGTAGCTCGTGCAATGAGCTTTTTTCGGACATCGACCGGGAGCAGCGGAGATTTTCCGGGATTCGCCACGACCGCCATTATGACTTCATCAAAGAGCTTGCTGGCTCGCAAAATGATGTCCAGATGGCCGCGGGTCATAGGGTCGAAGGAGCCGGCATATATGGCTCTGACCAAACCCGTAAACCTCCTTCGGAGCAAAAGCTCCAGCATCTGATGGAAAAGTCCCCAAACAAAATCGACGAGGGCTTCTAAACCTTGTCAACGCGGTAATGATAACACGGGGGATGCTTGGAAACGGTTAGCTCTAGTCGATAAGCTTCTAATGTTTAGAGCTGTCTGGCTCTGCCGCTGGACTTCCTTTGCATATGCAAGTCAACAACTTTTGGACGACAAGGCTGCGGCTTGACAATACTTCTTGACATCAATACGACAATATGATTATCAGAAATACAGACAGGCGTGATTGCATATAGGCTGTTGGCAACCGATTGGGCCAGCTTCGCTTGCTCCCGGTGTTGCGTTTGACCTTGAATCTGGTCAGGGGCAGAGCCAGACAACTTTGAAGCAGCAGTTAGAGCAGGTTGAAGCGGGTGGGTCTAAGCCCCTTTCGATGGCTGAATTGCCGCCACATTCTCGGCCGAGCGATCGCCTCCCGGCGGGACTTCAAAAGAATCGGTTCGGGGCTGATCGCCGGCCGAAGGCGCTTGTTCGCAAGCCGGCAGGAAAAAACTGAAGGTGGAGCCGTGACCGAGCGCGGATACGACTGAAACTCGCCCGCCGTGCTTCTCGATAATTTTCTGGACGATCGTCAAGCCAAGTCCGGTTCCTTTCACTGTGTGCACCTTGGCCTCGACGCGGAAGAAGCGGTCGAAAATATGGGGCAAGCAATCTTCCGGAATGCCGATGCCGTTGTCGGACACATCTATTCGGACTTCGTTGCTTGCCGGCTCATGCTTCACCTTGATGGCGATCTGTCCGCCGGCTGGGGTGTACTTGATGGCATTGGTCATGAAGTTGATTACGCAGCGTTCAATCGACTCTTCGTTCATGTTGACCAGAGGCAGACTATCTTCAGCCTCCAGCTGAACTTCAATCTGCCGGTCGCGGGCCATCAAGCTCACCGCCCGTAATGCATACTCGACCGCATGCCTGACATCCTGTGGCTCCATGTCCAGCTCGCGATCGCCTTCATCGAGCCGGCTCATCTCGAGCACTTCATTGACCAGGTACATCAGGCGGTCGGCTTCGTTGTCGATGATATGAAGAAATTCTCGACTGGTCTCCTCATCGAGCTTCTCGCCGTGATTGCACAAGGTATCGACGTAGCTTTTGATTGACGTGATTGGTGTGCGCAACTCGTGGCTGACGTTAGAGATAAACTCGTTCTTCATGCGCTCCAGTTCGGCCTGGCGCGTGATGTCCTGCATGATCATGACCGAGCCGAGGAATTCTTTGTTCAAAGCCAACGGCGCAATGTGCAGCCGCACGGTGCGTTCGCCCAGATGAATCTGTTGAACGACTGATTCCTGGCTGCCCGGAGAGACTGTATCGGTGAAGGCTTGGATCACGTGACAGATCTGTGGGCTGTCCGGACCTTCGGTGCAAAAAACCAGCGGTTTTCCGAGCAGTTCGCGGGCTTCCTTGTCGAAAAGCTGTGCGGCAGCGGCATTGATGATTTGCACCTTGTTTTCGCGATCGCATACCACTACGCCGTCGGCGATTGACATGAGCACCAGCTCGAGCTTGTTGCGCTCCGAAATGAACTTGTTGCGTTCGGACATCAAAGAATCGACGTTTTGCTTATCGTATTGCTGGAGCCGGCTGGACATGTAGTTGAAGGCGTTGATTACTTGATCTATCTCTCGGCCGGCTCCTTGGCTCGTAATGACGTGCCCGAAACGTCCGGCAGCTAGCTGAGTGGCGCCTTCGGAGAGCGCCTTGAGCGGTCGGTTGATCAAAGCGTAATTGACAGCCAAGCAGAGCGCACCCAGGAGCCAGACGAGCGCAAAGATGCACAGCAGGAAGTAGCGAGTCTGACGAGGCGTGCCCAGAATCGTAAATGCGTAATTGTCCAGTCCGACCCAACAGACGCCGAGATCTTCATTGTTGCGCCTCATCGGAATGGCGATATTGGTAATCGAGCGGTAACCGGCCGGACTGGGGTAAACGCCCGGCACGGCACGAGAATTGACCGGCTCGCGATACATCTGATAAATCTTTGAACTCTCCTCGTCTTTGTTTGGAGCCAAGCGGCCAAGCAATATCTTGCCGTTGTTGTCGCAAAAGACGACGTAGGAGATGGCTGGAGTCTGACCCATTTCGGTCATGACGTAATACTTGAGCCCTTCGACGTTGCCGCGGTTGTCCATCGCTTCGGCGCCACCGCGAGCGAGCGCCTGCGCCAGCGCCAGGCCGAATTGCTCGACCGAGCGATTGATTAGCGACTGAGTGCGGTCAAGCACGACCCAGGCCGTAAAGGTAACCAGGGCCGAAATGGAGATTAGTCCCAAAAGGAGCAGCTGCTTCTGAGTGGAGATCCGCCCCCAGACCTGGCGTGCCGACCCGAGCCGTCTGACCACTGTACTGTAGATGTTGGTTATGAGAACGCTCAAAGGTGCTGCCAATTCCTTATTGAGAAATAATCTCTGCTGCTCGTGAGAGTGAATGTACCGCCTCACCTTCAATTTTAGCGGTTTTCGGGGGATATATATACCGGTGGCGAGCCTGAAATCCCCCGGTTTTCACGGTTTAAGTCGCGGCTGTAAAGGGAATTATTTCCTATAGGTTGACCGCAGGTGGAGGTCGCTCTTTGAGGTTTAGGGAAGGAGTCGACTTGGCGACCGAGAAGCTCGTTAGAACTAAAGACTCGTCCGCTTCCCAGGCGGACGAGCAGGTCAAGCAGTACATGCCGCTGGTTCAACAGATAGCCAGGCGTTATGCGCGTTTCCGTCCGGATTGCCAGGAAGATCTAATCCAGGTCGGCGCTGTCGGGTTGCTTAAGGCGATTCAATACTATGATCCGGCGCGCGCACGCACGGCCAGCTTCAAAACGGTCGCTTCGTGCTACATCAGAGGTGAGATTCGGCATTATCTGCGCGACCATTCATCGCTGGTGCAGGTGCCAAGACGATATAGCGAACTCAACGCGCAGCTGGCGCCGATCGAGGAGTCACTTACCAAGGAGATCGGTCGCAGTCCATCAGTACAGGAGTTGGCCGCCCGGTCTGGTTTTGCTGTTCGCGATATTTTGGAGGCGCAGCAATCAGTCGATGCCTGCTTACGTTATGAGTCC
Source organism: Candidatus Obscuribacterales bacterium (assembly GCA_020050835.1). Classification (GTDB taxonomy): domain Bacteria; phylum Cyanobacteriota; class Vampirovibrionia; order Obscuribacterales; family Obscuribacteraceae; genus JAGVKB01. The sequence goes on along the minus strand of JAGVKB010000142.1, from coordinate 52,685 downwards.
TTCGACACCCCGGACGGCGAAGAGGAAAGAGACGACAACAGAGCGCTCTCAGAGATGGTGGCCGATCGTAAGTATCAGGACTTTGTGCTCGCTTCCGAAGACCGCGAGTTGATCGCTCAAGCGCTAAGGTCGCTGGGCGACAAGACCAGACAGATCGTCGAGTTTGTTTTCTTCTATGACCTGACTCAGAAGGAAACTGCCAAACAATTGGGCATATCGGAGATGGGCGTGTCGAGAGCCGTGCGCAGTGCGCTTAGAAAGCTCAAGGACGTACTTTCTACCGAGGTGCTGTAGGTCGATTATGTCAATGTCTCCCAGAGAATTGCCGGTCTCAATGGAAGAGATCCTCAGTCTAGCACTGGAATGCAAAGCTTCGGACATTCACTTTAAGGCCAATATGTCGCCGGTCTTTCGGATTGATGGCAAGATTCGCTCGGTTGCCGGCTTGCCTGTCTTCGACCCCGAAGGCTTGCGCAGCATGCTGATTGGTTTGCTCAGCCGGCGTCAACAGCAGATCTTTGAAGAAAACCATGAACTGGATACAGCGCTGTTGTTCAAAGACAAAGCGAGAGTGCGGGTTAACTTGCACACCGACATCGATTCGGTCGGAGCTTGTATGCGGATCGTTCCGCTCGAGGTGCCATCGGTCGATCAGCTCGGGCTGCCGTCTGTAGTCGAGGAATTCACTCATTCGCATTCGGGGTTGATTCTAGTTACCGGTGTGACCGGCGCCGGCAAATCGACCACACTGGCGGCGATGATCGATGCAATCAACTCGCGAGAGCCAGCCCACATCTACACGATGGAAGACCCGATTGAATTCGTGTTCCGCCCGAAGAAATCGATTGTTACGCAAAGAGAGGTCGGCTATCACACGAAAAGCTTTGCTACGGCGCTTAGATCTGCTCTGCGTGCCGATCCAAACGTTCTTCTGATTGGTGAGATGCGTGATAACGAGACGGTCCAGTATGCGCTGAAAGCCGCTGAAACCGGGCTTTTGGTGTTGTCTACGCTTCACACCGCCTCTGCTCCCAAGACGATTCAAAGAATACTCGGGATGTTCAGCCCATCCGAACAGGATGTCGTTAGAATGCAGCTCGCTTATGTTCTCAAGGCAGTCGTTGCGCAGCAGTTGGTCCCGCTTCTGGAAGGTGGGCGGATGGCTGTTCACGAGATCATGGTAAATACTTTGACGGTGCAGGAGGCTATCCTGCGCGGCGAGATCGATGTACTCTATGAGTACATTAAGAACGGCTCCTTCGATGGCATGCAGACGATGGACCACGCGATTTACAACGCTTATCGTGAAGGATTTATCGATGCCGAAACAGCTAGAAGCTACTCATTGAACCCGGGCGAGATGGAAAGAATTCTGCGCGGCGCAACTATGGTTTGATTGATTCCGCTCGCTTCGGCTGTACCAGCCGTCCCGGCTGCAGCAAAAATGGCTCTTTGCTTTAACCGGCTCAGCTTGACTACCGGGGTCGTCAAGCTGAGCTAAAAATGAGGCAAGCAGTTAAATGGCATGCGATCGATCTATAGTGCTGAGCGAAACGGTTATACATTGCGTATGGCTATGCGGTGCACACATTAAACATGGGTTGTTGCTGGTTGTCATTGATTGACTCTTTATTAAGCCCTGGTAAGATTCACAGCGTTTGGTTCTACCGGACGGCTGGTGATCCAGGTAGAGAGGCATCAGGCTCTGGCCTTATGCACAGTGTGTGGAATTGGGCGCGAGGTTGCAATGGCTGGCGTAATTAAGGAGCGAAGCATCTCTCTTGAGAATCTAGACGACCATTTAAGGGCCATCTTGAAACTGAAGCTTCGTGAATTTGTCCATCTGAGTCCTTGGTTTCATGACATTCCGTCGATCGATATAACTTATTACCCGAAGCCTCGGGGCTCCGGGGCGAGCTCTGTTCCGCGTCCGGAAGATCAATGTCCGAACAGGCATAAAGCCGAGATCAGAAAACGATACGTGCGTCCGGCCGTCATGTAGTTTGAATCGGAGCAAAAAGGCAGAGAACAGGTCCTTTTCAGACCTGTTCCGGCTTCCTGTTATGGTCGGGACGAGAGGATTCGAACCTCCGGCCTCACCCACCCCAAAGGTGCGCGCTACCCCTGCGCCACGTCCCGGCGCTTATTTATTATAGACCTACTCAGCTTTTGCGAAAAAGACTGAAGTCGTAAGTATTCAGCGGTTACAGTTGTGGGAGTCTCAAGCTTTGCCAAGTTAAGCCGCGAAATGAAGTGCTCTCAGCTGAATCCCATGCCTGGAGGCAGATTGCGCAATTTTGAGCGGTTGGCTGTTTAGCATAGGGCAAGCGGAAGATGCGACTGCTGTTATTATTGGGGTGGTGAGTACCGCCGGCAACTTGAATACAGATCAGCGCTACCTTGCAAGTCGAACATCTTTTCAACTTCCAGCTCGATAATTTTCAACTAGAGGCCATTGGCCACCTGGAAGAAGGACGGAGTGTTGTAGTCTGTGCGCCGACCGGGTCTGGCAAGACAGTAGTAGCCGAGTATGCTGTCGAGTGCGCGCTGCGATCCAATCAGCGCTGTTTCTATACCACCCCGCTCAAAGCGCTGTCCAATCAGAAATTTCATGACTTTCGTCAAAAGTATGGCGACGAAAGAGTCGGATTACTGACCGGCGACATCTCCATCAATCGTGACGCCTCAATCGTTGTGATGACCACCGAAGTCTTTCGCAACATGCTGTATGGCACCATCCTCGGTGACGTGCGCCGAAACGTGCATGATGTATCTTTTGTCGTGCTGGACGAATGTCATTACATGAACGATTCCGAACGCGGAACGGTTTGGGAAGAATCGATCATCTATGCGCCCAAAGACATCCAATTGATTGCTTTGTCGGCGACAATAGCCAATGCCGAGGAGCTGACGACCTGGATAGACGAAATTCACGGGCCGACCAGCCTTGTCATTTCTACCTTCCGGCCGGTTCCGTTGCGCTTTCATTATTTCGGAGATCGCCGAATCTACCCGCTTTTGAGTCCTGGTCGCGGTCTCAACATGCAACTCAAGAGCAGATTTGGCAATCGAAAACGATTTGCTGGGCAGCAAAGAAAACGCCTGGTGACCGCCTTATCACCGGCGTCCGGAGACGTGCTCGCCGTTTTGTCCAGCCGCAATATGCTGCCAGGAATTTACTTCCTCTTTTCGCGGCGTGGTTGCGAGGAGGCGATGCAGAAAGCGCGAGGCATTCCGCTGGTCAATCATGAAGAGGAGCTGTTGTTGCGCGAGCGGATCGCGGCCTTCGTCAAAGAGAATCCTGCACTGGCCAATCATCCCTATCTGCCTTACCTGCATGAGGGGATGTCCGTCCATCACGCCGGCATGCTTCCCAGTTGGAAAGCGATGGTCGAAAAGCTGTTTCAGCAAGGGCTGCTCAAGGTCGTTTTTGCAACCGAAACTTTGGCTGCCGGCATCAACATGCCTGCTCGCACCACAGTGATCAGCTCATTGACCAAGCGAGACGATCAAGGGCATCGCTACTTGACCGGCAGCGAGTTTCTTCAGATGTCCGGCCGGGCCGGTCGCCGCGGCATGGATGAAGTCGGTCACGTGGTAGTGCTCCATCATCCTTTCGAATCAGTGGACGACGGAGCAAAGCTGGCAACTGCTCCGGCCGACCCCTTGAAGAGCCAATTCACTCCTTCTTACGGCATGGTTCTGAACCTTTTACAGCGACATTCTGAAGATGAAGCTCGCGATTTGATTGAGCGCAGCTTCGGACAGTTTGTAACCAACCAGCAGCTCGAGCCGCTTTTCGTGCAACAGCTGTCCTGGGAGCAAGAGCTCGAGAGGCTTTCTCATCCTCTCTGTCCGGGCGAACTCGGCGATCTTCCGCTCTATGGCAAGAGACTTCAAGCAGTCCACGCAAAAAACAAGCAGCTTAAGCAGACTGAAAAAGGTGTGCGCGGCGGTAAAGGCGGCGGCGAGGAAGAAGCGCAAGCGGTGCTGCTCAAGCTTCGAGCTGAGATGAAGGACATGTTGAACGAAGCTTATGCCATGCCCTGTCACGGCTGTCCGGTCCAGAAGCCCTGCAGCAAACAGACCGAACGCATACGGCATCTGGAAAGCAGAAAGCGCGATCTCTCAAAGCGAATTGAGCGAGAGACGACTCGCTATTGGAGAACATTTGAAGCGCTCGCTAACATCTTGAGACTCGAGGGTTATCTGCAAGGTAACACACCGACTAAATTAGGTGAGGCGGCCGCGGCGATTCGCGGTACTAATGAACTTTTCTTGTGTGAAGTCGTCTTCAGCGGTTGCCTGGACGATCTCCAGCCTGCCGAGTTTGCCGCCGTGATGACTACAATTGTTTCGGAAGAAGGACGATTGCAAGATGCGGTGCGGGTGCGGGTCAGTCCAGCAGTGGAGTTGGTGCTTCAAGACATCCAGAAAATCGGACGCAAAATCTGGCGGCAACAGCGGGATTTTGACGTTGAAATTCCGGTAGAATTCAGTCCGGTATTGGCTGGACTTACGGAAATGTGGGCCTCCGGAGCGTCCTGGGATGAGATGCGCAATGCCACCATATATGATGAGGGCGACGTAGTGCGATCGATGAGGCGGACCGTCGATCTCTGCCGCCAGTTCATGCGCTCACCGGGCATCTCGGACAATCTGCTGCGCTTGTGCGGTGATGTAGAGCGGCTGGTTTATCGAAACGAAGTGCGAGAGGACATATAGCGCAAGCTTGTTCTAGTGTTTTTCCGGTTTTTTGTTTTCGGGAGCCGCCGGTTTGTTGTTTTCAACTTTGGTAGCATCAGCTGCCGGTTGCGGCTTCAGAAATTGTGTAAAAGTGGCGCCGGAAATGATGCTGCTGTCGGCTAACGGTTTGTTTTCGATGTTCTGGTGCCAGGAGCCCCAGGAGCCATTTGTTCTGTATTTGGACTGATCGTATTTGTACTCGTCGGGCTTCGAGTTCAATACCTTATTGACTTGATCGACCGGAACAAGTGTATCGACATTGGCGTTGTTCGCGTCGTGTTCTTGGCCGGTGTTGGCAAACATCCCTCTGGTCATGCCGACAACCTTGTCACCTTTGTAGACTGGTCCGCCGGACATGCCTTGCTGATTATCGAAATTCGCCACCATATTCTTGTCGGTATTGCGAGTAGGCAGCTCTTTTTGCGCTTGAGCCAAGGCGTTGGTCAAACCCTGAATGCTTTGCTCGAGCTTCTGGATCGCTTGGGCGCTCGCTCCTTTCTGTGATTCCAACTGCTTCAGCTGAGCTTCTTGAGCTTTCAGCTCGCTGTCGAAATCCTTCGCTGATTTTTGCGCTATATTGCTGTCGCTTTCCTGACCGGTAACCTGTCCGTGAGCAGTTTTGAGGTTGCGGTCACCGTCAGATGTGTATTTGGAGTCGCTGGTGTCGCCTTTGTCTTTACGTGTCGTCGGCTTGTCGGCTGGATAACCGACAGCCTGGACATTGTCCCCTGCTTTGAGGTTCTTGCTGTCACCGAGCTTAGCCACTGGCAGCTCCGATTTCTGGTAGTCGTCCAACTGCAGGACGGCGATGTCATGCTTGGGATCGAGCTTCTCTATGTGCGCTTTGTGCTTGTGTTGAACGCCTTTATGATCGTAGCCGGTGACAGTTATTCCTTCGGTTCCGGCCACGACGTGAGCGGCGGTCACGACTTTGCCGCCGTCAGTGACTACGAAGCCGGAGCCGCCAGATTTTTCCTGGCTCAAGAAATTGCTGTTGTTGTCGGCTTGAATACTGACTGTGCTGGTTTTCTTTGCCAATTCCGACCAGGCTTGGACGGCGAGATCGGCCGAGGTATCCTTGCCGGTCTTGCGCTGTTGCTCATTAGATGAATCATTGCTGCTGGCGGCCGGGTTATCTGGTCCACCTTTTTTAGCTTCATCCATTGATCTAACCCCTCATGTTCAGAAAGGAATTTTGCTCTTGTCTAATCTCAAAGTACCGCCTTTACACCTTGTAATCAAGGTGTAATTACGCAGTCCTTTGCAATTAGACACTGCCCCTTTAAGTTGGGCGATTATGCCTGTCGTTTGCAGAGATTGAGAATGCGGGAGACGACATCATCTATGGTCAGGTTGTCGGTATTGAGTGGAATAGCATCCTGCGCTTGCCGAAGCGGAGCGACAGCTCTGGTCGAATCCAGGCGGTCTCTCTCCTTGATCTCGTGGAGCAAGACCGCTTCGTCCGGTCTTTCACCCGCTGCTTCGAGATCTTTCAAGCGACGACCGGCGCGGATTTCGGCCGAGGCAGTCAGAAAGATTTTCAAATCTGCCTTCGGTAACACCACTGTTCCGATGTCTCGACCGTCCATTACCACGGCGCCCGCCGCCGCCAGTTGCTGCTGGGCAACGACAAGATGTTGCCTGACTCCCGGTATGGCTGAGATTGGGCTGACCAGGCGACTAATTTGTTGGGTGCGGATCTCCCCACTGACGTCCTTGCCGTTGACCAAGACGGTTTGAGGACCACCATCGAGCGATTGCTTCAATTCGATGCTGGCAGCGGCCACTAGCTTTACGATTGATTCGAGGTCCTGAGTATTGACGTTTTGCGCCAGCACCAGCCAGGTAGCAGCCCGATACATTGCGCCGGTATCAATGTACAGATAGCCCAGAGCGTCTGCGACTCGCCGGGCGACGGTTGATTTGCCGGCGCCGGCCGGACCGTCAATTGCGATTACCAGCGATTTGGGAGAAGCACTGCTTGTGGTGATTGTTGTTAACTCGTTGTCGCCTGAATTCATGCCACTAATGATACAGCCACCCTCTCCGCTCAACACGACACTTTCTGCAAACGTCCGACCTTCTTCACAAGGCGCCGCGGTCGCTCCGTTTCAATAAGTTGCGGGCAGTGCGGGCGATCCGGTCTGGAGCAAGAGTCGCAACCGGGCGCTTACCGTGAACAAGTCCATGTTTGCGGGTCGGCTGACCGCTCTGCTCGTGCGGTGCCTTTGGCCAAAAAAGCCAACCAACTGCCGCTAGAGCGAGCAACATGGCGATTGCCAGAACGGCGGGCCAGACTGCGCGTTTTTCCGGAAGCGCAGCCAGAGCTGGAGAAAGCGAACTAGACTTGCTGTCGACTGCTGGCTTGGGAGCAAGCGCTCCGCTGCCCAGTATTGGCGCCTGGCGATGGGAGGGCAGAGCATCCTCCTGCATCAACGGTGTAAGCAATTGCCAATTGCCATTGGACCCGTTCATCTGTTTTTCCGGTTTGGCCGGTTCTCGTGGCAAGACCATCGTGTCGATTGATGATTGTTGATTCGACGCTTGATTGTTCGGCCCGAATACTTCATCCAGCAGCGATTGTTGATCGAAGAGATCGGCTGGATTGTCCGGCAAATCGGGCAAGCGGTCGATTAGTAAAAGCAGATTGATATGAACAGTCCGGCCAAGATCGAGTGATTTGTTGTCGTCCGTTTCCAGAAATGCGAAATTTCCCTCTGTAACAGTCAGCAGCTGTTTGACGGCATCATAGCCGTTTTCTTCGCTGTCGGTAATTTGAGCGCCAACGATAAACTGGCCATTGACTAGAGCAAGCCGCCCGTTCAAATTCCTGCCTGGGCAAGAGATGCGCAAGATGCCGGTGGCTTCGGAAGTCTGCTTCAAGACTGCTTGGAGCACTTCCCGAATGCCTGACTGTGCAGAGAGTTGTCCTTCGAGGATCAGGTCCATGATCAAAGTTTGTTGACCCCGGGTTTGACGGACTTCTTAAACCAGTCAAAAAAGGATATCGGTTGCGGCGCGTTCTCTGACGCTTGACGCTGCGCTTCCACGAGGGCAAGTCCGGATTCCATTTTTTGAACTATATCCAACACCTCACCATCGCAAGGAAAGCGACCGCGTGCTTTTTTCGAGTAAATGAGTGTGCCGTTGTATTCCACTTCAAACACTCCACCGGATGACTGTACCAGCCGGGAGTCGGCGTCCAGATAGATTTCGAGGTCGGCTGCCAGCCTGGCAGCCCGTTGACGATAACCTCAAGCACCGCAGTAAGTAATTTTGAATGAGGGGTTGGTGGTTGTCATGACAAATTCCATTATAAGCGCTCAACTGCCGACTTTACCCTGCCGGCTTGATTGATTGCCAGTCAGCCGGTTTAAAGTCGGCGGTTCGCCTTGCGCCTGTCGATTTACTCGCTTGTCTGTTATTGTGGGCGCCGGCGAAAGATGCGTTTCCACCAGGGCTGATGGAGTAGCTCCAGATATTGATCCTTCAGAAGCTTCAGCTCTTGCTGTGCCGTTGAAAATTCATCTTTCAGTTTGCTGGTCTCGTTAGCTCTGGTTTCTAGAAGGCGCATCGAGCCTTGCATCTGTGTGATCAGGCGCAAATCCTCCATCCGCAGTCGGCGCTCTTCAGAAAGCTGTTTTTGAGACTGTACAAGCTCCCTGAGAAGATATTCAACCTCTTCACTGCGATCGATTATGATGGCGTGGCGATCTAAGCTTTGCGGCCAGGCGGCCTTGCGTCTTTCGCTGCCGGTCAATGAAGCGAGCGGTTCGTCGGTTGAATCGGCTCCATATTCAGTTTGTCCATCTTCTTCAGCGTTGTGTACCTGGCGTAATCTGAAACCAGGCGGCGGTAGGATTCGCCATTCCGTCCCCTTTTCTGTTGGTATCTTGCGGGCCGCCCAGCCGTCTGGCAGTTTATTGCCCCATCTGCCTAAAATACTGCGTTCGAGCGCGCGCAGAGATTTGCCCAGGATTGCAGCCGCTTGTTCCAGGGTCAGGAACGGCCGAGGAATATCGAAGCTTGAGCCGTCCGGTTGTTTGCCGGCAGCATCTTGAGCCGGTTCGGTCAGCTCGTCGACTGCGTTGACCGCGTCGGGCGCTATATTCTTGGAATCCGGAGAAGTTTGAGATTTCTCTGTCTCAGCCACCATTTTGTTCATCCTCTCTCGTGCCTAGTGACGCAGATTTTGCTGGGGATGCCAGGGACGCATTCTCCACCATTGGCGGTGGAATATGGACGCGTGTACTTCATCGCTTAACCGGTTAGATCCATCGGAAGTTAAGCTGCGCCCTTTCAGTTTAGTCAGAAAAACCACGATCACAACTCAGAGGATTCTCATGCAGGTTGGTAAGAGCACCGGGTCGGGAGGATCTAAAGAAAAGGCGGGGTCGAGAGCAGTCGCTACCGACTGATTGCTCAATCCCCGCCGTTTATAATCCGGATGGTTGCTGACAGTCGGCTTACTTAAGCAAGCGACCTTCAGCTGCTGCCCAATCGACATTGCTCAAGAACGCTTCGATGTATTTCGGACGATCTGCCGGCTTGTAGTCGAGCAACCAGGCATGCTCCCACACATCCATGACCAGGATCGGCGCGAAGCCGGCGATGTTGCCTTCTTCATGCAAGGTGATCCAGTGATTGGAAAGCGTCTTGGTGATCGGGTCTTGGAAGAGAATGGCCCAGCCAACTCCGCGCATCGCACCGACTTTGCAAAAATCGTTCTTCCAGACATCGATGCTGGAGTAAGTTTCGATGATTGCTTTGCCGAGAGCGCTGCTGTCTTTCAAATCAGAGCCGCCGCCGGCTTTCAAATTGCCGAAATAATACTCGTGCAAGCGCATGCCGTTGTACTCGAAGCCATAACGGCGCTTGAGTTCGGCATATTCAGGTGTTCCGGACTTTCCGGCTTCGGTTAGCTCAATTACCTTTTCGTTCAGAATGTTTGTGTTCTTTACGTAGCCGGCGTAGAGACCGAGGTGAATTTCCAGAGTTTGATCGGAGATCCCGTTGAGCCCTTTCAGGTGTTTAAAATCCTTCTCTGCATAAGGCTTGTATTGAATTTTGGTCTGCAGCATAACTTTCTCCTGTTAGCGACTGATAGGGACGGGGGTATTCCCGCGTCGGCGAGCACTGACAACACCCGTTGAGAGTCTGGGTGTGAGAAACCATTAATACCACAGATCGATTTTCAAGCAGGTAAAGACTAGATTAAGGCTGGGCTGCCGTCGGATTTTAGATCGCTACTAACAGTCCGGCTTATCGATGATTGAGCACGATGGTTTTCACCATATGTGGTGGCATGCTGGCGCGACATTCGCTCAATGGCGGTGAAGCGCATAACGGAGTCAGGTTGAAACAGAGTTTCGAAGTTCCTAGAAACGCAAAGCCAGGTAGCTAAAAGCTATCCTGGCAATCCCATATTTGAGACCCAACGATTTTGCGTCACCACCTTGCGGCGGAAAATCCCAGAGACTGGGAACTTTTGGTATCTAATTGTCTATCTCACGGAAATTTCTCTATAAAGAGACCTCCATAAGTTTTCTCTTCAAAGTTGTCATACCCGGATTTCGACCGTTTATAACCGGCAGTTTTGTAGCGCAGAATACAGTCTCTGTCATTTGTAATCCGCTTTACATTTGTTTGTAAAGCGGATTACACTGTCGATTGAAGTATGCATTCCTGCGGGAACTAAATGCATGAAGACTCGGTGGTCGGGTGCAAGCGCTTGATTAGAGGCGCTGAGATGAAATGGATCAACTGATACTTTCACTTAAAAAGCGAGTGCTGCTGCCGATCGTTTTTGTGGCGGCGGTTTCAATCTGGTTCAACTTGTGCAAAGCACACTACGAAAGCTACTGGGATGGAACTATCTTTCGGGTCCAGACGGTCGATTTCAACATTTTGCATCATACGTTGCCCACGACTTTGTCTGTTCTGATCTCAGCCGGACGCGATGATCTGATTCAAAGGGTACTCGACGCAAACTATGGAATTTTCGGGCTAGTGATTACCGACCCGGAAGGCCGCTCAATCCTATACCGTACCGGAAAGGTCTATCACAAAGCGACCTGGCAAAAGGTTGTGAGTCCCGAGTATCTGGCCAAAGCGACCGAGCCCTACGATTTTTTGACCGATCCGCCTCCGGTCGAGCCGGTTTTTGAGCATAGCGGTCCGCGGGTAGGTATAGCGTCTCAGGTCGGAAAGATACCGGCCAGCCGCGTGCTTGGTCGGGTTTACTACGTCCGGCAGGTGCCGCCCGCTTTTGCCGAAGACCTGACTACCTTCTTGGGCACTGGCTGGTGGGAGCTCTCTGGCGCCAAGCGCGGCTATCTACTGATCTCGCTGGTGACTCTTGGATTTGGATTAGCATTAATCTATTCGATCCTCTTTCGGCAGCGTGGGCTAGAGATCAAGCAGAAGGAGCTCGAGCACCGGCAGCAAGAGCTGGAGATCCGGCGGAAAGCTTTAGATCACCTGACGGCTGAATTGATGGCCCAGAGAGCTCGCAAGGAATGGTTGGAGAGCGAGGCAGATCAAACCTACCGGAGGGCGCTTAGACTTAAGGATTCACTGGAAAGGTTAAGGGCATCGCTTTCAATTGTCGATGCGAGCTCTACTGCCGAGCCGCAAGCGGGGTTGAAGATTCGCCAGCCGCTACATCCCCCCAGTGCGCTCCTAGAGGAGGTAGAGACCTTAATACCGGCCTTGACCGCCGATGCCCAGAACTTGAAGGGACAGGCAGAACAGTTGCAGGAATACTGCCATCAACTCGAGAACAGCCAAGCCGAAATGAAGAGGATTTTGGATGAGGCCTATCAGCGAGCGATCTCAATTCCGGGTAATCTCGTGCAATTTCGGATTAAGGGTTAACCAGAAAGCAGGGTCCGTTTTAGCGATAGTTCGGATTGGCAGTCGCTTGACCGGCGGCAAGACGTGCTAAGCTGTATAGCGCTAGGCAGTCGTGCCGCCTGACCGTACTTTTCTCGGAAGGGCGTATCGGTGCCTTATTCTGTTGGGTCGGACTATGGTATTTTTTCGCTGTAAGTCCATATGAAGCCTGTGTCTGGTAAACGAACCACTCTTTGCTTGCAAGCAGTTCAAGAGGCCAGTAGCGAGCCGGTCTATCGGCGCGGCATCCAATACTATCGGCGCAAGAAAGTGTTGAAGTACGAGGAGTCCGAAGGCGGCGAGGCCGTAGAAGCGCTTGTGATCGGTTCGGAGCCGCAACCGTACAAAGTGACGGTCAAGGTCGACGGACAGGACGTGTTCAAGGCAGAGTGTTCCTGCCCATATTTTGAAGAGGTATGCAAGCACTCGGTTGCCGTTCTGCTTACCTTTATTGCGAAGCGGCAGCCGGGCATTAGATTTGACCTGAATGAATCCGAAAGGCCGCGGGACGGTCAAGAGGAACGAGCACCCAAAGCCAAAGAGTTGTTGGATGACCCCAAAACTTCGGCGCCCGAAACTGAACAGGCACCTGATTTTACCTTGGGGGTGCTGGTACTCGAAAAGCCGCTTGCTTTGATTCTCGGTACGATGCCGGATGAGCCGCACGGTAAGGTCAATATTTTAAAAATTCCGCCGCAAGTGCTGGATATCTTGCCAAACGGGTCGCGGATCTGGCGGCTGACGAAGTATCTGACGATGCTACCGCAAACCACCAAGGGTCCTGCTGGCGGGCATCGGGTTCCGCGTGGGGAGGAAGGCGCTGTGATCGGGCATCTCAGCCTGTGCGCGCGGCTGGTCAACACTTCCGATGGCGGTGAAATCGTCTTTTCCTCTATTGCCGCCAAACCTCAGGTAGTGATTTCAGAGACTGAGAGCGGCGAGCTTTTGATTCGATTGAAAGCATTTGTCGCCGCCGGCGAGGCGCTGTCCGATGCGGTCTTCTTTCTCGGGCAGTCTTGCTGGGTGCTTTCGCATAATGTCTACTACAGTATCGATCTCAGCGCGTTGCACAGATTGTTCCCGTTTTTCGATTCGCATGGCGAGATGACGGTAAAGCTGGAGCTCGTTCCTAAGTTTTTGGCAGTTGATTTGCCGATCTTGAAGAAGCGTCTTCCCGTCGAGCTCGACGAAAGCACCGCACCATTTCCGGTGGCGGTAACTGAGCCACCGCGGGTGGTGATTCGCCTGGCCGAAAAACGGGAAGGGTTGGAGCTGGCGCTCGGTTTCGCGTACGGTGAGCTGGTGCTGCCTTCGCGTGACGAGACTAGTGCGGTCGAGTCGGAGCTGTACACCAGGACTATCTCGGAGTCGGGGCAAAGCGTTTGGGTGAAGCGGCTTTGGGATATGGAAAGTCAGGTCAGGCGCTTTTTGTCTAACCTGCAACCGACCAGGACGGTAGCCGATCGCTTCTTCTTTATGGAAGAGCCGGCGCTCGATGTCGTTTTTTATCTTTCGTCCGAACAGTGCAGCGACTGGGATGTCACCGGGCGTGAAGAGATCAAGAGCTATCGCGTACGGCAAGAGGCCTTGCGCTTGCAGGCCAGTTTGTCGTTGAAGAAGAACGCCTACAAGTTCGACTTCAATTTGACCGCTCGATCGAACGGAGATGAAGTGCCGTTCGATCAGATCGTCGAGATAGTGTTCAGGAACAGGAATTATCTCAAGCTGGCCGGCAATGACTTTTGTCGATTGCCGGTGCAAACTCTTCTCAGCTTGCTGAAAGCGGTTGGGCAGACGAAAGAGCAGCCTGGCAAGGAGCGGGGGCGCCCGCTTTATCAAGCATTGTCCGTGGCGGCTGCGCTCGAGGCGCATGGCATCGAAATTGTCGCTGATGCGGGGTTTCAAGAATTCTTGACCAAGCTGCGCAATTTCAAGGAATTGACGCCGATCCCAATCTCCGAACACTTCAAGGGCACTTTGCGCGAGTATCAAAAGGAAGGCTACAACTGGCTTTCGTTTATGCGTGAGTACGGATTGGGCGGAATTCTGGCTGATGACATGGGTCTGGGAAAAACGATTCAGGCGCTGGCTCTGCTTCTTTCGCATCACAAGGATGGGCAGCAGCGCCTGCCATCACTCGTGGTGGCGCCTACTTCGGTTGTCTATAACTGGATGACAGAAGCTCAACGCTTTACCCCCACGCTTTCCACCGAGCTTTTCCTCGGGCGGGAGCGAGGCGAGCTCCTGTCGAAGCTGGGCAGAGATGGCGGGCGAAAGCCTGATGTGATTTTCACCACTTACGGTATCATCCGGCGTGACTATGAGACTCTTAAAAACATTCCGTTTGAGTATGTAATTCTCGATGAGGCGCAGAATATCAAGAATCCTGAGTCGGTCGGAGCCAAGGCTTGCAAGCAGCTCAACGCGCTGCACCGGCTTACCCTGACTGGTACACCGGTCGAGAACCGGCTCAAAGAGCTCTGGTCGATCTTCGACTTTCTCATGCCGGACTTCCTGGGAGCATACAGGGACTTCAACGACAACTTCGAAAGGCAGATCGAAGCCGGTGTCGAAGGTGTCGGTCAAAAGCTGAGAAAGATTGTCCATCCGTTCATATTGCGCAGAATGAAGAGCCAGGTGGAGCGAGAGCTTCCAGATCGCACGGACATTATCAACTTGTGCGAACTGGACGACGAACAACGGTCGCTTTATCTGGATGTGCTTGATGAGTGCAGGCAGAAGGTGTTTGGAGAGATCGCCTCGCGCGGCATCGCTCGCTCTCAGATCTCTGTGCTGGCGGCGTTGCTCAGGCTCCGGCAGGTCTGTTGCGATCCACGCTTGCTAAAGAACAGAAAAGAAACCAAGCTGCCATCATCAGCGAAACTTTATGCGCTTCTGGAGATGATTGACGAACTGGTGGAAGAAGGACATAAAGTACTGATCTTCAGCCAGTTTGTCGAAATGTTGACGCTAATTAGAGCCGAGCTGGATCGCACGACATACTCTTATGAGTACCTGGACGGCCAGACTCCTGCTAAGGATAGATTGGACAAGGTAAATCGCTTCAATGCCGATGATTCTATCCCGATCTTCCTGATCAGCTTAAAAGCAGGCGGAACCGGTTTGAATCTTACCGGCGCCGATTATGTTATCCACTACGACCCGTGGTGGAATCCGGCGGTCGAGAATCAAGCCACCGACAGAGCACACCGAATCGGACAGACCAGGCATGTGTTCAACTATAAATTGATTACCAAGGGAACTGTCGAAGAGAAGATTCTTGCGCTCCAGAAGAAGAAGAAGCAGCTCGCTGAACTCGTTATCGGTGGAGATGAAGGCGTCGCCAAAGAGCTGACGCAAGAAGATCTTGAATTCTTGTTCTCCTTTTAACGAAGCGATTAGAGTTAGTCCAGCCGTGGAAACAAAGGATAGAGGCCTGGTGGTGTTTTGCTGCGGGTGGGAAGAAGATGCTCACGGAGCTGGACGATAATCGAATCATCGGTGAATTGCTGATAACACGCGGGTTGGTCTCCAGAGACCAGGTGACTTCCGCGCTGTTCATTCAGGTCGAAAAACCGCATCTCCGCATCGGGGAAATTTTACTGTCGATGGGTATCTTGACGATCGAGCAGCTCGATCGTACTTTGCGAGAGCATCTTTCACAGCAATTCATCGGCTCGTTGCTGCTCAGTAACGGCTTCATCAGTCAGGAGCAGCTCTCGCAGGCGATGGCGATTCAAGATGAGACCGGACGCCGGTTGGGCGAGATACTGGTCGATTTGAAGCATGTTACGGAGTATCAGCTGAAGACTCTGCTGGAAAGACAACGCCAGTTGCGTCGTCCGATGATGGCCGAGACGGTTGGGTTGAAGTCAGCCAAGAAGAAGACGAAATTGGTGGCGACTCTGGGTCCGTCTTGTTCGGATGAAGCGACAATCGAGCAGATGATCGCCGCCGGAGTCAATTTGTTTCGTTTGAACTTTTCGCACGGCCAACATAGCGATCATAAGTCCAACATCGATCGGGTGCGGGCCGTGGCCGGTCGTCTTGGTGAAACCGTCGGAATTTTGCAGGACATCCAGGGCCCGAAGATTCGGATCGGCGAGGTGACGGATGGAGAGGTTCAATTGGTGCAGGGCTCGACCTTCAAGTTGGTTCCGCGTCCGGTCGTGGCTACCGCCGAGATTGCCAGTGTAACTTATCCCCGGTTGCTCGAAGATATTGCGGTCGGGTCGGTCGTGCTGCTGGACGACGGGCATTTGGAGCTCTGTGTGGAAGAAGTCACTGACGAAGCGCTGGTGACAAGGGTGAAGGTCGGAGGTCCACTCCGTCCGCGCAAAGGGGTCAATTTCCCGGGCTCACCGCTGGGGATATCAATCCTGACAGATAAGGACAAGGCGGATCTTGAATTCGGCACCAAATGTGGTGTGGACTGGGTGGCCGCGTCATTTGTTCAATCGGCCGCCGATGTTCTCGAGGTGAAGGAAGTACTGCGCGGGTATGGCAGCCGCACGCCGGTCGTGGCCAAGATCGAAAGACCGCAGGCAGTCTATAGTTTGCAGGAGATTCTCGCAGTTGCCGACGGCATTATGGTGGCACGTGGAGATCTCGGTGTGGAGCTGCATTCTGAAGACGTGCCGATGACCCAAAAGCAAATTATCAGGGCATCCAATATCGCCGGCCGGCCGGTCATCACTGCTACGCAAATGCTCGACTCGATGATTAGCTCTCCGCGGCCGACCAGGGCGGAAGCCAGCGATGTTGCCAACGCCATTATCGACGGAACAGACGCTGTCATGCTGTCGAACGAAACCGCCGCCGGCAAATATCCGGTGGAAGCGGTTGCTACCATGCGCAGAATAATTGAAAAGGCCGAAGATGTCGAGCGGCCCCATCATTTGACCGATCCCGATGCCCAGCGGCAGATGTCTGAAGCGATTACGCTGGCAGCGGTTCATTTGGCATCCGAAATTGCTGCCAAGGCGATTATCGTGCCGTCGTACAGCGGAACAACCGCCCGGCTCGTCTCCCACTTCCGTCCTCGCTGTTTGATCGTCGCTACCTCTTCGGACTTGCAAGTCTGCCGGCAGATGACGCTTGCCTGGGGCGTTTATCCTTTGCATCTTGAAGGACAGTCGAGCGAGACGATGCATCCCGGCACTGTCCCGCTTGGTATCAGTAAAGGTCTTTTCGGTCCCGGTGATCTGGTGGTGGTGATGGAGAGCGTTAAGGGAGCAGCGGGCAGGTCACGCGGCGTGCGCGTTGAGGTAGTGGTCTAAAAAGCAGAGGAGCGGCCGAGAGTATTGCTCTCCTCCGCTCCCCGATTAGCAGCAGTCAGTTACTGAGACAGGCAGTTACTTTGCGCAAGCTGTTTGTTCTTTCTGCCAGGCTTCCTGAGCCTTTTTCATCTCTTCCGGCGTGACATCCTTAGTGTGAGTGGCGAGCGACCACTTGTGTCCGAACGGGCAGGTAATCTGACCGAAGCGATCTCCCCAGAACATGTCGGTCAGCGGCATTGTGACCGTTGCTCCCGCCTTGACTGCGCGTTCGAAGGAAGCGTCCACATTTTCTACATACAGGTAGAGAGACACCGGAGTACCGCCGAGCGATTCCGGCCCGCGGCATGCCATTTCGGGAAATTCGTCGTTGAGCATGAGGATCGAATCACCGATCTTCAGCTCGGCGTGCATGATCGTCTTGCCGTCCGGACCGAAACAACGCTCTTTCTCTTCGGCGCCGAAGGCCTGTTTGTAAAAGTCGATCGCTTTATCTGCTCCTTTGACAGTGAGAGTCGGAGTGATCGTGTGGTAACCCGTTGGAATTGGGTTTACTTTGCTTGTCATACTTCCTCGCTTGTAAAGTCTTGGAAAGGACCAATTTCGAACATTCACAGATCATAAACATGCTTTGAATCCGGCGTTATGAATATTGGCTAAGGTCTCGCAATCCGGTCGCGGCAGCTGTCTGCGATCGTCGGAGGGGGTTGTCGTATAATGTCTTGTCATCATCGGGAGTGCGCCCAAACCATGTCTGTAGTCGATCTTTCGAGCTTGCCGGAATTAGCAGCTCTTCAAGAAATTGGCAGACTGTTCTATCAAAAGAATTGGTCGCTTGCTACCAGCAGCAATTACAGCGTTGTGATCGAGCGAGAGCCGCTGCGCTTGTTGATGACGGCCAGCGGAAAGGACAAGCGGAATTTGAGCGCCGGCGACTTCTTGATGGTAGATGAGCAAGGCAGTCCGGAAGCGGCTGGAGATTTGAAGCCATCGGCAGAAACAATGCTGCATATAGCCATCGCCAAAGGCGCCGGAGCCGGAGCAGTACTCCATACGCATTCCGTGTGGTCGACGCTGCTCTCCGACGTCCATGAAAAGGACGATGGCATTCGAGTCGCTGGATTCGAAATGCTGAAGGCGCTGGCCGGTGTGACAAGCCACGAGCACGAATTGTGGATACCTATTCTGGAGAATTCTCAGGACATTGAAACACTCGCTGAGACTGTCTGCTCAATGCTCCTGGATCGAAAGACGCCTCTGTCGCATGCCTTCATTCTGCGCCGGCATGGCTTGTACACCTGGGGCAGATCACTGGCAGAGGCAAGACGGCACGTGGAAGCGGTGGAGTTTTTGCTGGAGGTGAAAGCCCGGCGCCTGAGTATCGGGTCTTAGTTGCAAGCGAGTAGTATCCAATGGCGATTTTGAATGTTCCGGACAAGCAGATCACTATGAGCGGGCCCAAAGCGATAGCTGAATATCTTTTACAGCACGGCATTAGGTATGAACGCTGGGACGTAGCCGGTCGAATCGAAAGGTCGGCAAGCTCTAAGGAGATTCTCAAGGTTTATGAGCCGGAGATAGAGCAGCTCAAGCAACGCGGCGGGTATGTCACGGCGGACGTCATTAGTGTAAATCCGGAAACACCCGGGCTCGATCAAATGCTGTCTAAGTTCAACAAAGAGCATACGCATTCCGAAGATGAGGTGCGTTTCGTTGTAGATGGTGCTGGTATCTTTCATATCAATCCGGACGGTGGCGACGTGTTTTCGGTGGAAATGGAGGCGGGTGATTTAATCAACGTGCCAGCCGGCACCAGGCACTGGTTCAATCTCTGCACGAGCAAGACAATCAAGACTATTAGATTGTTCAAGGACATGAGCGGCTGGTCGCCGATCTATCTGGAAAATGGTGTTGATGTCAGGTACGAACCGCTCTGCTTCGGTGCTCGGAGCGTCGCAGAAGGGCAGTCGTTCGAATCTAAGGTGAGTCTGTGAGCGGAAAGCAGCACCTGCCGACGGCAATCCTGGTGGATGTAGAAGGAACCACTTCATCGATCAGTTATGTCTACGAAGTTCTGTTTCCTTACGCGAGAGCTAACTTGGGAAGTTTTCTGCGCAGTAAATGGCAAGCAGCCGAAGTAGTAAAGGCCTGCTCGCTCATGGCTCAGGATGCTGGTGCCATCAATCTAAGCGAATGGTTGTCCGCCGAGAGGGATGCCGAGCATCAGAGAGAGAAAGTCGCCCTGGAAGCTCTTAGGTTGATGGCTAGTGATGCTAAAGTTACCGGATTGAAAGAGTTGCAGGGGCTGATCTGGAAAGAAGGCTACGAAGCCGGTCAGCTAAAATCGCACGTGTTTCCCGACGTCCCACCTGCTTTCGAAGCTTGGCATAAAGATGGTATCGACATTCGCATCTACTCGTCCGGAAGTGTTCAAGCCCAGAAGCTGTTCTTCGGCAACACGGAATATGGCGATCTGACTTATGCCTTGAGCGGTTTTTACGATACTACATGCGGTGCAAAGCGAGAACCTGGTAGCTACATTAATATAGCAAAAGACATGCAGCGCGAGCCTGGCGACATACTGTTTTTGAGCGACGCCAAGGCAGAGCTAGATGCCGCTGAAACGGCTGGGATGAGAACGTTGCTGGTAGTCCGCCCCGGAAACGCAGCGATTGAAAATCCAGGGCATGAGCCTGTCAACTCATTTGCCGAGATCGGTGGATAGTAGACGCTAGAGTTGTGCCAACTGAGATTCGTAGAGCCACTGCGCAAACTCTGATCTGGATATGTTTGTCTCCAGCGGGCAGTCTGGCAGTTCGGCGAATTTGCCGGTTCTGACGGCATCTTTGAGATCGTTCCAGGCAAGAGGAGCGTTCGGTCTGAAGTGACTTTGCTCGTCGACGGACAAAAGCTTTCGCTTTACGCATTGCAAGATGCAGATTGCAATGGGGTTACTCGCTTCGACGTCTCCGGGCAGGTAGGGGCCAGGTTCTGCCGAGCCGAGATTCAAACAGGAAGACAAAATCTCGGCGGCCTCCTGTCTGGTGAGCGGGTCGTCCGGTCTGAAATGCAGGTCGGAATCCCGGCCGGTCATAAATCCGGAAACTGCAAGAAACTGGATGGCGGGAAATGCAGGGTGGGAGACTGCAACGTCATCGTACCAGTAGACCGGCGATCCTTTGCTTACCAGCTCGTGCTGGAGCCGGCGAAGCAAGCGCCTGTCTTTCAAGATCTTGCTCGGCTTGACACCAAGTTGGATTGTAAGAGCAGAGAGCGCTCCCGCGGCCTCACCAATCGCCCACTCGACCGGGTGCAAGCGGTAGGCGCCATTAGTAATGTGAGTAGTCCCGATGTTCTTGCATGCGGCAATTAGATTGGTGGGCGTGGTTGCCATCAACGCTCCAAGCGGTATCTGAAACGGCCTGGTAGCCTGTGCTGCCCCCGGCTTTTCCTCCTTGCCATGGATATCGATCGGATAAAATCCGATGCCGACGGCGTCGGAATAGGACGTGGCGCGCGCACCGACTGTAGTGGCAGTGGCTATTTCTTGCTCGACAATGCAGTGAATGGCCTTTATCCTTCTTGATTCGCGTATGTAGGGATACTTGGATAATCCGTCGCTGGTGCCCATCACCTCCGGGCGTAGTCTGATTTCGGGATAGCCGTTGCCACCTTCGTCGCGTGGCGCTTCCGTCTGCAGCCAGTATAGGAAGGCGAGGCTGAGAGCTTTGCCTAGTGCCAGCCGCTCCGCGATCGCCTTGACTGGTTGATCGATAATGTTTTCGCCGCGCAGGTCGTTGCCCATCCAGTTAATCATGGCGAGATCATAGTCATAGGGAGGATTGACCCAATTGCTGGCGTCCAGAAGCCTTCTATAGGTCCAGAACGGCAAGAGCTCGCTGGTCCCACCGTCCTTTTCCTGGCGCGTGGCAGGCTCAAACATTTTGAAACCAAAAAACGAGAGGATACCGCTGTCTTTGAACTGATCGTAAAGGGCTGGTTTTTCGATCGTGTGATTTTCGCCGGGGCGATACTCTATTGCAAACGGATATGTGAAATCTTGAACGTTTTGCCGATCTCCTGTCAGCGGTGCATGCGGCTCTTGGGTGTCGAGCTGAGACTCGGAGCCCGAACGGTAATTCATTTTACTCAGCGGCAAGAGATCGCCTAACTCGGTTGCATCAAGACAAACTTTCGGTCTGAATTCGGTTGTTGTTCCGCTTTCCAGGTTGACTGTGACTACCGCTGTAATTCGCCCGCCTGCAGCTTTGACCTGGATTGGCTTGCTCCTTTTGTAAACGGACAAGGATCCGTTTCGAGTCAGCGGTTCCAAAAGATCGTCAATTACGCTTACGGCTACTTTGGGTTCGAAGGAGATATAGCTAACCCAGCAGTTGCCAGGATTTAGGAACTGCTTAGCGGCGGCCTCTTTCGTCGGTTGATACTTGCTTAGGTAATGCTTGCGGATCTTACTTCTAAACTGCTGATACTTCAGGGTAGACCCGCTAGTCTCGATCAGATAGTTTTCGTCGAGGGCCGAAACGCCTTGCGCAGTCATTTGTCCGCCCAGCCAGTCAGTCTCTTCGACCAGACATACTTTCAATCCTGATTGTGCCGTCTGCAGCGTTGCCGCGACACCGCCTATGCCACCGCCGACAATCAAGATGTCACAGTCTATTACTGTCTGTGGGTTAGAGACGGTATATGACTTGACCGCCGCCGCTGGATTTCCGACCCTTACGGAAAGCATATCCACCAGTTCTATGTTTTTCGACCTGCCTGGATGGACTTTCTGTTTGCTTGATCCTTCCGGCTTGTTCGAAAGCACTCTGTCTCCTGAAAGGCTTGCTTGCTTCAAGGACTGGTCTCCTGCCTGGGATGCTGACGCGTAACTGCCTTGGAGGGCGGCCGTTGTGATGACAAGAGCGGCCGCCAGAAGAGATCGAAGATGATTGTTCGACCGATTCACACAGCAAATATATCCTAGAACGGGCAAGGCAGGCTAGGCTAGGAACAGTTTTCAGTCTGCCGGTAAACCTGGTAAATGGGGGAGCTTTATTCTTGGTCGGCCTGACTGGCTTGTTTCGTGCGGGCGATCAAGTCTGTGAAGAGGTCGATACAGGTTGCGGTTAATTGCTCGTTGGAGAGCTCCTGGTCGTTCAGGTACCAGGTAACCTGCCCATCGGATAACTTGCCGTTCATCGTGCAAACCGGCTCGTAGTAGCTCTCTGCTTTACTCAATCCGATTACCTTTTCAACCGGCAAGAACAGGAATTCAAGGCAATCCTTTTTGCCTCGAATCACCAGGCTCATGAATCGTGTCGATAAGCGCCCGCGAAAGCAAGTAGTAGTCTCGAGCGGTTCGCGAAACTTGTTGTAGCGGAGTACTTCTGTAATGAGCGCCGGGCGAGTAGTAGTTGTCCTCAGCTCGTTCCAACCCATAACATGATTGAACTCGAAAGAATAGGTTTGCAGCTGGTCGAAGACGCGAGTGAGTAATTCCCAGATCGCCTGGTTGTAGACCGTCTCTTTAAGCACTACTTGGAGCTTGATGCCGCGCTGTTGAGCCAGAAAATGCATGGATTCCTTGGCCAGTTGTTGCATCCAGCTAACTCGCGAGTCATTCGTGCAGGTCTTGTAATTGGCGAGGATCTGCTCGGTTAGCGAAGACGGATCGTCGCGAAAAGCAGTAATTGCATAATGCTGTTTGTCGACGGTTTTCTTGAGCCCCTGTTCCAGTTCGGCCCAACGGCTTTTATTGAATTCTGTAGATGAAGAACGAACGGCCAGCGGGTTCAAAGACTTTGATGATGAGCTTCGTGACATGTGAAAACCCCCTTGGTGCAAAGGGATAAAAGCACCTGAGCGGAAAGATTGATGGTTGGTCCTAGTAAGTGCGCAGCCCAACGAGCCTTGCATCTTCAACTATAGAGGCGGCTGCCAAGTTCGTGAATTCACAAAACGGGATTAACGAAAGTGTGTATAAATTGAATGAAACACGCTCAGAATGTCATTTGTACGCGTATTTTAGTCAGGTGATGCAGGCGGGTTAGAAGTGCTTAAGGTTTGGCTGTGCCCAGAAAGCTCACTAGCAGAGTGATTTTCGACCCGCTATTGGGGACTGATTCGACTGAGAGATTGGCCGGATAGAAGGCACAAATTAGCTCCGCACGCTCCCGAATGCTGCCTAATCCCGATCCGCCTTCACGCAAGCGGCGTGCTTTTCCCGCCTCCGGAGAGAAGCCTTTGCCATTGTCTTCAATTGTGAGACTCAAGGTATCCTCGTTTACCTCGATTCGCACAAGCACACGAGAAGCGGCGGAATACTTCTCAATATTGTTCAAACACTCCTGAACAATGCGAAAAATGTGCAGTTGAACAGCATTGGGCAAATCCGGAATCTCGGATTCGCAATGCAGCGCGCAATCGGCTCCTATTCGCTCCGAGACTCGCTGTAACATGTCGTCAATGACTGTTTGCAGACCCCAATCTTTCAAGTCTCTTGGTGCCAGGTCGTGGCAAATCTCTCGTAGTTGGCTCGTGATGCGGTCAAGCACTAGATTGATCTCACCTTCTGATAAGCGCTTGTTTTCGGACAGCGATCGTTTTAGCAGCATCACGTCTGAAATTACCGCATCATGCAGGTCGCGTGCGATGCGATTTTGAATCTCCTCTTGTTGCATAACGATTTTTTGCACCAGATTCTGTTTTTCCATTACCAGCTGGTGAATTGCCTGTGTCAGCCGCTCGCCTTCCAGATTGAGCAGATTGGACAAAGTGTCCAATTCGGCAGACTCGCCGCTGGCTGACTTTAGCAGCAGGTCCTTCATTAGACTTCTGACTAAAGATCTCAGGTCGGCTTCGTTTACCGGCAGTCCGTCTAGAGTCCACCAGGAGCCTCTGGAATTTTGATATAGCCTGAGTCGTACTTTGAGCCGAGATTCTGGCTCGGCCTGCGACAGAAGCATAACCTCATTACCAGGCACAAGGAAGAACTCGACAGCGCCGGACCGGCCTCGGACTGAAAGACTCCAGAAGGATGTCGAGGCTCGGCAGCGATAATAGGCTACCTTCGGCCTCATTCCCATGCTTTGTCCGGAGATTTCGAAACTAAGAGTTTCTCGGAAGTCGGCAGGCTTTGTAGTGGTTACTCGGGGCTGAGAGGCCGGCAAGAGAGTGTTCAGCTCGTTAGAGAGATTATCGAGCGCATCGAAAGTTAGATTGACCAACTGTCTGGTGTAGCGGTCGAGCTGCTCTTGGTCGGCTTCAGCGGCGGGAAAGACTTCTTCCAAAATTCCTGGTGATACCTGGCAGACCAGCTGTGTCAGCCAGAGCGTTCGCCAGTCTGAGTTGTGCTCTTCCAGAGTGGCCGGAATCAGCTGGTCTACCAATCCGGATTTAGTTGTGGACGGATTGAGCGAGCTATCTGGAGCTGCTTCTACCAGCCCGCCGGGAGAGGTCGACTTCACAAGCTCGCTTAGAAGGTGACGTAAGGTTTCGGCGTCCATCTGCTCGGAAGTATTACCCCGTGCCGGCTCGGTCGAAGTGTTTTCGCTGGCGGCAGGTGAGACTTGCGGTGGGCGAATCGTCTGCGCTGCTCGCTCGACATCCTTCTGGGGCGCGACATAACGATCGACAGAGCGGTTGCGACCTGGATTGAGCATCCTTCCTGCCAGTTCGAACGCTTTCTTGAATAGGGTCATGGTTCAAGTTCCAGGCTGCCGTAGCCGTTTTGCACCGCCCAGGCGATCAACTCCTCGCGGCTGGCCAACCCTAATTTCAGCAACAACAGTTCGCATTGTTTGCGAACTGTGGCAGGCGACGTGCTTCTCATATCAGCGATATCTTGATACTTCATTCCTCTGGCTAGCATCTTCAGCACCTCTTGCTCCGAGCGAGTGACCTTTTGCTCACCGTTCAAGAGCTCTTCGGAGATGATCGATTTCTTGCCGGACATGACCTGTCTAATCGTTTCAGCTACCGTACCGACACTTTCGGACTTGAGCAGGTAGCCGGCAGCTCCCATGGCCAGAACTATTTGAATGAAAGCCATTCGGCTTTCGCCGGAAAAGACTACGACACGCGAGCCGGGCACGCTGCAAAACGCCTTTACCATTGATTTTGGTCCAGCTGACCCGGGCAGATGAAGGTCGAGCAAGATGATATCCGGCCTGAGTCGTTTTGCCAGTTCCAGCCCCTCGTCGCTGTTGGAGGCTGAGCCGATTACATTGACACCTTGTTCGCGCGAAAGACCATGTTTGAGGCCGTCGAGCGTGACTTGATGATCTTCGACAATTAGTACGCTGATGTCTGTGCTCACTGGCGGCACCTTTTTTCGGTTGCAGTCTCGGAAGGACGTTAGTTACTGGGTCTGTCGATCTTATACCCGCCTTCCGGGCGGCTGTCGGACGACGGTCAAGCCGAAGATTTGTTTGGCAATTGTTTTTGACGTTTTGGTCGGTGCCGGTATTTTGAGCTTCTGGCATTAGAATAGAGCGAAACGCTCCGGTAAAGGAATTTGAAATGCAAGCTGTGGAAATGAACCAATCTCTCAAGGAATGCGCTGCGAAGGTTAAGGTGCTATTGATGGACGTCGATGGCGTTCTCACCAATGGTCTTCTGTTCTATCTGCCGGGACCGGATGGCGAGATCTTCGAAACAAAGGGATTTAATGCGCAGGATGGGCTTGGGCTGCACTTCTGCCATGTCGTAGGGATCCGGACCGGAGTAATTAGCGGTCGCCAGTCGCCGGCGCTCAGCGAACGGGCACGCCAACTCAAGTTTACATACGTCTATCAAGGCTTGCTGAAAAAACAATCTGCATATGAGGAGATTTTGCGCGACGCCGGAGTTGCCGATCAGTCGGTAGCGTTCATCGGCGACGATCTGACTGATGTTCCTCTCTTGAAGAGAGCCGGCCTGGCTATTGCCGTTGCGAACGCTCGCCCGGAGGTTAAGGCGGCTGCTCACTTCGTGACAAGCGCCAGAGGGGGAGAGGGTGCCGTCAGAGAAGCGGTCGAGCTTATATTGCAAGCGCAGGGGCTTTGGGATAACGCATTATCCGAGTTCGACATCAGTCTATGAGTAAAATCCGCAGCAATTAGAAGCGGGCTTGGCAGCGCTTCTTGAAGAGTCCGGTTATAAAGCAATCCTCTGGGTATAAAGACAGTGCTGGGTTAACCCAGGTTCAAGGTACTTTCAGGGGGGCGATTGAGAGGATGGATCGTCGACAGAAGCTGGCTCTTGATGAGTCATATCACTATTACATTTCTCTGGACAAGAACGGCGATGCGCCGAACCTATATAAGCTGGCTAAATGCTTCAAGACGGTAACTTATGCCTTGAAGGTCGCTGACGGAAATCAGTTTAAGCTGACCAAACAGCTGTGGAAACGGATACACCAGGCGCTGTTCGATAAGTTAATCACTTCCTTCCCTGGTTACGTTCTAGTCGCAGATGAAGCCGGAAAACAGATAATGCCGAAGGAGGCGTTTCCCGAATCGGGAGTCGTGGAGTTTCATCCCGAAGGCTGCCGCCGAGCGGATGATATCTTTCTGATGGACGTCAAACACCTCTATCCGGCCACTCAGTACAAGCTGTCTGGTGCTTGGAAAACCAAGGGCGCAATGGTTAAACCGGCTGATTTTGCAGGGCCTTCCTGCGGCGAGCACGGCTGTTTCCTGCAACCGGTTGTGTTGGGTCAGGAAGTGCTTCATCAAGAATCACAAGTTGGTAAAGAGAAGGCTTATCAGGATTGGTGGGAGCTTTACTGGCAAGCTTATTGTGCCAGGGACAAGCACGAGCAAAATATTCTCTATCGCCAGATGGATGAGCTCGAGCAGGTTTGGGGGAATCTATATTATTAGCGCTCCGGGCTCGTTCCACTCGCCCTGCGCGCGTAGTCGACGCTCCACTCCGGAAAGCTCCTCGCTTTCCTGCGCTACGCTAAACGCCGGAACATAACCGGGCTCGTGCCGCTCGCCCTGCGCGCGTAGTCGACGCTCCACTCCGGAAAGCTCCTCGCTTTCCTGCGCTACGCTAAACTCCGGAACATAACCGGGCTCGTTCCACTCGCCCTGCGCGCTAAGCATCTTGTTTCTTGAGCAACCCGTGGAATTCCAGGTCGGAGCGGACGGCTTGCAGTGGAGACTTGCCGTAAATATTGGCTTCCATCTCTTGAATCAAACCGGGAGCAAAAATCCCCATTTGTCGGGCAACTTCGCAGGCTTGAGCACGCGGCACGGCGTAGGCGAGAGCTTCTGAGAGCCTACTCATCGCTGACAGTAGCCTAACGACAGAGCCTAAATCGCCGTGACCCATACAGATGGCGATTAATCCGGACACATTTCCTTGCTGATCCGATAATTGTTGGATGTCGTTGAAGTCAATCAGCGCTTTCCCCGCCACTATGGCTGCAATTGTGTCTGCCTGCCCGGCAACAGCAGCTGCATGCTCGGGAGAGCCGATTACAAGTCCTTCTTGAACGGATGAGCCGTAAGCGTTGCTGAATGTTTTGCCGTCGCCGCATCTGACAGTGCCGTCGGCGTTAATTCTGGTGCCGTCGGCGGCACAGTAGTCGCCGTTTCGGTTCACGATATCGCGGGTTCCGTTGGCGTTTAAGAAACTGCCGCTGCCGTCAGTGTAAAAGACATTGCCTGTTCTAAATTCAGTTTTGTCGGAATAGATAGTTCCAAGCGGCGTCGTGAGCGACTTCGTCCGGACATCCCAATTGACTGGGCTCTTTTCCTCGTGCTTGGGATCGCGAAATTCGAACTGATTGTCCTTGACGGTGACGACCGGGCCGTCCTCAATGTGAACGACAGAGCACTTTCCGCCTTTGGACTCCCAAAGCACTCGGCGGCCGCGACCCGGCTCGTCACAGGTTATGCGCCGGTGTTTGAAATCAAAGCTTTTCTTCCCGTCGAGGTGAATATTGTCACCATCGATGTGTTTTCTGAGCTCCTTCGGTAGCTGATCGCCAGCAACTTCATGCCAGG
Source organism: Candidatus Obscuribacterales bacterium (assembly GCA_020050835.1). Classification (GTDB taxonomy): domain Bacteria; phylum Cyanobacteriota; class Vampirovibrionia; order Obscuribacterales; family Obscuribacteraceae; genus JAGVKB01. Next base: position 24,772 of record JAGVKB010000142.1, on the reverse strand, counting down.
GACCTTTACCCTGGCGCATGCGTATGTGACGACCATCCTCCGAGATTTGAATTTCGAGATCGCCCTTTGTCAACGAAACGATGTCGACTTCCTTGTCTCCTTGTTTGATAGTGGTCAATCGAACGATCGTTCCATCCTGTAAGATGGTGCCCATGTGTCCTTCCTTGTCTACCAGCACACCTTGATTCTTCAAGGAATGCAGCAGGTCCAAGTCGACCTTCTTGCCCGGGTTAAGTAGGGTTAGCAGAGGATCATCCGGCTTACCAACACACAAGCCGTTGTCAGTTATCTGTGCTTTTTGTTCGCCGGTCGAGCAGTCCTTAAGCGACCATTGATTATCCTTGCCTTCGAATTTCCAGGATTGCCCGTTAATTTGCAGCGTTCGCAGGAGACCATCGGCGGTGAGAATCTGATTGAAGATACCGAGAGCGTCTTGGACCGAAATCGCGTGGCTTGAATTTTTTTCAATTGTGGTCGTCTGTTCCCCGGTCTTTCTGGTTATTTTCGAGGCAGAGACCTCGGTGTTATTGTGATAAGCACAGCCGTTTTTCAGCTCGACGCGATGCTTTTCACCGTGCTCGTCTGTCCATTCGTGCACAATGTGCCTCTTCGAATCATCTGTTTCGGCTCCAGCGGATGAAAATTCAATTGATCCGTCCCTGGTTATCTTCGTTCCGTCACCAAGCTCGGTAGTTTGTCGTTTGGCGCTTTGTGTCTTGCCATCGTTCTTGCTTTCGGAGCCGATCTGCTGACCGGCGTGCTCCGAAGCGAACAGGCTGGCCCAGCTAAGTTGATTCCAATCGTATTCAAAAACGGCAGCGGACTTTTGCTCCTGTTGTTTTGAGTCCACGACGGTGACTGTCTGCCCGTTCTTATTCTTGAAAGTGCTGTCGTCAACCTTAACCCACGATTCAACGGCTGTTACCACCGAATCAACATGCTCTTTCACTTCGTCGATTACCAGACCGAGCAGGCCGTTCTTGCTGGCAAGCCAATTCTCGTCTGCGTCCTTGTGCTCTAGCTCGGGCTGATGATCTTGAGCATCAGGCTTTGGCTCGGGCTTTTTTTGAGTGCTATCTGAAACCATAAGGGATTGGGTTTAACCTCCGCGCCAACCTAACCGCGGAACTTTGTAGATTCCATTGTCAGCTGGCAGTTATCGCCTTGTCAAGCCTGCTCTGCCGCGCGATGGCTGCTCTGGCTTGGCTTTCCGTCGCTGGCAGCGGCGGTCCAGAGGTAAGTACAGACCTCAAAGAGCGCGTTTGCCGACATATCTTATCTATACGAAAATTGGAAGAATTAGACGGTTGTTGACCGAGATCGAACATTAATGTTCTGGAGCAGAATTTTAGCCAATTGTTCGAGCGAGCATTAAGTTTTCGCCGAGCTAATGATTTGTCTGGTGGTTCACTGTGGACGGCAGTCTAAAGAGCTGCCGCAAGAACCTTGTGTCGGTTGTGACGAGACCGCCGTTTGCGATGCAATTTCTTTCTCCGAAATGCGCTTGGAGACTCATGTTGACGTCGTGCCATTACAGGCGGTGCAGGCCGTTTTGAGGATAGTGCCAAAACAGTTGAGAGAGGTTTAGCTATGTGCTGATAACCTGATCGAGTTCTATGAAATACCACTAACGCGGGATGTGCGGTTTTTGATCGGACCGCTAGTCTGGTATGAGTGCCCGACCGAAATGTGGCGGATAAAAGAAGTATCGCTCGGGCTCGTGTTTGCGTGGTTTTGGGATTACCCGGCGGTGCGGCGGGGAAGTTGTGCGCGCTGTTGGAAAGGGTGGTTCTGGTAATGAAACGGCTACATGTACTAATCATCGATGATGATCGAATTTATGCGCTGGGATTGAAGTTCTGGCTTAGAGGGCTGGGAATGGCCGGTCGGACTCGAGCTTGCGATGCCGTGCCTTATGACGATGAATATGAATCTCCGGATTTAGCAATCATAGATCCGTTGATGGCTGGAGTCCCGTATGTATCTTTGATTCGGGAAGTGAAAAGAAGATTTCCGCTCTGCCGAATCATCGTATGCAGTCGCAGCCATTGGTTTGAGGACGGGTTTGCCGGTCGGGCGATGGAAGCTGGAGCGGATGCGTTTTACTGCAAAGGACAGCCGGACGATGAGCTGTTTGTGACGATGCTCAGTCTGATGGAGTCTAAGCTCACTTTGGACAGTTTCGCAGAAGAGCGGCGAGGCCGTCGATCGGCTACGGCTGTGGCAAGCTAGATTACTCCGTCTCAAAAGTTTGTACTGCTGATACTTCTGTGTTCCGGCGCGATAAGATGTATGTGGGTGGAGCCTGTCTCCACAAGGTAAATGGTTTGCCGGGGCTACTGCCATGAGTGGCTGTCTAAGCGGGTCGACTGGAAGCGAACCGGACGATCTCATTAAAACAGAAGAGTTGAAACAAGCGCAGGCTCTTGCGGCGATGGAAGAGATCGCGCATGAGAAGCCTGCGAATCCGGAAGATTTGAGCGGTCGCTATCCCGGACGATACTGGCATGAAGTGGATAATGGCGCGCGCATCTATTGCGACCTCTGTCCGCGAGCTTGCGTATTGAAGGATGGAGATCGCGGTTTCTGCTTTGTCAGGCAGAATCAGTCTGGTCAAATGATCCTCACTACTTATGGCTACAGCACCGGATTCTGTGTTGATCCGGTCGAAAAGAAGCCGCTCAATCATTTTTTGCCGGGCACAAGCGTGCTGTCATTTGGAACCGCCGGCTGCAATCTCGGATGCAGATTTTGTCAGAATTGGTCGATCAGCAAGTCGAGAGAGGTCGCGTCGTTAAGTGAGCATGCTACTCCTGACCAGATAGCGGCAGCAGCAGTAAAACTCGAATGCCGCAGCGTGGCATTCACCTATAACGATCCGGTGATCTGGGCCGAATATGCAATCGATGCTGCCAAAGCCTGCCATGAGCGTGGAGTCAAAACGATCGCAGTGACAGCCGGTTACATCAGTCCGGCGGCCCGCCCGGAGTTTTACTCGGTAATGGATGCGGCAAATGTGGATTTGAAGGCGTTTACGGAAGTCTTCTATCAGCACCTGAGTCTCTCGCATCTCGAGCCGGTGCTCGACACACTTAAGTGGTTGAAGCACGAAAGCGATGTCTGGTTCGAGATAACGAATTTGATGATCCCGGAAGAAAATGATTCACCGGAGGAGACGGCCAGAATGTGCGACTGGCTGATTGAAAATGTCGGAGACGATGTGCCGATACATTTCACGGCGTTCCATCCGGACTTCAAATTGATGAATCGACCGGCTACTCCGCACGCAACGCTAATACGTGCTCGCGAGCAGGCCCTTAAAGCCGGTATCAAGTACGCTTACGTCGGCAACGTTTATGATGTCGAGCGGCAGAGCACGTACTGTCCGCAATGCAAAGAAGTATTGATTGAGCGAGACTGGTTCGAGCTGGGAGTCTATCGCTTACAGGCCGATCGGTGCTCATTTTGTGATGGTAAAGTCGCCGGCGTCTTCGAGCAATATAAGGGCAACTGGGGCCGGCGCCGGCTGCCGGTGATAATTGAAAATGATCAGGTCAGTCCAGGTTTTCCCAGCCGCCATCAGCCCGATCCCTAAATCAAGGTAAGCAATCGTCGCCGCTGTACTCTCCACCTTGGTGAGCGGTAACCGTAGCTCTGGCCGGTCATCTAACCTTGCCGACTAAGTCTAAATCAACAAAACCCTAGGCATGCTAATATCTGGGCGCTGGAAGCTCGCCGAGCGCGGCTGACGCTTGGCTAGTACAATCGGGTGGCAAAATGGACCAGCTACTTTTAAGAGTGTTGCTGTTCGTGGTGGGAGGAATATTCATCGGCGCCGGTGCGCGATTCATCAAAGATTCGATGGAAGCAAAGGATCTGATTGAATCGACGCTGTTTGCGCTGTTTGGGGTAGTTGTCGGATTGTTCTTGGTTGGTGTGGCGATCGTGGGACCGCCTGGTTAAGTCGAATTTCGTAATTTGGAATCAATTTTTTGGTGAGGTAGATATGAAGGGTAGGCGTCTTGGAGCGGTATTTGCCGTCTGCGGAGCAATGGCTCTGCTTGGCACGGTAGCAGAGGGAAAGACCCCCGAAGTCGATGGTAGGTCTGGTAGCTGGCATTCTGCCGCCCAGGGATCGCCTTCGGTTGATGTTTGCCGTAAGCGGGTGAAGGACAATCCAAAGGATGCCGATGCTCAAAACGATTTAGGTTGGGCTCTGCGCCAGCATGGTGATGCCGCTGGCGCTGAAAGTGCATTGCGGGAAGCGACTGCTTTGAATCCGGCGTTGCCTCAAGCGCATTCCAATCTTTCCGTTGTCTTGTTGGATAAAGGCAATCCCGCCGAAGCGGTGCTGGAAGCGAAAAAGGCCGTCGCGCTAGATTCAAAGCAAGCAGTTTACCATTCGGTTTTAGGCAACGCGCTGTCTGCACAAAAGGAGCTCAAACCAGCGATTGAAGAGTACAAAGCGGCTTTGAGTTTGAAACCGGACTACGAAAATGCGATGTTCCATCTCGGAGAAGTTTTCTTCGCTGATGGACAAATTTTGGAAGCGAAGAAACAGCTCAGTTATGCATTGAAGCTCGATCCGCAGGATGGACGAGTGCTCGCGCTGCTCGACAAGATTATGAAGGCGGAGAAGCAGTAGGGCTCAACGAAAGAGGACAGCGCTTAGCGCTGCCCTCTCTCGCGTCGTCGGGACAATCAAGCGAGTTACTTAACCATTTTTGGCGGTTCGACCAGTCGAACTATATCGAGTAGAGCGAGCTCTTCCAGTTTTTGGTACTGGATCTTGCCGATTACCATCTTTGCGGTGCTTGATTGAAAGATGATTTCCAGTCCGGCTCGCTTCAATTTTGCCAGGGCGGCATCGGAATTGTCCGAAAGCCATACTTGAACAGTCACCTTACCGTTTTCAATTTCAACTCCGGCGATCTTTGCCTCCTTTCCCGCTTTGTTCAGCTGTTCCGTGAGCCCTTGCAGAGATTGAGCTAGTTTTCTACTCAGCTTTTGCCGGCGCTCATCTGCTGCAGTAAGTGGTTTGGGCTTGCTGGCTTCAGATTCCTTGGCGTCGCGGAACTCCTGAGCCGCCAAACTGGGAGCACCCGGCATCGGCGGAGCAGGAAGGATAGAAACCGGAGCCGGCTGTCCGGCAGCGCTCTGCATCTGCACCTTCCCGAGGGTGCCACCAATGCTGCGACCGAGGCTTGCGCTAACGTTGCTTAGTCTGCCAGCCCGATGAGCTTTGTATGACTGGTGCATAGAACGGGTGCGGACCGGAGATGGCGATCCACCTGCGCCACCATAACCGCCGTCAGCTTCTCCGAAAACTCCTGAGTAGGACACGCCTTCTGGCATCTCTACCGGTACGGCGATCGTTCTCGGTGTGCCACCATCTGTGATGACTGTTTCCTCGACTGCGACGAATGAGGTGTACTCTGTCATGATGTGATGGTCGAGAGCTACCTTGATTACTTCCTCTTTGAGTTCCGGGTTGAGTGCGCCTCGCTGCGCTCCGGCATAATCCTCGGACACTAGACGATCTACTTTTGCCCTTGCCCAGATCGAAGAGATTGCCGCATTTGCAGATTGCTTCTCCGGAAATGTGACTGCCAATTTCTGCACATAAGGCTTGCCACCAGAAAACCCTGAAATCGTCACGGTGCCTGCACCAGGCTTGGTGTATGTTCCCTTGATGTACAACGGGCGCTCCGCCCAGACATCAGATATCTGGTTGGGAAAGACATCTTTAACTGCCAGGTCACCGAAATCGACTTTCACGTCAGTGAGAACAGGTGATGCTATGCGGTCGTAATATTTCTTTCCGACCTCTGCGCCCGAGCTGTTGAGAAGGACGTAATCAGGTTCGCCACCGCCTTCCTTGGCCATACCGTCAATCAAGAGCCGGTTGACACTATTGCCGGTGCCGAAGGGAAACCAGCGTGAAGTTCCCCTGAGTTTGCGGACCATGCCCAGGATTTCATAGTCATTACCGACGTATCCATCGGTCATGAAGCTTACGATCCTCAATCTGTGGTCATCAGCAGGGATAGAACAAGCCGTCTCCACTGCCGGTGCAATCCAGGTACCACCATTGGCCTGCAGGTCGGCGACGAACTTCTTCGCCTTATGCCTCATGGAATCAGAAGCCATCTCCGGTTTGTCAAAAAGAGTCTTTAATTGGCTGCTGAAGGATATGACCTGGAAGGTGTCTTGCGGATTCATGTGATCCAGTATGTAATCCATCGTCTCTTTTGCCTTTTGCAGTGGTGGCCCGGATTGCGAGCCGGAGCAATCGATCAGGAAGACCATCTCTTTAGGCGCTGCTTCGGCCGGAGTCACTCTCTTGGGTGGAAGGATCATCAAGCTGAAGTAACCGGTATCAGCGGTGCGATGCGTCAAATAGCCGCTCTTCAAACGATCGCCGGCTACCGACCACGACAGAACGAAGTCTTTGTTGGGGATGGTAGCTTTATCCATTAGTTGAATGGTGGCACTCTCGCTTCCGGCTCGATTGACTGATACTTCGTGCAGCTTTGATGAAACCTGATTGATCGGTACTCCCGAATCGATCGATACCTCCATCGAAAGATCGTGTCCGGAGCGTGTTCCTTGCGGCGTGACCGGTGGAGTGATCTTGGAGCCGTCGGGTACTTGAGACGTATCGGCGGACCAGCCCGTGCCTTGATGACCGGTTGCCTGGCCGGGATTGAAACGTGGGCCGACTACGGTCGGAAAGATGAAGCTGTATTCGCCGGATTCATATGGAAGCAGATCGACATAAGTGAGAGTAATCTCGACCTTTTCTCCCGGTCTTATGTTAGCCACTGATTGGGTGAAGATGTTTGTGCGTTCTTGATCGAGCAAAGAGGCAACATGCCCTTGTTCTTTGGCGTCGTCATAAATTTTGCGCGCTTCTTCCCGGCGTTTGATGGTGCCATGAATGGTCCTTGAGCCGACCTTCATGACCATATCGTCGACTGCGCCCGAATCTGAGAGTGGAAAGGTGTAGACCGCTTCGATCTTGTCCTTAAATGGATTCTCGAACGTCTGTTTGACTGTTACACGTGCTACATAGCCGGAGATCTTTGCTTTGACGTCTGTATGTTTGAGCGGACACTTCCCGACTGCTTTGCCGTGAGTGTCCAGCACTGCCAGACTGCCCGAATCAGCTGATTTGAAGCCGGACAGCTGGCGCTGAGATGGTTTCTGCGTGGCGATGCCGGTAGTGGCTGCCATATGCTGCGCGCCGGCAGAAAGCATAGTAGCAGTAGTGGTTCCCAGTGCGCCTATAACCAGCGCAGAGATAAGAGCAAGCCCACCGGGCCGCTCGAAATTAACTCTCATCGGCTTTGCCTCCGTTTTGTCACGTGTCTGTAGTTAGACTAAGGCAGACCAACTGGCCAACACATAGGGTTATGCCTAGATCTGCCCCGGTGGATAGCCGGGGGTTGTCGATTAGTAGGTTGGCAACGATCCCGAGTAATTTTGGGCCCGTGGTTTACTTGGGCGCATAACCTCGCAGTTTTATGACGAAAGCAGGATCTACCATGCAGACACCATCAACGCAGCTGCTCGTTGCTACCTTGTTCAAAAGGTTTTTTTCGTGCGGATATAGTGGAATCGGAAATAGTCCTGTCGGCAACGTGCGCATTGGTGCCGTAACAGAGCTTGCCTGCGACTCCACTACTTCCAGCACCTGTGTGGCGATACCCGGATCAAGCCAGACGGCACCCAGTCTCACGCTACTGATAGCGACTGCGAGACCCTCATTATTACTCTTCAACACATAGCCATCTGCTCCAGCGTCCAGCGCCGCAAAAATATCAGCGGCACGCCGGAAGGCGGTGGAGATCAACACCCGGACGGTGGGATGTGACTTTCTAATCAGTTGAGTCAGCCGGACGCCGTCCACATCTTGCAAGCTCAAGTCGAGCAGAACGACATCCACATGTTTGGCCTTTAGCTTCTGCAATGCCTCTATCTCGTTGGAGGCTTCATCCGCGAGCGTTATCCCCTGGAGACCGGCAAGGAGCTCGCGCATGGTGAGCCTGTTTCCGTCGTTGCCCGTGACGGACAAAACTTGAATTGGTGCGGAGGTTGCCATTTGCTTACACACTAGCTCCATTTGATAGTCATTCGTCAAAAGCAAAAAAGAATGCTCCTCTTCTGCGCAATTAGTTTAGCAGTGTTTGGTGGCAACGCACAAAACGGTGCCTTTCACTAGTGTAGACTTTCAAGAGAGATCGCAACCGATGCCGGTGCATTCGATGAATCAGACTATTCGCAAGATCATTCATGTCGATATGGATGCGTTCTATGCTTCAGTCGAGCAGCGCGACAACGAAGAATATCGTGGACGACCGGTGGTGGTTGGCGGTTCTCCTGAACAACGCGGTGTGGTTGCTGCTGTCAGTTACGAAGCGCGACGGTTTGGCATCTATTCAGCGATGCCCTCTAGAACGGCGATTCAAAAATGCCCCCAGCTCGTTTTCGTCAAACCGCGATTTTCCGTCTATCGCGCAGTTTCAGAGCAGATTCGGGAGATCTTTCATCAGTATACGGATCTGGTTGAGCCGCTGTCTCTGGACGAAGCCTATCTTGATGTCACCAATAATAAGCGCGGTTTGCCTTCGGCTACTTTGATCGCCAAAGAGATCAAGGAGCGAATCAGGCAGGAGACGCAACTCACAGCATCGGCAGGCATCTCAGTCAATAAATTTCTGGCTAAGACCGCCTCTGCGGTTAATAAACCGAATGGGCTCTTCCTGATTCCACCTGAGCGAGCGGAATCATTTGTAGAGCAACTGGCGATTGAGAAGTTCTACGGAATCGGCCCGGTTACGGCGGAGCGGTTCCGCAAGCTGGAAGTGTTCGTGGGAGCTGATTTGAAGCGGTGGTCGGAAAATGATCTGATAAGAATATTCGGCAAGGTTGGCAGTTTTTACTTCCAAATTGCTCGTGGTCAGGACTTTCGTCCGGTTACGCCCAATCGGGTTCGTAAGTCTGTCGGTGCTGAAGAGAGCTTTGCGGAGGATCTGACTGACCGGCAGGAGATGCTGGCTGCCCTTACGGCTATTACTGACACTCTCAAGCGCAGGATGGAAAAGGACCAGACGAGCGGCCGGACGCTCACTTTGAAGGTCAAGTATGCAGACTATCAGCAAGTAACCCGCAGTCGCACACTGGTCGAATCAGTGACTGATGCCGAAGAGATCATGAAAATTGCAATTGCGTTGCTCGACTCCACTGAGGCTGAGGCAAAGCGCGTTCGCTTGCTCGGACTTGCTCTGTCAAATCTTGATTGCGAGCGCGAAGATGATGAATATGTGCAGCTGACATTGTCGCTTACATGAGCTTTTGGCGGCAAGCTGGCCAATGTAAACTGGTAGACTGGCGGATCGGATTGTTGTTTGAAAACATGCGGCTGATTCGTTAGCGGCGCGTGGTATATAGTGTCAGCGCTTTGTAGAAGAGATCGAACCTAAAAGCAGGCAATTGTCTTATGGCCAAGATACTCGTAGTAGAGGATGATAGCGAGTTTGCCGCGATGGTGCATGACACGCTCGAAGCGGATCGGCATCTGGTAGATCTGGCCGAGGATGGCCAAATGGCTCTGGATATGCTCGCTACGTATCAGTACGATCTGATCGTACTCGACTGGAATGTTCCGGAAGTGAGCGGTCTGGAGATCTGCAGAAAGTTGCGTGCACGCGGAGAGTCCGTACCGGTCTTAATGCTTACCTCCAATGCCTCGCTCGATCACAAGGAATCTGGTTTTGATAACGGAGCGGACGACTATGTCACGAAGCCGGTGCATCCCCGGGAGTTGACTGCACGAGTGAGAGCGCTCCTCAGGCGCCCAGCAGCGTTGACCGGTAACATGCTTAAAGTAAGAGATATCGAGCTGGATTGCCTGGCTCATACCGTCAAGCGAGATGGTATACAGCTGAATGTGCTCCCGAGAGAGTTTGCCGTGCTGGAATTCCTGCTCAAGAACGCTGGCAGGGTCTTCAGTCAGGAGGAGTTGCTCGACAGGGTCTGGTCAACGGATGCGGCTGTTACGCTTGATACAGTACGCACCTGCATCCGGAGAATACGCGATAAAGTCGATGTCGAAGGGCAATCTTCAATTATTCGCACCGTATATAGTGTCGGCTATGCGATCGATCCGGACTGATGTAACTGCTGTCCGGATCGATGAATGTCCTTTCGCTGTAAACCACAGGGCTATTTCCACTGGCGAGGGTTGGCGGGGCGACTTGGCACAGAATTAGCAATAGCGTCAGGCAGTCCCTCGCCAGTTTTATAAGCCCCCTTCCGAGTCCAAAGATGCAACAGATGCCGGCATCTTGTCTTTCTAGCCTAGCGTTTCCGGCATGATGCTAGAAGAAGCTTTGAATTGCTGATGCATATGCTTTGCCCGCCAAATTTCTTGCTGGACAAACTGGCTGATTTTGAAGATAATCTCACCAGATACGGTGACTCTGTCTCTTACCATCTGCTGCGATCTAAGAGTCCCGCCTATGCGTGAATCTGAATTCGAACCGGCACTACTTGATCGAATTGTGGTGACTACTAGGGAGCGATCTTTTCATGAGTGAAGCGTTGCAGAGCATGATGCGGGCAGTCCTGAACGACGGTGGCCAAGCTAATCGTTTGGCTAACCCGGTGATCGCAGAGACCCGGTCAGGCGATCTGCATTTGGCTGCCGAGTTGACCCGGATGGCCGACAGCCATGCCAGTCAAGGTAAGCAATTAGAAGCCGAGTCGCTTTACCTTCGTGCCAACGCTATTAGAGAGAGGCTGCTGGCAGACAGTGACCCTTTGCTTCTATCCGGCTATTGCGATCTGGCGCTCTTGTATGACTCGATGCAACTTTATGAGAGATCCGAACCGATATACAAGAAGATCGCTGCCGGCTGGCAGAGCAGCGTTGCGGACGGTGAAGGTTCGATGCTTGCACGCTCTCTAAGCGATCTGGCCGGTGTTTATCTTGCTCAAGGAAAGTACAGTGAAGCTGAGCAAACCTACCGGCAGGCTCAGTCGACGCTGCAAAATTTACACGGACCAGACAATGCGCAGGTAGTAGATCTCCTCGAGCGTTTGGCATCCTTGATCGTCGAGCGGTTTCTGGCAAATCGGCGACTTGACGATGGGCAGTTGCTCTCAGCGTGCGAAGCATATTTCGAATTGGGGCTGTTTTATCAGGGACAGAGAGAATATGGTCAGGCTGCTCGGCTCTTCCGCCGGGCGATCGCCAAGGCTGAAGATTCCGGTTCGGCGGCCGAATCGCTATTTACGCTGGAGTCTGAAAGACCGGAGGCTGAGGATAATCTTCTTCCTCATCTGGCCACATTTGCACACTCTATGCAAGTGATGGCGACCGCTTGTTTCTGTCAGGGACGCTATCTTGAATCTGAAACTTTGGCCAAACGAGCGCTGGTCTTAAATGTAAGAGCCAGCGGGACAGAACATCATTCGGTAGCGCGCAGCCTGGAGCAGTTGGCAGCGTGTCTTTTCCGGACCGGCAGGTATGCGCGAGCTTCGGCTCATTACCGGAAGTCGCTGGCAATCAAGGAGGCATTATTCGGCAACAGTCACTCGGAAGTCGCAGCTGTCTTGTGCGTCCTGGCAAAGTCGTGCCTCGCGCAAGGTGACTTGAATGAGTCAGAAAATGCACTTTCGAGAGCCGTTCGAATATTGGAATGCAGCGGCGATCTGGAAAGCCCGCTCGCTGCTCAGCTGTTCAATTGCATTGCAGATATGAGCAACATGAAAGGATTGAACGATCAAGCTAGCTCGTTTGCCAGGCAGGCCATGGCTATAACTGAGGCGGTGGCTGCCCGTGGCAGATCGCCTGTGAAGCAGGAAAGTTCTGCGGTAGATTCTGGCGTTCAAAGTGCCAGCGGACGTCCCAGCCAGCAGGATCTGGGACGAATCGACCTTAAGTTATTGCGTTTGCTGGCGGGCGGAGTGGCTAACTCCGAATTGGCCAGATTAGGCAGCAGGAGCTCGTTCGCGGTCAATCGAGAGCTATCGGTCTTGATGCAGAAGCTCGGCGAGCTTTCCAGTTCAGATGCTCAGGAATGCTTGCGCTCTATGCTGGCAATTTAAGGCGAGTCTAGGTAAATCCCCTGAAGGGATAGGGGTAGCCGCTATTGCAAAATCGTCCGATTTTGCGACAATGAAAGATTGTCATGGGCTTTAATATGGAGTTGCCCTGTGAGCGCCGAAGAGGGTGCGGCTAAGATGCTGGGTCGTAGCAGTGTGGACTTTCAATCCGAACCGCTGCACAAGCAGGCAATTCACGTGCTAGACACGATTCTCGATGTCGAGCATCTCGAGCTGGCCGCTAAACTAAACAATCTGGCAGATGATTACCATACTTCCGGAAAGCTGGCTGAGGCAGAAGCGCTTTACTGGATTGTCCTTGCTATGCGTGAGAAGGCCTTCGGTCCGGAGCATCGAGATGTTGCTATGAGCCTGCTTGGCCTTTCGGCAGTCTATGAAAGCCTGGGCCGCTACTATTATGCGGAAACCTTTGCCCAGCAAGCGCTTACTATCCTGGAGCGGGTGCTTGGACCGGAGCATCCCGATATTGCGATTAACTTGCACACACTGGCGAGCAACTATATCTCTCAAGGCAAATTAGCCGAAGCCGCACCGCTGCACCGCCGCATGCTGGAGATGTGGGAGAAAATACTCGGTCCAAATCATCCGCTCATGATCCCGCGCATGGAGCGCTATGCCCAACTGTTGCGCAGTCTCGGCCAGGATGATGAAGCCTCTCAAATCGAGAATCGTACTAAGTCTATTCGTGGCCGGGTCAAAGTGTAAGGTCGCAACTTGTTACCTTATGACGTAGAAAATTGTCCGGTTGTTGGTCGTATCTCTTAGCGGTCTTCCGTCGAATCCACCTATCCAGACTGCGCAGAGATTCAAGCCATCGGTAACAATTGCGACCGTGCCGGGATTGGAAAACCAGTTGCCGGGCGGATTCTGTTTGGCCATCTCGAGTGCTGTGATGTTGAGACTGGGATCGTACATGACTTGAATTCTGGGCGCGTCCGAATCGGTTGGATTGAGGGGATCCCGGTGTTGCATCAAGAGCGGTTGCTCCTCGGTCGACTTCGGCTGCTTTATCTCAAAGGGGTTATCCGGCAGAAGCTTTCCTAACTGTGTTTGAAACAAGCCGATCTCTTGGGGAGACCGCGGATAGTGGTCGTAGCGCTGATGAAACTCGGCAACCCAGCGTGTCACGATCTTGAGTTGTTTTAAGAGCTCTACTTCCGCTTGTTGATTGAATTCGATTGCTTTGCTGAGACGTTGCACCAGTTCGGCTTTGCTGGGTTGCTTCGCGGCCGCCATAGTGGTACTGCCGGTAATGGCAAGCGCCGTGGCCGAGACAAGCGTCAATAGATAAGCTGACAATGTCGACAAAACTGAGGATTCCAAACTTTAAAGCTCAACCCATAATGTAACGGTATCAAGCTGCTTTGTACAAGTGAAAGTTTACTGTGACGAGCTGGCTTGCTGCTGTTTCGCCGGAACCAGACGGGCCTTTTGTTTGAAGTACGGATTGCTGGTCACACTGCGTCGAAAGGCCCCGAACCCATCCGGTGCCCATAGTGTTAGCGCCTCCGGAAAGCTTACCAGGCATGCTCTTAGCTCGGGAAAACTGGCTGGGAGCAACTCGGAGAACCAAGCGTTGATCCACTTGTCTTCGTTCAGCGGGTCTTCGCGTGCAGGTGCGATGTCATGCACGATTAGAGGTGTCGAGCGCCAATTGGAGTTGCGAACTTCCTGGATGAAGCCATCGAGACAATCAGCAAAGGAGAAGGTGCCTTTTACCTTTCCCGCATCGGCCCAGACGTCCGTGATGCCGAACCAATCAAGCACGCCTTCGCCCGGCCAATAAAATTCGAGTTTGTTCCAATCTTGCGCTCCGGCCAACGGCTGCCCGGCAAGCGCTTTCTTGTTGCCGTGCAGAGCTCCAGCACACGCGGCTAGCGATACGTTAGTGGCTCCACTGGCAGTGGCAATGCCATGGATGCGCTTCCAGGCGTCACGCACTCTCTCCGGTCCATCAGGCACGGACGGGTCACCGTACTGATTGCGAAGCTCCGCTCCGATGTCTTTTACCAGCGTTCCCTTGCTGAGTTTTTGCAGAACTTCCGCTGTCAATTTCTCGGCCGGTAGCTTGGTCAGCTTTGGATCGACCAATAGATAATATGGTGTTCTACCATCGCTGCCGAAGGCGCTGGCAGCAGCGCTCTGGTCGAAACCGTCAAACAAGCAGACTAGCACCGGTGCCTTCATTGCTGCAATCAGCTGAAAGTTGTGTCTGAAGTAGTCATCCAATTTGCCGTCGAGAACGTCTTGAATCGATTGAATCTTGCTTGCGTCGTTGCCGACTTTCGGACCGCGGTCGTAAGCTCCCACCGGGTGTGGTGGCTTGCCTAGACCAGGTTGATAGCAAGGTGAGTAGCTGTTGTAGTTGGGTGAAGGTTGCCTGTCGAGCAGGTTGAAACAGACGACCGGTACATGTCCTTCTAATAATCTGGTCTTCATCCAGAGCGATATCGGCGGCGAAAATGGAAAGTCTGTCCACGGGCGATCGGCTTGTTCGAGATCGATCGGGTTACCATCGCTGCTCTGCACTGGCAAACTGATGCTTTCTAACTGCATCGCGCTTCCGGTGGCCTCTTCCAGAATGCCAACAGATGGTCGGTCGGTTGAGACAAACAGATTCTCTCCCAACCAGGCACCATCGGTGGAGATACCAATGTAGCCGCCCTTGACCGGAGGCAGGAGACGTTTCCCCTCGAGGTTGCGCAGGAGTTCAGATCGGCCATAGGGAATGTCGGGTGCTTTCGGAATCGACTCGGCGAGCTTTTGGAGCTCTGCTTCGATCTTGTTTCTGTCCCAGATGCCAACGGCTGTTCTGACGATCAGACGATCGTGAGCGTGCAGTGCAGGCTCGAGATCTTTTACGAAGATGAGATCGTCCAATTGAGCGCAAACTTTCTTGTACCGCTCTCGAAGTTGTTCCAATTCGGCTTCGGAAGGCTGTTTGTAAGGACCGGCTAAATCTGACAGCAGGTCGGCGGCCTCATTGAGGCGATCCTCAGACAGTGTGCCGGTTGCCATCACGAGCTGGTAGAAGAGCCGCTCTAACCGCTGAGTGCAAGCCATCTCTCTGCTGTCGCTTGTGGAGTACGATTGGCGAATCTTCTCCGCCACTTTCTCGACCGCTTCTTTGGCGCGCGGTACGCGGCGAAACAGCTGCTTCAGGCGCAGCTCCTTCAGTTCGTCGATAGTCTGTGGTTGAGGCGGAATGACTGCTATCGACGGCTTGCCGCTCGGACCGAGACCGGCGTGTTGGTAAACCGTCGCTCGATCGGCTGCTTGACTCTGTGGACCAAGACAAAGGCTGGCAAAAAGCGCGGCCGATGCCACTGTTATGGCCAAACGCATGATCTTCCCTCGGGCATCGTGGGCGCTACTTTAGTGTCCTCGACCGGCGTTGTCGAGTTGACTGAGACTGTCTTCCAGCTCTTCGAGCCAGGTCGTCGGAACCGGCACGGTGCTGCGTCCCTCGAGCAGCGCGAGCTCTTTCATCTCCCAGAGATAGTCGAACAATCCCGAGTTTGATAATGTTGCCGGGCGGGACCGGAGAGCGTCGTAGACCTTATTTAGCCTGTCTTTCAGACTATCCGTCGCGACGTTGACGAGCTTCAAATCTCCTGGTGTTCCGTGAGAATTACCCATGTCCGGTATCTCCTTTCAGACGACGCCTGCTGCTTCCGAGTGGTCTGAATCGAATATGCCCGGTCGAAGTGGAGATTTCACACAATTAGGTTGCCAAGCAGATCTGGGGTTTACATATGCCTTTTTTCTCAAGAGAAGAGCATAATCAGAAACCTGAGTTTTGCTTTATGACAAAACTCAGGTTCAAAAAATCCAGCGAAAATCTGTTGCCGAATCTACGAACGACGCTTGCGCGCGGCTTCAGCTTTGCGCTTGCGCTTTACGCTCGGCTTCTCATAGCGTTCGCGGCGCTTTATTTCCGACAAGATGCCGGCTTTCTGAATCTTCTTTTTGAAACGCTTGAGAGCGGTTTCGATGCTCTCACCTTCTGCAATTCTAACCTCTGACAAGGGACCTCCCCCTTTTTCGTGAAAATTAGCGGTAGAAAATTTCCAGTTGGACACCGGATTCCGTAATACTAGCATTTTCGATAGTCGTGAACAATAGGAGGCCCAGCCGGACCCATTCTTAGCAGAATGATCATTAAGAATTTTGGGTGATAAAGTTGAAAAGCGACTATCCATGAGGCCTTTCAACGAAGACCAAAATGTGAGAGAGGTCAGTGGGAGGAGTGAGCCGCTTCGCTATGTGCCGCCCATTGTGCAATCAACTCCTGCGAGATGTTCGGTGGTACCGGCGAGAGGTGGGCGAATTTCCAGGTGTAGTAGCCCAGACCCTGGGTCAATGTTCGCAAATCGATTATGTAATCCCAGAGCTCCGCTTGCGGGACATGAGCATTTACTTCGTCCCAGCCGGGGCGGCTGGCGCTTGCTCCGTAACCAAGAATGTGCCCGCGGCGGCCGTTCAACTGGCTGAGCACTCCGGCCGTGTATGAGCTGGGAACAACTACCTGCATCTCGGTAATTGGCTCGAGAATGATCGGATGGGCCTTGGTCAACCCCTCACGCATTGCCAGAATCGCCGCCATTCTGAATGACATTTCGTCGGAGTCCACATCGTGGTATGAGCCGTCGAATAAATTGATATGAACGTCGACGATTGGAAAGCCGGCCAGCTGCCCGCGCTGTTCGGCTTCAATCACTCCTTTTTCAACGCCTGGAATGTACTGTCTGGGTACTGAGCCGCCCACGATTGACTCGCTGAATTTATTACCGGCGCCTCGTTCGAGCGGTTCGATCTTGAAGTAAACTTCACCGAACTGGCCGCGTCCACCGGTCTGTTTCTTGTGCCTGCCATGTGCTTCGCATTTGCTGGTGATCGTCTCTTTGTAAGCGATCTTCGGTTTGTGAACGTCGAGTTGGATGCTGTACTTTCGCTCCAGGCGCTGGCGTGAAAGCGTCAGGTGGACCTCACCTTGTCCATACAAGCAATATTCGTGCGTGTCAGGGTCTCTGTCTACCTTGAGTACGCTGTCTTCTTCTATCAATTTATGCAGAAGTGTAGACAATTTGGCTTCGTCGTTGCGATTTTTCGGTGCGATCGCCAGAGAGTAGAGCGGCGGCGGCGGCGGCGGTGTGGGCATGATTGTCGATTCTTTTTCGCTTACCAGGGTGTCGCCAGTGTGTGGCGACTCCAGCCGGGCGATCGCTACGATCGAGCCTGGACCGGCTTGCGGCATAGTCTCGTTCTTCTTGCCCTGGAGCCAGTAGAGACCACCAACCCGCTCTTTGTGCCCGCCGCGGGTGCTGTCGGCCAGCTCGCTGTGTCCGGTAATCGTGCCGGAGAAGACTCTTGTCAGTGACAGCTTGCCCGATTGCGGGTGAATGTAGGTCTTGATCACCTGGGCGATCACCGGGCCGTCCTCTTTGATTGTGATCGCTTTGCCATCTTTGTCCTTATACTCGCGATCGGCTGGTGATGGGCAAAGCGAGATGATCGTATCTAAAAGTGTAAGCACTCCCAGATCGCAGTGGGCGGATCCGACCAGAATCGGAACGAATGTTCCGGCTCTGACGGCCTTGTTTAGATCCTTTTCTAGAGCTTCGAGCGGAACATCAGTTCCTTCGAGCACCATTTCCAGTAAGGCGTCGTCGGTGTCCGCGAGAGTTTCAATCAGCTTTTCGCGGGCGAGGTCGAGATCGGATTGCAGGTCAGCGGGAACATCAATTCTTTCCGGCGTTCCCTGTGCACCATACTTGAAGGCTTCTTTCTTCAGAACGTCTACATAACCGGCGAAAGTTTGCCCGCTTCCAATCGGATAATGTATCGCAGCGAGCGGTCTTGGCACCTTGGTTCCCGCCATGTTCTTAAGCGCATCGAGTGTACCGCTAACATCCAAGTCAGGCTTGTCCAGCTTGTTTAAGAAGACCAGGCGAGCGATGCCAATCTCTTCGGTGAAGCGCAAGAGAGTATCCATCTGAATCACTCGGCCGGGATCGGGCTCTACGACGAAGACGGCGGCGTCCACGCCCATCAATGCCAACTTTACTTCTTCCGAAAAGTCTACAAACCCGGGACAGTCAAGTATGTTGAAGAGATAATCTCTGTAGTTGAGCCGGGCCATGGCGACTTGCGTGGACATCTGGCGGGTGATCGCTTCCGGCTCGAAGTCGGTTGTCATCGTTCCGTCCTGAATCTTTCCGCGCCGCGAAATCGCTCCTGTCAGGTGCAGGGCAGCTTCCACCAGACCTGTTTTGCCGCTATGGTTGATGCCGATGAACGCTACATTTCTAATGTGAGAAACGGAAGTGGCCACGATCATTCTCCTCTGGTTGGCAAGGGGGAAGAGGCTAATAAATTTCTTTACTAACGGACAAGACTATCGTCCCTTGCTTCTTTTCAGCAAGTGAACCGACCGTGAATTAATTAAAAATCTGCGAACTGGAGCTCTACTTCTTCGGTGCGGGTTGCTCGCCGGGCATGCCGGTAGGACCTTGCATCTGGCTCTCCTTCTCTGCCTGACCGGTCAGCGATTGATCCTTTTCCATCTTGACTGGCGACGAGATGAGCTTAAAGAGAGCTGCCTGCATTCTAGGCACAATCGGGAATTTGTAGCCGCTTTCTTTTGAGTAGGTAATTGCCGAAGGCGCATTCTCTCTGCCAAGAGTCAGTACGTAATTGATAATTTCGGCGCTATTGAAGCCCAATTTTTCCGCACCGCTGGCTGTAAACAGAAGCGCGCAGAGGAAAAAAGCCGGTCCCAATGTGACGTGTATCCACCAGCCTTGAACCTTCTTGATAAGAGAGCGTTTACCAGGCGGCCAATGGATCAAGAACGGAGAAACTAAGCCAAAGAGGAAGAATCCGGTCCAGTACCAGGTGCGACCGAAGAAGGTCGCTTCAATCGCCTTGTAACCAAACGAAAGGCCAAGCGCAATAAAGATGGTAGCTACCAGGATGTCTTTGATGTCCATTTGTATTTAGTAAGTAAGGAGACGTAACTCTAATCGAGCGCAAAAAGTGCCCTATTTGATAGTGTACAACCCGTAACCGATATAATGAACTTCGTTTTTTGGGGAGATATTGGAAGGTGGGAAAGATAGCGCTTAAAGGCAAGACCGGCTGCGGAACTCTCGGTGCGGCGGAAGATGGTAAGTCGGTGAAAGTAGCCGGCTGGGTAGATGCGAGACGCGACCTGGGCGGCTTGATCTTTATCGAGCTACGTGATGCGACCGGAAAGGTTCAGCTGGTAGCTGATCCCAACCGTAATAAAGCAGTCCATGAGGTATTCTCTCAAGTGCGTAGCGAGTTTGTGATCGCAGCGGCAGGGGCAGTGACAAAACGCCCGGCAGGCAGCGAAAACAAAGAGACGCCGACCGGATTGATCGAGATTTATCCCGAGGAAGTAGAGCTGTTAAATACTTGTCGGCCCTTGCCGTTTCAGTTGGACCAGGCCCATCAGGTTGATGAGGCCTTGCGTTTGCGCTATCGGTTCCTCGATCTTCGCCGAGAAGAGATGCAACGCAACTTGAGGCTGCGGCACGAAATCGCGCAGTCCATGCGACGTTTTCTCGATGCTAACGGCTTCATTGAAGTGGAAACGCCGATTCTTTCGAAAGCCACTCCGGAAGGGGCCAGGGACTTCTTGGTGCCCAGCAGGCTCAATCCTGGCAGCTGGTATGCTTTACCGCAATCAC
The DNA here is from genome assembly GCA_020050835.1 of Candidatus Obscuribacterales bacterium. Taxonomy (GTDB): domain Bacteria; phylum Cyanobacteriota; class Vampirovibrionia; order Obscuribacterales; family Obscuribacteraceae; genus JAGVKB01. Next base: position 4,925 of record JAGVKB010000142.1, on the reverse strand, counting down.
CGCAGCTTTTCAAGCAAACTCTGATGATCAGCGGAGTTGAACGCTACTATCAGATCGCGCGGTGCTTCCGGGATGAAGATCTGCGCGCCGATCGGCAGCCGGAGTTTACTCAGCTCGATCTTGAAATGGCCTTTATCGATCAAGAGCAGATCATCGCGATTACGGAAGGCATCCTGGTTGAAACGTTTAAGTGCATAGACGTAAAGCTAAATGTTCCGTTTCGCCATCTCGGCTATCAGGAGGCGATGGAAAGGTTTGGCAACGACAAGCCGGACCTGCGTTTCGAATTAGAGCTGAAGGATCTTTCGGAAATAGCAAGAGCTTGCCAATTCAACGCTTTTCGTCAGGTTTGTGAGGAAGGCGGGCAATTGAAAGCCTTGTGCATTGAAGGCGGTAATGAGCAAGCTTCGCGCAAACAGCTCGATCTTTGGCAAGCCTTTGCGAAATCGGCCGGTGCCAAAGGATTGGCCTGGATTGGATTCGGTGCCGATGCTGTGCGCTCGTCTGGAATCGCCCAACATTTCAGCGCCGATCAGCTCGAGTCGATGAAGAAGCTGGCTGGAGCGAAAACTGGTGACTTGATACTTTTGATGGCCGACAAGCCGAAAGCGGTAGCAAATGTTCTAGGCCGGCTCCGATTGAAGCTGGCCGAAGAGCTGGGGCTGATCGATATCAGCAGGCATGAGCTGCTCTGGGTAACGGACTTTCCGATGTTCGAGTATGACGAGCAGGAAGGACGGTTGATGGCGGTGCATCATCCATTCACCAGCCCGCATCCCGATGATGTGCATCTTTTGGAAAACGATCCGGCCAGGGCACGGGCACGTGCTTATGACATCGTTTATAACGGTGTGGAGATCGGTGGCGGGTCTATCCGTATTCACAGCCAGGAGGTTCAGTCGAAGGCATTTCAGGCGATCGGCTTGGACGCCGAAGTGGCCAAAGACAAGTTTGGTTTCTTGTTGGATGCGCTCGAGTCGGGCGCTCCACCGCACGGCGGAATTGCGCTCGGTTTGGACCGGATAGTGATGTTGCTGGCTGGCGGAAAGTCGATCCGGGACGTGATCGCCTTTCCGAAAACTCAGTCTGGTAGCTGCCTGATGACCAGCGCTCCGTCGGCGGCCGCGAGTGAACAGTTGAAGGAATTGCAGGTGAAAAATGTCGCCTGCGAGCCGGCGGCGGTAGCGAAGTAGGCGGCGCAAGTTAGTTGAAGAGGTTGGTGCTTTTGCTGGCCTATCAGGGGGCGACGGCGCAGGATACCCAGTCCCAGGGAATGAAAACAAGACCGCTGCGGGTACTGATGCCCTGGGCGGACAAAACATAGACTGAATCATTATCCAAACGCAGGCAAAGATAGGAGATCGCTTCGGAGTCTGCGCTCATCCAGCCGATTCGTTCAAGCCGCCCTTGTAAAACGGTACTGTCCCTGAGCATCAGTCTGACCGTCTGTCCTTCGAGAAATTCGATCGCGGTCGGTTGGTTCTGTTGCATGCTCGGCACAACATGGCCGCCATTAGTGGCGGTCTGGTTGGCATCCACGGGATTACCTCTTGAAAGCTTTGAGGGAAGATCTAATTCTAGGGGCTTTGCAAATCTTAGCCAAGTGTATTTTTGATAATAACCCCGTCGATTGGCATTAGGACCACAATACAAGCGTGCTGACGGTCTCCACCGTGTTAGAATTCGGTAGAGCCGAAAGGCGCATCTCGAGGGGCTTTTGATGTCTTCCAGATTCTCAGGCAAGTCAATGAGACGACGCTCAATGTCGTCGGCGCCAAGCCGATCTGCGCTATTGGCCTTGGCTGTGGTCTGTAGTTTGAGCGGCTGCGGACTCAAGACTGGCACCGAGTATCTGATCTCCGGCAATGAGTACTTCAAATCAGGTGACTACGCCCGGGCGGAATCCGAGTATCGCAAAGCGCTCAAGATGGAGCCAAACAGTTCGACGGCGGCAAATAATCTGGGAGTGGTCCTGAATACCGAAGGAAAGTACGATGAGGCGGTCGAAGTGCTCAAGAAAGCAGTGAGCGTAGACCCGAAAAACGCAATCGCTCACTATGTGTTTGCCGACGCGCTTAATCATAAGCAGCTCTTCGATCAGGCGATGGAAGAGGCAAAAAAAGCGATCGAATTAGAACCGAGCGAAATTGCCGGACACCGGCAACTGGCCGAAGCTGCTTTGGGCAAGAGCGATTTGCAGCTGGCGAGCGATGAATTGAGAAATGCCATCCAGCTTGATCCGGACAACGATAGTCTTCATCATCGGCTGGCCCAGGTGCTCGGTCAGGCTGGCGAGCTAGAAGGGCAGATCGCCGAAGAGAAGAAGGCGGTCGGGCTGAATCCGGATAACGTAGAGGCCAGGCTCGGCTTGGCGGTCGCGCTGCACGACAGCGGCGAACTGCCGCAGGCGGTCCAGGAGATCAAGAACGTTCTGGCGAAAGACCCGAAGAATGAAGCAGCCAAAAAGTATCTGGCGCTGTTCGAAAACACTCACTCGCAATAGTGCGCTTGTATAGAAAGTGAAATTTGAGCGGCGAAACTGGGCACATTAAGTCAGGTGCAGGGAGGACTCTTCTGTGACTGAGCCGACACCTAATGTTTCGCAATTCAAGTCTGCGGCACTCGTTTGGGTCTTGAATGTCGTCTTAATCGGCTTGGGCAATCTCTATGCCAGCGGCAACAAGAAGCAATGCTGGTATCTAATCGGCTTTGCTGTCGTAGCGAATTGGTTTTGGCACTGGTGGTGGAGCTGGCCTCTTCTCTATCTGATTGCGTCGTTTGTTGGGCACGGTGCGGTCGATTCTCACAATGAGACTGTTCGGCTCGTCAATGAAGATAAGTTTTCGCGCCAGCGTAGAACCGCTTCCGGCAATTATGGCGATAGCCGTTTGAGCTCGAGCGGCCCTGCTCCTCAAATTACAGATGACTTTCAAAGAAAGCTTAAGGAAGCAGAACAGGAGATTCGCCGGCGCAACGTTCAAGAATCCGGCAAGCTCAATGAAACGGACTACGATGAGCAGGTTAAACGATGGCTGAAGCCGCAGTCGGAGGCCAACCGCCGGGCCGAAAGCCAGGCAAAAGTACAGAAACAAGCAAAAGACAATGCCGAAGAAAGGGACCGCAAGAGTTCGTCTGAAAGTAAGCGAAGGATAGAACGCAAGCAAGAGCGGGTAGCTGGTCAGGAGCGACAGTCAGGCGGCAAGCGCGAGGCGGTTGGTACCAGCAGCAACCAGGGCGGTCTGGCGGTGTTTCCCGCCGACTTGGACGGCAAGGTTGTCGATTTAGTACAAAATGCGATCCAAACCGTCGAGCCGACAAAAAATTGGGCTGACTCGGGCGGCTTTCCGGAAGGGTTAGGGTTGACCAGCTACGAACCGTTTGTCACTAAGGATCAGACCCTCGCTTCTACTGGATCCGCCCTGGCGGACTCGCAAATGGACGCAGCATTCCGCAAGCCTGATAGTGATATCACTGGTAGTGGCGTTGCCAGATCTCTTTCGCCGGCTGCTCTAAACGTATTATCTGAAGCGCCGTCTGATGTCATTTGCAAACGATGCGGGACTAAATGCGATCACGACTTTTCATTTTGCTTGAATTGCGGACACTCCTACGCGCTCAGCTAATCTCTTGAATTCGGCAGGAACTGTGTAATTACACAGTGACGTTTTGCCAATTCAGGCGTATGATGTCATGGTGTTCGAGTAGCCGGGTTGATTCCCAGGGTAGCCGTCTAAGCTTTGAACTATTAGGCGACGGACTGAGCGCTATTACAGGAGCGGCTACAGACCGCCGAAAATGGGTATAAGACTATTAGGCAGAGACCTTGGCTGCTTTAGTATGAAAGATTAAAGGGGCAGTGGAGTGTTCTTCTCATGGGCGACGGTCAGGCTGGCAAGTCGAAAAACGCTTCAAAGGAACGCGACGATTCGGTAAAGTCGAAGCGTACAGCCGAGCAGTCCGAGCTGGAAGGGAAACAGAAGGAAGCAGCCCCGCTGCAAAAACAGTTTCTGGAGTCTCTCGGTAAGAGTTGGGCTGCGCTTACCGGTCAGAGCGGCAGTCAGGAGAAAAGAGGAGAATCGGTTGGCAGGCCGCAAACGGTCAGCGCGCCGAACAGTGCCTGGCAAGAGTTGCAAGAATGGGTCTCCAATCCTGTTCACAAATGGGATGAGAACCTGATGAAATCATCAGGCAACTCACCGGAGCAAGTGGCTAAGAAGCTCGGTCCGGAAGTTGTAGTGAGCATCGATAGCGGGCTGAAAGTTCAAGCGGCGCTGGATAAAGGTCGGAGCGAGGGGTCACTTACCGCTCAAGAAAAACTCGACTTGAGCAACTATTGGCAGTTTAAGAGCACCATCAAGAATATTCCGCTGGTCGACAAGGCAGACGTCCAGCGCAGTTTGGAGGCGGCGGTTCAGCAAAGAGCCCAGCAGCTCAGAGGGAGCCAATCCGAACCTGGTGTAAATTCAGGCGGCACCGAAATGCAACCTGGCAAATCACAAGCGGCTCCAGAGACTGCGGAGGGTCGGGGGCCGCTAGGCGAAACGGTCAGAGCGGAGCCGGTCCAAGCTAAAGTTGAAGCCAACGCTGAAGCGACAAATCCGATCAAAGAATTACAGGAATGGGTGACCAATCCGGTGCATAAGTGGGATCAAACCCTGATGAAAAGCTCTGGTAATTCACCGGAGCAGGTCGCTCAAAAGCTTGCTCCGGAAGCAGTTACTCGGATCGATGATGGCATGAAAGTTCAAAAGGCGCTCGAAAATGGCCGCTCCGAGCATTCTCTTTCAGCTAAAGACAAGCAAGATTTGCAAAATTACCAGCAGTTCAAAGAAACACTTAAGAGCGTGCCGCTGGTAGAACAAAACGATGTGCGCAAGTCTTTAGAAGAGGCTATCCAGAAGCGAGCCGATCAGATCAAACAGAGT